>JAERSO010000055.1 GCA_016845585.1 Acidimicrobiaceae bacterium | reverse complement strand
ACCTGGAACTCGGGCGAAAGAAGCGGCGCAAGGTCACCAACCGTGAGGTAGTGGATGTCGCGTACTGGTGACCGCATCTCACTTCGCCAGACGACACCGACCAACGGTCGTCCGTCGCGTCTGGAGCGGACACGGTCGACGGACTCACCTTGAGGCAAGAGATAGCGAGTAGCCGGCAATCCCGAAGACTGCAGCACCTCCGGAAGCGATCGCGCCATCATCACCGAATCTGCGGATCGACCGACGGCGAGTGCCGACGCATCAACGACCGGTGCCAGCGGCCCGGCCTCCCGCCTGTCGACAACATCTTGATGACAGCCAAGCTCGCTCGGTGGCAGCCGCCGCACAGGAAGAAACTCGATGTCAGGGAACGAGTGACGGAGGAGCGGGGCGAGCCGGGGTTCGCACGTGACCGTCAGGTGCTCACTGAATTCCGCGACGCCCTCATAGAGCGAAGCGAGCATGATCTCGTCCCCGGGGCCCGATTGCGCGATCACGAGGCGATGCTTGACCGGATCGAGGAGGCCGCTCACGTGAGCGGTTCGCGGGAATACACGTTGGAGTCCCCGACGGTCGCCGGGGGGCAAGTAGTGGGCAAAGGCCTCGCCGTGACGTCGAAGTGACAGAAGCGCGTGGAACTCGACCTCGTCGAAACCGCCGCTCACAGGACGATGTTCGCGTAGCGCGAGCGCGCTCTCTGGGTCGCCGGTCTCCAGGAGGATTCGCGCCCGCAATTTCTCGCCATCCCATCGCCACCATGACCCATGAAGTGGCTCGAGCGCCTCAAGAGCTCCGGCGAAGTCCCGCAGGATGTACCGAGTTCGAGCAAGATGAATTCGACTCCCTGGCCCCAACAAGTCGTCCGGTGTCGAGCGAGCTACTCGAATCACATCGTCGACGCTCTCGAGATGGAAGTAGCTGGCCATCAGCGCAGTGACATCTGCCATCGTTGGATCTGTCATTTCGCCTTCGAGCGACCGGATTTCATCCAACATTCGGTCGGACCCATCGCCGTATTGCTCCTGCATTGCCCGGTGAGCCAGCCGAATCAGGAGCCCATTCATGGGCTCGGCCCGACGAGCGTCCTCGAGTGCGGCCAGCGCCGCGCTGTCGTCGCCCAACGCCCAGTAGGCCTCGAACCGCTGATGCGCCTCGGCCGCGAGCGACAGGTTGTGGACGGTGCTGTCCAGATAGTCCAGTATGCGCTGATGATCTCCGGCCACCGCGGCCGCCCCGAGGTACCTACTGCTGAACGCTGCTGAACGCTCGGCCGGCACGTCATCGAGAATCCGCATCGCACTCAGAACGTCAGAGCTCGCGAGCGCTCGCTCAGCGTGCATCGCCGCTGCAACGGGCGCGGTCATCCAGCGCCATCCCGCAGCCGCCTCCGCGATCTCGGTAGCTAGCTCGTGATCCCCTACCCGGAGGGCAACGGAGTGCGCTAGTTCTGTCGCTGCCCGGTGGTCGACTCCAACCAGATGCGCCACCACATCGGGCACCGAGGAGTGGCCTCGATTGACCAGCCCGGTGGTCAGTGTTCGCAGCCCTGGAAGCGCCAACCTCAGCTCAGTCCCGAGGAGCGGTTGAGCCGCACGTATCACGTCAGCGGCTGATGCCCCTCCCGCAACCATGACCAATACCGCATCCGCCAGAACATTCGCCGCACGTTGACTCGGGTGATCGAGGAGCACCTTTCCCACCATCTCCGCCGCCCGTTTCGCCTGCCCGGGAGCAGCAGGCGCAGCGAAGAGAGTCTTTGCGTGGAATTCACCGGCGCGAGGATCGGATTTGCGAATCTGTCGAACAAGACCGGTGAGCACCAGCGCCGGCCTCTTAGCACCTCGCGAAAGAAGCGCCGCCACCAACCGCCGAAATAAGCTCGTCATCGCTGCTTCCCCGCGCTCAGCTCCTCCGGCTCCCCGCGCCGCTGTAGGCTACCGACCCGTGATCGACGACCAAAACCAGACAGTGGTTGCGGATGAGACTGGTCTTCGCCGGCTCGATCCGACGCCCAGCGAGGCGGAGCTGACCGCGTTCTACGAAACCGTCTACTACTCGGACAACGCAGGCCGAGCACCTGACATCGAACGCTTGCGGGAGGCCAACGAAGCCGCCAGCGAGGAACGCTCGTGGCGCGACGCCACCATCTACTCGGACGTGCTCCACTACCTCCAGACGCTGGCACGCTCCGGAGGACGGCTTGTCGATGTCGGATGCGGTACTGGCGAATTCGTGTCGTTCATGGATGCCGTTTCGGGTTGGTCGGCATGCGGAGTCGAGCTGGCACCAGACGCGGTGGCGCTGGCCGTTGACCGAGGTGCTGAAGTCCGGTCCGGCACCATCGACAGCGTCGCTGGAGAATTCGGCGTCGGATTCGATGTGCTCACCATGTTCAACGTCCTCGAGCACGTGCTCGATCCCTGGGAGACCCTCGAAACCGCGAACCGGCTGCTACGACCCGACGGCGTGTTGGTTGTCCAGGTACCGAACGATTTCAGCGATCTCCAACGCGCCGTCTGCAATCATCTCGGAGCGGAACCGTGGTGGGTGGCCATTCCCGACCATGTCAACTACTTCAACTTCGACAGCCTGGACAGCACCCTCCGACGCCATCGGTTCTCGCCACATATCCGCTACGTGAGCTTCCCGATGGAATTCTTCTTGCTCGGCGGTTTCAACTACGTAGACGACCCTGCGACCGGGCCACTGGCTCATCGCTCCCGTTGCGCCTTCGAGACCTCGATGGACGGAGAGACCCGGCGTCGTCTGTTCGAGTCGATGGCTGCGGGCGGGATCGGGCGGAACGCGATGATCGTCGCCACCAAGGACGGCACCGACGTCACTCCGTGAGTCGACTCAGCGTCTCCGGCACTGACACGCTCGTTTCCACGGTCAGATCTGCATCGTAGCCAGGCTCCGCAGTCTCGCCTCGATAGGCACCGGTCAATACTCGGATCGTTCGTCCGCCAAGCTGTCTGACACCTACGAAGTCCTTTCGAGGATTGTCGCCGACATAGACGAGTTCGTTCGGGTCGGCACCGGTCCGGCGCAACATCAATTCGAAGACGAGCGTGCTCGGTTTCGAGGCCGCGCGGCCGTATCGACCAGTGAGATATGCGTGTTCGACATACTCACGCAGCCCTAGCGCCTCGACCTTCCGGTTCTGAACATGGTGGTTGCCGTCGGTCACCAGAAAGAGGCGGTGCCCGTCGGCCCGGAGAGTCTCGAGGACCTGCCGGGACTCCGCCGGAAGCGTAATCGCCGGTGTGTGCTGTCGGTACAGCTGGACCAACGCATCACGCCGCGCCACCGAGAACGCCTCGACGGTTCGGAGCAGGTCATCGAACTGCCGACCGCGTCCGTGGTCGTTCATGCTCTGCATGAGCACCTCAAACGCGGACTCCGATGAGATCGGGTAGTCCTTCGCAACCGCGCCGGCGACGACATGGAAGCCGCTCTCGACGTAGTCCAGCTCGCGATACAGCGTGTCATCGACGTCCAGAGCGACGATCACAACCAGCGAATCCGATCGGTCGGAATCCGCACCACCGTGGTTCCACTAGACCGCGGCGTGAGCGGGGGCGGATGCTCTCCAGTCGCCTCGAGCAACATCGCGTCAACCGTTCGAAGCCCACCCAACCATGCACCACTCGACGCGCCACCGACCCGGCTGTTGCACTCGAGAACATGAACGGAGGAACCATCGTCGAGCAGCTGCACTATGGCGTGGCCACGCACACCAAGGGTGAGCGCGACTGCCTCGGCAAGCTCACCGACGTCGGCTCGATCGCGGACAGAGGGGATCTGCGACTCCCGGTTCACGACCCGAACCCGCTCCCGAACCAGGGCACCGAGGCACTCACCCTGCTGGTTGACATACAAATCAACGCTGTACTCTCTGCCGGCGATGAACGGCTGGAACACCGCGTCACTCATCTCGGTGGCCAGCGCGGTGGCCTCTCCGGGGCTGACGTCGAGGCCGATGGTCAGCGAGCCAGCTCCAAAACGTTCCTTCACGACGAGGCGATCGGTGCCGAGGCCCCGCGGTTCGGAAACAGTCTGGATCGCCCTCAACTCCGCCGATCGAAGCGCATCGGCAAAGGCGATCTTGTCGTTCGCAAGCGCAACCGACTCGACGGAACCGATCGGGATGAACACGCCGTGCCGGGCGAAGACGTCGCGGTGGCGCGCGAAGTAGTCGAGTTCGCCATCACGGGTGGGGATGAGCAAGCCGATCCCGCGTGTCTGACAGTCGGCAGCGAGGGCTGAGCCCTCGATCTCGTCGAGTCGGGGCATCACCCAAAACTGGTCGACCTCATTCTGGGCGACCGCCAGCGGATCGATGTCGCCACCCCACACGGTGCCGCTGATGTTGAGAGCTCTCATCGCGTCACGGACAGCGCGCGGCACGTGCGCCTTCGCCGAGAGGCTGGTGACAAGGGTCGAGAGGCTCCGAGGCTCTTGAACACGGACGCTCACCGTGCCGCGCTCATAGTTCTCGCGCTCGTGGCTGACCAGGTTGGCAACGCCTCGCTCCAACTCCGTGGGCGGCGACCACCCGGTGACCGATCGGAGTCGATCGACGTTCGCTTCGCTGCCTTCGTACACATCGGCAGGGGTGCGACCACGCACCTTGAGATCAGGAAAATGACTCTGGAGTGTGGCAACGACCTCGCTCACGGCTCGGGCGCGACCAGATGCGAGATTGACAATCCCCGTCGCGGACGAATCGGCGAGGCGGACGAGCCCCTCGGCGACATCGGCCGAATACACATAGTCGAATCGGCTCTCTTCGCCGAATACATCGATAGGTTCCCCACGCACTCCGGCACGCACCCATCGACTGACCACGTCACGTGAACTCGGCCCATACACGCGGTAGATCCGAGCCGCGACGGTTGTGAACTCGGCCGACATACCGCTGGATGCCAACGCGATTTCCTGCTCGTGGAGGAGCTTCGCAGCGCCACAGACGTTGCGGGGTTGGATGCGGTCGCCCTCGGCGAGAGAACAGGCAGTTTGCACCGGCTCGTCGAAGAGGTAGCGCGAAGGGTCGTAAATGAGGTAGCTCGACGCAAAGACGTAGCGAGTCAACCGCGGCGACTTCATGGCACCGAGGAGAACCTGTGCGCTCGCGACCACGTTGTTGTGCGCCGAGTCGTGCCAGAACTCCGGAACTTCTTCGCTGCGCTCGAATGTCGCGGCGAGGTGATAGATCGTCGTCGGGTCGAATCCTGCGACTGCGTCTGCTCCGTGAACAGCGAGATCGGCTTGCACATATTCAACCGCCGGATCCATGTCCGCGGGGCGAGGGAGCACATCGATCACTCGGACTCGGGCACCACGTTCCAACAGCAGGCGGACGAGTTCCGCACCGATCACGCCCGCCCCACCGGTGACCACACAGCGTTCAGTCACGAAGTCCTCCTATCGTCAGCGAGAAGCCCATGAAGCAGGGCGTCATGGAACTGCCCGTCCTTGGCGACATGGTCTCTCATGCGTCCCTCGAGGACGAACCCACAACTTTCGAGTACTTCAATGTGATTGTCGCGAAAGTCCCACGTCTCGGTGAACAGCCGATGAAGGCCAAGGGACTCGAAGGCGAACATCGTGGTCCACGCGAGGAATCGATGGAACTCTTCGGCATAGCGGTCATCCGGTTCGACGGACTCCGTGGCCACGAGAAACGAGAGTTCGGCCCGTCGACTGGTCCACTCGATGTTGGTGAGACCCCCGTATGCGACCGGCACCCCGCCATCTTTGGATACCACTTGCAGCGCACGCGGATGGGTCTGCTGATACGAAGGTTGGACCACGTCGCGAAACCATCGCTCCTGGTCGACGGGGGTCAGCGGTTCCTGTTGCCGTAGCACTGATTGCTGATCGTTACGCCAACGCATCAACTCGGCCAGGTGCGTCTCGTCCACCGGCACATACTCTCGGCCAGCCTGGTTCCAGCCCTGTCGAGCAAACCATCCGGGCTCGAGGCCCGGGTGAGGGGTGGCCTGCTGCGGGGTCGGCGGATCATGTGACATGACGGTGGCTCACCTCCCGGTTGATGGCCGCGACGTCAGGCTGCTTCTCGAGGAACTCGATGATCGACTTCCCGCCAAGCTCCAGCGGACCGGACCCGAACTCATCCACCACCCGGCGGATCAGTTCCAGATCGGGTGCCTCGTCGACCGTGATTCGGAGGTCGGGTTGTCGGGCCCACGAGGGACACACGACTGGAGCGCAGTCGAAGCGTTCGCCTCGGCGATAGATGAACAGCGTGACGTGCTCGCGTTCGTCGCGATCCGTGGCCTCTGTCGCGGCAGTCTCGAGTACCCCCCGCTTCACCACCTCGACATCGAAACCCCGCGGATAGCGGCCGTCGATACTGGTGGAGACATAGTCTCGGTCGCCCTCTCGTCGCGTCCCGATGGCGAGATCGATGATCGTGGCGTCGATGAGGGGGCAGTCGGCGGTGATCCTGACGATCTCGTCGGCCGTGGTTTCGGTCATCGCCGCCCGGTATCGGTCGAGCACATCAAGCGGCTCGCCACGAACGCAACGAGTATTGAGTCGTTCACACCGCGCCTCGATGGGGTCATCCAACGCGTCTCGACTGGTGGCAACTATGACTTCGTCGACGTACGTCGCCGCACGGGCTCGTTCGACGACCCAGTCGAGCACGGTTGCATCACCAAGCGGTTCGAGGGTCTTGCCGGGGAGCCGGCTCGATCCCATGCGAGCCTGCACGATGACAGCAGCGGTCACGAGGCGGGACCGACCAGTTCCTGGATTGCCTGAATCACGACCCTCTGGTCCTCGTCGGTGAGGAGCGGGAATATCGGCAGGCTGAGAATGCCTGCATACGCCGCGTCGCACTCGGGGAGTTCCCATTCGTCGGAGGCGTAGATCGGATGATGGTGGATCGGGACGTAGTGCACCTGAGGGGCGATCCCCCGATCACGCAAGCCGTCGTAGAGCCCCCGACGATCGGCCACTCGTATCGGATACAGGTGATATCCGTGGCCGAACCCGTCGGGCGGCCGAGGCGCTGTTGTGAGTGCCAGACCCTGCAGTTCTTCGTCATACCTGGCGGCGATCTCTCGTCGCCGCGCCATGAACTCGTCCAACTTCCTCATCTGACTCGCGCCGAGCGCGGCCTGCATGTCAGTCAGGCGGTAGTTGAAGCCGGTTTCGATGACTTCGTAGTACCAACGCTCGTCGGTATCTGGGCGATGGACACCGTGGGTGCGAAATCGCCGCAAGCGCTCGGCAAGCTCATCGTCGTTCGTGGTGACCACGCCTCCCTCCGCTGTCGTCACTGGCTTGACCGGGTGAAACGAGAAGCACGTCATGTCGGACCGTGCGCAGTTCCCGACTGGCCCGTCGGGGGTGAACGCACCCAACGCCTGAGCCGCGTCCTCGATGACGAATCGCGGACGGTGTTCCAGCGCTGACAGGTCGACCGGCAGTCCTGCGAAGTGAACAGCCACAAGAGCATCGATATCGGCCGGCACGGCGGTCGGGTCGAGATTGAGCGTCGCCGGATCGATGTCGACGAGCGCAACATCGGCTCCGACATAGCGCGCACAGTTCGCCGAGGCGACAAAGGACAGTGGTGAGGTCGCCACCACGTCGCCCTCTCCGAGTTGTGCTGCCGCACAGGCCCCGTGGAGCGCAGCCGTTCCGTTCGCATAGGCCACCGCGTGCCGGGCACCGACGAAATCGCGCACCGCGTCCTCGAACCGTTCGATCGCCGGGCCCTGTGTAAGCCAATCGCCGCGGAGGACATCAACGACCGCCTGGATGTCCTCGTCGTCGATCGTTTGCCTCCCGTATGGAATCATGACAATCAGTGCATCTTCGTTTCGATCAGCTGTCGCAGCTCATCAACGGTGAGGAACTCGTCATTGGATCCGCTGTTGTAGCTGAAACCCTCCGCGCAGTGCACGCCGGGTGCCGATCCGCTCTCGGCGGCGAATGCCTCGACATCGAACAGCGGGAATGAGGGCAGGATCACGAAGTAGTCGTCGAATTCGATGGAGGAGAGCGAGTCGGTGCTCGTAAGCATCTCCTCGTGGAGCTTTTCACCGGGCCGGATGCCGACAACCTCCTGCTTCGCGTCCGGAGCAACGGCCATCGCGACATCGGTGATGCGGTAGCTGGGGATTCGCGGAACGAAGATCTCGCCACCCCACATCCGAGCGAGTGAGTCGTGGACGAACTTCACGCCCTCGTCGAGCGTGATGTTGAACCGAGTCATGCGTACGTCGGTGATGGGCAAAGCTCCGGCATTCGCTCGATCCATGAAGAAGGGGATGACAGAGCCACGCGATCCCATCACGTTTCCGTATCGCACGACCGAGAACCGGATGTCTCGGCCGCCACGATGGTTGTTCGCTGCAACAAAGAGCTTGTCGGAGGCGAGCTTCGTCGCCCCGTAGAGATTGATCGGGGCCGCGGCCTTGTCCGTCGACAATGCGACGACCCGCTCCACGGCGGTCGCCATCGATGCATTGATGACGTTCTCCGCACCGATGATGTTGGTCTTGACCGCCTCAAAGGGGTTGTACTCCGCAGCCGGTACCTGCTTGAGCGCGGCAGCGTGGATGACGACATCGATGTCTTCCATCGCTCGGGTCAAGCGAGCTTCATCGCGGACATCACCGATGAAATACCGGAGGAGGTCGGCATGGGGCGCGAACGTGCTGCTCGTCTGCATCTCGAACTGCTTGAGCTCATCTCGGCTGTAGATGACGATCCTGCGAGGGTTGTGATCGTGCAGCAACGAGGCGATGAACCGCTTCCCGAAGGAACCGGTGCCGCCGGTGACAAGGACGGATTTGCCGTCAAGGGAGTAGGCGTCAGGCATGCAGATTTCCTGGTCGAGGCGATCGCGGCCGCCGAGCTGAAGCCTGCATGGTACTGGCGGACCAGCAGCCGCGTGCTCACCGCTGGCCGATGCCCGACCCTCGAGCTGCGACGCTCAACGGACACTGCCGCTACCGTCGAGAGCCATGCGAACGCATGGAAGTCACCACGGTGCCGTGATCCGATGATTGCAGCGATGGAAGTCTCCGGCGTTCGGCGCACTGCGCACACGCTCTATGTCGGATCGTGGGCGAATCAGATGCTTCGAGACCACTCTCAAGTCCTCGTTGTCGACCTCGATCGCGTCGCGCAACGCGAGGCGACCGATGGGTCGGGCCCCTCCTGGATTCTGCCGGCAGGTGCCGAGCTCGTGAATGACTTTCCGACGTCGATCGAACGCCTCGACCGTGTCCACGTCGGCTCGCCTGCTCTGCGGCGGCTCCATCACCGATCGAAGCGGCGACAACCGGGCCGAACGGTCGTCGTCGATGAGGGTCTTGGGTCCTATGGCGGCCTGCTCACTCGTTTCGAGGCACTCCGCCGAGAAGGGGCTCAGCGCTGGACAGCTGCGGCGCGTGCCACCGCCCGATCATCGGCCCGAGCCATTGCTCGCCGCCAGCGCTGGGCAACCTATGAACGCTCGTCGCAAGGTTGGCGGGTGAACGGCGGCGTCGGTCAGACCTTCATTGCCGCCGCGGGACCCGCGATTCCCAGCAATGACGTCGTCTTGCTGACCCAGCCATGGGTCGACCTCGGTCTTGTCACCGAGGACGATTTCCGGCGCTTCGTCGAGCGGGTGGCCGAGCAGGCAGCAGCCGCCGGGCTCCGCTTGGTCGTGCGGCCCCACCCAGGCGAACGCACCAGCCCCATAGATGGCTTCCCCTTGCTCAGCAACGACGCGCCCGCTGAAGTTCAGCCAGAGATACGCGGTGCCCGGCTGGTCATCGGCGAGACCACCACCGCGCTGCTGAACCTGGCCGCGATCTTCGGCGTGCCAGGCGTTCGCCTCGCCGGTCCGGGGGCGGTCGCGCGGCTCAGCCGCGACCAAAGAGAGCTCCTCGACACCTACCTCGGCACTCCGGTCCAGACCGGCGCTCTCCAGTCGTTCATGCACCGGGCGCAACGCTGGCACGAAGAATCCTGACAGCCTCGCCGACGACCTTCGAACGGTCCTCGAGATCCGGCGAGAACGCTGCACGCATCGATTGATGCCAGTAGTCATGGCCTCCGTCGCAGCGACGCCACACGCCGACCCGAGTCGGGTGGAGCGCGACCGTCGTGGTCCCGACCGCGCCGGCCAACTCGATGAACGTCGTGCCGATCCCCACCACGGCGTCGAGACCCGACGCCACCGCAGCCATGGCCTCAAAGTCGTTGCGGAGATCGAAGTCATCAAGGAATCGAACGTCGGTCCCCATGGCAGATGCAAGCGCGGCCTGCTCCGATGGGCGCGCGTCGTGCTGGAGGCAGACGATCGGCTGCCCGAGCTCCCCCAAGAGTACGAGATCCTCCGGTCGGAGGTAGTGAATACTGCGGACAGCGTCATAAAACTCTGAGCGCCAGACGACACCGATCCCGCCGCGAACCCGCTCTGATAAGGCATCGACGAGATCGGGTCTCGGCCGCAGGTAGGCCTCGAATGGTGCGCGACTGCTCACCAAGGATCCCAGCGATCGGCTCAGTATGACGCGGTCACAATTCTGCGCGACCTCATCGACTCCCACGTCCAACTGCTCGAACATGACATGGTCCGGACGGGCAGGCCGACCGGGGGCGAGGAAACCCGGCGACGAGCGACTGGCCCGCCGATCGCATGGGTGGAAGTTGATTTCGGGGAAACTCCGCTCGAATAGTGATTGGAGCCGGGGGTCACAAGCCGCATCAGTTCGGTCGGCACGTCGCGCAAGGTCGGTGTAGGCCGCCGCCATCAAGATCTCATCGCCGGGCCCACCTTGGGGGATGACGAAGCGGGACCCAGCCCCGCCTCCTGGGACCAGCTCTGCACGAGATCCGAATACACCGGTCAGCCGACGGTGGTCCTCGTCGGGAAGAAAGCGGCTGAAGGCCTCCTCGTGGTGCCCCAACTGATGCAACCCGAGGTATTCCACCTCGTCGAACCCTTCACCCGGACGACGGAAGCGGGCGCGGCTCCGAACCGTCGACTCGCTGATGCCGAGTTCGAGTTCGATGCGAGCGAGCAGCTTCTCCGCGTCCCATCGGCGGCCGGTCGATCGGAGGGGCCGCAGCAAGGACCGCGCCGCATCGAAGTCCCGGGTGATGTAGAGCGCCCGAGCGATCTGGTAGATCCCGGTCGAACCGAGCGATGCCATGAACAGACGGTCCCTGGAAAGCTCGGCCAGACGCGGGATTTCGTCGAACTCGAAAAGGACAGTCGTGTACCAATCGCCCGGCGCCTTCGCATCTGCCTGCACCTGCTTGACGAAGCGAAGCAGTGCAGGAGCGTCCAGCCCGGCGACAAACCGGTGGCCGTCCCGGGCGCGCCGCAACGTGTCGACGCTGCGTAGGTCGACCGTCAATGCTTCGTCGATCGCTGCGATGGCGTCGTCGACCTGACCGAGGTCCCAGAGTGCATCGAAGCGATGCGCCGCCGTTGATGCCGCGCCGATCAGGCCTGGATCTGCGCACTCGAGGATCCTGTCCATGCGTCCGAGCGATCGGAGCAACATGAGCCTGAGCCCGCGGCAGGCGGCATCGTCTTTGACAGCCGGGCCCAAAGCCTCGAGCGCTGCATGAGTCGCCCCGCGCGCCATCTCCTCCGATGACTTCAGAAAGCGATTGGTCGCTGATGTCACTCGGGGCTCGAGTCGAGAGGAGACCCTAGTTGCGGAATCGAGCTCTCCCAATCGCAGCAGAAGCGTGTGCCCCATCCGGGCGACATCGACCCGCCGCGAACGGCCAATGCGACGGGCCAGAGCGCGGGCAGCGGGACGGGCCTGACTCGTCGCCAAGAGCAACGTGCCCTGCTGCGCCGCAATTGCGATCAACGCTGTTCGGCCGGGCATGGCCCCAGCGGCTGCGTTGAGGAAGGTACCGGCCAAGGATCCGAGAGGGCGGCCACCGATCCTGCCGGACCATGCCGCTCCGGTGATCAAGGATGCGATTGCCCGGTCTCTGATCGGTACATCGGTCCGTTTCGCTGGCATCATCGCGGTCTCGATTGTCTCGGCCGGGCCGAGGGGCGACGCAACATCGTGGGCACGAAGCTAACAGCGGACGCCGGTATCGTTTCACCATCAGGCCAGGAAGGCACAGCGTGAACGAGATCAGTATCGGCGACCATCGAATCGGACCGGGTCAACCGACCTTCGTGATCGCCGAGTTGAGCGCGAACCACAACCACGACCTCCAGCGAGCGCTCGCTTCGATCGATGCCGCTGCAGAGGCCGGGGTCGACGCGGTGAAGTTCCAGACGTACACCGCCGACACCATCACGATCGATTGCGATACGGAACCCTTCCAAGTCACGGGCGGGACGCTCTGGGATGGTCGAACACTCTACGACCTCTACCAGGAGGCCCACACACCGTGGGAGTGGCACGAGGAGTTGTTTGCCCGGGCCGAGAGCCACGACTTGGTCGCCCTCTCGACCCCGTTCGACCCTACGGCCGTCGATCTCCTCGATTCGCTCGGATCGGCCGTCTACAAGGTCGCATCGATGGAAATCGTCGACACGCCTTTGATCTCCTACATCGCGAGCAAGGGCAAGCCCGTCATCATCTCAACCGGCATCGCCACCGAGGACGAAATCACGGACGCGGTCCAAGCCTGTCGCTCCGTCGGCAACGATCAGATCATCCTCTTGCATTGCACGTCGGGGTACCCCACACCGCCCGAGCAACTCAACATGCACACCCTCCCTGATATGCGCGAACGGTGGGGCACGAGCGTCGGCCTCTCGGATCACACCATGAGTCACACCGCGGCGATCGTCGGCGTGTCGTTCGGGGCCTCGGTCCTCGAAAAGCACTTTACGCTGGACCGGGGAGCGGGCGGCCCCGACTCTGCGTTCTCGCTGGAACCCGCTGAACTCGCCGAGCTCGTTTCGCTGGTTCGAGAGACCGAGCTCGCACTTGGATCTGTCACCTACGAGCTGGCGCCGAGCGCACGCGTCAGCCGCTCACACTCGCGCTCGCTCTTCGTCGTGGCTGATGTCAAGGCCGGCGATGTCGTCAGTCCCGACAATGTGCGCTCCATTCGTCCCGCCGACGGCCTCCATCCCGCGACGTTCGACGCCGTCATCGGTCGCAGGTTCCGGTCCGACTATCCCAAGGGGACGCCCATGTCCTACGAGCTCCTCAGCGACGAAGGCTAGGCGCGCCTTGGACCGGCCGACCCTGGCCGGGTAGCGGCCCGATTCCGGCCCGTGTCGTCCCGACCGGCGATCAGAGACCGGCTCGGTCCCCGCGTTCGTAACGCTCGACCACCTCGTCGGCGTTCCCGTCACACAAGATCGTTCCCTGCTCGAGCCAAATCGCACGGTTGCACGTCGCTTTGATCTCATTGAGATTGTGCGTGACCATCACAACGGTGTTCGCTGTCGAGCGGATCTCGTTGATGCGCCGAAGGCTCTTCTCGCGAAACTCGCGGTCGCCCACGGCGAGCGCTTCATCGATCAACAACACATCCGGCACGCGAAGCGTGGCAATCGAGAACGCCAGCCGCGCCCGCATCCCCGACGAGTACGTGTCCATCGGCCTGAGGACGGCATCGCCGAGGCCGGAGAACTCGATGACCTCGTCGATCACCGAGTCGACCTCGTCGCGAGACATCCCGATAGCGAGACCACCGAGAAGGATGTTGCGGCGGCCCGAAAGCGCTGGCTTCAAGGCTGCGTTCACGCCGAGCAAATGTGGCTCGCCCTTGACCCGCACGGATCCGGCGGCCTTCCGCTGCAGGCCAGCAATACAGCGAAGGAGAGTCGACTTGCCCGATCCGTTGGAGCCGAGCAGGCCGACGACATCCCCAGCGCGTGCGGTGAGATCGACCGACTTCAACGCGTGGATCTCGATCGACCGCCGGCTTCGAAATCCCCTCCCGAGAATCTGTCGGAGCCCCGCCGAGTCGTCCTGAAACACGCGATATCGAACGTCGAGGTCCCGGACCTCGATAGTCACGGGCGGCAACCCTTCTGTCGGGTCGAGGTCAGCGACCATAGGAATCCTCGGCCTGCCGGAACCAGATGAACCCACCGACAATCAGGAGGACGGTCCATACCCCCGCCGATGCGGGCCATTGCCACCGGAGCTCGCCGCCGACTATCAACCAGCGCGCGATCGAGATGAACCCGTAAACCGGGTTCAAGTCGAAGATCCAGTTCCAGGAGCGGCCACGAGTGACCACGTCAACACTGAACACGACACCTGAGCAATACAGCAGCAACCGGAAGAGGAACGGCAGCACCTGCCGAAGGTCGGAGTACTCACTCGATCCGCGAGCCGCGATCATGGCCAACCCCAGGTTCATGATCGCCATCACCGCCAGAAGCACGGGTAGCAGCAGCCAGGTGAAGCGTGGTGATTCGCCGGTGGCCAGGGCGACGAACACGATCACAATCAAGCTCGGGAGCGTCGCGAGAGACTCGGTCACCGTTGACGTGATCGGCAGCATCGCCCGCGGAAAGCCGAGCGACTGAAGGAG
Source organism: Acidimicrobiaceae bacterium (assembly GCA_016845585.1). Classification (GTDB taxonomy): domain Bacteria; phylum Actinomycetota; class Acidimicrobiia; order Acidimicrobiales; family Aldehydirespiratoraceae; genus JAACCU01. The sequence goes on along the minus strand of JAERSO010000055.1, from coordinate 5,787 downwards.
ACCACGATTGTTGGCGATAGCGCCGGCTCCCGCCATCGTGGCGCGTTGAACGTCGGCGAATACGAGAACACCCACAGTGACGAAGAGCGTGTAGTTGTCCACGCCGCGGTCAGCCTCGAGGAGGACCCCGGATATCAGGTAGTAGATGGCGATCGACAATGCTGGGTTGAGCAGGTGCCAGAGATTGCCGAGGATTGTCGTCATCTGGCGACTGCGGAGTTCGCTTCGCCCCACGAAGAGCACGTACTCACGCCGATCCCACAGGCGCGCGAGATAGATCGGGGTGCGATCCGTGGCGTAGACGTCTCGGAGTTCACTCGGCGCGCGTGAAGCCATCGGGATGCGATCGTATCCAAGGTGACGCCGGCTCCGAGCCGACAAGACGAGCCGGTAGCGTTCGTCGGATGCCTGACGTATCCGTGATCGTTCTCACAATGGGGAACCGAGAGGACGCGTTGGCCGCTGCCATCCGGTCGGCACGCCAACAGATCGAGGTCGCGGTCGAGGTCGTCCTGGTTGTCAACGGAGGCAATCCCGACCGGTCACTGGCCGACATCGTTGTCGAGCCCGGAGCGAACCTGGGGATACCGGGGGGACGAAACGCCGGACGAGAGGCAGCCACAGGTGAGCTTCTCTGCTTCCTCGATGACGACGGCGACCTGCACGTTGGAGTGCTCGGCTCCGCGAAAGCGGCGTTCGACGACGATCGACGGCTCGGGGTCATCGGGCTCCGGGTCGTTGATCCGGACGGCCAAACTGCGCGACGCCACCTCCCCGGTCTTCGGAAGAACCCGGATCGGAGCTCGGAGGCCACCTCGTTCCCAGGCGGGGCCTGCGTGCTCCGGGCAGCCTCATTCGACGAGGTCGGCGGACTCTGCGCAGACTTCCACTACGGGCTCGAAGAAACCGACCTCGCCTGGCGACTCATCGACGCCGGATGGTCCGTGCAGTATCGCGCCGATCTGAAGATGAACCACCCGAGGACCGACCCCACGCGGCACTCCGCATTCTTCTTCTCGACCGCGCGAAACCGCGTCTGGCTCGCTCACCGTGCGCTGCCGCTGCCGCTCGCGTTGACGTACGTCACCGCATGGACCCTGCTCGCAGTTGTCCGTTCACGGTTGCGCCCGAGCGAGATCGGCGCTCACCTACGCGGCACCCTCGCCGGAGCCCGTCAACCGATAGGCCCGAGGCAGCCGATTGGTTGGGGGACGATCACGGAGATGACGAGACTCGGGCGACCGCCAATCATCTAGCCACGCGTGAGCGATTCCGCCAAAGAGTCGGAGGTAGCGTTGGCACCGTGTCCGAGACGCCCCAGACCCTGAATGACCAGTACCGCCGCAGGTTCGAGCAGGAGGAGGAGAGCCGCCAACGAGTCTGGTCAGTCCTCATCGAGAGCTGGTTTCGTCGGTACAGCGACGGTGTCACCGACATTCTCGACCTTGGGTGCGGTTGGGGGACCTACATCAATCAGATCGATGCCCCGAACCGTTTCGGCCTGGACCTGAACCCGGATGCCGCCAACCACATCGACGCAGGTGTGACGTTCTTCAACCAGCGAGCCGACGAACGATGGCCGGTCGATGACAACGGCCTGGATCTCGTGTTCACGAGCAACTTCCTCGAACACCTGCCGGATCGAGCGGCCGTCGCTGCGGCCCTTTCGGAGGCATATCGATGCCTGAGGCCCGGTGGGAGACTCGTGCTGATGGGTCCGAACATCAAATACGTCGGTGGAGCGTACTGGGACTTCTTCGATCACTACGTCCCGCTGACCGAGGCGAGCGCGGTCGAAGCCACCGAACTCGTCGGCTTCGAGACGCAAACGGTCTACGGGCGATTCCTCCCCTACACGATGGCTGGGAGACGCCCGGCCCCGAGTCTCTTCATCCGCGCGTATCTGAAGCTTCGCCCGGCATGGAGGATTCTCGGACGGCAGTTCCTCGTCGTCGTAGCGAAACCTGGCACGTGAGGCGCAACGCGGACAACGTCGCCGTCGCGATGGTGAGCTTCGACGGGACCGAGCGTTGCGCGGCGCCGGAAGTCTCACCGGCCGATCGAGCCGACCTCGTTCGGATCATCGCCGAGCACCAGACGGTCTCGATCCGAGGCAGCGGCCTCTCGTACTGCCAGGCCGGCGCCGCCGGCGATGTGCCCTCATTATCGACTCGCGCAATCAACCGGATCATCGCGTTGGACCAGGAGAACGGCACGATCCAGGTCGAAGCCGGGTGCACCATCGGCCGTCTCTTGACTCATCTCGTCGACTGCGGATACTGGTTTCCGGTCCTACCCGGCCATCCACACATCACGATCGGCGGCTGTGTCGCGTTCAACACCCACGGGAAGACCCAGCACGACATCGGGCAGTTCAGCGATCATGTTGCGGCACTGACGATCTACCACCCGGATCACGGGGAGGTCGGATGCAGCCCCACCGAACACCCCGACCTGTTTGCCCTCACCCTTGGAGGAATGGGGCTCACGGGCTGGATCCTCGATGTGACCCTTTGTGTCGAGCCGCTCCGCGGTCGGTCGATACGGCGACGGGGCACGGTGGTGGAGAACTTCGTCGAAGCCGTTGCCGTGATGGAGGAGGCAGAGAGCGAGGGGCTCCACCTCTATTCGTGGAACGACGGGAATCGACGCGGCGCCCGCTTCGGCACGGGGATCGTGTACGAAGAGGCCTTCGTTGGACACCCGGCTGAGCCCAGGTCGAAGTACCGCAAACTCGACCCGGTCAGCCGCGGTCGCCAGATCCCGATTCCGCTCTGGAATCGCATGACAACCAGCGTCGCGAATCGGGCGTACAGACTCATCGAGGCACGACGCCGGGAGCGCACCATGGCTGTCCTCGACGCTGCATTCCCGATCAATGGCCGCGAGGGCTACTTCCATGCGTTCGGTGCCCGAGGATTTCGTGAGTACCAAATGATCGTGCCGCGCGAGGCTTGGGTGGAGACGGTCGAGGCAGTTCGCCTGGCTATCGCCGACACCAGGGCATGCGTCACCTTGGCCTCGCTGAAGCTCTTCAAGGGTCAGGGCCGGCATCTCTGGTTCCGCGGCGATGGCGTGTGCCTGACCCTCGATGGGCCGGCGACCCGCTCGACATTGCGGCTCTTCTCGATCCTCGATCGCCTCGCGGTCGAACTCGGAGCTCCCGTGAATCTCTCCAAGGACAGCAGGCTCGACGCCCAGGCCGCGATGTCCATCTTCCCCGGCTACGAGCGATTCCGGTCGGAACTCGAACGACACGACCCCGCTCGACGTATCGACAGCGAACTCAGGAGACGAATCGGTGTCTAGGACAGCAGTTGTAGTCGGAGCGAGTACCGGACTCGGCCTCGCCCTGAGCGAGTGTCTTGCCGCAGACGGCTGGGATCTCATCATCGCCTCGCGCACGCAGAACGACCTCGAGGAGACTGCCGCCAAACTACGGACCGATCACCTCGTCGAGGTCACCCCGATCGCCATCAACGTCTCGCATGAGGATGCTGTTCTGAAACAGTTCATTGACGATGTCTACGAGGTTGCGACGCCGGAAGTCGTGCTCATCACCGCCGGAGCAGTTGCCCCCGTTGACGAGGGCCTCGGCGCGTGGCCGACGACAAGCGATCTGGTCGCCACGAACATGACCGGGCCGATGAAGCTCGCCGGCTGCTTTGCCGAGTTGTTCGAGAAGCGCGGTAGCGGAACGCTCGTGTTGTTCTCATCAATCGCAGCCGGGGCACCAAGGAGAAACAACGTCGCCTACTCGGCCGCGAAGGCGGGCCTCGAATCGTTCGGACGATCGATGCAGCACCGGCTTGCCGGATCGGGGGCCACGGTCCAGCTCTATCGCCTCGGCTACATCGACACGCGACTGGCGCGGGGCCAGGACCTCAAGCTCCCGCCGGCTGATCCGCATCGGGTCGCCGCCCGCATCGTCGCGAATCTAAACTCGGGATCTCGCACGGTCTTCGAGCCTCGATACTGGGGTGCTATCGTCCGAGCGCTGAGGCTTCTTCCGGCCCGCATCTACAACAAACTGAGGTTCTGATGGCTGACCCGGCGGCGGCCTCTCCGAAACCGCTCTCGTCTGAATCGCTCACCGTCTTCTTTCCGGTGTTCAACGACGAGAACACGATCCGGCAGGTCACATACAAGGCAATCGACGCCTGCGCCTCGCTCGTCGATGACTACGAGGTGATCATCGTCAACGACGGCAGTCCTGACAACTCGGGGCAGATCGCAGATGAGCTCGCGGAGGAGAACGAGCGCGTCTCGGTCATTCACCATGAGACGAACCAGGGGTACGGCGCAGCGATCCGGTCGGGTTTGGCCGCAAGCACCAAGCAATGGATCTGTTTCACCGACGGCGACGATGAGTACGACTTGCATGACCTCGCAAAGCTCTGGCGTCTCCGCGTCCACTACCCATTGGTGATCACCTTTCGATTCGTCCGCCGGTACTCGAGCAGCCGCATCGTGATCTCACGGATCTACAACATCGTGCTCCGGAGACTCTTTCGGACCAGCTACCGAGATATCAGCACCGGGTTGCGGTTGGTGGATCGCGACGTCATCCGCCGACTGACCCTGGACTCGACGAGTCCTTTCATCGGCGCCGAGATCACAATCAAGACCATGCTGATGGGCTATCCGGTCGGGGAGCTGGGTATCCAGACATTTCCACGCGAGTTCGGCCGCGGGAGTGCCACATCGTTGCGCAACATCGCCCTGACGATCTCCGACATGCTCCGGACCCGCCGCGCGATCTTCTCGGAGAACTATGGCCTTCCCGAAGCGGGAGCACGGGCCATCGATCTTCGTCAGGACTCTGCCAGGACCACCTCTCAGTTCCCCAAATCCGGGACGCGGTAGATCTTCGCGCTGCCGTTCTCGAACACCAGATCGAGGATCCCGCTGAGGTCAGCTGAAACCAGACCCGAGCGAACCAGCACGACGACCCACCTCAGGTCGTGGTCGCGTCGGAGCGCGGAAAGCGCGCTGGGAGATGCCTGGCTGATCAAGGCGGTCACATCATCGACCCGCTCGTCGAACAATGGGACATTTCGAAAGGTCAGGCCATCGGTCATGTGTGCGTCGAGAGCATCAGTCGTGTACGCGTACCCGTCGAGCACCATCCTGCGCCCGGTCAAGCCCGCAACCCAGAATCCTTGGTTCGGGCAGGGCGGTTCCTTCGGCGCTCGCGTCATCGGTCGGCACCACGCGTTCGACGCAACAATGTCATCGACTCCGGAGTTGTCCGCCAGCCAATACAGTGCCTCGGCTTCGTCAGCAGAGAGGAAGTTGCCCGACTCCGAGGGGTCGGGGTACTCGACGGGTCGAAGCGAGCGGCTGAGGTCGCCCAGATTCGCCTCCACCGCCGCCGGGAGCGCCAGTCCGACAATCACCGCGAGCGTTCCGGCCCCACCCAGCCCGCTGACGCCGAAGGGGGCGCTGTACCGTCGCCACATCACCGCCATCACGCCGGCAAGCAGGACCAGGGTTGCGGCGGGGAAGAGAACTCGCTCAATCGGACCGGCGTCGGAGGGCGAGTGGCCGACCCAGACGATCAAAGCGATAGCGAACGAGAGCGAGGTTCCGGCAGCCGATCCGGCGACCAGCGCCTTCTCTCCCGACCACCGTCTCGCCCCGTGGTCCGCAAGACGAGCGAATCCCGCCACGGTGAGTGCCACCCCAATCGGCGTCACGGTGTACCAGAAGTAGATCTGAGCTCCCGCAACATGGTCGATGACCGACGCGAAGAACAACCCCGCAACAACCACCGCGCCAATGAAC
>JAERSO010000054.1 GCA_016845585.1 Acidimicrobiaceae bacterium | reverse complement strand
CATCTCCGGGCCCGGTGGCGTGGGGAAGGGCACGATCGTGGCTCAGCTGCTCGATCGCGACCCCCACCTCTGGCTGAGCCGGAGCTGGACGACGCGGGCCCGTCGGCCCGGTGAACCGATGGAGGCCTACCACTTCACCACCCGGGAGCTCTTCCTCGAACACGTCGCCAACGGTGGGTTCCTCGAATGGGTCGAGTTTCTCGACTATCTGCAGGGCACCCCGATGCCGGATCCACCACCCGGTCACGACGTCGTCTTCGAGATCGACGTGCACGGCGCGGCCCAGATCCAGGAGCGATTCCCGGACGCGCTTCTCGTGTTCGTCGACACTCCGTCGCGGGAGCATCAGGAGCAACGCCTTCGCCACCGAGGTGATCCCGACGAGAAGGTCACGAAGCGGCTCGCCAAGGCCGATGAGGAGGCGGAGGTCGCCACCGATCTGGGCGCCACCGTCGTGGTGAACGACCTGCTGGAGACAGCGATCGATGAGATTCAGATGCTCGTCGCCCAGCGCCGGTCGAAGCTCGACCGCTGCTAGCCTGAACCGCTGGACTTCCAGCCTGTCGACGATCTCGGAGAACCTCAATGGCGCACGGCTACGACACGATGATGAACCCGGCGATCGAGGAGCTCCTCGAGAAGACCGGGTCGAAGTTCCGTCTCGTCTCGCTCTCGGCGATGCGCAGCCGCGAGATCACGAACTATGTCGGCCAGCTCGGTCAGGGCATCGGCTCCTCCGTGCCACCGCAGGTCACCTCGACCGCAGCGAAGCCGCTGTCGATCGCGTTCGAGGAGATCGCCGTCGACAAGATCGTCGCCGAGGAGTTCGACCCGGCCGCCGAGGCGGAGGCCGCTGCGCTCGCCGAGGCCGAGGCCATGGCTGCCGCGGAGCTCGACGGCAACGACAGCGCCTGACCCTGGTTCAACCATGAGCTCACTCGCCGGTCGCCGGATCGTCCTCGGGATCACCGGTGGAATCGCCGCTTACAAGGCGGTCGAGGTCTGTCGTCAGCTCGTGGACGCGGGTGCGCACGTCGTGCCCGTCATGACCTCCGGCGGTCGGCGCATGGTGGGCGAGACCACGTTTTCCGCACTCGCCAGTGAGCCGGTGCGCACGTCGCTGTTCGACGACCCCGAGACACCGATTCCGCACACGAAGATGGGCCAGAGCGCTGACCTGATTCTCGTGTGTCCCGCGACGGCGCGGGTCCTGAGCGACATCCGTACGGGTCGAAGCGCTGATCTGCTCACCGCAACGATCCTGGCCACCCGGGCGCCCGTCATGGTGTGCCCGGCGATGCACACCGAGATGTGGGAGCAGCCCTCCGTCCAGGAGAATCTCGCTGTCCTGGCCGACCGCGGCGTGCTGATCGTTCCGCCCGAGAGCGGCCGGTTGGCCGGCGGCGACATGGGCCACGGGCGTCTGGCTGAGCCGGCCACGGTCGTTTCCGCCGTCGAGGCGGCCCTCGGCGCCGGCGACATGGCAGACCACAAGGTGCTGGTCACCGCGGGCGGCACTCGTGAACCGATCGACGCTGTTCGCTATGTCGGGAACCGCTCGTCCGGCAAGCAGGGCCACGCGGTCGCCGCGGAGGCGGCTTCGCGTGGGGCCGAGGTGGTTCTGGTCACGACCCAGCCGACAACGGCTCCATCGGGTGTCCGCGTCATGCCAGTGGAAACTGCGGATGAGATGGCTGCCGTCTGTGAGATCGAGGCGCCCGACGCCACCGTCGTCGTGATGGCGGCGGCGGTCGCCGACTTCCGGCCGGCCGATGCTGCCGGGAGCAAGCTCAAGAAGGCTGACGGTGCTCCGGACATCGTGCTCGTCCCCACCATCGACATTCTGGCAACGCTCGGCGCGGCCAAGCCCGCCGGGCAGACGCTGGTCGGCTTCGCAGCAGAGACGGACGATCTCGTCGCCAATGCGACCGACAAACTCGCTCGCAAGAACCTGGATCTCATCGTGGCGAACGATGTCTCGAAGCCAAACGTCGGTTTCGAGCACTCGACCAATGAAGTTGTCCTCCTCCTTGCCGAGGGGACACGGCATGATGTTCCCCTGTCGGACAAGCGCGAGATCGCGCGTGCAGTGCTCGATGCTGCGCTCGGCCACCTTTCCTAACCACTCCTCTCCAACCCAGGAGCCCACGTGACCAACTGGACATTCACCTCTGAGAGCGTCTCAGAGGGCCATCCCGACAAGATGGCCGACCAGATCTCCGATGCCATCCTCGATGCGATGCTCGCCCAGGATCCGCTGAGCCGGGTCGCCTGCGAGACCCTGGTCACCACCGGCCTCGCCGTCGTGGCGGGCGAGATCACGACCCAGGCCTATGTCGACATTCCCGGCACCGTTCGCCAGACGATCAACGAGATCGGCTACGACCGAGAGGCGTTTGGCTTCGACGGCAACACCTGCGGCGTCATGGTGACCATCGATGAGCAGTCGCCCGACATCTCCCAGGGTGTCACGGCCTCTGAGGAGGTCCGCTCCGGATCCGCCGGCGAAGAGGACGAACTCGACAAACAGGGTGCGGGCGACCAGGGCATGATGTTCGGATATGCGTGTGAGGAGACCGACGTCCTCATGCCGCTGCCGATCCATCTCGCTCACCGCATGGCCGAAAAGCATGCCGAGGTTCGCAAATCGGGCCGCATTCCGTACCTGCGCCCGGATGCCAAGACCCAGGTCACCTTCGAGTACGAGGACAACCGTCCCGTCCGGCTGAAGACCGTGCTCGTTTCGACGCAGCACAATGATGGCATCGACCGCGACACCATGATCCGTCCAGATCTCATCGAACACGTGATCCGCCCGGTCATCCCGGAGCAATTCGCCGATGATGACTACGACGTCCATGTCAACCCGACCGGCCGGTTCGTCATCGGTGGTCCCGTCGGCGACGCCGGCCTCACCGGCCGCAAGATCATCGTCGACACCTACGGCGGCATGGCCCGTCACGGTGGTGGCGCCTTCTCCGGCAAGGACCCGTCGAAGGTCGACCGTTCGGCCGCCTACGCCACCCGTTGGGTTGCGAAGAACATCGTTGCCTCAGGGGCCGCCGAGCGTTGTGAGATCCAGGTTGCCTACGCCATCGGCATGGCTCGTCCGATGTCGGTGCTGGTCGAGACGTTCGGCACCGAGCGCGTCGATCACGCCGCGATCGAGAAGGCCGTCGACGAGGTCTTCGACCTTCGCCCCGGAGCGATCATGCGCGATCTCGATCTGCGCCGACCGATCTACAAGAAGACCGCGGCCTACGGCCACTTCGGCCGTGAGCCCGAAGACGGCACGTTCCCCTGGGAGCAGACGAACCGCGTCGACGACCTGAAGTCGGCGCTCGGACTCTGAGCGACTCCGGCCAAGGTTCGTTCGATCTCGGCGGGGCCGCCCTCCCCGAGAACGCACTCCTCGAGGCCGCACTCCCGGGTTCAGAGACTCCGGCCGCATCCGATGCAGCCACGAGTGGAGCTCCGACCCGCCCTGAGGGGCGGGTCGTGCGCGTCCTGCCCGATGTGCCGGCGATCGACAAGGAATTCGACTACCTGATCCCGTCTGCCTGGGAGGCCGATGGGCGGGGGCCTCGGATCACGATCGGTTCGATGGTTCGGGTGCCGCTCGCGGGTCGTCGCGTGGCGGGTTGGGTGACCGCCGTCGACGTTGAACCCAATCCCGGAGTCAGCCTGGCGCCCCTCGCGAAGCTCAGCGGTATAGGCCCGACGCCGGAGTTGATCGGCCTGGCCGAATGGGCGGCCTGGCGCTGGGCGGGCCGGCGTGTTGCATTCCTGCGCTCCGCGTCACCGGACCGCATGGTGGCCGCACCGGCGAAAGCGCCTCCGCGCGATCCGGTGCCCAGCGGACCACGAGACGTCTTCGACCAGGCGTTCGAACTCGAATCAGCAGTGGTGCGGGTCCCGCCGGCCGACGATGGTGTTGCCGTGTCGTTGGCCGCCTGCCGTCTGGGCGACGCGTTGATCCTGGTTCCCGATGCCACTCGCGCTCGACGACTTGCGCTGGCACTGCGCCGAGCGGGCGTGCGGACGGCCCTGGCCCCCGACGATTGGGCCGTCGCCGCCGGTGGGGCGACGGTGATCGGAGCGAGGACAGCGGCATGGATGCCGATGCCAGAACTGGCGGCAGTCGTGATCATCGACGAGCACGACGAGCGGTTCAAGGACGAACGAACGCCGGCGTGGCACGCCCGGGACTTCGCCCTCGAACGAGCCCGACGACGCGGTGTTCCCGTGGTGATGGTGACTCCGACACCATCGCTCGAAGCCCTGCGGGCCGGGCGACTCCTTCGCCTGGAACGGTCGGTGGAGCGCGATGCGTGGCCTTTCGTGGAGGTACTCGACCGACGCGATGACGATCCGGCCAAGGCAGGACCATTCGCAGAGCGGCTCAACTCGTACATCGGTTCGGGCCGCGTCGTGTGTGTGCTGAATCGAAAGGGGCGTGCCCGTCTGCTCGCCTGTGCTCAATGTGGTGAGCTCGTCCGCACCGAGGATGGTGGGCGGCCGATGGTCCTGCTCGACGACCACCTGGAAAGCCCCGATGGCTCGGAGCAGCGGCCGGTGGTCTGTGCCCATTGCGGGTCGACGACGTTGAAGAACCTGAGAGTTGGGGTTGACCGTGCTCGCGAGGAGCTCGAGGCATTCGTGGGTGAACGGGTGGACGAGGTCACCGCAGACTCCTCTGATCGACCGACCAGTCGAGTCGTGATCGGCACCGAGGCCGTGTTGCATCGGGTCGACGATGCCGATGTCGTCGTCTTTCTCGACTTCGATCAGGAGCTGTTGGCGCTGCGCCAACGGGCCGCCGAACAAGCGATGACGATGCTGGCCCGAGCGGCCCGCATCCTCGGCGAGCGCCGCAGCGGGGCTCGCTTGGTCATCCAGACCCGCCAACCCGACCATGAGGTCATCCAGGCCGCACTTCGGGGTGACCCGTCGCTCGTGGCGGTGGCGGAGCGAGATCGCCGGCAGCCGTTGAGGTTGCCGCCCTACGGCGCGCAGGTCGCGGTGTCCGGCGCCGGTGGACGAGCGTTCATCGATGCCTTCGTCGCCCCTCCCGGTGTGCAGGTGCGCGGTCCCCTCGATGGCCGGTGGTTGCTCCGAGCCGACTCGCTCGCCCCGATCCTCGACGCATTGGCCGAGACGCCGCGACCACCCGCTCGCGTGAGGGTTGAGGTCGATCCGCTGCGAGTATGAGGCCCGTGCGTCGCCGTCAGATTCCTCTTCTCGTCCTGTTGCTGCTCGGCATCGGCGGGTTTGTGCTCGTGATGACCGCCCCCGCGGATGGGCCGCCGATGGAGTCGATCACGACTGACGAGGGTCTTGCCACGAAGATCCCTGACGGATGGCAGCGCAGCGAGCAATTCGCCTTCGAGTTCGCTCCGGTGTCCGGCGTTGCCCAGATCCTCGACAAGTGGACGGTGGCTCGCGCCTGTGGCCCCGACGGCTGTGCTGAGCGGACGCTCGAAGAGTGGCTCACGGTCGCCACCACACTTCCCACCTTTCTCCAGGCGCTCGATCCGAGTCCTGAGCTCATGACCGTCCGCGACGAGTTCGGCGAGGACTACCGGTATCTCGAAGCACGAACCCAGGCTGACGCCCCGGTCGTCTTCGTCGCCGCGTTCACCGAAGGCGCAGAGTTCTACGTCGAGTGCGGTGTCACCCTCGGCCTCGACGGCGACCTTCGACTCGTCGACGAGATCCTGGACGTGTGTCGGGCCACGTCGTAGCTGGCCCGGTGGCTAGCTGGTCCAGCTACGACGGCGGGCCTCGTAGATGGCGATCGATGTCGCTGCGGCGACATTGAGTGAGCCGACCTTGCCGAGCTGTGGGATGAACGCCACGGCATCACATGCGGCCAGCGTTGCCGCGGTGACGCCACGGTCCTCATGGCCGATGACGAGTGCCACATCGGTGCCCATGTCGACCTCGTGCAGCGGTACGGCATCGGCCGTCAGTTCCACGGCAACGGTGCGGTACCCGGCTGCACTCGCGGCGGCGACCGCCGTTGGACCGTCGGCGAGGACATCCCACGTCAGGTAGCGCGCTGTGCCGAGTGCGGTCTTGTTGACCTTGTCGTGCGATGGCTCGGTGCCGCCACCGATGTAGATGTGATCGATCCGCTCCGCAGCGGCCGTCCGCACGATCGAACCGATGTTGAACGGGTTCTGGACATTGTCGAGCACGAGCGCGACTCGTCCGGTGGTGCGGCGTCGCCACTCCCGGTGCAGTCGCTTCATGCCGGTGCCGTCGAGCTGGCTCATGATGGTCGGACCTCCAGAATGCGAAAGCCGGCACGGCTCTTCAGGCGAGTGGTGGGGTAGCCCTGCTCGGAGAGCCAACGGGCGAGGGAGTCGGCGCCGAGGTGTCGTTGGACGACGAGGTGGGCCACGCCGTCGGGGGCGAGGTGGGGAAGCCACCGCAGTAGCAGATCATGCAACGACTGCTTGCCGACTCGGATCGGTGGGTTGCTGAGAATTCGATCCACGACGAGATCTTCGGGGACGTCGTCGGGGGCGACCACATGCACACGTTCTTCGGCGCCGATCGTGGCGGCGTTGGCGGCGGTGAGCGTGCGGGCGCGCTCATTGACGTCGATCGCCCACACCTCGGCGCCGGGAACCCGCCTGGCGGCCACACAGGTGATCGGCCCCCAGCCGCAACCGATATCGAGGATGACCTCGTCGGCGTCGGTCAACGCTGGCGCCTCCAACAAGAGCAACTTGGTGCCGGCATCGAGCTTGTCGGCGGAGAAGACCCCTCGGTCCGAGGTCAGGGTCAAGGCGACATCCGGCAGGTTGATCTCGACCGACATCGGCTCACTGGCCACCGAGGGATCGTCGTCGAAGTAGTGGGTGCCGGACACGGGGACGACGGTACCCGCCAGGCTCGGTAGCCTGGTGGCCATGGCCGCTTACGACATTCGTGTTATCGGGGATCCCGTCCTGCGCCAGGAGGCGAAACTGATCACCGACATCGACGGGAAACTCGTCCGTCTCGTCGAGGATATGGTCGAAACGATGTATGCCGCGCCCGGAATCGGGCTCGCCGCACCGCAGGTCGGTGTGCAGAAGCGTCTGTTCGTCTGGGACATCGGCATGGGCCCGCTGGCGATCGTCAACCCCGAGATCATCGAGTCCGACGGCGAATGGACCTTCGAGGAAGGTTGCCTGTCGATCCCGGGGCTCTCATGGGAGGTCGTGCGCCCGAAGCTCGTCCACATCGTCGGTCGGGATCTCGACGGCAACGAGATCTCCATCGAGGCCGATGAACTCGAGGCGCGCTGCTTCCAGCACGAGATGGACCATCTCGATGGCACCCTGCTCACCGAGCGCCTCGACGACGACACTCGCAAGGCGGCGCTGAAGACGATCCGTGATCTTCGACTCGGACAGAGCGCTCCGGCGGCGCCGGCCGGTTTGTCGCTGCCGGAGAAGAAGGAACTGCGGCTGCCGTGAGCATTCCGCCGCCGGCGGACATCTCGCGCGTCGTCTATCTCGGCACACCAGCGCTCGCTGTTCCACCACTTATCGCGCTCCACGAGGCCGGCTACGAGATTCCGCTCGTCGTCTCGCGACCGGATGCTCGCCGGGGACGGGGCAAGGAGTTGACGCCGTCGCCGGTGAAGGCGGCGGCCATCTCGCTCGGCCTACCGGTCACCGATGACCTGACAGCGCTGGACGGAATCGACGTGCACCTCGCGGTCGTCGTGGCCTACGGTCGGATCATCCCGACCGCGCTGCTCGAGCAGATGTCGTTCGTGAACATCCACTTCTCACTCCTTCCGCGCTGGCGCGGCGCCGCTCCGGTCGAGCGAGCCATCCTCGCCGGCGATGCACGCACCGGTGTGTGCCTGATGGCGCTGGAAGAAGAACTCGACACCGGTGCCGTCTATCGCCGCACCGAGGTCGAGATCGACCCGGATGAGAATCTCGAGGAGCTTCGAGGACGGTTGGTGGAGATCGGCACCCATCAGCTGGTGACCGCGCTCGGCGAGGGGCTGGGCGAAGCCTCGCCCCAGGTCGGCGATCCGGTCTACGCCAGGAAGATCACGAGCGCAGAACGCGAACTCGACTGGACCGACGACGCTGATGAGATCCATCGCCGCGTCCGGGTCGGGGGCGCGTTCACGACGTTCCGGGGCAAGCGTTTCAAGATCCACCGCACGGCTCGGGTCGACGGAGGGGCAGCACTCTCGGCCGGTGCGTTCGACGGGCTCACTGTGGGCACCGGTGAGGGGCGTCTGGAGCTGGTCGAGGTGCAGGCCGAGGGCAAGCCCCGCCAGGACGCGGCGGCGTGGCGCAATGGCGCTCAGCCAACTGCCGAGGATCGGCTGGGCCGATGACCGATGACGCCCGGCGGGTGGCCATCGCCGCCATCCAGCGCATCGACGAAGACGGTGCCTATGCGAACGTCCTCCTGCCGAAGATGCTCGCGGCGGTGGACATGGAACCGCGGGACAAGGGCTTCGCCACCGAGCTCGTCTACGGCTCGACTCGACAGAAGCGAGCGCTCGACCATCTCGTCGATCGGTTCCTCGTGCAGGACCCACCTCCGGCGGCTCGGGCTGCCCTGCGGGTGGGTGCCCACCAGCTCGTCAACCTCGGCACACCCCCGCATGCCGCGGTGTCGGCCACGGTTGCCGCGTCGTCGAAACGCTTCCGTGGGCTCGTGAACGCCATCCTTCGCAAGGTTGCCACCGCGGTGCAGAACGGGGTCACCTACCCGTCGCCGGCGATCGAGCTGAGCTACCCGGACTGGGTCCTGGAGCAACTGACTGCTGATCTCGGCGAGGATCGAGCGGTCGCCGCGCTCCGGCAAATGAACGAGTCAGCGGTCGTTCATCAACGAGACGACGGCTATGTGCAGGACCCGAGCTCTCAACTCGTCGCCGCGTCGGTCCCCGGCAGCGACGGCGACCTGGTACTCGACTTGTGTGCCGCCCCGGGGGGGAAGTCGACCGCCCTGGCACAGCGAGGGATGCGGGTGATCGCCGCGGATCAGCGGCATTCGCGCGCGGGCTTGGTCGTCGGCAACCGGGATCGCCTGGAGATCGATGACCTGCACGTGGTGCAGTCCGACGGCACCACGCCGCCGTTCGCCCCCAGCTCGTTCGATGCGGTCCTCGTCGACGCCCCGTGTTCAGGTCTGGGCGCGTTGCGACGGCGCGCCGACGCCCGCTGGCGAGTTCAGCCCAGAGATGTCGCCGAGTTGGCTGACCTGCAGCGCCGCATCCTCACGGCCGCAGCCGAGACGGTGAAGCCCGGCGGCCATCTCGTCTACAGCGTCTGCACGCTCACCGCCGCTGAATCGGTTGGAGTGGTGGATCGCACGGCCGCCCCGATCGCGGCACTCGGCTTCGAGCCCCTGAGCGCGCCTGATGGCGATTGGTCGCCGTTCGGTGGTCCGGTCCACCTCCTCCTGCCCGGGCCTGACCACGACGGTATGGCGATCGCCCGGTGGCAGCGCTCGGTCTGAGCACTTCGATCGAACAGCTAGCCTCGGGCCATGTCTGACCACGTGACACTCTCCGCGAAGATCCTCACCGTGTCCGACGGCGTGATCCACGGAACCCGCGAGGACAAATCGGGGGCCATCCTCGAAGCGCACATGGTCGATGCGGGATGGGACGTCGTGCGGCGAGCGGTGACCGAGGACGGTGCTGGACCGGTCGCCGAGTCGCTGCGAGGCCTGGCCGCTGATTTCCATGGCCTGATCATCACCACCGGCGGCACGGGCTTCGGTCCTCGGGACCGCACCCCGGAGGGGACCCGGGCCGTGATCGATCGCGAGGCTCCGGGTCTCGCCGAGGCAATGCGACTGGTGAACCCGCTCGGCCGTTTGAGCCGCGCGGTCTGCGGCACACTCGACACGGCGTTGATCATCAACACGCCGGGCTCGTCGAGGGGCTGCGTCGAGACCGTCGATGCCGTCATCGATGTGCTTCCCCACGCGGTGAAGCTTCTCGTCGACAACTATGACCCCCATCCTTCCGGCGAGGGATCGGGCCACGGACACCACTGATGCCGGCTGTCGCCGATCTCATGCTTCGGGCCATTGCGAACGCGGCCCGGGTGAGACACTCGACGTCTCCGAATCCCTGGGTCGGTTCGGTTGTCGTACGTGCTGATGGCGAGACATTCGACGGTGCCACCGAGCCGCACGGTTCGCGCCACGCCGAGCGAGTGGCCCTCGATGCTGCGGGTGATGCCGAAGGCTCGACGGTCTACACGACCCTGGAGCCCTGCGACCATCACGGCCTCACCGGCCCGTGTACCGGCGCATTGATCGAATCCGGCGTCGCCAAGGTCGTGGTCGGCATCGAGGACCCCGATCCCCGTGTGGCCGGCGCAGGACTCCGTCGGCTCGCCGAGGCCGGGATCGAGGTGGTGGTCGGCATCGAAGCGGCTGCCATCGAGCGCCAGCTCGCCGCGTATGTGCACCACCGTCGGACCGGCCGCCCGTATGTCGTCGCCAAGGTCGCGGCCACGCTCGACGGTCGCACAGCGGCGCCCGACGGTTCCTCGCAGTGGATCACCGGGCCCGAAGCCCGAGCCGATGGCCACCGTGTGCGCGCCGAGTCCGATGCGATTGTCGTCGGCGCAGGCACCGTTCGGGCCGACGACCCGTCCCTGACGGTACGGGGCTGGGTCGCTCCGATCGGAACGCCGCCGGCCACCGACCCGCGGCGAATCGTGCTCGGTGCGGCGATGGAGGGGGCGAAGGTCCACCCGTGCACGGAGTGGTCCGGATCACTCGACGAGCTGCTTGCGTCGCTCGGTGCTGATCGTGTGATCCAGCTCATGGTGGAAGGAGGAGCCAGAGTCCTCGGCGACTTCCAACGAGCATCGCTCATCGACGAGTACGTGGTGTATCTCGCCCCCGCATTCTTCGGGGGTGAGGTTGCAGCCGGGATGTTCACCGGTCACGGGATCCAGTCGATCGACGATCTCGTCCGTGGTGAGATCGTCGATGTCGCGATGGTCGGAAACGACGTCAGGGTCGTCATGAAACCCCGAGCCGCCGACTCGGTTGCCGGATAGCCTCGACGGCGTTCTCCCCTGAATCCGGTTAGGAATCCATCGTGCTCAAGCTCGTGCTCCCCAAGGGCTCTCTCGAGAAGGCCACCCTCGAGCTGTTCGAAGCCGCCGACCTGCCGGTCGAGCGTTCCTCCTCGGTCACCTACAAGGCCACCATCAATGATCCCCGCATCGAGTCGGTGCGCATCCTGCGCCCACAGGAGATCCCGACGTACGTGGCCGACGGCTTGTTCGACATGGGCATCACCGGCCGTGACTGGATCGAGGAGACCTCGAGCGAGGTCGTGTCGCTCGGTGAGATGAAGTACTCGAAGGCCACCGCAAAGCCCGTCCGCATCGTGATGGCCGTCCCCCAGGACTCGCCGTGGCAGTCGATCCACGACCTTCCCGCCGGTGTGCGGGTGAGCACCGAGTATCCCGAGATCACCGCCCGTCACCTCGAGGCTGCCGGGGTCGACGCCGACGTGCGCCTCAGCTACGGCGCCACCGAGGCCAAGGTCCCCGACATCGTCGACGTCGTGGTCGACATCACCGAGACCGGACGAGCCCTGCGAGCTGCCGGCCTGCGCATCATCGAGACGCTGGTCACGAGCTACACCGAGCTCATCGCGCACCCTGCGGCTCACTCTGATCCGGACAAGGCCAAGGCGATGGCACAGATCCACACCCTCCTGCAGGGTGTGCTCGACGCCCGCGGGAAGGTGCTGGTGAAGATGAACGTGCCGACCGACTCGCTCGACGATGTCATCAATGTCCTGCCGTCCATGAAGTCACCGACGGTCAACGAGCTCTTCCGCGGCGCCGGCTATGCGGTCGAGACGGTGGTGCCGAAGAACGAGATCAACA
This sequence comes from Acidimicrobiaceae bacterium, assembly GCA_016845585.1. Classification (GTDB taxonomy): domain Bacteria; phylum Actinomycetota; class Acidimicrobiia; order Acidimicrobiales; family Aldehydirespiratoraceae; genus JAACCU01. The sequence goes on along the minus strand of JAERSO010000054.1, from coordinate 45,681 downwards.
TCTTGATCCCGCAGCTTCGCGAAAAGGGCGCCAGCGGCATCGTCGAGATGCCGATCTCCAAGATCGTGCCGTGAGCGACGCGCCGTCGAAGCGACGCCGGGGAACGGTGGGCGCATTCGACGATGCCGCCGGTCTCGGTGTGATTCACTCCGGCGAGGCCCGGTGGCCGTTTCACTGCACCGCGATCGCTGACGGCTCGCGCCGCATCGCCGAAGAGGCGCCGGTCGAGTTCGTTCTCCGCGCCGCGCACCATGGACGCTGGGAAGCCACCGACATTCACACGCTGGGCTGACGCGGCGTGAGCGCGGTTGCCCTGGCGCTCGTCCTCGGCTCGGCATTCATCCACGCCTGGTGGAACGCTCGACTGCACGCGGGGCCTGACGGTCAGTCGACGCTCACGGTCGCCTACCTGTTCGGGGCCATTGCGCTTCTCCCCGCCGCGGTGATCGATCCGCCCTTCGAGGCCTGGCCCCTTCTCCTCGCCAGTGGCCTCGCGCACGCGGGCTACATCTGGTTCCTCTCCGGCGCCTACGAGCGTGGCGGCCTGGCCACGACCTATCCGATCGCGCGTGGTGTGGCGCCGATGCTGGTGGCCGCTGTCGGAATCTGGTTCCTCGATCAGACCCCGACCGGCCTCGTCGTGCTGGGCCTGTTGCTGGTGGTGGCCGGACTCCTTCTCGTCGGCAGTGTGGCATTCGGTTTCGGCGAGTGGACGGCGCTGATGATGGCATTGACGACGGGTGCGTTCATCGCGTCGTACACGCTCATCGATGCTCGGGGGGCCTTGGAGACCAGCGCCTTGGGCTTCTTCTCGATCTCGTCGCTCATCGGTGCGGTGCTGCTGGTGGTCATCACCCGCCTGCGGCCATCGGATGTGCGCCGGTCGCTCGGCGCAGGGGTGCAGGCCGGTGCCGCATCGACGACGTCCTACGGGCTCATCCTCCTGGCGTTCACCCGCGCCGATGCCGCGAACATCGCCACCTTGCGTTCGACCTCGATCCTGTTCGGACTCGCATTGGTGCCCAGGACGCTGACCCGGCCGCTCCTCATCGGTGCCACACTCGTGGTCGGGGGAGCGATTCTCGTCAGCGTCTGAGCTACCGACGGCTTTGCGGTCGGCATCGCCAGCCGCAACACTGCCAGAGTGCCGCACGGGGAATCGACCGCGCCGAAGGCGCCGAGACTGGGAACGGCGGATGTCCTCGCCATGGCCATCACGTTCTTTGCGCTTGGCATCACGCTCCAGGTCCTTCTGATCGACCGCGGGACGTCGGTCACCCGGGCGTTGGTCGCCTCGGCGGTGATCTTCTCGGCCACCTCACAGTTCGCCTACCTCGCCGTTCGCGACGCCGGCGGAGGTGACTGGGCGGCCATCATCGCAGGGGGTGTGGTCGCCACCCGATTCGGGATCATGGCCATGACCCTCGATCCGAGGCTGCCGCGCGTCTGGTGGCGGCGGGTGCTGGCCGCGGTCAACGCATTCGACCCGAACGTCGCCGTCGCCGTACAGCAGGAGACGCCGGAAGCGGTCGAGCGGGAGTTCTGGCGGACGACCGCAGCGATGATGATCGGCTGGTTCAGTGGCATCTTCATCGGCACGTTCATCGGCAACGTGGTCGGTGACATCGATCGACTCGGGCTCGACGCCGTCTTCCCGGCCGCTCTACTCGCCATCATCGGGAATCTGGTGCGAACGGGGGAGGGGCGCGTCGCGGCCGTCGCCGGCGGCGTGATCTGCATCGTGCTGTTGCCCATCGCTTCGGCCGGAGTGCCCATCATCCTGAGCGTGTTCGGCGTGGTCGTGGCGATTCTCGTGAGTCGCTCGGGGCGGGGCTCGTGACCACGCTCTCGATCGTGGGCCTCGTCGTGGCCGTATGGGGACAACGGCTTCTGGGTGCGTTCGTGGTCGGCCCCGTACTGAGCCGACGGCCGGTGATGGCGCGGGCGATGGGTCTGCTGCCCGCTGCTGTCGTGACCGCGGTGATCATCCAGCTGACGATGGCCGAGGGCAAGACCCTCGTGGCCGACGCACGACTCGCAGGAATGGCTGTCGCCGGCGTCCTCGTCTGGCGGCGTGCCCCCTTCATCGTCGTCGTGCTCGCGGCCGCCGCCGCAACCGCAGCGGTCCGGCTCTAACGCACACTGGGGACAGACCCCAGCGTGCGTTAGGAGATGGCCCCAGGGGGCTACTCTCCGGCGTTCTTGAGTTGGACGAAGGCCATGCGCAGCTGATCGAGGCCTTCGCGAAGCGTGGGTTCGGCTTCGCCGAGGCGGCCGGAAAGACCGTCGACAAGGGCGGCCAGCGCGTCGATGGCGACGGTTGCCTCCGTGAAGCTCGGCGTCTGCTGTGAGAGATGCAGCGCCGCGAGTTCGTAGAGGCCCATGGCGTGGTTGGCGACGACGGTGGACGCCGGCGTCGAGGTGAGTCGCTCCCGGGCCTCTGCCATCTCCATCACCATCTGCTCGGCCTGGGCGAGTTGCTCGGGTGAGAGGTCGTCGAGTCGAACCCCCTCCGGCAGCGCCGCGGCAATGGCATCCTCCATCTCGGGGGTGAGGCCGGTCTCGGCAGCGACGGCGTCACCATCGGATGCAGGGTCGGGAGTGGATGCGGGTTCACGAGGGACCTCGTGTTCGCCGCCAGGTGTCCAGAGAGAACTCATGCTGGTACCCTACAGAGCACAATTCAGAGGGAAGTGGGGCCTGGCTCGCCAGATCCCCACCCGGCCATCGAAATCAGATGCGCCGGGTCGGCCTACACGGCAACACACGGAGTAACGCTCCCGTGTTTCGCGGACGTCGACATCCCGACGTCCGCTTTCTCGTTTTGGCCCCCGGGTCCGAGTGGGGAGCGATTTCATTCACCACACGACGGAGGTTTCGTGCTCACGAGGAGTTCAGGGCGATAGCACCGCCAAGCAACGAGCCAAGGATCAATGACCGGATCCGCGCCCGAGAGGTCCGACTCGTCGGCCAGGACGGCGAGCAAATCGGCATCAAGCCCCTTCCCGAAGCGCTCAACATCGCTCGGGCAGCCGGCCTCGACCTGGTCGAGGTCGCCGACAGGGCAAACCCGCCCGTTTGTCGGATCATGGACTATGGCAAGTACAAGTACGAGGCCGACCAGCGGGCCAAAGAGTCCCGCAAGAAGGCATCGAACCTGACGGTCAAGGAGATGAAGTACCGCCCGAAGATCGGTGTCGGCGACTTCGACACCAAGACCCGCAAGGTCGAATCGTTCTTGGGTGAAGGCCACAAGGTCAAGGTCACCATCATGTTCCGAGGCCGCGAGATGCAGCATCCGGAACTCGGCCGTCGGATTCTCGACAATGTGGCCGAAGCGGTCGACCATGTCGGCAAGGTGGAGTTCCACCCCCGTCAGGACGGCCGCAACATGATCATGGTCCTCGCCCCTGACAAGCAGGCGCAGGCCCGTCATCAAAAGGAACAGAAGAAGCAGGCTGCCGCCGAAGCAGCCGAGATCGAGGCAGCTGTGCAGAACAGCTCCGAAGAAGAAGAGTAGGCAACAATGCCCAAGATGAAGACGCACAAGGGTGCGGCCAAGCGCTTCAAGCGCACCGGCACCGGCAAGCTCCGGCGCCGCCAGGCGAACAAGAACCACATCCTCGAGAAGAAGTCCCCGAAGCGCATTCGTCAGCTTCGGGGAGATGCTCCGGTCGCCAAGGCCGACGAGCGCAATCTTCGCGACCTCGGCGTCTGAGCCGAATCGACACCCTGTCGGCGACCGAGCCGACCGACATTCACGTAAGTACGAAAGAAGGAGAAACGAGATGGCACGCGTCAAGCGCTCTGTGCACTCGAAGAAGCGCCGTCGGGTAGTCCTCGAACGTGCGAAGGGTCACTACGGCAACCGCTCACGTTCGTTCAAGTCCGCCAATGAGTCGGTCATGCACGCAGGCAACTACGCCTTCCGTGACCGCCGGGCTCGCAAGGGCGACTTCCGCAAGCTCTGGATCCAGCGCATCAATGCTGCATGCCGTGAGAACGGCACCAGCTACAGCCGCTTCATCGCCGGCCTGAAGGCCGCCGGCATCGAAGTCGACCGCAAGAACCTCGCCGAGGTCGCGATCGAAGATCCCGCCGCGTTCAGCGCCCTCGTCGAGGTCGCGATGAACGCCGTGTCGGAGTCGGCTGCTTCCTGAGCGAAGCGCTCCCGTCCTCATGACGCCTGTCCTGGGGCCGAAACATCCGAGAATCGCAGAACTGCGTCGCCTCTTCGGGCGGCGCAGTTCGCGTTCCGCGGAGATCATTCTCGAAGGGCCTCGCACGGTGGGCGAAGCTCTGGACGCGGGCCACATGCCGGCCACGGTCATCGTGCCGGAGATGGCCGCTGACTTCCCCGACATCCGGCTGTTGCACCACCGGTTCGACGACGACGTCGAGTACCTGGTCGTCCGAGACCACGTCTTCGAGAAGCTGGCGCCGTCGGTCACACCGCAGCCGATGCTGGCCGTCGTGCCCAGGCCGCAGGCCGAGATTCCGGCCGAGACCGACGACGGCGACGTCTTCCTCGTGCTGATCGAGGTCTCCGACCCGGGCAATGTCGGCACTCTGATCCGCGCTGCTGATGCCGTGGCCGCTCGAGCCGTGATCGTTGCCGGCGGTGCCGACCCGTGGGGGTCGAAGGCCGTCCGGGCCTCTGCCGGCTCCGTCCTTCGGGTGCCGGTGATCTCCGGCATCGATGCCGCGGATGCGATCGACGCGCTTCAGGGGATCGGCGTGAGCGTGGTCGGCACGAATGTCCACGATGGCGAGCCCCACGACGGGGGAGTGCTGGCTCGACCGTGTGCCATCGTCTTGGGTTCTGAACCGCACGGCCTCGACGACGCCACCGGTGTCGATGCCTGGTGTCGCATCGACATGCCGGGCCGCACGGAGTCGCTCAATGTCGCCATGGCCGGCACCCTGCTCCTCTACGAAGCCGTGAAGTAGCGTGAGAAGGGCTGGTCAGCCAGCGAGGAGTTCGTGGTCGTCGGGGTGTTGGCGCACGAAATCGGCGGCGAATGGACAGATGGGGCGGATGCGACGATCTCCGGCTCGGAGGTCGTCGAGCATTCCTCGCATCAGGCGATCGGCCATCCCCCGACCCCGTAGTTCTGGGTCGGTCTCCACGTGGGGGACGACGACGGTGGCACCGTCGAGGACGTAGTCCGCGACCGAGACGATGCGTTCGTCCACGATCAGCTCGTAACGGCAGCGATCGGGGTTGTCTCTGACCGTGTGTTCCACACACCGAGTGTGCCACGAAAAGGCCGCGTCTCCTGGGCTGCCAGGCCGTACCCTGTTGCCTCAATGATCTCTGTTGATGGAATGAGCGCAGAACTGAAAGCAGGTGCGGCGGAGGCCGAGCAGCGGCTGAGCGCGGCGACAGACCTCGACGAGGTACGAGCCATCGATGCCGACGTTCTCGGCAAGAAGTCCGCGCTCACGGCAGCCAAGAAGCAGCTCGGCGGGCTCGAGCCCGAGGACCGCAAGGCCGCCGGCATGGCGATCAATGAGATTCGCCAACGTCTCGAGGCGGCCGTCGCCGCCGCCAACGATCGCCTCGCGGCCGACGCCCGCGCCGCCCAGTACGAAGCCGAGTGTCTCGATCTCTCCGAAAAGCTGAGCGAGATCCGGCGGGGCTCGCTGCATCTCACCACCCAGGCCCGTGATCGACTCGAGGATGTCTTCGTCGGGATGGGGTTCACGATCGCGGAGGGGCCCGAGGTCGAGACCGCCTGGTACAACTTCGAGGCGCTGAACATCCCGGAGTGGCATCCCGCTCGGGGCAGCTTCGACACCATCTTCGTCGATCTCGGTGAGCCCGAAGAGGTGATGCTGCGGTCCCACACCTCACCGGTGCAGATTCGCACGATGGAGAACACCGAGCCGCCGATCTACATCGTCGCCCCCGGTCGTACCTTCCGCACCGACACCGCCGACGCCACCCATCTCCCCGCGTTCAACCAGATCGAGGGACTCGTTGTCGACCGTGGCATCGGCCTGGGTGACCTCGCCGGCACGATCGACGAGTTCGTGAAATCGTTCTTCGGCGGCGAGGTCAAGACTCGCCTGCGCCCGTCGTACTTCCCCTTCACCGAACCGTCGGCCGAGTTCGACATCTCGCGCCCCGACGGCTCATGGCTCGAGCTCGGCGGCTGCGGCGTCGTCCACCCCAACGTGCTGGCCAACTGCGGCATCGACCCCGAGGAATGGCAGGGCTTCGCGTTCGGCTTCGGCATCGACCGCCTCGCAGCGATGCGCTACCAACTCGATGACATTCGCGAGCTCGTCAACAGCGACGTGCGCTTCCTGAGGCAGTTCTGATGAAGGTCACCCTTTCCTGGCTTCGTGAGTTCGCGCCCGGCATCGACGGCGACCCTGTCGAGCTGGGCGAGATCCTCTCCGCCCTAGGCCTCGCCGTCGAAGAGATGGAGACGGTCGGCGAGACGGTTGACGGTGTCGTCCTCGCCAAGGTCCTCGACCTGCGGCCGCACCCCGATGCCGACAAGATCCAGCTCGTCGACGTCGACCGCGGCGATGGGCAGGCGCTTCAGGTCTGCTGTGGCGCGTTCAACATGCAGATCGGCGATCTGATCCCGTTCGCCACGATCGGCACGGTGATGCCCAACGGGATGGAGATCGCCCAGCGAGAGATGCGGGGTCAGACGTCGAACGGCATGTGCTGCTCGGCGGTCGAGATCGGCATGGGCGATGACCATGATGGCATCCTCATCCTCAACGACCGTGTGGCCGACGGCGCCGTGCTGGGCATGCCGCTCGGGGAGGCGCTCGGCATCGAGCCCGACATCCTCTGGGATCTCGAGGTCAACGCCAATCGCCCCGATGCCATGTCGGTCGCGGGCGTGGCCCGGGATCTGGCTGCCGCCCTCGGCGTGCCGTTCTCGTTCCCCGACTACGACATCACCACCACTGACGAGTCGATCGACGGCCTTCTCGACATCACGATCGAGGATCCGACGCTGTGCGGGCGCTTCGTGGCCACCGTGCTGCGCGATGTCACGATCGGCACATCGCCGGCGTGGATGCAGAACCGACTCAACCAACTCGGCATGCGCCCGATCAACTCGATCGTCGACATCTCCAACTATGTGATGCTCGAGTTGGGCCAACCCAACCACACGTTCGATCTCAACACGATTCCCAACGGCGCCCTGCGGGTCCGCCGAGCGCGGGATGGGGAGACCCTCATCACGCTGGACGACGTCGAGCGCTCGCTCGTGCCCAACGACGGCGTGATCACCAACGAGCGTGACGAGATCATCTCGCTCGCCGGTGTGATGGGCGGCTCCACCACCGAGATCTCCGACTCGACCACCGACGTCCTGCTCGAAATGGCGTGGTGGGACCCGCCGACCATCTCTCGCACGGTGAAGCGGCTCAACCTCTCGTCGGAGGCGTCGACCCGGTTCCGCCGAGGCTGTGACTGGGGCGAGAACATCGACCGCGCCATGCGACGTTTCATCCAGCTGGCCGCCGAGTCCGGCGTCACCGCAGTCGACGGCATCGTCGACGTGCCCGGCGAGACCCCCGACCGGACCCCGCTCGCCGTACGCTCGGCGAAGGTCAACAGCCTGCTCGGCACCGCGCTCGGTGCCGCCGACATGGCCGGCCACCTGAATTCGATCGGGTTCGGCGCCGAGGTCGACGGCGAGGACTTGTCCGTCACCATCCCGACGTGGCGCTGGGACACCGCCACCGAGACCGACATCGCCGAGGAAGTCGGCCGCATGTTCGGCTACGAGAACATCGAGCGCACCGTGCCCAAAGGCGAGGTCGCTGGTGGTCTGAGCGAATACCAGCAGGACCGTCGCCTCGTTCGTGAGGTGCTGGTCGGCGCGGGGTGCGATGAGACGCTGCCGATGCCGTTTCTCGCCCCGGGCGACCTGGCGCGCGCCGGCCTTCCCGAAGACGGCGTGACCCTCACCAACCCACTCCACGCGGAGGAGTCGGTTTTGCGCACCTCCCTGCTGCCCGGCCAGTTGAAGGCGATCGCCTACAACCAGTCGCATCGCAACGGCGAGGTCCGGTTCTTCGAGATCGATCACGTCTTCCTCCCTGCGCCGGAGGGTCAACTGCTCCCCGATGAACGCGAGTACCTGGCCGTTGCGCTCGCCGGCTCCGAAGCACCGGCTGCCGTCGAAGTGCTCGACGCTCTCGATCGAGCCCTGGCGCTCCCAAACGTCCAGCTGAAGCCGGCTTCGCCGGCCGGGCTGCACCCCACTCGCTCCGCCGAAGTCGTGATCGCCGGCCGCACGCGTGGCCATGTGGGTGAAGTCGATCCGGCGGCGCTCGAGGCCTACGGCGTCGAGGGACGCGTCGCATGGCTCGAACTCGATCTCGGCACGGTGCTCGATGGCCCACACGGCAACCGCAAGTACACGCCGGTCAGCAAGTTCCCGTCGTCGGACATCGACCTGGCGTTCGTCGCGCCTGATTCGGTGGCCGCATCGGCGATCGAGGGTTCAATTCGCAGGGGCGGGGGCGCGCTGCTGGTCGGCCTCGAACTCTTCGATGTCTACCGGGGCCCGGGTGTCGACGAGGGTTCCCGTTCGTTGGCGTACCGCTTGCGCCTGCAAGCCACCGATCGCACCTTGACTGACGGCGAAGTCGCCGACGTGCGCCAGTCCTGCATCGATCAGGTGGCCAAGAAGACCGGCGCGGTCCTCCGGGCCTGAGGCGGCTGACGTGACCGGCACCCACGAGTCCGGCCACGTCTTCACCAGGGCCGTCGGGCGGCCGGTCGCCACCTCGGCGACGGGCTGCACCATCGTCGCGGCCGACGGTCGGACCTACCTCGACGCGGCCGGCGGCGCCATCGCCTGTTCGATCGGGCATGGCGATCCGCGTGTCGTTGCCGCGATGGCCGAGCAGTCGGCGAGGGTGGACTATGTCCACGCCACCCAGTTCGGCACGCGGGCAGTCAACGACTACGCCGATCGGCTGGCACCGCTCGTGCCGGTCGACGATGTCAGGGTCTTCCCGGTCAGCGGTGGGAGCGAGGCCAACGAGACCGCCCTCAAGCTCGCTCGTAGCTATCACCTCTCCCGAGGCGAGGACCGCCACATCATCATGGCCCGGGAGGGGGCCTACCACGGCAACACGCGTGGCGTTCTCGACGCCTCTGACCGTGCACTGTTGCACCGGGGTTACGAGCCGTGGATCGGCCATTCACTCAGGGTTCCGATGGCGAATCCGTATCGCGACGACCGCACCGGTGCCGAACTCGCGGCCGAGACCGAGCGGATCATGCTCGACGCCGGGGTCGACGAGATTGCCGCCTTCATTGCCGAGCCGGTCAGCGGCGCCACGCTCGGTGCCGTCGTCCCACCCGACGACTACTGGCCGGCGATCGCCGACGTGTGTCGCCGCCACGGTGTGTTGCTCATTCTCGATGAGGTGATGACCGGCTTCGGACGCACGGGGAAGTGGTTCGCCGCAGAGCACTGGGGCATTCGGCCCGACATCATCACATCAGGCAAGGGCGCGTCCAGCGGCTATTGGCCACTGGGTTTGTGCCTGGCGGCCGGGGCGATCGTCGACGAGGTCGAGCAGGGCGGCGGGTTCGCCCACGGATTCACCTGGTCGCACCACCCGATCGGAGCAGCGGTTGCCGGCGCCGTCCTCGATGCGCTGATCGAGGACGATCTCGTCTCGACCGCGACGTCGCGAGGTGAGCATCTCCGTACCCGTCTCGCCGACTCGCTCGCCGGTCATCCCAATGTCGGCGACATCCGCGGCGTCGGACTGTTGAGCGCGGTGGAGTTCGTGGCTGATCGATCGACCCGGCAATCCTTCGATCGCATCGACGCCGTCGCGGAGCGGATAACCGAGGCGTGTTTCGACCGGGCGATGACGATCTACCCCTGCACGTCTGCCGTGGACGGTGCCGTTGGCGACGCTGTTCTGCTCGGGCCGCCGCTCTCGGTCACCGAATCCGAACTCGACGAAATGGCCGACCGATTGATCGCCGCCATCCGAGAGGTGCTCAACCCGCGATAGCTCGCCACACTCGCTGCGGCGTCAACGGGAGATCGATGTGCTCGATGCCGTAGGGCGTCAGCGCATCGATGACGGCATTGTGAACCGCGGCGGTGGCGCCGTTGCATCCGTTCTCCCCGATGCCTCGGGTTCCCAGGGCATTGCGAGCTGTCGGCGTCGAAATCGTGTGGGCAGTGATGGACGGCAGTTCGGTGGGACCGGGCAACAGATAGGTGAGAAACGTGCTCGCCTCGGGATTGCCGTATTCGTCGAACGACACGCTCTCGAAGAGCGCCTGAGCGATTCCAGCGGCGGACCCACCGTGCTGTTGGCCCGCGACGAACGTCGGCTGCAGGACCGTGCCGCAGTCGTCGAGCGCCGTGTGGGCGAGCAGATCGATACGACCGGTGTCGACGTCGACCTCCACGACGCTCACATGGGTGCCGTAGGGATGCGCCTCACCCGCCACGGATTCCGACCGGGTCGACTCGAGGCAGTGGCTGGTCGATTCCTCGGCCGCTTCGGCCCAGGTGATTCGGCTGGTGGGCACCCCCGCCACCGACAGGCCGGCGCCGCGGCCGTAGCCAGCCGGTACGACGACGAGATCCGCGGGGCTCGCCTCGAGTCGGTCGGCGGCGATGATTCGGGCACTCGCCACCATGTCGGCGCATGCGTTCGTGATGATCGACCCCAGGACCTGCGTGGCCCGCGACCCGCCGGTGCTCTGTCCGTCGGCAACCGCCTCGGTATCGGCGTCGATGATCTGGATCATCTCGGGAGCGACGCCGAGGCGCTCCTCGATGAGAGCCCGCCACGTCGTGGCATGCGATTGGCCATGCGACGGACTGGCACAGCCGAGAAACACCCGACCGTCCGCGTCGATCCGGAGAACCGCCGAGTCCGCGGGTGTGCCGCGACCGCTCGTCTGCGCATAGCAGGCCACGCCGATACCGAGTTCGCGGGTGGAACCCTGGCGTCGCCGATCCGCCTGTTCGGACCGCCAGCGAGCGACGTCCGCGAGGTCGACGGCCTGGTCGAGCGCACCGACGGGATCGGCATCGTCGTAGGTGACGCCGCCCGGTTGGGTGGCAGGGAGCTCGTCGGCTCGCAGAAGGTTGCGACGACGGAAGTCGATCGGGTCGATGCCCGCTCGCCGGGCCGCCACATCGATGATCCGCTCGCGGGCGTGGTTCGCCTCGGGCTGGCCGGCACCTCGATACGCGCCGACCGGTGTCGTGGTGGTCAGCATCGCTCGCCCCTGCCAGCGCACGTGAGGCAACCGATAGAGGCCGGCGGCCTGGCGGCGCGCGCTGACCATCAGCAGGCCGGCCATGTGTGTCGTCGATCCGGTGTCGGCGAGGGCCTCCACATCGAAACCGAGGAGACGGCCATCGGCATCGAGACCGAGCCTCATGGCCGCTTGGATGCCTCGGCCCTGCGGCATCCCGGTCAGGTTCTCCCATCGGGTCTGCAGCCAGCGCACGGGCTTCCCGGTGCGGATCGCGAGCTGGCAGACGACTGCGAACTCCACCGGGGCAGTGGCCCGACCGCCGAAGCCGCCACCCACAGCCGGTGATCGAACACGCATCGTGTCCGGAGACCGACCGAGCGACCGGCACAGGCCGCTGCGGATCGCGTGAACGCCCTGCGACGTGCACCAGACGTCGAGGCCTCCGGACGCATCCGGGGTGGCGATGATGCCGTCGTTCTCCATCGTCGCCGAGGCGACCCGCTGGTTGGCGACGGTGAGCTCGACGACCAGGTCGGCACCCGCGACCGGGTCGTCCTCTCCCTCGGCATCGAGGCGATGGGCCTGGTTCGTGCCGGAATCGCCGTAGAGAAGGGGAGCATCAGGGCCCGGCTCGACGATTGCGGCGAGGTCGTCGATCTCCACCACGACCAGCTCGAGCGCATCCTGCGCGATCGATTCGGACTCCGTGAGGATCACCGCCACGGCCTCGCCGACGTGGCGCACCCTCCCCGAAGCGAGTGGATGACTGCGCTGGCGCGGGTCCAGCCCGCCGACGTGTTCGAACGGGCCGAGGCCGAGGGTCTCTGCGGTCTCGACGGCGATCACGCCGTCGAGCGCCAAGGCATCGGCGACATCGATCGTCTCGATCACCCCGTGGGCCACCGAGGAACGCACGAACACCGCGTGGAGCCCGTCGAACGGGAGATCGGCCAGGTAGTCCGAGGCGCCGGTCGTGAGAGCGATGTCATCGAGTCGGATCATCTGACGTCCAACCTCATGGTTCGTAGCCGTACAGGGTGTGTGCCGCTTCGAGGGAGATGACCTCATCCCGGAGGTCGCGCTCCACGAGCTCACGGCGGCGAGCGCGGGGGTCGCCCCAGCCCCCGCCACCGGGGGAGCGGGCCACCATCCGGACGGCCGGAAACTCTTCCAAGCCGTACTTCGGGGCCGGCCATGGATCAGAACCCTCGCGCTCGAGCCCGTGCAGCGTCATCTCCCCGCCTTGCCCGTCGAGTCCTCCGGCGACGCCGTAGCCGGTCGGTGCACCGAGTCCTTCGCCTCGAAACGACCAGCGCGCACGCGTGGTGACGTCCACTTCGTAGTCGATGCCCGTCCCGCCCCGGAAGGTTCCTGCGCCGCCGCCGTCACAGCGAAACTCCTGGCGGTGGTAGCGGATCGGATAGCGCTGTTCGGTGAACTCGACGTCGGGCAGGGTGAGCCCGCCGAGCGCGATCAGATGGCCGATCTGATTGAAGCCGTCGCGGGTCGGGGTGGCACCGCCGCCCGCGGCTGCATTCCAGTGGTAGAGGACGTAGGGCGTGTCGCCATCGGTGCCGGCAGTGACGCCGAAGATGTTCTTGCCCCAGCCGGCCAGCGAGCGGGAGGGGTCCGCTTGCGACAGGCAGCGCCACACGAGGTGCACGATTTCGTGGGCGGGAATGACGGTGTTCATCGTGAGCGGCGCCGGCGGCCGCGCGTTCACGATCGTTCCCTCCGGGGCGATCATCTCGACGCAGCGAAACGTGCCTTCGTTGCGAGGCAGATCGGGTTCGAAGAATGCCGCCAGCCCCATGGAGATGGCGGACCATGTGTTCACCCATGCGCTGTTCTTGAACCCGCGGATCTGGGGGTCCGTGCCGGTGAAGTCGGCGGTGAGCCGGTCGCCCTCGATGGTGATTGCGAGTTCGAGCCGGAGCAGTGGGTCGACGGGACCGAAGCAGTCATCGTCCCAGGTTTCGGTGGCCGCCCAGCGACCATCGGGCAAGGCCTCGATGACCGATCGGAACCGCTGATCAGCGTGATCGCAGACGCCGGAGAACGCGGCAAGCGCGGCGTCGAGACCCAGGTCTTCCACCAGTTCGACAAGCCGTTCCTCGCCGATGCGCGTCGAGCCGAGCATTGCCCGGAGGTCACCGTCCAACAGGTCCGGTGTACGAGTGTTGGCCATCAGGAGACGCCACAGATCCTCACGAATCTCGCCGCGAACCGCCAGCCGCATGACCGGGAGCCGGATCCCCTCGTGGAAGATCTCGGTGGCAACCGGGTTGTAGGTGCCGGCGGCACCACCGCCGATGTCGCTCTGGTGGGCCCGGTTGCAGCAGAAGCCGACGAGTGCATCATCCACGAAGACCGGCCGGGCGACGACCCAGTCGGGGAGATGGTTTCCGCCGGCCTCGTACGGATCGTTCAGGAGATAGACATCGCCGGTCGCCAGCTGATCGCGGTATGCGTCCAGGATCGCCCGAACGGCGAACCCGCCTCCTCCGGTGTGGATCGGGATGCCGTCGGCCGTGGAGACGAGCACGCCATCGCGGTTGGTGGCGAAGCAGGAGAAGTCGTGACTCTGACTGAAGATCGGGCTTCGCGCAGTGCGGGTCATCACCCACCCCATGTGCCGACACAGATGGTCGAGGCGGGCCTGGACGAGGGCGAGCTGAACGGGGTCGTTCATCGCAGTTCCATCTCCATGTCGCCGTTGCCGCCGACCGTGAGTTCGTCTCCGGGGAGGCCCAGAACCGTGGTGGTCCTCGCTTCGACGAGGAATGGGCCGGTCAGCGTCGCTCCGGATCCGAGCGTGTCGCCGACGTGGACGGGGACATCGAGCCAGCCGTTCCTCGGGTCGACCCAGCAGCGCCGGTGCTCGATGGGCGCAGGTGTGGCTCGGGGCGGACAGGTGACCGCCGGCGCCCGACGGAGTCGGCCGTGAACCGTCGCGCCCACGGCGGTGACTTCGAGCGCCCCGTCGGGCTGGATGTGGCCGAACAGTCGCTCGTACTGCGTCTCGAAGGCGGTGCGGAGGTCGGCGACCGTCGTGTCTTCGTCGGCTGCGACACGCACGGACCACAGCTGACCGGGGTAGCGCATGTCGATGTGCCAGGAGCTGTCGGTGGTGACGTCCGCCGGCCACTCTGCGGTCACCAGGGCATCGGCGCGCCCTTGTTCCGACCGCAACGCCTCGACGAGCCCGACGCGGCCGAGGACGTCCAGAGATCCGACAATGCTCCGTGACACGTCCCGACGAAGGTCGCTGTCGAGCATCCCCAACGCGCAGAACACACCGGCTTCCGCGGGGATGATCAGTCGGCGACACCCCAGCGCTCGGGCGATGGATGAGCCGTGCAGACCCCCGGCGCCGCCGGCGGCGACAAGGGTCATTCGGCGGGGATCCCGGCCGCGCTCGATCGTGATCGTCTCGACGGCATGGCGGAGGTGCTGCTCGAGGAGAGCGATGACGCCCTGTGCCGCCTCGTCGATCGGCAGGCCCAGAGGCAGGCCGACATGAGCGCCCATCGCGGCGCTGGCGAGGCTCTCGTCGAGGTCGATGGATCCGCCGGCGTACGGGCCGGGCCGAAGTCGGCCGAGCAGGAGATGAGCATCGGTGGCGGTCGGGAGGAGGCCCCCACGGCCGTAGCAGGCCGGCCCCGGGTCGGCACCTGCACCCGTGGGTCCGACGTGGAGGAGACCCGCGTCGTCCACCTCAGCGATGGTTCCGCCGCCCGCGCCGACCGTGTGAACGTCGACTGCCGGGACATTGAGGTGGTAGCCGCCGACCTCCAAGCCATCGACAACGGCCACGTCGCCATCGACGGTGACGGCCACGTCGCAGGAGGTGCCCCCGATCTCCATCGAGACGAGTGCTTCGGCATCCGAGGCGAGTCGTTGCATGGCCCCGCCCACGGCTGCTGGTCCGGAGAGCACGAGATCGACCGGACGCGATGCCACGGCATCGACCGGCACGGTGCCGCCGTTCGACTGGAGCATGAGCAACGGACCGCTCAGTCCCAGTTCACGGAGACCATCGGCCAGGCGGCTCAGATAGCCACCGACGGCCGGGACCAACCCGGCGTTGACCACCGCGGTCGACGTGCGGGCGTACTCGCCGAGAAGCGGCACCAGTTCGCTCGAAACAGTGGTGAGCGTCGCCGGCCATCGAGAGCGCAGCATCTCCGCGACTCGCTGCTCGTGGGCGGGGTTGCAGTAGCTGTGAAGCAGGCAGACGGCGACCGCCTCGACCCCTTCGCGGTGAAACGTCTCGATCGCCGCGATCACCGTCTCCTCGTCCAGCGGTGCGAGTTCGATGCCGTGTTCATCGATTCGGCCGCCGACACCGAGCCGGAGATGGCGGGGGACCAGGACAGGCGGCCACGGTGCTCGATGATCCCATTGGTCGGCGCGGATTCCTCGACGGATCTCGAGCGAGTCACGAAAGCCCTCCGTCGTGACGAGCCCCACCTTCGCCAAGTTGCGGGTGAGGACGGCGTTGGTGGCGACAGTTGAGCCGTGGACGAGTCGGTCACACCGGCCGAGAAGGTCGCCAACGGATGAGCCGAGCTCAGCGGCTGCCACGGCGAGGCTGTCGAAGACCCCCTTGGAGGGGTCCGTGGGAACAGACGGGACCTTGGCCACCTGTTGGCCGCCGTCGGTGCGCGCGACCACGAGATCGGTGAAGGTCCCGCCGACATCAACCGCGATCGCACAGCGCCAGGTCATCTCCACCAGCATGCACCAGCCGTGACCGCCGACCCGGATCGCCCCGGCAGATCGTCCGGAGTATCTTCAGCGCATGCGCATCTGGCAGTCACACGAACTCGGCGACCCAATCGACGTCCTGAAGCTCGAGGAGGTCCCCGACCCGGTGCCCGGGCCCGGGCAGGTCGTGATCGACACCACGGCCGTGGGGCTCACATTCCCCGATGTCCTGCAATGTCGAGGCATGTACCAGGTGAAGACGACGTTCCCCCATGTGCCGGGCGGTGAGACGGCCGGCATCGTCTCCGCACTCGGTGATGGGGTCCAGGGGCTCGATATCGGGACGGCCGTCACGTTGCTGGGTGGCGGACTTGCCGAGAAGCACGCGGTGGCGGCCGCCAGCTGCCACGCCTACCCGACCGACGCGCTGACCGCAGGCGAGGCTGCCGCTCTGCCGGTGAACTACTGCACCACCCTTTTCGCGCTCCACAACCGGGCCAAGGTGCAACCGGGGGAGACCGTTCTGATCACCGGCGCTGCCGGTGGTACCGGCACGGCATGCATCCAGCTCGCCCTCGCCGCGGGCGCGATCCCGATCGCCATCGTCGGCGGCGAGGAGAAGGCGGCGTTGGTTCGCAGCCTCGGGTGCGAACTCGTGGTCGATCACCGCGAGACCCCGGAATGGGTCGACACGGTTCGCGAGATGAGCGGCGGAGGCGTCGACGTTGCCTACGACGCCGTGGGCGGCGACGCCTTCCACCAGGTCCGCCGGTGCATGGCCTGGGATGGTCGGCTCCTGATCATCGGGTTCGTCGGCGGCATCGCCGACGCGCCGACGAACCACGCGCTGCTCAAGAACTACTCCATCGTCGGCGTGCACTGGGGCGCCTCGCTGATGCGCGACCCCGACAGTGTCGGTCGCCAGATGCAGGACATCTTCGATCTCGCCCGTGCAGGCAAGGTTAAGCCGGCCCTCTACCCGCCGGTGCCGTTCGAGCAGGCTGCGCGCACGATCCAGGACATCGCCGAGCGCAAGGTCTCAGGGAAGGCGATCGTCGACCTAACGCTTTGAGTGCCTGGCCGCCCACCAAAGTTAGCCACACTCGCGAAAGTGCTAGATGGTATAATTGAACCCTGCTAGCCTTTCCTTGGTTGGGTCGCGGGGGCGATCCACTGATGAAGGGATCGCGATGTCTGATCTACGTTCTGACGCCCAGGCCCACGTCGTTCCGCACTTCACCAAGGGTGCCGCATGGAACGCCGACGACATGATCGTCATGGACCACGGCGAGGGTTGCTACGTCTGGGACACCGACGGCAACAAGTACCTCGATGGTCTTGCCGGACTGTTCTGCACCAACCTCGGCCATGGTCGCGCCGATCTGGCCGCGGTTGCCTCCAAGCAGATGGAGAAGATGGCGTTCTACCCCAACTGGGGAACGACCCATGAGCCCGTCACCAAGGCCGCCACGATGATCGCCGAGGTGGCGCCGGGGGACCTCAACGACACGTTCTTCGTGAGCTCCGGCTCCGAAGCGGTCGAGTCGGCGCTGAAGTTCGCCCGCAACTACCACGTCGCCAACGGCGAGGACTCCCGCTACAAGGTCATCTCCCGTGAGTGGTCCTACCACGGCACCACGTTGGCGGCGCTGACCGTCACTGGCGTGCCGAAGTTCCGCAAGACGTTCCTGCCGATGCTGTGGGACGGTGTATGCAACGTCCCCAACACCTACGGGGACACGCCAGATGCGCTGGCATCAGCGGCAGCCGTGGAAGAAATGATTCTCGCTGAGGGCCCGGAGACGGTGGCCCTCGTGATCGCCGAGCCGGTCCAGAACGGCCGCGGTTGCGTGGTGCCACCCGAGGGCTACTGGCAGGAACTTCGCCGCATCTGCGACAAGTACGGTGTCCTGCTTTGCGCCGACGAGGTCATCTGCTCGTTCGGGCGCCTCGGCCACTTCTTCGGCAGTGAACGGTTCGGTGTCGTGCCCGACATGATCACGTTCGCCAAGGGTGTCACCAGTGCCTACCTGCCGCTCGGTGGTGTGGTGGTGCGCCGCCCGCTCCTGGAGAGGATCTGGGACAGTGATGTCGCCCTGTACAACCACGGCTCCACCTTCGGTGGCCATCCCGTCTCCACGGCCGTCGCCGTCGCCAACATGCAGGCGATGCACGACGAGGGGATCATGGAACACGTTCGGGCCAACGAGGCGTACTTCGCCGCTGGTATGGATTCGCTCGTCGAGAAGTACGACGTGCTGCGCGAGAAGCGTGGCACCGGCTTCTTCTACGCCCTTGAGTTCATGGGCAGCCGGTCCGAGGGTCGCGATCTGACCGACGAGGAGACGGCCGGGCTGCAGGGTGGCGTACTCGCCCGCATGGTGCGCGACGCCGGCCTGCTCATCCGCCCCGACGACCGTGGCGCCACGATGCTCACCTATTCACCGCCGCTGATCGCCGACCAGGCTGTCATCGATGACATCATCGACCGTTCCGATCACGTTCTGACGCGTGCCACGGCGTGGCTCGCCGGGGACCGCTGACACCGTTCTTCCCCGGCCGCAGAGCCGGGATGCTCTTGCCCGGGCCATCCGGCCGGGTCTGAAACCCGAGGGGTCGTGTGGCTCCTCGACAAACACCTCTGGGGAGGGGACAAGAATATGAAACGACTATTGGCACTGTTCCTGGTATTCGGGCTGTTCGCCGCCGCCTGTGGCGACGACGACAGCAGCACCGATGCCGGCGACGCCGGCCTCAGCGTCGACGAGATCAATGTCGCGTACTTCGCCGAGTGGCCCACGCCGAACCAGTTCGGCCAGGCCGACGGTTCGTTCGGTGACGCCGTCGGCGCCACCATCAACTGGCTGCCGTTCTCGAGTGGTGGTGAGATGTCGGAGGCGATGATCGCCGGCGACGTCGACATCGCGTACTCGCAGGGCCTCACCCCGTTCGCTGGAGCGATCAATGGTGGCGCGGACCTCAAGCTCGTCGGTATCGCTGTTTCGTACAGCGAGGCCGACAACTGCGTCGCCCACGGCGACCTCGGTGTCACCCAGGAGAACGCGGCCGAGGTTCTGGCCGGTGCAACCGTCATGACGCCCTTCGGCAACGTCACCCACTACAAGATGCTCACCATGATGGATCACCTCGGTGTCGACATCGCTGCTCTCAACATCGTTCAGGCTGAAGGTGGCGCAACCACCGCAGCGGCGATGGAAGCCGGCGACATCGACGTCGGCTGCGCGTTCGGTGGCTCGGTCGTCAGCATGATCGAGGGTGGCGGCAACGTCATCATGACCGGCGCTGAACACGAGGGCATCGGCATCTTCACCTACGACATCGTCTCGATCCCGACCGCCTACGGCGAAGAGCACGCTGACGCCGTGGTTGCCTTCCTGAAGGCCACCGAGGAATTCAACGATGCCTGGGCCGCTGATCCCGACGGTCAGAACCCGACCATCGCGGCTGCGGCCGGTATGGAAGACGTCGCCAACTTTCTTGGTGGCGAGGTCTGGTTCGCCTTCCCGAGCATCGGTGAACAGCTCGGTGCTGACTGGCTCGGCGGCAACGTCGCCACAGCCATGCAGGGCCAAGTCGAGACCCTCGCCGAGCTCGGCGGCGGCGAGCCCGCAATCGGCGACTTCGCCGGTTCGGTCGACACCAGCTTCCTCGAGGCAGCCCAGGGCTGACCTCGACCCGGATTCAGTGTCATGATGCGCTGAGTCCTCGATTCACAGGCGGCGCCGGGGCTTCGGCTCCGGCGCCGCTGCCTTTCACACAACGGGACTCAGGGGGGAACCGTGAAAGACCTTTCGGTCACGAACGTCGAGATGGTGTACGACGTTTCGGGCGGCACGGATGTGCACGCCCTCAGCAATGTCTCGTTCGATCTGGCCGGCGGCCGGTTGTTGTCACTCCTCGGACCTTCGGGCTGCGGCAAGACCACACTGCTCAACATTCTCGCCGGCTTCCTCGCTCCCACCGGCGGCACCGTGACACTCGGCGGCGACATCATCACCGGCCCCGACAAGAACCGAGGCATGGTGTTCCAGCAGGGGGCGCTCTTCGAGTGGCTCACCGTCGAGCAGAACATCACCTTCGGGCCGCGGATGAACCACGATGACAAAGCCGGATTCAGCGCGAGGGCCAACGAACTGCTCGAGATCGTCGGCCTCGGTGGCTTCGGCGACAAGAGAATCTATGAACTCTCCGGCGGCATGCAGCAGCGTGTCGCCCTCGCCCGCTGCTTGGCCAATGACCCCGACGTCATCTTGATGGACGAGCCACTGGGCGCCCTCGACGCGCTGACTCGCGAGAAGATGCAGAGCCTCATCCTCGAGCTCTGGAAGGAGACCGGGAAGACCATCATCCTGGTCACCCACTCCGTCGAGGAAGCGCTCTATCTGGGCGACCGCCTCTTTGTGATGGCACCACGCCCGGGCCGTATCGAAGAGGACTACTCCCTCCCCTTCGCCGAGCAGGGGCTCACGATGGATGCACGGGAACTCAAGCGTTCCCCGGAGTTCCGCCAGAAGAGTGAAGAGATCCTGAACATCATCTGGGAGATGGAAGAAGAGATCATGGGACGCACGGAAGGAGCCCTCTGATGACCGGTTCGATGGGTGAGGTCGTAGGCGCGGGCGTCGCTACCGGCGAAACGCTGGAAGCGCTCGACAAGACTCGATGGTCCGCCGGCCTGTTCGGCAATGGCGGGAGCAACGACCAACGCAAGACGGTCACCTTCGGTGACTCCAGCGCGGTGCGCAGCCTGCCGTTGTGGAGCCTGCTTTCGCTCGTTCTGCTCATCGCCTTCTGGTTCCTCTCCACCCAGGCGTGGGGACTGCCGAGCGATCAGATCGTGGTTCCCGAGGCGCTCGCCGAGGATGGCGTGACCTACGACGACCTCAGTGACAAGCAACGGATCGCAATCTGTAGCCAGAGCGACGAGTGCAAGGCGTCGTACTCGCAGCTCGTCAGCCCGCTGAACTTCCCGTCCGTGCGAGACACATGGAACACCTTCGGCGAGCTGAACGGTGAGGGATTCCGGGGGATCACGCTCTGGGAACACACCCGGGCCAGTCTGGTGCGGGTGCTCAAGGGCATGTTCTTCGGGAGCTTCTTCGGTGTTCCGATCGGCTTCGCGATGGGTCTGTCGAGCCGGGCTCGGGGCTTCTTCGACACGCCGGTCGAGATGTTGCGGCCGATCCCGCCACTGGCGCTGATCCCGCTCTTCATCCTCATCTTCGGGATCGGCGACGCGTCAGCGGTCCCGCTGCTCATCTTCGCGAGCCTCTGGATCATGATCATCGCGTCGCGCTCAGGCGTTCAGGCCGCGAGCCTGCCGAAGATCCGGGCGGCGTATTCGCTCGGGGCCAGCAAGCGCCAGTTGCTGTTCCGGGTTCTTCTCCCCAACGCACTCCCGGAGCTGTTCACCGGCTTCCGGGTTGCCCTCGGCGTCTCGTGGGGCACGCTCGTCGCGGCCGAGATCATCGGATCGCAGGACGGCCTGGGCGCGATGATCTTCGCCGCGCGACCATTCTTCCGGCTCGATGTGATCGTCGTCGGCATCATCGTGATCGCCGTCCTGGGCGTGCTCATGGACGTCATCCTGCGGTTCCTCGAGTCCAAGCTGATCCCATGGCGCGGCAAGGTCTGATTCGCCCACATCCATGAGCGTCCTCGACGACTGGTACGAGCGGGCCGCGGCGAATCCCCGCCGCGTGCTGCTCGCCGACGACGATCCGCGGGCGCACGAGGCGGCGGCGCGCCTCGCCGCTGATGGGTTGGCCGAACCGATCGTCATCGGGCGTGAGCTCGGCTCGCTCGCCGAGGCCGGCCATCCGGCCGCCGAGGAGCTGGTGGCCGATCTCCAGGCGGTAGGGGAGGACAGCCCCTGGCACGGGCGTGCCCTCGACATCGACGATCCGCTCACCATCGTCACGGCGTTGGTGAAGACGGGCTGGGCGGCGGGAGCGGTCGCCGGAGCGACTCGTCCCACGGGCGATATCATCCGGGCCGGACTCCGTGTGCTCGGCGTGGCCCCGGATGTGAGTGTGGTGAGCAGCTCGTTCTTCTTCGTGCTCCCGACCGGACAACCGATCGTCTACGGCGATTGTGGCGTGCTGCCTGACCCAACCGCCGAGCAGTTGGCGAGCATCGCCATCTCGAGCGCAGGCACGTTTGCCCAGCTCAGCGGGGTCGTTCCCCGGGTGGCGATGCTCTCGTTCTCGACCAAGGGAAGTGCGAAGCACGCCCGGGTCGACAAGGTCCTCGAGGCCACGGCGATCGCCCAGGCGCAGGCGCCCGACCTCGCCCTCGACGGTGAACTGCAGTTCGATGCAGCCTGGGTGCCGGCGATCGCCGAAGCGAAAGCGCCGGAATCAGACGTTGCCGGCCAGGCGAACGTGTTCATCTTCCCCGACCTCGACTCGGGCAACATCGCCTACAAGATCACCGAGCGACTGGGCGGCGCGCAGGCGTTCGGGCCGCTGCTGCAAGGTTTGGACGGCACGCTTCACGATCTCTCCCGCGGCTGTAGCGCCGACGACATCGTCAATGTCGCGGTGATCACCGCCCTGCAAGCCGGCACCTGAGCGGTGGACCTCTCGGCGGGCGCACTCATCGCCGCGCTCGCCCTCGTATTCGTCGGCGCGGCGATTCGTGGGTTCACCGGCTTCGGAGCGTCGCTGATCTGGGTCAGCGGACTGAGCCTGCTGATGAACGTCGACGAGGCGATCCCCATCATCTTCTGTCTCGAGGTAGTCGCCTCTGCACACCTGGTGCGGGCGGTGCGAGGCCAGGTGCTGTGGTCGTCGGTCTGGCGGCTCGTGGCGGGCGCGCTCGTCGGCCTCCCGTTCGGCGCGGTGATTCTGCTGGCACTCGATGCCGGGACGATGCAGGTCGTCGTCTCGCTCGCGGTGCTCGTGTCGGCGGTGGTCCTGGCCACCGGTTGGCAGGCGCACCGCGCCCTCGGGAGCGTTGAGACGTTCTGCGTCGGACTCGGGTCCGGCGCACTCAATGGTGCAACCGGCGCCGGCGGTCCTCCGGTGATCGTGATGTTTCTCGGCTCACCCGCCGGCATCAGCGCGGGACGAGCCTCGATGATCGCATATTTCGGCGTCCTGGACGCGGTCGGAGTGGTCGTCCTGGCCGCGGCGGGTCTTCTCGACGGCACGGCCTTGCTCCGGTTCATGGCCTTTGCGCCGGCGATGCTCGTCGGCGCATCGCTCGGCGAGCGAGGATTCGGCGCGGTCAGGCCCGAGCGAGTGCGCCAGGTCGCCATTGCGACCCTGGCAGCGCTCGCGGTGGCCGGCCTGATCAGACGGTTGTAGCTAGTCGGTTTCGAACGGCGGGTACTCGTCGGTGAGAAGGGCGAAGTAGGCCGTTGCCCGTGTGCCCACCCGGTAGGCCCCCATGACGAACTTCAGCACGCCCTCGGGCCAGCGACCCGTGAACAGGACGGCGAAGAACGCGACCAGGGTCAGGATCACCGCCACGATGTAGATCACCATCGCGAAGAGCAACGCGGGGATCGCCCAGATGATGCGAAGGCCAACGGTGAGTCGGTTGCGGTCTTCCAACGCCGGCTCGAAGTCGACCCGGATCGGCTGGCCACCGGGGTCGGCTGCTGCGGTGGTGAAGTCGAACGGCGGATACTCGCTGTGCAAGAACCCGGCGTACGCCACCGCCCTCGTTTCGTACCGGGTGGCCATACAGATGAAGTCGGCGAGTCCCTTGGGCATCTTCGCGGTGAAGAGGATGATGAACCACGAGATCACCATGCAGACCTGAGCGACCGTGCTCAACACATTGGCCAGGACGAGGTGCGGGATCGCCATGATCCACTGCACGAGTGGCCGCCAGTTCTCCACCTTCTCCGGTGGATCGAACGTGAATGTTGCGGGGTACGTCATTTCGACGACCTCCTTGGTCGTCGCCGGGGGCGACAGCTTGATTGTCCTGAACCCGACAGTAGTCGGCCTCGACGAGTCGCCCCAGGGTCGTCAGTCATATCTATCCGAACTGTGAGGGTCTCTCACCGCCGCGCTACCCTCGGATCACATGGCCGGTTCCCTTGATTCGCAGCGCGTCATCGATGAGGCGGCGACGCTCGCAGACGCCGAGGGGCTCGATTCCGTGACGCTCACCAAGGTCGCGGAGCGTCTGGGTGTTCGTCAGCCGGCGCTGTACCGCCACGTCGAGGGTTTCGATGACATGCTTCGGAGTCTCGGACTGCGGGGTCGCGAACTCCTGGCGGACTCATTGAGCGCCGCCGCCATCGGCGTCTCCGGTGATGAGGCGGTGCGATCCGTCGGGCGAGCATGGCGTGAGGTCGTGCGTTCGAATCCGGGCCTCTACGCCGCGACAGATCGCTATCCGTGCGCAGGTGATGCCGAGCTCGAGGCGGCCGTCGAGAACGTCGTCACGATCATCGCCCAGTCGCTGTCGTCGTTCGAGCTGACCGACGAGGAGCGGATGCATGTCGCTCGTGGTCTCCGGAGTGCCTTTCACGGATTCGCTCATCTCGAATCCGGGGATGGTCACCCCTTGCCGCACGATCCCGACGACACCTTCGATCATCTCATCGACCTGCTCATCGCAGGCATCAGAAAACTCGAATCGGACGGGTGACAGGCCCATCCGCCGAGTGATACCATCTCACAGTTCTGTTAGAGGGTCTCACGCGTCGACTCGACATTGACCCGAACACCGAGGGGGAACTTTCCATGACTCGTATGACTCCGAGTGAAGCATTCGTCGAGACGATGGTCGCCAATGGCGTCGATACGACGTTCGGGATCATGGGCAGCGCGTTCATGGACGCGATGGACATCTTTGCGCCTGCCGGCATCCGCCTGGTTCCCGTCGTCCACGAGCAGGGCGCCGCCCACATGGCGGACGGCTACTCCCGCGTCAGTGGAAGGCACGGCGTCGTGATCGGCCAGAACGGCCCCGGCATCTCCAACTGCGTCACGGCCATCGCCGCCGCGTTCTGGGCCCACAGCCCGGTCGTGATGATCACCCCGGAGACCGGCACCATGGGCATCGGTCTCGGAGGTTTCCAGGAGGCCAACCAGCTCCCGATGTTCCAGGAGTTCGTCAAGTACCAGGGCCACATCAACAACGAGAACCGCATGGCGGAGATCACCGCCCGGTGCTTCGACCGTGCGATGTCGGAGATCGGCCCGACCCAGCTCAACATCCCCCGTGACCGTTTCTACGGCGACATCGACGTCGAGATCCCCGAGCCCATGCGCATCGATCGTGGCCCCGGCGGCGAGAAGTCACTCGGTGAGGCCGCCGAGCTGCTCGCCCAGGCCGAATTCCCGGTCATGGTGAGCGGTGGCGGCGTCGTCATGGGTGACGCGATGGCTGAGGCCGTCGCGCTCGCCGAGCGTCTCGGTTGTCCGGTGGTCAACAGCTACCTCCACAACGACTCATTCCCCGCAAGCCATCCGCAATGGACCGGATCCCTCGGCTACCAGGGCTCCAAGGCAGCGATGAAGCTGATCAGTCAGGCCGACGTCGTACTCGCCCTCGGCACCCGCCTCGGCCCGTTCGGCACTCTCCCGCAGCACGGGATGGACTACTGGCCGAAGGACGCCAAGATCATCCAGGTCGACGCCGACCAGAAGATGATCGGTCTCGTCAAGAAGGTGTCCGTCGGCATCGTCGGCGATGCTGGCGCTGCTGCCACCGCCCTGCTCGACCGCCTCGACGGCAAGACCCTGGCGTGTGACGCCAACCGTGCCGAACGTGAGGCCAAGACCGGCGAGGAGAAGGCCGCGTGGGAGGCCGAGCTCGACGAGTGGACGCATGAGAAGGACGACTTCAGTCTCGAGATGATCGAGGAGGCCAAGAACGAGGACGGCAACTGGTTGCATCCTCGTCAGGCGCTGCGTGAGCTGGAGAAGGCCATGCCGGCGCGTGCCATGGTGTCCACCGACATCGGCAACATCAACTCCGTCGCCAACAGCTACCTGCGCTTCGAGGAACCCCGCTCGTTCTTCGCCCCGATGAGCTGGGGCAACTGTGGCTATGCCCTGCCCACCATCATCGGCGCCAAGGCGGCCGCCCCCGATCGCCCCGCCATCTCCTACGCCGGCGACGGCGCGTGGGCGATGAGCATGTCGGAGCTCATGACCGCTGTGCGCCACGACATTCCGGTCACCTCGGTCGTGTTCCACAACCGTCACTGGGGCGCCGAGAAGAAGAACCAGGTCGACTTCTACGGTCGTCGCTTCGTCGCCGGTGAGCTCGAGGGTGGGGAGAACTACTCCGAGATCGCCCGCGCCATGGGCGCCGAGGGCGTGCGGGTCGACGACATCAACGAGGTGGGCCCGGCCCTCAAGGCCGCCACCGACGCGCAGATGAACGAGGGCAAGACCACCGTCATCGAGATCATGTGCACCAAGGAGCTCGGTGACCCGTTCCGAAAGGACGCCCTGAGCAAGCCCGTGCGTCACCTCGACAAGTACAAGGACTATGTCTGATGTTCGAGGCTCTGCCTCGAAGCGTTGCCACACAGGCCGCGGCTGAGGTCGCCTAGACCGTGCTGGACGCTCCGGACGTTGCCGTCGACGTCGAAGCCACGTTCGGTTTCGGCAGCTACCTGAAGGTCTTCGCCTTCAGCGAACCGGACGAACACGTACCTGAGATCGATCCGGCGTATCGATTCGATCCTCAGGTCACCAAGGCGATCCTCGCCGGGTTCTCGCACAACCGCCGCGTGCTGCTCCAGGGCAACCATGGCACCGGCAAGTCCACACACATCGAGCAGGTCGCGGCGCGGCTCAACTGGCCCTGCGTCCGAGTGAACCTCGACGGGCACATCACCCGCCTCGACCTGGTCGGGCGCGATGCCATCGTGGTGCGCGACGGGGTGCAGGTCACCGAATTCCAGGAGGGCATCCTCCCGTGGTCGCTCCAGCGGCCTGTGGCGCTGGTGTTCGACGAGTTCGACGCCGGACGGCCCGACGTGATGTTCGTCATCCAGCGGGTGCTCGAGCGGGGTGGCCGGTTCACGCTGCTCGACCAGAACCGGGTGCTGACCGCCCATCCGAGCTTTCGTATGTTCGCCACGGCCAACACGGTCGGACTCGGCAACCTCACCGGCCTCTACCACGGCACGCAGCAACTCAATCAGGCGCAGGTCGATCGCTGGGACATCGTGGCCAAGCTCGACTATCTCGACGTCGAGGACGAGGTCGGCATCGTGTCGGCCCGAGTCCCGGAGTTGGCCGCCAACACCGATGGTCCCCGTACGATCGCCTCGATGGTGGCCGTGGCCGGGATGACGCGGGTCGGGTTCGAGGCGGGCGACCTCTCCACGGTCATGTCGCCTCGCACGGTGATCTCGTGGGCCGAGAACACCGAGATCTTCGGCGACGTCGCCCACGCTTTCCGACTGTCGTTCCTGAACACCTGTGACCCGGCCGAGCACTCGATCGTGGGGGAGTACTTCCAGCGAGCGTTCGACCGTGAGCTCGACTGACGCCGTCCGGCGCCGCCATCGCGAGCGTCATGCCGCGGCCATCGTGCGAGCCGTCAGTGGCCAGCCGACCGCGGATCTGCGTGCTCGCCGGCTGAGGGTCGATGGCCGCATCGTTTCGACGGCCTCGCCGCACCTCGCCGTCGACCTCGGTGAGGCGGAATCCGCCGTCGCCCGAGGCGTGAGCGATGGCCTCGGGTTGATGTTGCGGCACAGCGATCGCCGCCTCCACGCTGAGCTCGCGCCACAGATCCCGCTCGAGCGGGTCGTGTTCGACATGGCCGAACAGGTGCGCTGCGAGGCGCTTGCTCCGGTCGAGTTGGCGGGCGTACGTCGCAACCTCGCGGCCGGATTCGACGACTGGGTCGTGCGGATGCAAACCGAGCGGATCACCGACACCGGGGTCGGCATCCTGTTGTTCACCGTGGCCCACATGCTCCGTGCCCGCCTGATCGGGATCCAGAACGATGAGATCGTCGACGATCTCATCGAAACCACTCGCGGCAACCTGGCGCCCCTGGTCGGGGCTGCGCTCGCCGCGCTACCCCCGGTCGTCGGCGACCAGACCGCATTCGCCTTCCACGCTCGCGAGATCGCCGAGGCCGTCGCCCTGGTCGCCGGGGATGCGGCCACCGCTCCGGAGACCAGGTCCACCCTCGAACGGGCCAAGGTGCTGCTTGCCGGTTGGGACGATGACCATTCCGATGTTCATGAGGTCGGTGATGCCATGGTCGGCGGTGGCGTGGGGCAGGGGGCGAGTGAGCGGCCACTGGCCGAACTCGGCGACTACCACGTGTTCACCTCCGAGTTCGACGTCGAGGTGGGTGGCGCCGACGTCGTGCCGCTCGCGCGGCGGATCGTCCTGCGAGAGTCGCTCGACGAGCATCGACGGGCCCAGGCTGTGAGCGCGCCGCGGATCGCCCAGCGGCTGCGCCGTCAGCTCGCCCGCGCGGCCGTCGACGGCTGGACGTTCGCCGAGGAGGACGGGTTGCTCGATGGCAGTCGCCTCAGCCAGCTCGTCACCGATCCGACCAATCACCGCGTCTTCAGACGTGAGCGCACCCAGCCGACTGCCGACGTCTGTGTCACCTTCCTGGTCGACACGTCGGGGTCGATGAAGGTCCAGCGTCATCAGGAGATGGCGGTGCTGCTCGACACCTTCGTCCAGGCGCTCGACCTCGCGGGGGCATCGTGTGAGGTCCTCGGCTTCACCACCGGCGGCTGGAACGGTGGCAAGGCCATGAAGGCGTGGCGCCGGGCCGGTGCCCCCGAGAGTCCGGGCCGGCTCAACGAGGTGCAACACATCATCTACTCCGACGCCGACACGTCCTGGCGGAGGTCCCGGCGGTCACTCGCCGCGATGCTGTCCACGTACCACTACCGCGAAAGCGTGGACGGTGAGGCTCTGATCTGGGCGTACGACCGGCTGCGGTCCCGCCCGGAGGCTCGCAAGCTCCTGGTGATGGTGAGCGATGGCTCGCCCATGGACGCCGCCACGGCCAACAACAACCGCGACGGATTCCTCGATGATCACCTGCACGCCGTGGCCCAGGCCATCGAGCTGCGGGGCGACATCGAGCTCGGCGCCATCGGGCTCGACGGTGACGTGTCGAGCGTGTTCCGGCGTTCGATCGCGCTGGACCTGTCGGAGACGCTGAGCTTGTCCAGCTACGAGCTGCTCGGCGACCTTTTCGGCTGACGGAGCCCGGTAGCGTTTCGGCCATGTTCATCAATGGCGAGTGGGTCGAGGCACGTTCGGGTGCCACCTTCGAGGTCACGAATCCGGCTACCGGCGAAGTCATCGGCACGATGCCCGACGGGGGAGCCGAGGACACTGAAGCGGCCATCGCCGCGGCCGATGCCGCACAGGCGGAGTGGGGGGCCACCACCGCCTACGAACGCGCCGACCTTCTGATGGAGGCATGGCGGATCATGACCGAGCGATCCGCCGATCTCGCCGCGCTGATGACCAGGGAACAGGGAAAGCCGCTCAAGGCATCGAGTGCCGAAGTGAAGTATGCAGCCGACTTCCTCCGATGGTTCGCCGAAGAGGCGCGCCGGATCACGGGGGAGTGGTTGCCGTCTGCCCGCAAGGACCAGCGGTTCCTGTCGGTGAAGACGCCGGTCGGTGTCGTGGCTGCCGTCACCCCCTGGAACTACCCGATCTCGATGCTGACCCGGAAGATGGGTCCGGCCCTCGCCGCCGGCTGCACGATCGTTCTCAAGCCGGCCGAAGCCACTCCGTTGTGTGCCAAGGCCGTCTACGAGTGCTTCGTCGATGCCGGCATTCCCGACGGGGTCATCAACCTCGTCACCGCAGCTGATCCGAAGCCGATCGGCGATGTCTTCACCTCCGATCCCCGGGTCAAGAAGCTCACCTTCACCGGATCCACCGCCGTGGGCCGGATCCTCGCGTCCAAGGCCGGCCACAGCCTCCAGCGGGTGTCGGTGGAGCTCGGCGGTCACGCGCCGTTCATCGTCTACCCGGACGCCGATCCGGTCCATGCCGCCAAGGGCGCGGCCGCGCTGAAGTTCCTCAACTCCGGTCAGGCATGCATCAGTCCAAACCGGCTGTTCGTCCACGCCGACCACGCCGACGCGTTCATCGACACGATCGTGCCGCGAGTCGCCAAGGTGAAGGCGGGGGAGGGCACCGTCGAAGGTGTCGGTGTCGGTCCCCTCGTCAACGAGGCCGCGGTGGCCAAGGTCGCCGCTCAGGTCGACGACGCTCGCGCCAAGGGCGCCGAGGTCCCCGTCGGTGGGATGCGTCTGGTCGAAGACGGCCTGGATCGTGGACACTTCTATGCCCCGACCGTCGTCACCGGCGTCACCGAGGACATGACGATCTATCGCGAGGAGACCTTCGGGCCCGTCGCCCCGATCGTCGTCTACGACGACGTCGATGAGGTCATCTCGATGGCCAACGACACCAACTACGGCCTCGCCGCCTACGTCTACACGCGCCACCTCTCCACGGCGATTCGGGCCATGGAGGGCCTGAACTTCGGCATCATCGGCATCAACGACGTGAACCCCACCTCCGCGGCCGCCCCGTTCGGCGGCATGGGCGATTCCGGCCTCGGCCGCGAAGGCGGCACCGAGGGCATCGCCGAGTACCAGGAAACCAAACTCGCCGGCATCGCCCTCTGACCCCCCCGGCACCCCCCAACGTTCCTGGACGTCGGATGGCTCTGTGACGACCATCGGCCGGCCAGGAACCGGGAGGGATGGTTGCATGATTATGCAATAATCCGTATAGTTGTGAGATGCAGAAGGTAGCGATCATCGGCGCGTCGGGGTTCACGGGGGCAGAACTCCTGCGAATCTGCGCGTCCCACCCGGAGTTCGAGATCATCGCCGCCACGGGGGATTCGCAGGCCGGCACTGCGGTCGCCGATCTCTATCCGAGCCTCGCCGGCGTGTATCCGGACCTCACCTATGTGCCGTACACCGATGATCTGGTCGACGACGCCGACCTCGTGTTCCTGGGCCTGCCTCACGGTGCCTCGCAGGCGATTGTTCCCCAACTGCGGGGGCGGGCGAAACACATCGTCGATCTCGCCGCCGACTTTCGGCTCGATGACCCAGGGCTCTACCCGACCTGGTACGGCGAGCCGCATGTCGCCCCGGAACTGCTCGACGATTTCCAGTACGGCCTGCCCGAGTTCTTCCGCAACGACATCGAGGGCGCCGAACTGATCGCCGCTCCGGGCTGCAATGTGACGACGGCGGCGCTCGCGCTCGGCCCTGCGGTCAAGGCCGGGATGGTCGAGCCGCGCGGCATGGTGGTCGATCTCGCCACTGGTGTGTCCGGTGCCGGCCGACCACCCAAGCCGCACACCACGTTCTGCGCAGTCGACGAGGACTTCACCGCCTACGGTCTGCTGACCCATCGGCACACCCCCGAGATCGAGATGGCAGTCGGCCGGTATGCCGATGCCGATGTGCAGGTCATCTTCACGCCGCATCTCGCGCCGATGAATCGCGGCATCCTCGCCACCTGTTACGCCCGCGCTGTCGGAGCCCCGAGCACCGATGACGTCCTCAACGTCATGCAGGATTCCTACGCCGACGAACCCTTCGTCGTGGTGAGCGAACGGTCCCCGTCCACGAAGGCCACACTCGGCTCCAACAGCTGCCACGTCACCGCTCGGGTGGACGAACGCACGGGTTGGGTGCTGATGATTGCCGCGATCGACAATCTCCAGAAAGGTGCGTCCGGCCAGGCGGTTCAGTGCGCCAATCTCGCCGTCGGGTTGCCCGAGTCCACCGGCCTGGCTGTCGCCGGCCTCTACCCGTAGGACGACGTCATGTCTGAAGCCGTGTCGACACTTGCTCCCGATTCGTTTCCTGAGATGCCGCCCTTGGCCGGGGTGGCGCTCGCCACCCACGCCGGCGGCCTTCGATACCGCGGCCGCCGGGACCTCTTCCTCGCCACGCTCGCCGAGGGCACATCGGTGGCCGGCGTGTTCACCCAGACCCTCTGCCCGTCGGCCCCGGTGGACTGGTGCCGGGGCATCCTCAACGAGGGCGACGGCACTGCCCGTGCCGTGGTCTGCAACGCCGGCAACGCCAACGCGTTCACCGGCCAGGCCGGCGCCGACGCCGCCGCACTCACGGCGCAGATCATCGGCGACCAGCTGGGACTCGACCCCGACCGCATCTTCCTCGCATCGACGGGCGTGATCGGCGAGCCGCTCGCCGAAGGCCCGCTTCGTGAGGAGCTCCCTCGGCTGGTCGACGCCATCGACGTGCCGGGGCCAGATGCCTGGCATGCCGCCGCCGATGCCATCCGCACGACCGACACATTCGCAAAGGGGTCCTGGTCGGCCATCGATGGTGCGGCCGCCCACGTCGTCGGCATCGCCAAAGGCAGCGGCATGATCGCCCCCGACATGGCAACGATGCTCGGCTTCGTCTTCACGGATCTGCCTGTCGAACCGGACCTGCTCCAGGAGTGTCTGTCGAGCGCCGTTCGCAGGAGCTTCAACCGCATCACCGTCGACTCCGACACCTCCACCAGCGACACCGTTCTCCTGTTCGCCACCGGCGAGCAGATCGACGATGATCTCCACGATCGTGACGACCCGCGAATGCCTGCCTTCCAGGCGGCCCTCGACAGCGTCTGCCTCGATCTCGCTCAACAGATCGTGCGGGACGGCGAAGGGGCGACGAAGCTCGTCGAGGTCACCGTCACCGGTGCCGCCAGCGACGAAGCCGCCACCGTGATCGCAAAGGCAATCGGCGATTCGCCGCTCGTGAAGACGGCGCTGGCCGCCGAGGACGCCAACTGGGGCCGGATCGTGATGGCCGTCGGGAAGGCTGGTCAGGCAGCCGAGCGGGACAAGCTCGCCATCTGGATCGGCCCCGAACAGGTCTCGGCCGAGGGCATGGTGCTCGACTCGTACTCCGAAGAACGAGCCACCGCGCACCTCAAGGGCGACGAGGTGGTCATCAGCGTCGACGTCGGCGTCGGCGAAGGCAGCTCCACGATCTGGACCTGTGATCTGACGCACGGCTACATCGACATCAATGCGGGGTATCGGTCGTGAGCGACATCCTCCCCGATCGCGGGTTCTCGCCGACGCAGCGCGCCGGCGCGCTCGTCGAGGCGCTTCCCTACATCCAGCGGTTCCGTGATGCGGTCGTGGTGGTGAAGTTCGGTGGCAACGCCATGATCGACTCCTCGCTGGCCGCCACCTTCGCCGAAGACGTCGTTCTGCTGCGTTCGGTTGGACTGCGGCCTGTGGTCGTTCACGGCGGCGGCCCTCAGATCGGCGAGTTGCTCGGCCGACTCGGCAAGGAAACCGAGTTCGTCGACGGCCTCCGGGTCACGGATGCCGAGACGCTCGACGTCGCCCGGATGGTGCTCGTCGGCAAGGTCGGTCGCGAGATCGTCGGCGCCATCAATGTGCACGGTGCGTACGCGGTCGGCCTGTCTGGTGAGGATGG
Organism: Acidimicrobiaceae bacterium; assembly: GCA_016845585.1. Lineage (GTDB taxonomy): Bacteria > Actinomycetota > Acidimicrobiia > Acidimicrobiales > Aldehydirespiratoraceae > JAACCU01. The sequence goes on along the minus strand of JAERSO010000054.1, from coordinate 12,295 downwards.
CGGCCTGATCACCGCCACCCCGCGCGACGAGGCCCTCGGCTTCGTGGGCGACGTCTCCTCGGTACAGCCCGGAATCGTCGAACGTCTCCTCGCGGAGAACATGATCCCTGTCGTCTCCACCATCGGTGCGGGCGAGGGTGGTCAGGCCTACAACATCAACGCCGACACCGTGGCGGGCGCGCTCGCCGGTGCCCTCGGCGCCGAAAAAGCCATCTACCTGACCGATGTACCGGGTCTGCTGACCGATGTCGATGACCCGGGGTCGCTCATCGCCCGAGCGACGATCGCCGAGATCCGCGCGCTGATCGACGACGGCACCATCTCCGGCGGCATGATCCCCAAGGTCGAGGCGTGCATCCACGCGGTCGAGTCGGGTGCAGCGTCCGCTCACATGCTCGACGGACGAATCCCACACGTGCTCCTCCTGGAGCTGTTCACCGATGCCGGCATCGGCACGATGATCCTCGACAAGAAGACAGAGGCGAACGCATGACCGCTGAACAAGCCGCAGCGTGGGGCGCCACCGGCGACCACTGCCCGCTCATGAACAACTACGGCTCACCCCCGCGCCTTTTCGTGAAGGGCAGCGGGGCGGAGTTGTGGGACAAGGACGGCAACCGCCATCTCGACTTCCTGTGTGGACTGGCGGTGACCGGCCTCGGTCATGCCCATCCCGTGGTGACCGAGGCGATCGCCACCCAGGCGGCCACCCTGACCCACACGTCGAACCTCTTCGCCACCGAGCATCAAGCGCCTGTCGCGGAAACCCTCGATCGTCTCATCGGGGGCCCATCGGGCCAGGTGCTCTTCCAGAACTCCGGGGCCGAGGCGAACGAAGCCGCCCTGAAGCTCGTGCGCAAGTATCAGGGCCGCGCGAAGCACGTCATCGTGAGCGCCATGCGCTCCTTCCACGGCCGCACGCTCATGGCGCTTGCCGCCACGGGACAGCCGGAGAAGCACGAGCCGTTCCAGCCGATGCCCGAGGGTTTCCGGCACGTGATCTGGAATGACCCGGCCGAACTCGAGAAGCTGCTCACCGAAGAGGTCGGCGGCGTGATCCTCGAGTCGGTGCAGGGTGAGGGTGGTGTGAACCCGGCTGACATCGAGTATCTGCAGGCCGTTGCCGAGATGTGTCGCGAACGGGGAATCCTCGTGGTGTTCGACGAGATCCAGGCCGGCCTCGGTCGCACCGGTGACTGGTTCGGCTTTCAGCACGCCGGAATCCAGCCCGACATCGTCACCATTGCCAAGGGCGTGGCCAACGGCATGCCCGTCGGGGCCATGTGGGCGCGCGACGAGGTGGCTGCGTCCTTCGGCCCTGGTGATCATGGTTCGACCTACGCCGGCCAACCGCTCGCCCTGGCTGCGGCCCGGGCCACGTTGGCCGAACTCGAATCCATCGATGCGCCCCTCGTCGCTCGACAGAAGGAGAGCGTGATCCGTGAGCTGCTGCTCAACGTGAAGGGCATCGATCATGTGCGGGGCCGGGGCCTCCTGCTCGGTATCGAGATCACGCCCGAGGCGCTCAACGGACGAACCGGCGGCGAGCTCGCCCGTACGTGTCTCGACCGGGGTCTCATCCTCAACGGCGTCACGCCGACGGCCTTGCGGATCGCGCCTCCGTTCATCATCAGCAACGACGAGTTGGCCGAAGGCGTCGGCATCATCGCCGACGTGATCGCCGAGGGGGCCTGATGCGGCACATCCTGGAGATCGACGACCTGTCGTCTGAAGAGCTCGCCCGGGTGCTCGACCTCGCCGCCGCGCCGGATCCGGCCAAGGTCCTGACCGGGAAGGGCATGGCGCTCATCTTCGAGAAGCCATCCGCACGCACCCGCAACTCCATGGAGATGGCGGTTGTGCAGCTCGGTGGTCACCCCGTCTACATCGCCGCGAACGAGATCGGTCTCGACACCCGTGAGTCCGTGGAGGACGTCACCAACACGATGGCCGGCTTCCACGCGGCCATCGGCGCGCGGGTCTTCGAGCACTCCACGGTCGAGCGCATGGCGGCGGTCGACCGGGTGCCGGTGGTGAACCTGCTGAGCGACCAGTCGCATCCGATGCAGGCGCTCGCCGATCTGCTCACGGTGCGCCGCGAGTTCAGCGAACTCGCCGGTCGCACGGTTGCCTACATCGGCGACGCCAACAATGTCGCTCGCAGCCTTGCTCTCGGCGCCGGCCTCGCCGGGATGAACTTCCGGATCTCGACGCCGCCGGAGTACGCCTTCGCCGAAGCCGACCTCGATCGCATTCGAGCCACCGGACTCGAGCCGGAGATCCTCGATCGACCCGAGGACGCCGTGGCCGGAGCGGACGCGATCTACACCGACACCTGGACCTCGATGGGCCAGGAGGAGGAAGCGGCGCAGCGACGTCGGGACTTCGAGGGCTTCACCGTCGATGAACGCATGATGGGCTTCGCTCAGGTCGGGGCCATCTTCCTGCACTGTCTTCCCGCCCATCGAGGCGAGGAAGCCAGCGACGATGTGCTCGATGGCCCCCGGAGCCGGATCTGGATCCAGGCCGCCAATCGAATGCACGCAGCTCGCGGTCTGCTTTCCTGGCTCCTCAACGAGGCGCAGGAGTAGGTATGACGAAGGCCCACCGCCAGCACCGGATCTCCGCGATCCTGGAGGAACACACGGTCACCAGTCAGGGCCAGGTCGTCGAGCTGCTCGAGACCGAAGGCATCGCCGCCACCCAGGCAACGGTTTCGCGTGACCTCGACGAACTCGGGGCGATCAAGGTCCGCATCTCAGGCGGCGAGACGATCTATGCCATCCCGGAACTGCCGGTTGATCGCGTCGCTCCCGAGGACCATCTGCGGCGCGTGCTGGGGGACTGGATGGCCGATGCCGCCCACTCCGGCAACCTCGTCGTCCTGCGGACTCCCCCGGGGTCTGCCCATGTCGTCGCTTCTGCGCTCGACCGGGCCGGGATGCACGAAATCCTGGGTACCGTCGCCGGCGACGACACGATGATCGTCGTCGCCGCCGAAGACGTCGGTGGCAAGAGGTTGGCGGCTCGCCTCCGTGAGCTCGCCGGCATGGACTCGTGAACGAAATGAACTGTCCCGAAGGGAAGTCTTGAGATGAAGGTCGTACTCGCGTACTCAGGTGGTCTCGACACCTCGATCATCCTGCGCTGGCTGCAGGAGACCTACGACGCTGAGGTCATCACGTTCACCGCCGATCTCGGCCAGGGCGAAGAAGTCGAACCCGCCCGCGCCAAGGCGCTCCAGATGGGCGTGCCGGAGGAGAACATCCACATCGAGGACGTGCGCGAGGAGTTCGTGCGCGATTTCGTGTACCCGATGTTTCGTGCCAACACGATCTATGAGGGCGAATACCTGCTCGGTACGTCGATCGCCCGGCCGCTCATCGCCAAGCGTCTCGTCGAGATCGCCGAGGAGCACGGTGCCGATGCGATCAGTCACGGCGCCACCGGCAAGGGCAACGACCAGGTTCGATTCGAGCTCGGCGCCTATGCCCTGGCTCCCGACATCACGGTGATCGCTCCCTGGCGTGAATGGGATCTCGGTTCTCGCGAGTCGTTGATGAACTACGCGGCCGAGCACAACATTTCGATCGAACAGAAGCGGGGCAAGAAGTCGCCGTTCTCGATGGACGCGAATCTGCTCCACATCTCGTTCGAGGGTGGGCCGCTCGAGGATCCGTTCACCGAGCCACCGTCGGAGATGTGGCGTTGGTCGGTCAGTCCGGAGATGGCACCCAACGAGGCGACCTACCTCGACCTCACATTCGAGAAGGGCGACATCGTCGCCATCGACGGCAAGTCAATGTCTCCCGCCGAGGTGCTCACCGAACTCAACCGAGTTGGCGGTGCCAACGGGATCGGTCGGCTCGACATCGTCGAGAACCGCTTTGTCGGTATGAAGAGCCGCGGCGCGTACGAGACGCCGGGCGGCACGATCATGCTGCGTGCGCACCGCGCCATCGAGTCGATCACGCTCGATCGTGAGGTCGCGCATCTCAAGGACTCGTTGATGCCGAAGTACGCCGAGCTGATCTACAACGGTTTCTGGTGGAGTCCCGAGCGCGAGATGCTCCAGGTGGCCATCGACCACAGCCAGCAGTTCGTCAACGGCGACGTGCGCATCCGGCTCTACAAGGGCAATGTCGACGTGGCCGGCCGCAAGTCGGACGACTCCCTGTTCGACGAGAAGATCGCCACGTTCGAGGAGGACGAGGGCGCGTACGACCAGGCCGACGCCGAGGGCTTCATCAAGCTCAACGCCCTGCGGCTGCGGAACCTCGCCCGGAAGCGGAAGTCGTGAGCTCCACACTGTGGCACGGACGCTTCGAAGGCGGACCGTCAGAGGCGCTGCAAGCGCTGAACGATTCGCTGCCCTTCGATCGCCGCATGTTCCGTGAGGACATCGCCGGTTCGCGTGCCCATGTCCGCATGCTCTGCGATGTCGGACTCTTCACGGGAGCCGAACGTGATGCGGTGATTGCCGCGCTCGACACGGTCGAATCCGAGATCGAGAACGAGACCTTCGAGTTCGCCGTCAACGACGAGGACATCCACACCGCGGTCGAACGCCGGATCACCGAACTGGAGCCTGCCGGTGCCAAGATGCACACCGGTCGCAGCCGCAATGATCAGGTGGCCACCGACGTGCGCCTCTGGACCCGGGGCGCCATCGACGAGGTCGTCGATCTCGTGGTTCGGGTGCAGCGCACGCTGCTGGCCGCCGCCGAAGCGGCCGGAGACGCCTACCTTCCCGGCTACACCCATCTCCAGCAGGCCCAACCCGTCGCCCTCTCGCACCACTTGCTCGCCCATGGTTGGGCGCTGGCTCGTGATGTCGACCGTCTGGCCGACGCTCGTACTCGTGTCGACGTGTCGGCGCTGGGCGCCGGCGCTCTCGCCGGCTCGTCCTTGCCACTCGACCCGGAGAGGACGGCGGACTATCTCGGATTCGCCGGCGTCTTCGAGAACAGTCTCGATGGTGTGGCCGACCGTGATTTCGTCGCCGAGACCCTCTTTGCCCTTTCGCTGCTCGGCGTGCACCTCAGCCGCATCGGCGAGGAGCTGATCCTGTGGGCTTCAGCGGAGTTCGCATTCGTGGAGCTCGACGACGGCTTCTCGACCGGTTCGTCGATGATGCCGCAGAAGAAGAATCCGGACATCGCCGAGTTGGCGCGGGGCAAGGCCGGCCGTCTGATCGGTCATCTCACCGGCTTTCTCACCACGCTCAAGGGTTTGCCACTCACGTACAACAAGGACATGCAGGAAGACAAGGAGCCCTTGTTCGACGCGGTCGACACGGTGCGTCTCACCCTCCTCGCCCTCGACGGCATGATCTCCACGGTCACGTTCCGCACCGACCGCATGGCCGAGGCGGCATCATCGCCGTACGCCGCTGCCACCGACCTCGCCGAATGGCTCGTCGCCCGCGGCATGCCCTTCCGCCAGGCTCACGCCGTGGTGGGAGAGAAGGTGCGCAAGGCGCTCGCCGGTGAAGGATCGCTGAGCGATCTCGTCGCCGCTGATGAGCAGCTGGGCGCCGAGGCGGCTGCACTGCTCGAGCCCGGGGTGTCGGTCACCCGCCGCACCACCCGAGGTGGAGGTTCTCCCGAGGCCGTGGCCGCGCAGATCGAACGGTTCCGCGCCCGCCTGGACGCGTGACCACGCGATGAGCAAACGGCTCGGGCGACGGTTCTTCGCCCGCCCGGCGCTGGAGCTCGCACCCGAGCTCCTGAACAAGGTCCTGGTGACGCCCATCGGTTCGGCCCGAATCGTGGAAGTCGAGGCGTACTGCGGTAGCGAGGATCCGGGTAGCCACGCCTACCGTGGCCCGACGCCTCGGACGGAGGTCATGTTCGGCCGTCCAGGTCATCTCTACGTGTACTTCACCTATGGCATGCATTGGTGTGCCAACGTCGTGGCCGAGAGGTCAGGCACGGCTGGCGCGGTACTGCTCAGGGCTGGCACGCCGCTCACCGGTGTCGACGAGATGACCGAGCGACGCACCAGGGCGAGGCGCCCACGAGACCTCTGTTCCGGCCCGGCGAAGCTGTGCCAGGCGCTGGGCATCGAGGGCGATCACGGTGGCCTGGATCTGACGACCGCCGAGATGGGGGTCTCGATCCGCGACGACGGCACCCCGCCGCCGGCCCGACCAGCGCAGGGCGTGCGCGTGGGTTTGTCCAAGGGCGGGGACCTGCGCTGGCGCTGGGCCGTTCCCGGCATCCCCGACGTCAGTCGCCCGCCTGTGGGGAACTGACCGAGTTCTCGCCGGATCGCCTGACGGCCTACGTTCACCAGATGCCCGAACTCCTGACCGCCGGCGATCCTCGGCTCGCCCCATCAGATCGTGTCGGGGATGCCTGGGCGGCGATCTCCCCGGTCGACGACCCGGCGCTGATGGGCGAGCGAGCGCGAATGCGCCAGCTGATCGCCGAACGTCCCTTCCCGCTCGACCGCGCCGAACGACCCGGTCACCTGACGGGCAGCGCACTCGTGGCGCACGCCGATCTGCAACGCACCCTGGTGCTGTTCCACACCAAGCTGCAGATCTGGGTCCAGCCGGGGGGTCATGCCGATGGCGACGCCAATCTCCCGGCGGTGGCACTCCGAGAAGCCGAAGAGGAGACCGGTATCACCGGCCTGCGTGTCTGGCCGGTCGCCGTGGATCTCGACATCCACGAGGTCCGTCCGCCGAACGAGGACGCGCATTTCCATCACGATGTGCGCTTCGTCGTCCTCGCTCCCGAAGGTGCGGAGATCGACGCCAACCACGAGTCGGAGGCACAGCGCTGGGTTGCGCCCTCCGAGCTTCCGGCGCTCGGTGCCGATCCCGGCCTCCAGCGCCTGGCCGCCAAGGGCCTCGCTCTGGCTCGCCGGCTGGCGCCCGCCGGTTCGGCCCGACCTGTCCCCTGACGGGACAGGGGTCTGACCCCAGCGTCCGAACTAGATGTCCTGGGGGACGTGGCAGGAGGCCATGTCGTTGACGTTCGCGAGTCCGTCCATCCGGGCCGTGTAGAAACCGCCTGACACACGCTCGGAGACGAGGAATGCAAGGTCGCGGTCGTCGGTCTCGTCGGTCGCCTCGTTGAGCCGAACCACGTGGGCCTCGCGGTCCGCGATGTAGGCGTCCCAGTCCTCGAACCAGCTGCCGAGCCGGTCGAGATCCTCGGGATCCGAGACGAGGGGGACGAGGGCGCGGAGTTCGGCCACCATCTCGATCGTGAGGTCGGTGCCGCTGCGCACGTGCATGGCCCGTTCCTGCGGTGTCGAGGTGGTGTGCCCCGGGGGCAGCGCGTCGATTTCGGCCTGGATGGCGGCACACATTGGCTCGGCCGCGTCGGCGTAGGCCGTATCGGCGAAGCGGTCCACATTTTCGCGCGAGGCGAAGATGTAGATCCAGCCCCAGAACGCGATCATGGCGATGACCATGGCTCCGAGCCCGAGGCGGCCCGGTGTCCAGTAGCGGTTACTCATCCGGTGGTGCCTCAGTGGTCGTTGTGGTAGAGCTCGTGGTCGTGGGGGGTGGCGGCTCGGGCTCGACGAAGATGGTGACGATCGTCTGTGCATCACCCTCGGACTCGCCCTCGGGGTTCTGTGACCAGACGGCGCCGATGACGGGATCATCCCCGCCATCCGGGTTGGCCAGGTATTGGACGTCGATGCCGAAACCGGCGGCGGCGATCACACCCTTGGCCTCGGCCTCGCTGAGACCGAGGACGCTCGGGATGGGGAAGAGTTCGGGCTCGATCGCCACTTCGACGATGATCGGCGTACCGCCCGGCACGACGGCACCCGCCGGCGGTGACTGGAACATGATCGTGCCAGGTTCATGCGTCCAGGACTCGACGTCGACACCTTCCATGGTGAAGACGCCTTCCTCGAGCAGGAGCAGGGTGGCCTCATCGAAGAACGGCTTCCCGACGAGTTCCGGAACGGTGGCCTCCTCCGGGATCTCCGGCAACGTCGTGGTGGTGGAGCTCCCGGGTGGTGTCGGGAACTCGACGGCCGGCTGCCCACGCATCGCCGCGGTCATCAGCTCATGCCAGATGAGCGCAGGGAAGGTGCCACCCTGCACCTTCTCGCCGTGGAACTCGGTGAGCATCGGCTTCTGCTCCTGTGGATACCCGACCCAGATCGCGGTGGCGCGTTGAGACGTGAACCCCGCAAAGGTCGCATCGGCGTTGTTCTGCGCGGTGCCGGTCTTGCCGGCCGCCGGCCAATCATCCAGCGCCGCACGCGTGCCGGTGCCGTACCGAACGACGGTGCTCAGCGCCCAGGTGAGCTGGGCGGCGACCGTGGCATTGAGGACGCTGGCACTCTCCAGCTGGTGCTCGTAGAGCGGCGTGCCGTCGTTGTTGATGATGCGGGTGACATAGACCGGGTCGACCCGGGTGCCCTGACGGGAGAAGGTCGAGTAGACCGTGGCCATCTCGACCATGTTCACGTTCTCGGTGCCGAGGATTGCGGCACACACGGGCTGGATGCGGTCCTCGCCGATGCCGAGATCCTCGGCCATCTGCACGAAACGTGCCGGGCCGATGTCGAGCATGACCTGGGCGTAGACGGTGTTGCGCGAGTAGGTGGTGCCCGCCGCGAGCGTGCTGTCTCCATCGGTGCCGCCGCGCACGGTCCACTTCGGGCCGCACACCTTCTCAACGACGAGTGGACTCGTGGCGTCGTAGACCTCGGTGATGGGAATGCCGATCGACAGCGCCGCTGCCAAACCGATGGGCTTCATCGATGATCCGGCCTGGCGACCCGATCCGCTGGCCAGGTTGAACTTGGCATCCTCGTCGCCACCGAAGAAGTCGCGTCCCCCGACCATGGCGAGGATGTGGCCGTCGTCCTCGGGCGTCGTGCCCATGATGACGGCGGCGGCATCTGGGTTGGGCGTGCCGTCATCGCGGAACTGTGGCAGCACCCGCTCGACACCGGCTTCGGCTTCGGCCTGAAGGCTGAGGTCGATCGTGGTGTGGATGTCGAGGCCGCCCTCGAACAGCAGGCGGGTGCGGTCTTCGCGGGTTGGTCCGAACGCTGGATTCCCGAGGAACCACTGCTTCACATCCTCGACGAAGTGCGCTGCCGGGTACTCCTCTTCGAGAATGCTGACGTCCGCGACCAGGTCGATCGGCTCGAGCAACGCCGCGTTGTACTCCTCCTCGGTGATGTACTCGTTGGCGTACATCCGCAGGAGCACGAGGTCGCGGCGGTCACGAGCAGCGTCATAGTTGGTGTGCGGATTGAACCGGCTCGGTGCCTGGATGAGGCCGGCAATCGTGGCGGCCTCGACGATGGTGAGCTCATCCACCTTCAGACAGTCGCGGTCGTCCTCTTGGTTGGCGTTCGTCTGGGTGGCACAGCTCGGCGGCCCGAAGTACTCGCGTGCCGCGGCCTCGACCCCGTACGCGCCGTTCCCGAAGTACACCCAGTTCAGGTAGCGCTCGAGGATGAACTCCTTCGTGTAGCGCTGCTCGAACCGGCGGGCCATGAAGATCTCTTCGATCTTTCGACCGGCGGTCTGTTCGGAGCGGTCGAGGAAGACGTTGCCGACGTACTGCTGCGTGATCGTGGAGCCGCCCTGGCTGACGCCGCCGGCCCCGACGTTGGAGCGAGCGGCGCGGAGGATGGCCTTGAGGTCGACGCCGGCATGGTCCCAGAAGCGTTCGTCCTCGATGGCGACCACTGCGTTGTACATCAGTGGCGGGATCTCCTCGAACGTGATGTCGCGGCGGTTCTGCTCGCCGCGGAGTTCGGTGATGAGCACGCCGTTTCGGTCGAACACCCGCGACGACTGGGCGGTCTCGAGTTCACCGACCGAGAAGTCCTCCCCGAACAGGGTGTCGAAGTCTTTGGTCTCCACCGAGCACGCCGTGGCCACGAGCAGCGCGACCAGGAGCGCGAGAAAGGGACGTCGGAATCGGCGCATCCCGTCATTCTGACGGGAATTGCGTCCCGAACCTCGGCACCCCCGCATATCGTTGAGGCTCATGACCGGTGCCGCCATCATCGATGACCTTCGGGCCCGCGGGCTGATCCACGACACGACCGATGAGGCCTCGTTGCGGGCCCGCCTCGACGAGGGTCCGGTGACGCTCTACCACGGGATCGACCCGTCGGCCTCGAGCCTGCATCTCGGCAATCTCGTCGGAATCCTCGTCCTGCGTCGTTTCCAGGACCATGGCCACCGGCCGATCGGGCTCGTCGGCGGTTCGACCGGAATGGTCGGCGATCCCGGAGGTCGTTCCGAGGAGCGCAACCTGCTCGATGCGGAGGCGTTGGCGCACAATGTCGCGGGGATCCAGGGCCAGGTGGAGCGTCTGCTCCGTGTGGGTGGAGACATCTCCGTGCAGCTGGTGAACAACTTCGACTGGACCAAAGACGTCAGTGTCCTCGACTTCCTGCGTGATGTCGGCAAGCACGCCACTGTCAACCAGATGGTGGCAAAGGACTCGGTGCGGAGCCGCATGGAGAGCGAACACGGCATCTCCTACACGGAGTTCAGCTACATGCTGCTGCAGGCATTCGACTACTGGTGGTTGAAGTGCAACATGGACTGCGACATGCAGATCGGTGGGTCGGACCAGTGGGGCAACATCACCGCCGGCATCGATCTGATCCGCCGTCGCGAGGGTGATCACGTCCACGGCTTGTGCTGGCCGTTGATCACCAAGGCCGATGGCACGAAGTTCGGCAAGTCCGCCGGAGGTGCGCTCTGGCTCGACCCCGAGCGCACGCTGCCCTACGAGTTCCACCAGTACTTCCTGCGCACCGATGATCGTGATGTCGAGCGCTTCCTGCTCCAGCTCACCCTGAAGCCGGTGGAGGAGGTCCAGGAGATCATGGGGGCCCACAGGGCCGAGCCCGAGAAGCGGGTGGCGCAGGCGGCTTTGGCCGATGCCGTCACCGAGCTCATCCACGGCCCTGACGAGGTGCGCAAGGCGACGCTGGCCGCCGGAGCTCTCTTCGGCGGTGGCGATCTCGATGCCGATGGGCTCGAGGCGTTGCGGGGCATCGTTCCCGAGACATCGGTCGCCGCGTCTGTCTCCGTCGGCGACGAAGCGGTGGTCGATCTGCTCGTGGCCACCGGTGTCTGCAAGTCGAAGGGCGATGCGCGCCGGACGATCGACCAGGGCGGCATCCGGGTGAACGGCGACCGGATCGGTTCATCCGATGCCGGTTTCGCCTTCGTGGACGGCCGTTTCGCCCTGGTGCAGCGGGGGAAGAAGCAGCGGCATCTCGCCGTCGTCGAGGCGTGACACCTCGCCGGGTCGAGGCGTGACCAAGGCCACACCTTGTTTCGGCAGGTTTTTCGGCCGATCGGGTGGGAGTCATCACAGGGAGCGATAACTTCCTGCGGGCTGCATCTCCGAGCAACATTGCGTCAGCAAGATTGTTCGGGGAAATTCTGGTGCATCAGGGTTGAACTTCCCTGGTGGCCCCGATAACGTAGCAACTCGCTCCAATCGGATGCCAATAGGCATTCGCAGGAGCTTGCAACAGGCACCAACTTTCTGCCCAGCGGAATGAGTGCCCGGCACTGCGGTGCTGATTGCTCCTTGAAAACGGAAGAGACGGACGCAAAAGCGAGTGCGGGTAGCGTTCCACGTTTCGCGACGTGAAGCGTTATCTGTCAATTGTAATGCCGACCCTGTCCAACGGGTCGGCGAGCCAGTCACTGCACTTCGGTGTGGTGACGAACGTCGGAGGAAGCCTTCGGGCTGACGCCGGCAACAAGTTGGTCTCCGCTAGCCAGCGGCGGCCACGCTCAACGTAATCGCAAACTCCTCACGCGATCGCCGTACTGCTTGCAGTACAGCGATTGGGGAGTACGCAAACCGATTCAAGGAACGGCTTCGGCTGTTCTGGAGATCTCGACGGAGAGTTTGATCCTGGCTCAGGACGAACGCTGGCGGCGTGCCTAACACATGCAAGTCGAACGAGATCCCGGAGCTTGCTCCGGGGGACAGTGGCGAACGGGTGAGTAACACGTGAGAAACCTGCCCTAGAGACCGGGACAACCATTGGAAACGATGGCTAATACCGGATGCCCTCACATGGTCGCATGGCCGAGTGAGGAAACGCTCAGGTGCTCTAGGAGGGTCTCGCGGCCTATCAGCTAGTTGGTGAGGTAACGGCTCACCAAGGCATCGACGGGTAGCTGGTCTGAGAGGACGATCAGCCACACTGGGACTGAGACACGGCCCAGACTCCTACGGGAGGCAGCAGTGGGGAATATTGCGCAATGGGGGAAACCCTGACGCAGCAACGCCGCGTGTGGGATGACGGCTTTCGGGTT
>JAERSO010000053.1 GCA_016845585.1 Acidimicrobiaceae bacterium | reverse complement strand
GGTGTTCGAACCGGACGTGTCGCCGCTCGGCGTGCAGGGCCCGAGGGCCGACGACACGATGGCCGACCTGCTCGGCGACTGGGTGCGCGACGTGCCGTTCTTCGCCTTCGAGGAGGTCGTGCACGACGGCATCCCGTTCGTTCTGTGCCGGTCCGGGTGGAGCGGCCAGGGCGGCTACGAGCTGTTCCTCCAGGACGGGTCCCGGGGTGTCGACCTGTGGGACGCCGTGTGGGCGGCGGGCGAGAAGTACGGCATCCATCCGGGCGGACCGACGTTGAACGAGCGGATCGAGTCGGACTTGTTCTCATACCGGGCCGACTGCGGTGCCGGGGCGTCACCGCTCGCGGTCGGGCTCGAGAAGTTCCTGTCGCTGGACCGGGACGACGAGTTCCTCGGAAAGGACGCCCTGCTGGCCGAGCGGGAGCGCGGGCCGGCCAGGCGTCTGGTGAAGGCGTTGTTGTCGGGGGAGCGGTTCCCGGCGACCAGCGAGCAACCGTGGCCGGCGTTCGGCCCCGACGGCCAGCCGTGCGGCGAGGTCCGGGTGGCGGTGTGGTCGCCGAAGCACCAGTCCAACCTCTGCCTGGCCCTCGTGTCGTCGGCCGTCGCCGGCGGCCCGTTCACCACGACGACCCCCACCGGCGAGGACCTGCAAGCCACCCACCTCGCCTACTTCGCGGAGTAGGCGTACCCCGGCGCCGATCGGTGGCCTCTCCTAACCTGGCCGAATGGCGGATCGAGAGTGGACAGATGCCGAGTTGGCGATGGCCGTGCTCGTCTATCGGGAGATTCAGCGACTGGAAGCCGGTGGGTTCGAGTACAGCAAGTCGGCACTCCGTGATGAAGTGATCAACAGTTCGTTTCTCAGACGGAGCGCAGGGTCTTACGAGTACCGCATGCAGAACATCTCTGCTGTGCTGGACGGGCTGGGGCAGGCCTGGCTCGCCGGCTATAAGCCCGCTGGCAATGTGGGCACCGCAGTCGAGGGCCGGATCCGCCATCTTCTTGCAGCGATTTCGTTGACCTGATGCCCGAACCAGGTGGGGATCAAGTAGGGAGCCCTATCGGGTCCTAGAACGGACGGCGATCTCGATCTCTCTTGCGGCGATCTCTGGGGCCTCGTGCTCCCAGTACCGAAGCGCCAGCCAGCCGGCTTCTGCAAGGAGTTGATTCGTCTCAGCATCTCGGGCCTGATTCGCTGTGATCTTGTTCTTCCAGAACCGAGAGTTGACCTTCGGCTCTGAACGATGGCATGGGCACCCGTGCCAGAAGCAGCCGTCAATGAAGACCGCGACGCGTGCCGTGGTGAAGACGATGTCGGCCTCTCGCCGTAGGTGATGGAGCGGGCGTAGGTGGATTCGATAGCGGAGTCCGGCCGCGTGCAGGAGGCGCCGGATTCGTAACTCTGGCTCGGTGTCACGTGAACGTTGTCGGGCCATGCGACTACTGGCTGGCGAAGAGAGGGGCTTTGCTCCTGACACTCTTCGTAGTATCGCGGAATGAGCGATCCGCCGATCCGAACAGCCCACTTGATGGCGGAGCTACAAGCGCTGCTTGATGCAGTCGATGCGACCGAGTGGTCCGCCGAGGGTTGGCAGGAGGAACGTGCCCGGTGGGGCGAACTGCAGGCGCGGATCGAATCGTCGCTAAACGGTGTTAGCGACAGGCTCGGCCAGTCGTCTGCCACGGCCAGGCTCCTGTTCTACTTCGAGGCACACGTTGGCGAGGTGGTGAACAAGAACCAGTTGAGAGGGGTAGCAGGGATCGGTGAGTGGGCCCGCCGCGTTCGAGAACTGAGAGTCGAAGAGGGCTACCGAATCGTGAACGGTGCGAGCCGAGATGGCATGTCCCTGTCGGAGTACCTGCTGGAGAGTCTTGAGAGAGATGAACAGTTGGCCGCGGATTGGAGTCTGGCGAAGAAGGTGCGGGGGCAGCAGGGCTCGGGCAAGGATCGGTTGCTTGAGTACCTGAAAGCCGTATATCCCCGGGCAGCCGACATGGAACGGCTTGGGTTCGTCGCCAAGATCCAATCGTGGCCGAGACGAATGAGAGAGTTGTCAGAGGAGGGTTGGCAGGTCAGATCCAGCTTGATGGACCCGGCTCTGGATCCAGGGGATTACAGGCTGGAAAGCCTGATTCAGGCCTCTGGGCGAGCAAGAGAGGCGATGAAGCTGAGAGGCGAGATTCTCGAACGGGATGAGTACTCATGCTGCCAATGTGGTCGCTGCCCTCAAGTCGACGGTGTGCGACTGGAAGTTCACCATCTTGAGTGGGTGAGTCGCGGCGGATCCAATGATCCGTCCAACCTTCAGACCCTCTGCTCAGCCTGTCATTCATACCAACACTCCGTAACGGAGGGTATGACCCGTGACGAACTGGAGAATCCCGGCTGCGAGGCTAGCTACAACGAGTAGCGGGCCCGGAGATGTCCGGCGATTGCTCTCGCAAGGAGCGGTGGCACAGCGTTGCCGATCTGTCGTGCGATTTCGATCTTCGGGCCGCACCAGAGAAAGTCCTCAGGGAAAGTCTGGAGTTGGGCGGCTTCAAGATGGGTGATTGGCCGGTTGACACGTTTGTTCGGCTTGTCGGCGTGCCACTCAGGATGCAGGTACTGGCCCTTCTCTGGCTTGAAGAACTCCGTGCGGATCGTGAGCGATGGCTGGTCCCACCTCATACGTCCCATGACATCTGTCGTACCTGTGGGCTTGTCGCGCCAGCAGCGTGGCATCAACTCGTCCGGCAAGTCGAATCGTCCTCCACCAGGTGGAATGCAGTCATAGCGAAGAAGCGACCGCTCCTGGGGATTCCTGCCCAGGTGGAGATCCATTCCCTTGAAGATTCCCGGAATCGTCTCACCAAAAAACTCGACTGTGGAGTCAGGGAGGCTGGCTGGGCCAGTTTGGAACGGGATCTCGCCGATGGCGGACCGGACTGTTTCCCAGGGCCTCGAGCTCTCAGATCCTCCATGTGTGGGAGTCGGAAGTGTGGGGCGGCCTACCCGCGAAGCGATGACGATGGTTCGCCGCCTTCGCTGTGGGACGCCGTAATCGGCGGCGTTCAAGACTGCAGTCGTCATCTCATAAGAGGTGAGACTCCCAGTCTCTACCTCCATCTTGAGCAGCCTGAACTCGTCTGAGGTCAGGAACCGGTCAACGTTTTCGATGACGAAGAACTTCGGCCTCACCTTTCTGACGATGCGGATGTATTCGCGCCAGAGGTGGTTCCGGGGATCGCTCAGATCGCGAGTGCCGAGGTTCGAGAACCCCTGGCATGGGGGGCCGCCGATGACTACGTCGACGTCAGTGGGCACCACATCCGTGATTCTTCGGCCGCGCCACTGGGCGATGTCGCCGTAGAAGGTGTGTTCCTGCCCGGGGTCGAAGTTCGCTGCGTAGGTGGCGGCTGCCGCGAGGTTGAACTCCACGGCAGCGACCGGTTCGAAGCCAGCGTCCACGAAGCCCTGTGTCATGCCGCCACAGCCGGCGAAGAGGTCGATGACGGTCGGCTTGTTCATGGAGGGATTGTGTCCGAGGGGTGTGACAACGATGTGATTTGAGGTTAGCCGGGCGGCGTGGCTCGACTGAGGCGGACGGGTGAGCTGCTGGGAAGATGACGACGTGAGGCACCCGGGCCAACTCGAACTCATTCAGGGCCAGGGCTACGTCGTCATCGAGGGGGCGCTCGACGACGACACCCTGAAGCGGTTCCGGGGCGAGCTCCAGCCGTACCTGGATGCTGGGCCGTTCGGGCGGAACGACTTCGAGGGGTACCGGTCCAAGCGGGTGTACGCCATGCTCGCCAAGACCCCGACCGTGGCCGCCCTGTGCGAGCACCCCGACGTGCTGGCCATCGTCGACGAGTTCCTCATGCCGAACTACCTGCTCTCGTCGTGCCTCGCCATCGACGTCCACCCCGGCGAGACCGCCCAGTCGTTCCACTTCGACGACGGTGGCGTCAACCAGGCCCGCCCCCGCCGCCCGGCCGGCATCTCCACCATCTGGGCCATCGACGACTTCACCGACGACAACGGCGCCACCGAGGTCATCCCCGGCAGCCACCTGTGGGGCGACGAACGCCCTGCCGACGACGCCGAGGTCGTCAAGGTCACCATGCCCGCCGGGTCCGTCGTCGTGTTCGCCGGCACCCTCTGGCACCGCGGCGGCGCCAACGTGAGCGACGGCAACCGGCTCGGCATCACTCCGCAGTACTGCGAACCGTGGGCCCGCCAGCTCGAGAACATGATCCTGGCCGCCGGCGACCACGCCCGGAACTACTCCGACCGCATCAAGGCCATGCTCGGCTACAGCATCACCCCGCCGTTCATGGGCTACGTCGACGGACGCCACCCCATGAAGTGCCTCGATCCCGACTTCGACCCGGCCAGCACCGGCGACGGCGACCGCTCCCGGGTCTTCTGGGACGACGAGTACCGGTTCCGCAGCACCGCCGACTGAGGCCCGCCCACCGTCGGCCGCCCCACCCTCGGGCGCCAGGCCGACCAGGAACTAGTGCGAGTGCTTGAGCACCGCCCGGACGGCGTCCTCGTCGCACGTGCGGTGCAGGAGCGCCATCGCCCGGTCCACCTCGTCGAGGCCGACCACGGCCCCCAGCAGGGGAGCGGTCGGGAACCCGCCCTCGTTGAGGATCCGGGCCGCCTCGTCGACCGAACCGGCGTCCCCGCCGGCCCCGCCCATCACCCGCAGGCCCTTCATCACGACCTTGTCGGTCACCACCGGCACCGCCTGGCGGTCCTTCAACCCGGCCCAGACCACCGTGCCCCGGTGGTGCACCAGGTCGAAGCACAGGCTCGGCGTCACCGGAGCGCTCGCCAGGTCGACGGCCACCGACGCTCCGAACCCGCCCGTCAGGTCCATCACCACCTCGACCGGATCGTCCACCGTCACGTCCACCACGTGATCGGCCCCCACCTCACGGGCCACCTCCAGGCGCAGGGCGTCCTCGTCGGTCCCCGTCACGATCACGTTGGCCGCCCCCAGCGACTTCGCGTACGCCGCGCACGTCAGGCCCATGTGGCCCGGCCCCTGGATCACGATCGTCTGCCCGGCCTGGAACCCCGCCTGGCCCAGCCACGCCACCATGTTCGACAGCGGCTCGAACAGCGTCAGCTCCTCGGCCGACACGTCGTCGGTCAGCTTCGCCAGGTGCGTCCCCGGCAGCACCGCCATGTACTCGCCGTACCCGCCCCACAGGCCCGCGCCCTCGTCGAGGCCGAACGAGTACCCGTAGCAGCGCACCCCGAACGGGTTGCCGTCCGTCGGCGGCCCGTACCAGACGATGTCGACCGCCACCCGGTCGCCGACCTCGACGCCCAGCTCGGCGTTGTCGGCCAGGGCGTGCACCCGCCCCACGATCTCGTGGCCCGGCACCACCGGGCTGACCTCGCCGGGCACGTGGTGGTGGCCGGCCAGTTGCGACACGTCGCTGTGGCACAGGCCGACCGCCTCGACGGCCAGCACGGCACCACCCTCGGGCGGCTCCGGGACCGAGAAGTCGTCGCGCAGCGACCACGTGCCGTCACCGGCGAACACCACCGCCCGGCACGTGGCCACGACCGCGCCGCCCCTACAGCTTCTGCAGCAGCGTGCCGGTTCCCAGGCCGCCACCGCAGCACATCGTCACGATGGCGTACTCGCCGTCGATGCGCTGCAGCTCGTGCACCGCCTTCGTGGTCAGGATCGCCCCCGTCCCACCCAGCGGATGCCCCAGGGCGATCGCGCCGCCGTTCGGGTTCACCGTCTCCATGTCCGGCGACAGCTCCTGCTCCCACGCCAGCACCACCGACGCGAACGCCTCGTTGATCTCCACCACGTCGATGTCGTCCATCGACAGGTCGTTGTCGGCCAGCAGCTTCTGCGTCGCCCCGATCGGACCGGTCAGCATCAACTCCGGATCCGACCCCACCAGGCACGAGTCGACGATCCGCGCCAGCGGCTTCACGCCCAGCTCGGCGGCCTTCTCCGCCGTCATCATCAGCACCGCCCCGGCACCGTCGGAGATCTGCGACGACGTCCCCGCCGTGTGCACGCCGTTCTCCCGCCCGGTCGCCTTCAGGCCGGCCAACGACTCCAGGGTCGTCTCCCGCAGGCCCTCGTCGCGGACGATCGTGGTCACGTCGCCGGTCGGCTTGCCGTCCTCGCCCAGCACCGGCGCGTCCACCGGCACGATCTGGGTGCCGAACCGGTCTTCGTCCCACGCCCGGGCCGCCCGGGCCTGCGACTGCACGCCGAACGCGTCGGTCTGGTCGCGGGTGATGCCCCACTGCTCGGCGATCCGCTCCGACCCCTCGAACTGCGACGTGAACTCGAAGTGCTCGTAGTAGTTCCGGTTCACGGGCCGACCCGAGTTCGGCTCCTTCGGGGTCGTCGCCCCGAACCCGACCTGCGACATGACCTCCACGCCGCAGCCCACCGCGGCATCGACCACGCCGGCCGCCACCAGCGAGTACGCCATGTTCGTGGCCTGCTGCGACGATCCGCACTGGGCGTCGACCGTCGTGGCCGGCACCTCCAACGGCAGGCCGGCCGTGAGCCACGCCGTGCGGGTCACGTTCATCGACTGCATCCCCACCTGGCCGACGCAGCCGCCGACCACCTGGCCGACCTCCATCGGGTCGATGCCCGTCCGGTCGAACAGCGCCTTCTGGGCGGTGCCCAGCACGTCGACGCTGTGGCACGTCGACAGGCCTCCGTTGCGCCGACCCACCGGGGTCCGCACCGCATCCACGATCACGACGTCACGCATGGTCATTGCTCCTGTCTGGTTCTCTCTGTCTGGTTCCCGTCCGCCCGCCGGCGGTCCGGGTCGTTCCCGTTCGTCCGTCAGATGGGCAGGCCGCCGGTGGCCCGGCTGGTCGACCCCGTGTCGGTCCACGAGGCGATCGTCCGCTGGGCGATCCGCATCTGGTGCACCTCGTCGGCCCCGTCGGCGAACCGCGCCCACCGGGCCTGCTGCAGCATGTGCGCCAGTGGCGTGTCGGTCGAATAGCCGAGCGCCCCGTGCACCTGGATGGCCCGGTCGATGATCCGGTTCAGGCTGTTGGCCACGAAGTGCTTCGCCATCGACACCTCCGACTTGAAGTCGTCGCCCCGGTCGATCTTGTAGGCGGCGTGCAGCACCATCAGCTTCGACTGGTACAGCTCCATCGTCGAGTCGGCGATCAGCCACTGGATGCCCTGCTTCTCGGCCAGCAGCGACCCGTGGCTGAACCGGTTCAACGACCGGTCCACCATCATGTCCAGCGCCGTCTCCGCCTGGGCGATCCACCGCATGCAGTGCGCCAGGCGTGCCGGCCCGAGCCGGTACTGGCCCAGCAGGTGCCCCTGGCCACGGCCGCCGAGCATCTGGTCGTCGTGCA
Source organism: Acidimicrobiaceae bacterium (assembly GCA_016845585.1). Classification (GTDB taxonomy): domain Bacteria; phylum Actinomycetota; class Acidimicrobiia; order Acidimicrobiales; family Aldehydirespiratoraceae; genus JAACCU01. The sequence continues at coordinate 2,001 of JAERSO010000053.1, read as the reverse complement.
GGCGCAGGTCCTCGATCCGGATCTCCGAGTGCCCGGTCGAGCCGTGCATCGTCTCGATCTGGCGCACCTCGGTCCACCCGTCCTGCGGGATGTCCACCAGGAACGCCGAGTTCGCCGCCTGCGGGATCTCCGGGTTCTCCTCGGTGCGGCACACCAGGATGGCGAACTTCGCCCGGTGCGCGTTCGAAATGAACCACTTGTGGCCGTTGACGACCCACTCGTCGCCGTCCTGGTAGGCGTTGGTGCGGATCAACGTCGGATCCGACCCCGCCACCTCCGGCTCGGTCATGGCGAAGCACGACCACGTGGTGCCCTCGCACAGCGGCTTCAGGTACTTCTCCTTCTGGGCGTCGGTCGCCCAGTGGAGCAGCGTGTGCATGTTGCCCTCGTCGGGCGCCTGGCAGTTCAGCACCCATGGCCCGTAGTAGGAGCGGGCCGCCTCGGCCTGCACCATCGCCAGCTCGACGTGGCCGAGCCCCATGCCGCCCCACTCGGTGGGCATGTGCGGCAGCCACAGGCCCTCGGCGAGCGCCTGCTTGCGCATCCCGACGAGCGCCCGGATGCGGTCCTTGCCGGTCAGCGGCTCGGCGTCGCCCTCCCCGTCGACGATCGCTCCGCCGGGACGCACGACGTCGTCGATGAACGTCCGGACCCGGGTCCGGATCTCCTCGAGCTCGGGCGTGAGGCTGAAGTCGATGGCCATGGGTGCTGTGTCGCTCCTCGGCGTGTGGGCGGGCCGGCTGGCTCCGATCCGGCTAGATCGTCGGTCCGGGACGGCCCGGACCCTGCGCCGGGTTGCCGCCCATGTCCGAGTTGGGCTGCGCCTCGGCCATCAGCCCGGCGATCACGTCGGTCATGTCGGCCGGATCCTCGGTCTGCATGGCCGTCGGACCCAGGCTCCACTGCTCGGCGATGCCGACCCGCTGCCCGACGATGTCGAACACCCGGCCGGTCACGTTCTGCGCCGCGTCGCTGCACAGCCACGCCGTGGTCACGGCGATCCAGCGGGGACCCATCTTCTCCTGGGCCTCCTCGTCCATGCCGGCGAACCCGGGCAGGTCCTTCGTCATGCGGGTGTAGGCGCCCGGCGCCAGGCAGTTGACCGTCACGCCGTACTTCACGAGCTCCATGGCCGTGATGATCGTGAACGCCGCGATGCCGGCCTTCGCCGCCCCGTAGTTCGACTGGCCGACGTTGCCGTAGATGCCCGACGGCGACGCCGTGTTGACGATCCGCCCGAACGCGTCGCCGCCCGCCTTGACCTTCTCGCGCCAGTAGACGGCGGCATGGTGCGACGGGGCATAGGTGCCCTTGAGGTGGACGTTGATCACGGCGTCCCAGTCCGACTCCGACATCGAGAACACCATGCGGTCCCGCAGGATCCCGGCGTTGTTGATGAGGATGTCGCAGCTGCCGAACGTGTCGATGGCCTGCTGGACCATCTCGCCCGCCGCGTCGAAGTCGGCGACGTTGGCGCCGTTGACGACCGCCTCGCCGCCCATGGCGACGATCTCGTCGACGACCTGCTGGGCTGGGGTCGCGTCCGCGCCCTCGCCGGCGGCGTCGCCGCCCAGGTCGTTGACGACCACCTTGGCGCCGTTCGAGGCGAGCATCAGGGCGTGCTCCCGCCCGATGCCCCGGCCGGCGCCGGTCACGATGGCCACGCGGCCTTCGACGATGTTGCCCATGGGGATGTGCTCCTGTGTCTGGGGGAGGGTTCCTCCCGAGAGATCGCCGTCGAGCCTGCCACCGTCCGGGTCGGTCTGCCCACGTGGGGCGGGGCGGGGGACGGCTGTCACATGCCTCCTGTTGACTCCCTTCATGGACGAGGTGACGGTGCAGCGGGCGGGCGATCTGGCAGGTGAGATGGCCGCGTCGGTGTCGGGACTGCTGGACGGCGTGGGTGTCGGGTCGTTGTCGGCGGATGAGTGTGCGGAGTGGTTGCGGGCGTTGTCGGTGGTGGAGGGCTCGGTGGCGGCGGCCCGCTCTCGGGTGTTGGGG
>JAERSO010000052.1 GCA_016845585.1 Acidimicrobiaceae bacterium | reverse complement strand
CCCATGGCCTCCATCTGTCGATGGACTGCCCGCTTGTTCAGCTGAGAGAGTTCCGGCGGCACATTGCAGATCTTCGCCGCAACCTCGAGAACCTTCTCCTCGAGTTCGTCGACCGGGGCGTGCGCATTCGCCCACCCGAGTTCAGCGGCTTCGATGCCGCTCAGCGAGTCGCCGGTGAGCATCATCTCCATGGCCTGGCGCATGCCGAGGAACCAGGGATGAAAGTGCATGTCCGGCACGCCGAAGCGCACCGCGGGGTAACCCATCTGCGCATCGTCGGCGACATAGACCAGATCGCAGCAGGTCGCGAGCTCGCTCCCTCCGGCCAGGCAGTACCCGTGCACCTGGGCGATGACCGGCTTCGCCAGCTCCCAGATGTGGAACCAGCCGCGCATCACGTGGCGGGGGAACCGGCCGTCGCCCTGGGCCGTGTAGTACGGGGGTTCGTGGCCGTCATTGCCGGCACCGAGTTCGTAGCCGGCCGAAAAGCAGCTGCCGGCACCCCGCAGGACCATGACGCGAACATCCGGATCCTGATCGGCGTCTTCGAGGGCCTCGAGGATCGCACCACGCAGCGGATGGTTCAGCGCGTTGCGCTTGTCGGGGCGGTTGAGGGTGATCCGCCGCACCTGGGGAATCGGTTCGTCAATGAGTACCCAATCGTCGCTCATGAATCAGGCTTCTCCCTTGCGGGCGTGAACGCCCGGCTCGATGATCGGAAAGAACAATGGAAACGAGTCGAGGGTGCCCCACAGCTGTTCGACGAGCACCCGGTCACCATCGACCGTCGCACCAGAGTCGGCAAGCAGGTCGGGGAACGCTCGATCGCCGCGTGCGAGCGCGCTCAATGCGGCACGAGGGCTCGTGATCGTGGCCGCCGGCTCCTCGGCAAGGCGGCCCGGCACGGCATGGAGGGTTCCGTTGGAGATCGAGATGCGAGTGTCTTCGTCGTCCTCGAGCACCCAGTTGATCTGGAAGTCACCGAGATCGACGAGACGTGGGCCATTGGCCCGAATGGCGAGGTAGTCGAAGATCTGATCCAACTGCATCCCGGCGACGACGTCGGCATTCGGTTGGAAGGGGAAGTCGACCAGGGCGCCGTCAGCCCTGAGCTCCATCGCTCCGGTGATGTACGCGTCTCGCCATGGCCCGCTCTCGGCCTGATAGCCGAGCTGCTCGAACGCGGCGGCCAGGAGGTCGCGGGCTTCGCGGTGGGACGGATCCGCCGACACCGCGTGACGCAGGACCTGTGCCACCCAGCGGTAGTCGCCGTCCTCGAACGACGCACGAGCGTTCGTCACGAGCTGGTCGATTCCACCCATGAACCGAACGTACCGCTCCCCCGCTTCGACCGGCGGATACGGGTCGAGGCTGGAGGGGTGACCGTCGTACCAGCCGAGATATCGCTGGTAGACGGCTCTGACGTTGTGGCTCACCGTGCCGTAGTAGCCGTGGCAGCTGAAGTCGTTCCACAGCCCAGGTGGGAGCTCGACGACGGCCGCTATCTCATCGGGCGAGTAGCCGAGGTTGGCGAGGCGAAGCGCCTCGTCGTGCATCCACCGGTACAGGTCTCGCTGGCGGGTCATGTGCTCGACCACATCGGATCGGCCCCAATGAGGCCAGCTGTGCGAGGCGATCGACACCTCGACGTCGTCGCCCCAGAGATCGATCGCTTCGTCGATGTAGCGGCTCCAGGAGAGCGCATCGCGCACGAGCGCGCCGCGCAGGGTGAGCAGATTGTGCATCGTGCCGGTGCAGTTCTCGGCGAGGCACAGCACCCTGTGCTGGGGGAAGTAGAAGTGCATCTCGGCGGGCGACTCGGACTCGGGCGTGAGCTGGAACTCGATCTCGACGCCGTCGATCGAGAGCTCCTGGCCCGTGTGGGTGATGTCAATCGTGGGCGCCACCAGGGTGATCGACCCGATCGGCACGCCCTTCGCCAGCCCCTGGTCGACATGACCTCGCTCGTCCCACGGCAACATCAGGCCGTATTGATACATCGCCCGCCGCCCCATCGCTGCGCCTGCCGCGACGTTCTCGTCGACGGCAGCACGCAGGAACCCATCGGGAGCGATCACGGGAATTTCGCCGGATTCCACCTGCTCACGTGTCGTGACGCCGAGGATCCCGCCGTAGTGATCAACATGCGCGTGGGTGTAGATCACCGCGACCACGGGCAGATCTTCGAGGTGCTCTCGGACCAGGCTCAGTGCGGCGCCGGCCGTCTCGACCGTGGTCAGCGGGTCGATGACCAGCCAGCCGGTGGCACCACGTACGAAGGTGACGACGCTCGTGTCGAACCCGCGCACCTGGTAGAAGCCGTCCACCACCTCGAAGAGTCCGGAGGGCGAGTTCAGCTTGGCCTGTCGCCAAAGCGACGGATTGACGGTGTCGGGTGCGTCGCCGGAAACGAAGTCACCGCGGCCGAACTCCCAGGTGAATGGAGCCCACATGGCCGAGCGCCCGGTGTTGGGGATCGCCGCCTCGGACGGCCCGGCGATGAATCCGCGAGCGACCCGTTCGAAGTCGGCACCGTCATCGGGGGCGAGCCGATCCGCGAAGGAGCGCTGTGCGGCCACTGTCTGTAGGGTTGCGGGCCAACGCCCGGTCTCATCGACCATCGTCTCCACCGGTCTGGGCTCCGGATTCGGAATTACTTAATCGACTAACATAGTCCATGATGCCCACTCCCGCCAACACACGCCGACGAGGCCGCCCACCGAAGATCTCCCGCGATCAGATCATCGACTCCGCGCTCGAGATCGGCCTCGATCGATTTTCGATGGACGCCATCGCCGAAGCCCTCGGCGTCACCACCCCTGCGCTCTACTCCCACGTCGCCGGCCGCGACGAAATCGTCCTGCGCGGCGCTGCGCAGGTCATTCGCCTCACGACCAGCAGCGACGAGGCCACCGACTGGCAGACCTGGATGCGAGCGTGGGCCACGCGGATCCGGGTGGAGCTCGGCGCGGTCGGCGAAGGGATCATCACCACGATGCGTGGCGGGGTCGACCTCGCCGCCATCGACGTGGCCGAGCGGGGAATGAACCTCATGGTCGAGGCCGGGTTCACGCCGGCCGATGCCGGACGCGCCCTGTGGATCGTCACCCGGCTCGCGTTCACCGCCGATTCGCAGCCGAGTGAGGCGGCATCGATCGCTCGTGGGGTCACCGGCGATGCCGTGCCGACCACGATGCAGGAGTCGATCGATGCAATCGCGGAAGCGGGCCCCGATGTCGCCTTCGATTTCGAGATCGACACCGTCATCGCCGGCCTCGAGGCTCGACTCGGCTGAGCGCAGCGCTCAGCTCCGGGGAACTTCGATCCACGGCCGATCCTTGTCGACGCGCACGTCACCGGGTAGCCCGAGCACCCGCTCGCCGATGGTGTTCTTCAACACCTCCGACGAACCTCCCTCGATCGAGTTCGCCCGGCGCCGCAAGAACGCCATCTGTGGCGACGTGAGATTCATCGCGGTGTCGGGGCGCCCCAGCTCGTAGTTGTCGTACAACATCGCCTCGGGACCCACGACATTCATCGTGAAACTCGTGATGTCCTTGTTGAGTTCGGCATAGACCACTTTCGAAACCGAACCCTCGGGCCCCGGGTTCCCCCGCTTGCGGTTCTCCGCCGCCCGAATGTTGGTCAACCGCAGGACCTCGGCCCGGGCCCACAGCGACATCAATTGGTCCCGGGCACGGGCATCCCCGGGGCGCCTCTGCCACTCGTCGACCAACATCGCGATCGGACCACTGCCTCGCGCCGGAACCGTGCCGCCGATCGCGACGCGTTCGTTCATCAGCGTCGTGAGTGCGACGCGCCACCCGTCGCCGACCGCTCCCACGCGTGCGCTGTCAGGAACCCGTGCGTCGGTGAAGTAGACCTCGTTGAACTCGGCCTCACCCGTCATCTGTCGGAGGGGCCGGACTTCGACGCCCGGCTGGTGCATGTCGATCACGAAGTAGGTGAGCCCCTTGTGCTTGGGCTGGCTCGGATCGCTGCGGGCCACGAGCAGGCCCCACTTCGACACATGGCCGAGCGTGGTCCACACCTTCTGCCCGTTGATGACCCACTCGTCACCATCTCGCACGGCACGCGTGGAGAGACCGGCGAGGTCCGATCCCGCGCCGGGTTCGGAGAACAGCTGACACCACATTTCCTCGCCCGTGAAGAGGGGCCGGAGATAGCGGGACTTCTGCTCCTCGGAACCGTGCGTGACCAGGGTCGGCGCACCCATGCCGTAGCCGATCGGACTCCTGGCATTGGCCGACGGGGCGCCCTCGGCGAACAGGCGATCATTGACCACGGTTTGCAGCTGCAGACTCAGGCCGCGGCCGCCGTGGCCTTCGGGGTGTTGTACCCATGCCAGGCCTCTGTCGTACTGGTGGCCCAGAAACTCGGCGGCCGGCGTCGAAGCCGGGTCGTGGTCGGCGAGCAGCCGAGCGCAGTCCTCGAGGATCTGGGCGACCGCGGGGTCGGCGTCGGTCATGTCGTCGGTAGCCATTGGGTCAAGAGTGTGGCGGCACTCCGGCCGACAGACAACCACCGGTCATTCGTCGGGCTCAGACCGACCGTGGGCTCCCGGCCGCTGCCGCCCCGGCTCGCCGTCCGAAGAACGTGCCATCGCCGAGGGACGTTCCGCTCACGTACCCGACGGCCGGAATGCCCGACGTCGTGCGGCCGGCGGCGAAGAGACCAGGGACTGTGGAGCCGTCGACATGGCGGACCTCGCCGTCGATCGTGGTGTCCAAGCCTCCGAGGGTGAACGTGGCGAAGGTGTACATGCCGAGTCGCAGATCGATCGCTCCGATCGCCCCCTCGAGGGGACGGAGCCAACGCTCGCTCTTGTGGAACAGGGGGTCCTCACCGTTGGCGGCATGCCGGTTGTAGGTCTCGACGGTGGCCTGGAGGGATCCGGCCGGCAGACCCATGTCGGTCTCCAACTCCTCCACCGTCTCGCAGACCCACGACAGCCGAAGCCCGAACCGGCGAGCCGCGTCCTCGTCGTATGCCTCCTCGTCGAGCAGGAGGAACGACTCGCCCTGGCGTTCGTTGAGCACCTTCTGGCCGACGCGCCCCGGGTAGCTGTCCTCGTTGATGAATCGCTGTCCCTGCCGATCGACGAGGATGCCCCGCACGAGAAGGCCCGGGTCGACGCTGATGGCCGATTCGCCGGCGTTCATGTGGACGACCGCGGCACCGAGGCCCTGGGCGAGGCGGATGGAGAGTCCGTCGTCGCCGTCGGTGCCGATCTTCGCCCAGCCTTCGAGCTGCGGAGCGTGTTGGGCCAGCATGTCGACGTTCTGCACGAATCCGCCCGAGGCCAGGACGACACCGTGCCGCGCCCGAACCGACACGTCCTCGCCCATGTGGCGGGCGATCACCCCGACGACATCACCGCCGGCGCCGACCACGAGCGATCGCACGGCGGTGTCGAATCTCAGGTCGACCCCGTGACGCTCGACCGTGGAGGCGAGATGGTGCATGAGCATCCACCCTCCGCCCCTCTCCCCCGTCCGCTTGTCTCTCATCTGGGGGACATGCCCGCGTGGGGCGGGTGCAGCGATCTCGCGGAAGGGGTGTGCGGCCTCGCCGCCACAAAACATCAGACCTTCGTCGCCGGGCGGTTCCCAACCCGGCTCGGTGAACAGCTCGGCCTTGAACGGGACACCACACTCGACCAACCAGTCGTAGTGGGCGACCGAGCCCTCGCAATAGATCTCGATCTTCTCGTCATTGGCGCCGGGGCCCGTAGCCGCGCGCAGGAACGCTGCCATGGCCTCGGGCGTGTCGTGGATGCCGCACGCCTGTTGCAGTGCGGTGCCTCCACCGAGATAGATGAGCCCGCCTGATTGAGACGACGCACCGCCCCAACCGCCGGTGCGCTCCAGGACGATGACGTCGGCGCCGGCCTCGGCGGCACCGATCGCCGCGGAGAATCCGGCACAGCCGGCACCGATGACGACGACATCGGCGTCGAGATCCCACCGCTCGATGTCCGCTTCGGCTGTCATGACGTCGGCTCCGACAGACCCGACCGCAGGTCGGCGAGGTGGTCGAGATAGACCAACGCTTCCTGCGTGGGCGTACGTTCGCGAGCGATGCGTTCCACCCAGACGGCGATCACTCTGCGACCGATGACCTCGTCGTCAGGAGCTGCGTAGTGAGCCATGTCGCCGAGCTCACAGGCGAGACGAAGGTCGTCGTCGAGCAGTTCCTCGGCTCGCCGGATGAGGGCATCAGCACCACCGGCCAGCGTGGCGACTTCGGCGGAGAGCGTCTCGTACCGGGGAGCTCGCCAGTGGGCCGGGATCTCATCCCACCAGCCCGTGTACTGGCCGGCTGCCATCCGGGCGATGTCACGGACGGTGCTGTACACCTCCTCGATGTCGTCGCGGTCGGCGTGCTCGGCCGGCATCGTGACCGACTCGACGACGACGTCTCCGCGGATGCCGGCATTCAAGCCGTCGCGCACCTGGCGGTCGATGCTGGCCAGGATGTCCGCGTGTGCGCGGAGCCGGTCCTGGGCCTCGGCCGGGTCGGTGATCGCTGGACCGTGCATGGGCAACACCAACTGAGGTGCACAGTCCGCCATCGAACGCAGGGCGGTGGACCACTCGGCGACATGGCGTTGGCGCCGCTTACCGTTGCCGGCGTTGGGGAGGAACGGCTGGTAATAGTCGGCGCTCACGATGGTCGCGTGCTCGGGAACCCAGACCCAGAGTTGATCCTCGGTTTCGCCGCGGTGGTGGGTGAGATGGAACTCGATACCGCCGACGGTGAGAATCATCTGGTCGTGGAACGTGATGGTCGGGGTGAAGGCTCGTTCCCATCCCTGGGGCACATCGTCAGGGTGTTGGTTGTTGAAACGGACGTTGAGCCCCCACGTGTCGATATCGGCCTGTAGCTCCGTCTCGAACGCGGCCGTGGCCACGAGGTCCGGCGCGTGTCCTGCCTCGAAGAGCGCCCATGCGCCGAACGCGTGGTCACAGTGGAAGTGCGTGAGGATGATCGTGTGCACCGGCAACGAGGTGATCGATTCGACCGCGGCGACCAGGGCATGGCCCGCCGGGGCATAGCCGGCGTCGACGAGCACGAGCCCGTCGCCGGTCTCGAATGCTGCGATGTTCACGATCGGGAGCCGGATGAGATGGACGCCTGGCGCGTGCTGCTCGACGACGACGTTGTCGCTGGCGTCGGTGAGGGCGGGGCCGTTCGTGCGGCTGTACATACGGTTGGCGATCGCGACCGAATAGTCACCACCGAACTGGCCACCGCCGAGGATGACGTCCATCACCTCGGGGTTCTCGGTGATCACGGCGAGGCGGTGCTTGCCCTTCGCCTTCCAGTCGTCCGCGAAGCTCATACGTCGACGTCGCCAGCCGACTCACGCGCCGACACCAGGTCGAGAGCAACGTCGACGATCATGTCCTCCTGCCCTCCGACCATCCGCCGCTCGCCGAGCTCCATGAGGATGTCGCGGGTGTCCAGGTCGTACAGCTCGGCAGCCGCCTCGGCGTGGCGAAGGAAGCTGGAGTACACCCCGGCGTAGCCGAGGCTGAGGGTCTCCCGGTCGACTCTCACCGGGCGATCCTGCAACGGCCGCACGAGGTCTTCGGCTGCATCCATCAGTGCGGCGACATCGGAGCGATGGCGCCAGCCCTCGAGGTTCGCCACGGCGATGAATGCCTCGATCGGACAGTTGCCGGCACCGGCCCCCATCCCGGCGAGCGATGCATCGACTCGGTAACAGCCCTCCTCGACGGCCACGACCGAGTTGGCCACGCCGAAGGTCAGGTTGTGATGAGCATGGATGCCGATCTGGGTCTCGGGGTTGAGCACCCGCCGGTAGGCATGCATCCGATCGCGCACGTCACCCATCGTCAAACGGCCGCCCGAATCGGTGATGTAGACACAGTGAGCCCCGTAACTCTCCATCAGCAAGGCCTGCTTCGACAGCGGCTCGGGCTCGTTCATGTGGGCCATCATCAAGAAGCCCGACACATCCATGCCGAGTTCGCGGGCCTTGGCGATGTGTTGGGCCGCCACATCGGCCTCGGTGCAGTGCGTGGCCACGCGGACCGACCGGGCCCCGAGGCGGTACGCCTGCTCCAGGTCCTCGATGGTGCCGATGCCCGGCACCAGCAACACCGTGAGCACGGAGTTCTGACACAGGTCGGCTGCCTCTTCGATCCACTCCCAGTCGGTGTGGGCGCCGAAGCCGTAGTTGAACGACGAGCCACCAAGGCCATCGCCGTGGGTGACCTCGATCGCGTCCACCCCTGCTTCGTCGAGGGCCCGGGTGATGGTGCGGACATGGTCGATGCCGTAGCGGTGCCGGATGGCGTGCATGCCATCGCGCAGGGTCACGTCCTGGATGTAGAGCTCGATCGAGTCGCTCATGCCGACGCTCCCCTCGCGCTGATCTCCTCAGCCGTTCGCAGGGCCGCCGACGTCATGATGTCGAGGTTGCCCGCGTAGGGGGGCAGGTAGTGGCCGGCGCCCTCCACCTCGAGAAACACCGAGATCTTCCAGCCCGTGAACTTGCGATCGAGCTCGGGGATGCGCACCGGGTCCTCTTCGGTGATCCGGTCGACCTGCACCCGTTGCTTCAGCCGGTAGCCGGGCACGTACTCCTGGACCCGTTCGACCATCTCCTCGACGGCCTTGGTGTACGCCTCCGGTTCACCCGTCTGCGTCAGACAGAAGACCGTGTTGCGCATGATGAGCGGCGGCTCAGCCGGGTTCAACACGATGATCGCCTTGCCGAGACCGGCCCCACCGACGACTTCGATCGCCTTTGCGGTGGTCTCGGTGAATTCGTCGATGTTGGCCCGCGTACCCGGGCCCGCCGAGCGGGAGGACACCGATGACACGATCTCGCCGTACTCGACCGGAGCCACTCGACCGATCGCCGCGACGATCGGAACAGTGGCCTGGCCACCGCAGGTCACCATGTTCACATTCGGCGCATCCAGGTGCTCGTCGAGGTTCACCGTCGGAACCACATACGGCCCGACAGCGGCGGGGGTGAGATCGAGGATCCGCTTGCCTTCGGCTCGCAACACCTCGTCGTGATGGAGATGGGCGCCGGCCGATGTGGCGTCGAAGACGAGTTCGACGTCGGAGAACTCCGGCAACCCGACGAGACCTTCGACCCCGTCTGAGGTGGTGGCCACGCCCGCCTTGCGCGCCTTCGCCAAACCGTCGGACTCGGGATCGATCCCGCACATGGCGATGACGTCGATCGTGTCCGAGGCGTGTTGGGCCTTGATGAGCAGATCGGTGCCGATGTTTCCCGATCCGATGATCGCTGTCTTCACTGGGCATCCTCCGTAGCGGGGTCTTCGAGTTTCGTTGTGACAGTACCGAGGTCGCCGAATGAGGCGACGACCGCATTGCCGGGGGCGAGTGGCACCATGGGCCCGAGCGCACCCGTCATGACCACATCGCCGGCCCGCAACGGAGTGCCCCGCGACGCCATGGTGTTGGCCAGCCAGCGGGCTGCGTTGAGCGGATGCCCCAGGCACTCCTCCCCCGATCCGGTCGAGACCACCTCGCCGTCGATCTCCATCTGCATCGGGATGGTTCGCAGATCGACGGCCGCCAGGGGAACCGGGCGACCTCCGAGCACGTAGACGCCGCAGCTCGCGTTGTCGCCGACGGTGTCGACCAGTCGAATGTCCCAGCCGGCGATTCGGCTGTCGACGATTTCGATCGACGGCAGGGCGTACGCAGTCGCGGCGATGATGTCGTTGAACGAGTGTTGGTCCTGGTCGAGATCGTGCTGGAGCACCAGCGCCACCTCGGCCTCGGCGCGGGGCTGGAGGAGCCGGCCCGCAGGAATCGGCACGCCGTCGCCGTACTCCATGTCGACGAAGAGGGTGCCGAAGTCTGGCTGGTCGACACCGACCTGCGCCATGACTGCCTTCGACGTGATGCCGATCTTGCGGCCGCTGATACGGCGACCAGCAGCGACAGCAGCCGCGGTGTTGAGCTCCTGGACGGCGTAGCCGACGTCGATGTCGTCGGCCACACCGAGCGTCTCACGGATGGGCGAGATCGGGGTGAGATTCCGATCGGCCGCTCGCAACGCGGCTGCGGCCTCCTCGATCTGTGAACTAGTCGTCACGCTCTTCTCCCGGGTGAGTCGCCCCGCGCCGAGATGCTCTCGGACGCGAGTTGGGCGAGATGGTGGCAGAGCCGAGCGGCAGCGCGCAACAGGGATCGAGAGCGGCGGGTTGAGCGGCTGAGGTTGAACGGCAGAGAGCGAGCCGGTACTACTGTCAGAGGAGATCCCCCCCCGAGACGACCCCGGGTGGGTCGCGCGCAACCTTCATGACGACACGAAACGCACATCAATTCGGACGACGCCTCCGCAACATGTCGGAGGCCACATGGCGGGCCCATCTTCGCTCGATGTCGTTCACCCGCAAGGCCCTCACGGGCGAGCGCACCCGCCGGTTCGCGGCCAAGGGGTACCACAACGCCGACCCGTCGCCGTTCGCCGGACTCCACGCGATTCTCGACGAACTCATCTTCATCTACTTCGAGGCCGACAAGTCTGCGCTCTCGCCCGAGGCGTTCAGCTCGTCACTTCGAGACTTCGCCGCGCTGGCCGATCACCACGAGAGCCGAGGGACCGAGGGCAACGGCCGAGCCTTTCATCGCGACCCCGAAGCCCCGGTGGATACGGCCATCGAACCTCGTCGGTTCGGAGCGATCGACGGCGAGTGGCTGACCTTCTCCAGCGGCTGGGAGCCGCACGTCGACGCGCCGGGCCGCGAACGTTGGTGCACCTCTGAGGCCGGTAGCGACGAGAATGCCACCGTTCATGTAGGGCTTCGCCGCCAGTCCGAACCCGGGCGTCCATGGGTCGTGTTGGTCCACCCCTCCGACAGCGGCCGCCCCGAACTCGACACCCGCATCTTCCGTGTCGAGACCCTTGCCGACGAACTCGGACTGAACGTGGCCATGCCGATCCTGCCGCACCACGGTCCTCGGTCGGGAGGGCCGGAAGGTGAGCGCGGCTCATTTCTCAACCTCGACATCAGCACCAACTTCCACGGACTCTCCCAGAGCGTCTGGGACGTCCGGCGCACCATCGCCTGGATCCGCGATCAGGGCGCCACCGACGTCAGCGTCCACGGCTACTCGCTTGGCGGCTACGTCGCATCCATGCTCGTCGGACTCGATCCGGATCTCGCCTCGGTCGTCATCAGCTGCCCGGCCACCGACTTCGCCCGACTGTTCACCCGGCATCTGGGCACCACCGTCGAGCCCGACGAAGCCGCCGACCTGTACCAGCGAGCCCGCGCCGCCTACGCCCCGGTCGACCCGCTCGAACTCGAACCGCTGGTGCCGCGCGAGCGCATCCTGCTGCTCGGTGCGATGGCCGACCGCTTCGCCGACCCGGTCGACCAGCTGCTGCCGTTGTGGAACCACCTCGGCGAGCCCGAACTCGAATTCTTCAACGCCGGCCACATCAGCTACATGTTGAGCAAGAAGGCATCCGCCGCCGCGCACGATTCGATCCGAGCGCGGCCTGCCCTCGCCGCGTCGTGATCTGAACGCGGTGTCCTCAGCGGCGTGAGCGATCGCTGTCCGCGCCGAGTTGCGCCTCGATGCCGGCAACGGAGAACCCCACTGCTGTGTCCATCAGCCCGGCTCGACGCGCCGACCGTTCAGCAGGAGACAAGCCGAGGTAGTACCGGGAGAGTCCGTCGCCGAGCGACCACAACACCGCTACGGCGTCAGCTGCGCGAGGATCGTCTTCGAGGTCAGCGCCGCGCCCGTCATTGTCATGAAGAACGAGTTGGCCGAGGCTCTGCTCGGTCCAATCGTCTCGGGCCCGTTCGATCGCGTCGCGCACTCGAGGCTCTGCGCTTCCGCGTGATGCGATGATCATTCGCCACGCGGTCTCGTTCTCTTCGAGGCTGGTGAAGAATGCCTCGAAGCCCCGTTGGACAGCATCGTGCAGCGACAGCTCACGGCCCTCCGCCGAGGCAAACGCCACCCTGACCCGGGTGTTCCAGGCGTGCTCGTCGAGCACCGCCACCAGAAGGTCGGTCTTGTCCTTGAACTGGTGGTAAAAGCTGCCGGTCGACACGCCGGCGCGGCGGAGCACATCCTGGCTCAGACTGACCTGGTCGTGCCCCTTCTGCGAGAAGGCGGCGAGACCGGCTTCGAGCAGCGCAAGCCGCGTCGCGATCGACCGTGTTTGCTGTGGGGTCCGTCGCGTACCGCCGGATTCGGGCGGAGCTTGCTCAGACATCGGTCTGCGTCCATCGTTCGGAGAGGCTGACCGTCTCCAGGAACAACCCGACGGCGCGCGCCGAGGCCTGGCTTCGGGTCGAGTGGAACAGGTCGAAGGTGTGTTGGGCGCCCGGTACTTCGACATGGCCCACCTCATTGGCCGACTCGCCACGCAGCTTCTCGACGAATGCCGTGGTCTCCTCTCGCCACAAGAACACGTCGTGGGTTCCGTGGATCACGAGGAAAGGCGGAGCATCGGCGCGGGTTGCCATGATGGGCGACAGCGACTGCCAGAGAGCAGGGTCGTCGTCGAGACTGGTGGGCATGACCATTCGCTGCAGGAAGCCGGTCATCCGGGCGTAGCCCCGGATTGCCAGGTGGTCGGTGAGGTCGAAGGCTCCATAGATGGGTATACACGCCTGGATGTCGTGTTCGCCGCGAAGTGCCACCACCGCCGCCAGGTGACCGCCTGCGGAAGTGCCGGCGACGGCGAGCCATGGCGGAGCGGTGAAGAGGTCGGTGTTGATGAAGTCGACGACGGCCGCCACATCGTCCACCATCTCGGGGAGGCGGTGCGCCGGACCCAGCCGATAGTCCGCGGTGACGCAGGTCCATCCGGCCCCCGCCAAAGCGGTGATCATGGGGAGACCCTGGTTCTTCTTCGTGCCCGAGACCCATGCCCCTCCGTGGAGAAACAAGAGCACCCTGCTGTCATCGGCGCCGTTCTTCGGCCGGTAGACATCGAGGCGGTGTTTCGGGTCTGGCCCGTACGCGATGTCGCGCTCGATGTCGAGATCACGCTTGTCGAAGTGAAACGGACGCAAGTTGGTGCGCCAGTCGGTCGGCGTGGATCGGAGCTCCTCACCGGCGCCGGGCGCGAACTGGTCGAGTGTCTCGGCGAACGCTGCACCCGCTCGGTTCGCCACGGTGACCACGCGGACCAGACCGACCCATGAAAGCACCATCATCACCAAACCCGCAGTGGCGAGGCCGCCGTCGATCGCCCCGATCAACGCCATGATGACGACGAACATCACTTGCGCGGCGAGGTGGAACACGGCGAGCTCACCGGCCAGCCAGCCGAGCATCATGACGGGCACGCTCAACGCTGCCGGATGCCGGATTCTCACCAGCGCGCACACCGTGGACAGGAGCGCCAGGGCCCCGCAAACGAACACCGTCATCGCCATCTTCCGCTGACCTCCACTGCGCTGGCGCGCGCCAAACTAGCAGAGGTTGTCCAGTATCGGCGGGCCGGGTGTAGGGTCAAACCCGTGTTCTCTTCGGCCCAGGCTCACGATGCGAGCTATTCGCGCCTGCTGAGCCCCGCTCAGCTCGGCCCGCTCCAACTCGAGAACCGAATCGTGTTGCCGGCCATGGACATGAACATGTGCGAGAACGGCATCATCACCAATGCCGAGATCGCGCACTACCAGGCTCGCGCCGCTGGCGGTGCCGGGCTTCTGATCACGGGATCGGGTGCCGTCGCCTTCCCGATCGGAGCGACATCGAGCAAGCAACCCGGGCTCTCCGACGAGCGGTTCCTGCCCGGCCTCGCAAAGCTCGCCGACGCCGTGCACGCCGAGGGCAGCCGCCTGTGCATCCAGCTCTGCCATCACGGCAAGGCTGCTCGGCTCGACATGGCCGAGGACCGACCGGTGCTCGTCGCGTCGATCCCCCTAGACCATCCCGACATGTCGGCGCTCGCCGACTGCACACCCACCGAACTCGGCCGACTGGGAGCCGTGACCGGGGGGAAGCTCCCCGAATACCGCGAGGCGACGGGCGACGACCTCGCGTGGGTCGTCGATCAGTTCGCCAATGCTGCCCGATTGGTGCAGCGCGCCGGTGCCGATGCTGTCGAGATCCACGCCGCCCATGGCTATCTGCTGTCAGGATTCCTGTCTCCCGCCGACAATCACCGTGACGACGAATGGGGCGGCTCCCAAGCGGGTCGCAGCCGGCTGCTCGGAGACGTGACGGCTGCAATCCGCAAAGCCGTCGGATCGTCGATGGCCGTCATCGTCCGCTTGAACGGCCAGGAGTACGGCGACGACAAACGAACGACCCTCGACCACTCGATCGATGCGGCCCGCCGAGCAGCCGCCGCCGGTGCCGATGCCATTCATGTCTCGGGCTACGGTCGAAACTCGTTCGCGAATTTCACCGACGGTCCGCTCCCCGACACACTGGCCGCCTACCGATCCGACGCTGCAGCCATCAACGCCGCCGTCGACATTCCGGTCATCGCCGTCGGGCGAATCGACCCTTCGGCCGGTGAGTCCATGCTCGCCGCCGGCGATTGCGACTTCGTCAGCATGGGGCGCCAACTGCTGGCCGATCCCGACCTCCCCCGAAAGCTCGCTGTTGGTCAGCAACCCTCGATCCGCCCGTGCATCAACTGCTACGTGTGTGTCGAAGAGAACTTCTTCGACGACCCACCCCGATGCGCCGTGAACCCGGGGCTGTGTGGCGAAGTGACGGAACCCGACTCGGCCACCACACCGAAGCGCGTGCTCGTCGTCGGCGGCGGTCCGGCGGGCCTCGAGACGGCACGCCTCGCCGCGGCATCCGGCCATCACGTCATCCTCGTCGAGGCGAGCGACAAGCTCGGCGGAACCGCATGGTTCTCCCAGTTGACGAGCCCGGAGAATGGCCAGCTCGTCGAGTGGCTGTCCCGGCAGGTCCACGACGCCGGCGTCGATATCCGCCTGTCGACCCGGGCAACCGCAGAATCGATCCGGTCGCTCACCCCCGATGCGGTCGTCATCGCCACGGGCGCCACCCGCGGCCTCCCCGACGTGCCCGGTGCCGACCTGGCCCACGTGCGCGACGGCGACGGTCTCCGCGCTCTCGTCTTGGGCGAAGCCGTCGCCGAGCAGCCGCTCCTGCTCCGCGTTCTGTCCAAACTCGGACGACTGCTTCGCATCACCACGAATCCCGATCGAATCCGTTCGGTGACGCGTCGCTGGATGCCGTTGGGCCGCAACGTCGTCGTCATCGGGGGCAGCCTGGTCGGGATCGAGCTCGCCGAGTTCCTGGCCGAGCGCGGCCGCACCGTCACCGTCCTGGAGTCAGGCTCACAGCTCGGGCTCCCGATGGCGATGCCCCGGCGTTGGACCGCCGTGCGCCGCGCCGCTTCGCACGGAGTGGTTCTCGCGCGGGGCGCGGTGCTCCTCGAGATCACCGACACCGAGGTCGTGTGGGAGAACCGCGGCGAGCAGCACCGGGCTCCAGCTGACGACGTGATCATCGCCAGTGAGGTCACACCGTCGACAGCGCTGGCCGACGAGCTCGCCGACAGCGGATTCGATGTCCACACGGTGGGAGACGCCGGTGAGATCGGATACATCCATGGCGCCATGCACACGGCGTGGGTTGTCGCCGGCCGCCTGTAGCGGGTATCGGAAGGGCACACATGACTGAGATCGACCTATCGGATGTCGAGTGGACCGACGAGCTGTCGGCGGTCGACTACGCCATGTTCCGGGCCGAGGCCGACCATCGGTTCCGGTCGACCATGCTCAATGTCGAGACACTCGACATCCTCCCCGACTGGGGACGGCTGCAAAACGACGTGGAGCGCGCCTCTCGCCGAGTGCCGCGTCTCCGGCAGAAGGTCGTGGCACCGCTGATCCCGGTGACCCAGCCGAAGTGGGTGATCGATCCCGACTTCGACCTCGACTACCACGTCCGCCGCGTCGTGCTCCCCGCGCCGGCGGGAATGCGGGAGTTGCTCGACTTCGCCCAGAACGAGTTCCAGCAACCCCTCGATCTCGGTCGGCCGCTCTGGGAGATGACCCTCGTGGAAGCTGAGGGACTCGAAGATGCGCAGGCTGCGCTCATCTGGAAGCTGAGCCACGCGGTCACTGATGGCGTCGGCGGCATGCTGATGGAGCAGATCATGCGCCACGACGAGCGGGAGCCGGATCTCGGGCCGATGCCGCCGATCCCGGCTCCGTCCGACGAGTCCCCCGTCGACCTCACCAGATCCGCAGTGAAGAAGCTGCCGATCCGCCTGGTGTCGAAGCTGGTGCGGGGAGCCGGGCAAGTGGTCAACGACGCCCGCAAGACGCTCGATGACCCCGAGGGCGCGGTCAAAGAAGTCGTCCGGTCCGCCCGCAGCATCGCCAACCTGGCCAGCGGAAGCGGCGTCGAACCTTCGCCTCTGCTCCAGAGACGCAGCGTGAACGGCCGTTTCGAAGCCCTGCACTTCCCGCTCGACAGCATCCGAGATGCCGCCCGATCCCAGGAGTGCTCCGTCAACGACGCCTACCTCGCCGCCGTGTGCGGTGCGTTGGGTCGCTATCACGCCGCGAAGAAGTCCGATGTCTCCCGAGTGCCGCTCGGGCTGCCGGTCAACATGCGATCCGCCACCGACTCGCAGGTCTCCAACGAGTGGTCGGCGGCGATCATCGCGGCGCCCATCGACGAGCCCGATCCGGCGACACGCATGCGCCTGATCAGAGAACAGGTGCTCACGGCACGCGCCGAACTCGGCATCAACCCGATGGAGGTCATCGCCCCGGCGCTGGCGTGGGTCCCACAGCCGCTGTTGGCCGCGCTCGCCGGCGGCACCGGACTCGGTGTCGACGTGCAGGCGAGCAATGTTCCCGGTCACCCGCGACCCCGTTTCATCGGTGGCGCGCAGATCACGCGGTCGATGCCGATGGGGCCGACACCGGGTTGCGCGATCACGTTCACGATGCTGTCGCTCAATCGAAAGTGCAGCGTCGGCATCAACTACGACACGGCGGCGATCAGCGACGCCGACCTGTTCATCGAGTGCCTCGACGCCGCCTTTGCGGAGGTGTTCACGCTCGGTGCCGAGAAGAAGCCGCGCAAGAAGACCACCAAGAAGGCATCCGACGAGAAGGACGCAGATGATGGCTGAGGAACTCGAACTCGACACGATCCTCGCAGAGATCTCACAGTCACCGAAAGGGCCGGAGGTCGGCGCCTTCTTCGACCTCGACGGCACGCTCATCGCCGGCTACTCCGCTCAACACTTCGCCTCGCAGCGCGCTCGCGATCGAGACATCGATCCCACCGAGATGGCCCGCACCGTGGGTGCGCTGGTGTCGTCGGGGGGCATGAACACCACGGCGATGGCCGAGGTCCTCCGTATTGCTGCCAACGGCTGGCAGGGCCGAGCGCTGGAGGACCTCGACCAGATGGGTCTTCGCCTCTTCGAGAAGAAGCTCCGCGACGAGATCTATCCGGAGATGCGCGAGATCGTCAGGGCTCATCAGGACCGCGGCCACACCGTCGTTCTGAGCTCGTCGGCCACGAGCTTCCAGGTCGAGCCGGTGGCCGCCCACCTCGGGATCGAACACATCCTGTGCAATCGATTCAGCCACGAAGACGGGATCCTCACCGGCGACATCGAAGAGCCGGTGCTGTGGGGCCCGGGCAAGTCCGATGCCGTGCAGCGGTTTGCCGCCGACAACGGCGTCGACATCGATGAGAGCTACTTCTACGCCGACGGCGACGAAGACGCCGCGTTGATGCACATCATCGGCAACCCTCGGCCGACCAATCCTGGCAAGCACATGGCCGACGTCGCCCGTCGGCGTGGTTGGCCGATTCTCCGGTTCGACAGTCGCGGCGAGGGCTCCGTGCTCCGATCGGTCGCGGCCATCGGTTCACTGCTGCCGATCGCCCAACTCGGTGTCGGCGTCGGTCTGCTCACCCGTAACAAGCGGGCGGCCACGAACTTCGTGTCCGAGAACTGGATCAACGCGATGTTCACCATCAACAAGGTCGACATCCGCGTCGCCAACGAGGACAACGCCTGGGCCGAGCGGCCCGCCGTCTTCATCTTCAACCACCGCAACGGTTTCGATCCATTCATCGCCACCAAGATCGTCAAGAAGAACTTCACGGCCGTGGCCAAAGCCGAGCTCCGCAGCGACCCGATCGTCGGGTCGTTCGGGAAGGTGATGGACATCGCGTTCGTCGAACGCGGCAACACGCAGCAGTCGGTCGAATCACTGAAGAGCATCGAGGCACTGACCGAGAAGGGACTCTCGGTGATCATCGCGCCCGAGGGCACGCGCCTCGACACCTCAGAGGTCGGACCCTTCAAGAAGGGAGCGTTCCGCATCGCCATGACCGCCGGGATCCCCATCGTTCCGATCGTCATCCACAACGCCGAGGTCATCGGCGGCCGCAACGCCACCACCATGAACCCAGGCACCGTGGATGTCACCGTGCTCGAACCGATCTTCACCAAGGGGTGGACGCAGAAAAACCTGCAGGCCAAGGTGGATGGCGTTCGTCAGCTCTATCTCGACACGCTCACTGCCGGTCCCACTACGACCAACTGACTTCCGACGCCGCTCAGTCGACGCTCAGAAGCGAGTCGGCCATCGCTTTCGCCGCCTGATAGTCGATCTTGCCGACCGGCGTCCGCACGACCTCGTCGACGAACAGAATCGTCTTCGGCGCCTTGTAGTCGGCGATGATCGTCTTGCAGTGATCACGCAGCTCTTCGGGGTCGGGGTTTCCCGACTTGGCCTTTACGAGAGCGGTGACCTGTTGACCCCAGCGCTCGTGCGGCGTGCCCACCACCGCGGCGTCGGCCACCGCCGGATGCTGCATGAGCGTCGCCTCCACCTCTTCGGGGAAGATCTTCTCTCCCCCCGAGTTGATGGAACCGGAGCCTCGACCGAGCAGGCTGATCGAGCCGTCGTCCTCACGGCGGGCGAAGTCGCCGGGCACGACCCAGCGCTTTCCGTCGACGACGGGGAAGGTGGCCGCGGTCTTCTCCCCGTCCTTGTAGTAGCCGAGCGGGATGTAGCCGCTACGAGCCATCAAGCCTCGCTCACCAACCTCTGCCACCCGCATGTCCTCGACGTTCTCGGTGAGCACGGTCGTGTCGGGTCCGGTCATGAAGCGTGGTGCGGTGTGGTCCTCGGCCGAGGCCCCGATGCCAGTCGCCCCGGTCTCCGACGACCCATAGCTGTCAACCAACATCGCAGTGGGGATCGCCTCGCGCACGAGCTTCCGGACCCCCGGAGTGAGCGGCGCTGCTCCATTGGAGATGGCCATCACCGAGGAGAGGTCGTAGCTGGGACTGTCGGGATCGAGCAGGTGCTCCGCCAGCGGCTTGCCCATCGCGTCGCCGATGATGCTGATGGAGGTGACCTTGGCCTCCGATGCCTGCCGGAGCGCCGACCCGGGGTCGAAGGATGGTTCGGTGTACAACACGAACGTGCCGCCGATCATGTGCACGTTGCCCATCGCCCACTGGCATCCGCCGTGCATGAACGGCCCCATCATCAACAGACCCATCGGATCGCGGCCCGCAACCTCCTCGGCGAAGGCGTCGATGTCGAACTCGGCCCCCATCCGGTACGAGTTGAGTGCGCCGAGGACGAGGTCCTCGTGGCGCCACATGACACCCTTCGGCATGCCCGTGGTGCCACCG
Organism: Acidimicrobiaceae bacterium; assembly: GCA_016845585.1. Classification (GTDB taxonomy): domain Bacteria; phylum Actinomycetota; class Acidimicrobiia; order Acidimicrobiales; family Aldehydirespiratoraceae; genus JAACCU01. The sequence goes on along the minus strand of JAERSO010000052.1, from coordinate 79,969 downwards.
GTGTAGATGATGTAGATATCGTCTTCCGACCGTTCGCCGAACGCACGCTCGGAGGACGCAGCCTGGATCGCGGCCTCGTACTCCGATCCGATCGTGAGCACGTGGCGCAGCTCGGCGAAGGAGTCGCGCACGGCATCGAGCGCCTCGACGTACTCGGGGGCCACGATGACGGCGACGCTGTCGGAGTTGCCGTAGAGGTACCGCAGCTCGTTCTCGACATAGCGATAGTTGATGTTGACCGGGACGGCGCGGAGTTTGAAGCACGCGTAGAACGACTCGACCCATTCCGAGCAGTTCGGCGCATGCACGGCAACGTGATCACCGGTACCGACACCGTTGGCCGCGAGATGGTTCGCCAGGCGCGTCGCCCGCTCGTCGAGCTCGGCGTAGGTGAGTACCACATCGCCTGCGATCAGCGCCGTTCTCTCACCAACGGCGTCGGCCAACGTCTCGAGAATGTCGGCGAGCTGAATGTGTCGAACGGCCATCGATGTCCCTCTCGGTCCCCCGGCACCGATGCACCGGGCAGGCTAGAATCTAGAGCGGGTTCTCCAATAGAATCCAGCGCCCAGCCGAATCATTTCGGTTGGGCGCGGGGTCGAGGGGTCTCGACCAACAGGGGGTCAGATGCGGGTAGCAGTGCTCGGCGGCGGATCATGGGGGACCACCGTCGCGAATCTCATCGCGCGACGCCACGACGTGCTGCTGTGGGCCCGCAATCCAGAGTCCGTCGCCGAGATCAACGAGACCCACACGAACACGACCTACCTCGCAGGCTTCACCCTTTCGCACGATCTGCGTGCCACCACCGACATCGAGCGTGCGGCAGCGCACGCCGAACTCCTGATCGTGGGGGTGCCGACCAGCGCGATGCGCAGCGTCGCCGAGCTCGTCAAGCCGACGCTCGCATCCATGGTACCGATCGTCAGTTTGTCGAAGGGCCTCGAAGCGGAGTCCCACCTTCGGATGACCGAGGTGCTCAGCGATGTCCTGTCGGAGCACCCGGTCGCCGCGCTCACCGGCCCCAACATCGCGAAGGAGATCATGGAGGGCCAGGCCTCGGCGAGCGTCGTCGCCCACCCCGACCTCTCGATCGCTCGAAGCATCCAGCATGTGCTCCACCAGGGCGTCTTCCGCACCTACATCAATCACGATGTCATCGGCTGCGAACTGGCGGGCGCGCTGAAGAACGTCGTCGCCATCGCCACCGGAATCGCCCAAGGCCTCGGCATCGGCGTCAACACCAGAGCGATGGTCATGACTCGAGGACTTGCCGAACTCACCCGGCTCGGCGTGGCCATGGGCGGGGAGGCTGCGACCTTCGCCGGGCTCGCCGGCATGGGCGACCTGTCCGCCACGTGTATGAGCCCCCACAGCCGCAATCGAACGGTCGGCGAGATGCTGGGCACGGGCATGACCGTCGCCGAAATCGAAGACGAGATGCACATGGTCGCCGAGGGACTCAAAACGGCAGTCATCGCTCACGAACTGGCCGAGCAACACGCTGCGGTGATGCCGGTTCACGAGGAGATCCACCGAGTCGTGATTGGGGCGCAGGATGCGAGAACGGCGTACCGGGGACTCACGATCGAACCCGGTCACGAATCCGAGCCGGGCTGACCGGGGCATTTGGTGACCGACGAGCCGAACCAGAGACCTGACTCCCCGTGGCCTGAAACCGACCACGACGTTATCTTCCTGCTCGATGTGGCGAACGATGTCGATCTCGACTTGTTGCACGACTGGATCAGCCGCTCCGCCGAGGGCCGACAGGCCGTGCGCATCGTGTCGGCGAGCCTCGATCGGGAGATCGCTGACGAATCGCTCGAAGCGGCCCTGGCCGCCCCACCCGAAACGCTCGTCGTACCGGCACGCATCCTCTGGGGCAGCGCTGACTCGACACGAACCCATCCCCGCCTCCGCGACCTCATCATCGGAGATGCCCGCCGGCTCGGCCGCCTCACCACTCGCTTCCGTCTCCCCCAAGGCGCAGAGTCACCACGACGACTGGTGGGCACGCCCGCCAGTATCGAGAGTCTGCGAACTCGTTTCGAGCAGACCGCATCACACGCCTCACCGGACCACCAGGAGTCGTTCGCTGAGTTCGTGATGCACACCGCGGCGGTGACCCTCGATGTCGAGGAACGTCGTCGATCCGGGCTGAGATACAAGGTCCCTCGCTCGGTGATCGGGAGCGTCGTGCGACGGGCCATGTACCACCACGCCATCGAGGAAGTCGCCACTGCCGACGGCCGCCCCATCGAGGAGGTGTTGAGCGAGAGCCGCGAATACCTGGAGGAGATGGCGGCCACCCCGTCCACGTTCTTCATCGATTGGTCCGGTGCGTTCACGAAAAAGGTTGTCGGCCTCGGCTACAAGGAGATCGTCGTCGACCCCGACGCGCTCGAACGGACCCGGGCGATCGTGCGCGACAACCCAGCCGCATTCCTGTTCACCCACAAGTCACACGTCGACGGCATCGCCTTGCTGTCGGTGCTCTACGACCATGACTTCCCGACGCCACACCAGTTCGGCGGCATCAACATGGCCTTTCGCGGCCTCGGCGGGTTGGCCCGGCGCGCCGGCACGGTGTTCATCCGCCGAACCTTCGCCGACAACGCCGTCTACAAGGTCACACTCCGGCAGTACCTGAGCTACCTGATGGAGAAACGGTTCCCGTTCAGTTGGTCGTTCGAGGGCACGAGATCTCGCACCGGCAAGCTCATGCCACCGCGCTACGGCGTCCTGAAGTACGTCATCGACGCCGCCCGATCGACCGAGGTCGGCGACCTGCATCTCGTACCCGTCGCGATCAACTACGACTTGATCGGCGATGTAAGCGACTACGCCCGTATCGAGGCGGGCCAGCCGAAGCAAAAGGAGAACGCCGGCTGGTTCGTCGGCTATCTCCGTGGACTCAAGGCCCCGATGGGGAACATCTATCTCGACTTCGCCGAACCGGTCGTGGTCGAGACCACATCTGACCCTGACGACGTCGACCTCCCCGCCATCAGTATCGAAGTCGCCCGGCGGGTGAACGCGCTCGTGCCGGTGACACTCCCGGCGCTGCTCTCCAAAGCGCTCCTCGGAGCGGCCCCCAACGCGCTCACATACGCCGAGCTCGACAGCGAGGTCCGAGCGCTGCTCGGCTGGCTCCATGCGAAGGGGGTGCGCCTCGCCGACAGCCTCGAAGAAGCCAACGAAACACAGGCCATCGAGCTGGCCGAGATCATGTTCTCGCGGGGTCTCGTCGAGCGGTACGAGTCGGGACCCACGACGGTGTTCTCGATCGACCCGGACAAGACACCCACGGCGACCTACTACGCCAACACCGTGGCGCACTACTTCGTCGACAAGTCCATCGCGGAGCTGGCGCTGTGTGCGGTCCTGGCCGAGCGCTCCGACAACCCGGTCGACGCCTTCTGGGACGAAGCCAACGCGCTACGCGACCTCCTGAAGTTCGAGTTCTTCCACTCCACGTCGAAAGACTTCGTCGCGAGCATCGAGGCCGAACTGACGAGAGCGGATCCCGACTGGCAGACCGCCATCGCGGAATCCTCGACCACCATGAGCCAGCTGATCGAGGGACTCCGACCAGTCGTAGCTCCTGCCACCCTGCGGCCGTTCCTCGAGTCGTATTGGGTGGCGGCCGACCTGCTCGCCGACCTGTCCGACCACGAGCATCTCGACGAGGCCACGTGTATCGAACACGGCATCAGGGCCGCGGAACAGCGATACCGGCAAGGGCATATCGGCACCCGCGCCTCGATCGGCAAGCAGATGTTCGCGGGCGCCCACTCGCTGTTCACCCACCGCGAGCTCACCGGCGGTGGAGGCTCGTCCATGGGCGACCACCGCCGCCAACAGGAGCGGGAACTTCGCCGACTGGTCGACCTCGTCTCCGATCTGCAACGCATGTCGCAACGAGGTTCTCGACCCTGACACCTGGCGCCACGTCGGGGAACGCGGTCGCCCACTGCCCGGGCATCGTCATGACCTCTCGCCTCGACGATTGATCCGCCCTGGGTCTTGCACAGGCTCGTTTCATTGGATTCCAACCAGTGACTGGTCGGTGTTGGGGGCAGCGTAGGCGGCCTCGAAGTGGTCTGGTGAGGTGTCGTCGAGGTAGCTGTGGATCCGGTCGTTGTTGAACCAGTGGACCCAGCCGAGGGTGGCCAGCTCGACGTCCTCGATCGTCTTCCAGGGGCCTCTGTCGAGGCCCCGGATCAGCTCGGCCTTGTAGAGGCAGTCGGTCGATTCCGCGAGCGCATTGTCGAACGAATCGCCGATCGACCCGATCGAGGGCACCGCGCCGAGTTCGGCGAGTCGTTCGCCGTAGCGGATGCTCGTGAATTGGCCGGACTCAATCGGTGGTCGCAACACCAACTTGTTGGAGAGAGCGTAGGTGTTCGTCGAATGCCTCGGCGGGTGTGCGCCAGTCGAGGATCTTGCGGGGCCGGGCGTTGAGGGCGGCAGCGACTGCCTCGAGGTCTTGGGCTGACCAGCGGGTGAGGTCGGTGCCCTTCGGGAAGTATTGGCGCAGGAGGCCGTTGGCGTTCTCGTTCGTGCCGCGCTGCCACGGGCTCTTCGGGTCGGCAAAGAAGACCGGGATGTCGGTCTCGACGGTGAACTCGGCGTGGGCAGAGAGTTCCTTGCCTCGGTCCCAGGTCAGCGAGCGGCGTAGCTGCTCGGGGAGGGTGGTCATCGACGCGGCGAGCCGGTTCTTCATCGTGACGGCGCCGTAGCCGGCCAAAGCGGGACCGTTCTTCTTGCGGGGCTGCTCGCCGTAGCCCAGTTCGCGCGGGAGATGGATCAGCATCGTGAACCGAGTCGTTCGCTCGACCAACGTCCCGATCGCTGAGCGTTTCAGACCGATGACCAGGTCGCCCTCCCAGTGGCAGCTCCGCTCGTGGGCCTCGGCGCCAACGCCGCGTTCGGATGGTGGTGGATGGACCCCATCGCCGGGCTGATCATCGCCGCGGTTGCCTTCCGCGAAGGAAGCGAAGCCTGGCGCGGCGAGAACTGCTGCGGCTGAGCGTCTCAGCACCAACCAACTCGGCGGTGAAGTGGCGCTGGCGGGCGGTTCCTTGACGATCTCGAGTCCGAGCAGCTGATGACTGGGTGTAGGTCCGCCGGGGGATCGCCAGAAGGCCCAGATCCATCGCTGCGGGACCGTCCGATGCTCAGAGCCATCGTCCCGCATGGCTCACCTGGTCAGAGCGTGCCCGGGGTGGGTTTTGAACCCACACACCCCCTACGGGGGCCGGGGGTTCAAGACTGGGAGAAGGCGTCCAGCGGGCCCGCTTGAGTTCGTGGAGCCCGGTCGTTTCAGGCTTCTCCGTCCGGCGAGTCCAGCCTCATCCGACCTGTCATGCCGGATGCCCGCGAGTCCTGTGCACCTTTTGTGCACTTCTCCGGAGGAGTCGTCGCGCTCAGCGCACGCGCTCGGCGTCCACGGGAACATCGTGATGAAGCGGATTGAGCGAGCGATCGAGCACCTCGATGTCAACCTGCGCGACGCTGATGAGCATCTTGCGCTTCAGTTGATGTTGGGGATGGAACACCTGGGAAACGCCGATCCCTGAAGCGACTGCGTGCGGCAGACGCGGCAGGTGGACTGTCACTTCGGCGGGTACCCGCGACCCCTTGATCATCGCAGCGCGGTGTCGCGATTTCGAAAAGACGCCGAGACCAACCGTGATGCCAACGTGCGGGTCGATCGCATCGTCGGTCACCTTGGGGAGGAAGCCTAGTCTGCCAGTTGGTCCCCGCAGGGACTTGGCAAGCGCCAGTCTCAAGGGCCGAGTCGGCCCTGACGCCGTACTCCACCACTACCCTGGGATCGCTAGATCTGCCCGGTCTCGACGGCTGCTTCGGCCGGAGGGGTCGGAGTGCCTCGCCTGCCGGAACCGTCATACGGCACGACCATGTAGCGGTACGTTCGGTCGGCAAGCACGGAATCGTCGAGCTGGGCGGTTCGCGAGCAAGAGGTGAATCGCTCGAACGGCTGATCGTCCTCGGAGCGAAGAATGTCGTAGCCGGCGACATCACCCTCCGCTGCTTCCCAGCGGAGTCGGATGTCGCCCACCCCGGCGATGGCCCGCAGAGACGATTCGCTCTCGAACCAACCCGTCTCGGCGCGTGGCTCATCGGGCCGGGGCGCGTGGGTGGCCCCCTTGGGCCAGAGGTAGCACACGACGGTCTTGAAGTTCTCGTCCAGGCTCTTACAGACGTTGCAGTAGATGCACTCCACGACCTCATCTGTTCGGCCGGCCGCGACCTTGACTGGGAGAAACGGGTCCGCGAGGAGTCCACGCGCCATGCCGATCAGGTCGCAGGCCCCGCGTTGCAGCAGCGATTCGGCGAGGTCAGCGGTCGGGATCTTTCCCGCACCGAGGATCGGGGTCGTGAAGCCCCGGTCGCGGATGTTTCGGCGCACGGTCTCCGCCATCCAGATGTTCGCCGCGTCGGGATAGCTGTCACCGGGCATGCATCGATCGCCGCTGAAACCGGTGTAGGGGTACAGCGGCTTGCCCTCTCGGTGGATGGCGTCTTCGAACTTTCCTCCGGCCGAGAGGCTGATGTAGGCGACGCCTTGTTCCGCGAATCTTGAAGCGAACTGCGACGCTTCGGCCACCGAGTACCCACGCCGAATGCACTCTTCTGCATCGAAGCGCACGCCAACGGCGAACTCTGGTCCGACGGCTGCTTTCACTGCATCGACGACCGCGGAGGGAAGGCGTAGACGATTCTCCAAGGTGCGCCCGTAGTGATCGCGTCGCTTGTTTCGGCGCGACAGCATCGACGACAGGGTGTAGGCGTGCGCCATGTGGATCTCGACGCCGTCGAAGCCGGCCTGCTCGACCCGACGCGCCGCGGCGGCGAACAACGCTGGGAGCGCCTCCAGCCCGTCCACATCGAGATCGCTGACCAGCTGGCGCCAGCCCGAGCGGGCCACCTTGAGAAAGTGGATGATCTGTACGACGGCCTTCGCCGCGCCCGCCTCATGGATCGCGGCCGCCAACTCGCTCAGCCCGGGTATGAACTCATCGGAAGATGCCTTCAGCAGGGGCCCGCTTCGCCCACCGTGCACGCTCGATGCCTCGACGACGATCAGGCCGGCCCCACCCTCGGAGAACCTCCGGTACCGCTCGATGACGTCCTCATTCACGTAGCCGTCGTCGCTCGACAACCGCGTCACCATCGCCGGAACGGCGAAGCGGTTCACGACCTGTAGCGGCCCGAGATCAAGCGATGAGTAGAGCATCGGGTGCGGACCCATCAGTCCGCGATGACGGCCGTGGCCACGATCTCGATCATCGCGTCGGGCTCGACCAGTTCGGTCACGCCGACCAGGGCCATGGCGGGAAAGTGACGCCCGATGACCGTGCGGTAGGCGGCCCCGATCTCCCGCAACGAATCACGGTACGCCTGCACGTCCGTGGCATACATGACCATAGAGACGATGTCCTCGGGCTTGGACCCGGCCGCGTCGAGCGCCGATGCGACATTGCGGAGGGTGACTTCGAACTGCTCGGCGAGTGTCGCCCCCACTACGGCCCCGGTGGAGTCCATGGCGACCTGGCCTGCGACGTAGACCGCGCGGCCCGGTGCCGCCACGACGACATGGCTGAAGCCGGGTGCCGGTGCCATGGTCTCGGGACTGATCATCTGGTGGCTGGTCATCTTCCCGCCCAAGCCGGTCGCTCACCGGCGTTGAATGCCCGATGGAACTCTCGATGATCATGGGTCTGCATCAGATGCGCCTGGGTCATCGCTTCCATCTCGAGTGCGCCGTGGAGCGTCATGTCCGCTTCTCGATTGAGCAGTGTCTTGGTGGTCTGATACGCGAAGGTCGGCCCGGAGACCAGCCGTTCGGCGTACTCCTTCGCCGTAGTCAACAAGTCGTCGGGGTCGACGCAGCGGTTGGCGAGGCCGATTTGAACTGCGTCTTCACCAGTGATCGCATCACCGAACATCAACACTTCGGTCGCGCGACCGAGTCCGATGAGACGGGGCAGTAGGTAGCAGGTGCCCATGTCGCCGCCGGAGAGGCCCACGTTGGTGAAGAGGAACCGGAACTTGGTTCGCGGGGTGACGATGCGGAAGTCGGAAGCCATGGCCAAGACGGCGCCTGCCCCCGCCGCCGTGCCGTTGAGGGCCGCGATGATCGGGATTGGGCACTCGCGCATGTTCTGCACGACCGTGCCGGTCATGCGCGTGAATTCGAGGAGTTCCTTCGGATCCATCTCGATGAGCTCGCCGATGATCTCGTTCACATCACCACCGGAGCAGAAACCCTTGCCTGCGCCCGTGAGAACCACTGCATCGCAGATGTCGCGATGCGGAAGCTCACGGAACAGGTCACGCAGGTCTGCATAGGCGTCGAATGTGATCGCATTGAGCTTGTCGGGCCGGTTGAGCGTGACCGTCAGCACCCGGTCGCTCAACGCGACGTCGAAGTGTTCCCACGAATCGGTGAATGGTGTGGACGCCCGAAATGGGATGTCAGGTTTCATAGTTGCAGCGTTCCTCCGTCGAGAATGATTGATTGTGCGTTCGTTGCCGCTGCCGCGTCGGAGCACAGATAGCTCACCGCAGCAGCGACTTCCTCGGGTTCGACGAGTCGGCCGAGAGCGGCTTGGCCGACGAGCGCCGCCTCGGCTTCTCCGGTCGAACGATTCGTCTGTTGGGCGATGTTGGCGATGGTGCGGCCCGTCATCTCAGTGCGGACGAAGGTCGGGGAAACGCAGTTGGCAGTTACCCCCGTGCCCGCGACTTCGGCGGCGACGACCCTCATCAGGCCGAGCACTGCGTGTTTCGACGCTGCATAGGCCGAGATGTAGGGGGTTCCGGCGTGGCTGGAGGTGGACGCCACCGTGACAATCCGGCCCCAGTTCTGGTCACGCATCGGTGCGACGACGGAGCGGGTCCACAAAAAGGCGCCGGTGGCATTGACGGCGAATGCGTGGTTCCAGTCTTCGATCGTGGTCCGGTGTACGGGGGCCGACATCGACACACCTGCGTTGTTGACCAGGATGTCGACGACGCCGAGACCTTCGACGGCCGAGATGACCGCATCGGGGTCGGTGACGTCAACCGCCAGCCAGTCGAAGCCGCTGGCTTCCATCGCTGCCTCATCCCGGCCGGTCACCACGACGCGGTGACCGGCCGCGGCGAGAGCCTGGCTGCACGCCAGACCGATGCCTTTGGCGCCGCCGGTGACGACGGCAACTCGGGGGGAGACGCTCACTACGCCCGGTTCACGAGAGCGATGACGCGGCACGGGCTGCCCGAGCCAGTGACGATCGGCAGCGGTGCGGCGATGATCACCGCACCCGTGGCCGGCAAGAGATGGGTGTTGCGGAGCTGCGTGATGCCGTACTTGCCGGCACCCATGAACATGGAGTGGCAGGGGAACGGAGGATCGAAGCCCATCGCGCCACCTGCGTCGGTGCCTACGGTCTCGACGCCCCAACCGAGGAGGTTCGTCTCTTCGGCCAAATACTTTGCCGCAGCCGGCGTGGCCCCCGGAGTGTGAGGTCCGTTCTCATCGGCGTTGGCGAAAGCATCTGGGTCGTCGCCACGAGAGGACCAACCGGTGCGAAAGATGAACCAGCCGCGATCGGGAACCGGGCCGTGCTCTTCTTCCCATGCCTTGATGTCGTCGACGTCGAGGCAATAGTCAGAATCGGCGTCCACCTGAGCGGTGCAGTCGATCACCGCGGCCGGACCGATGAGTCGCTCGACCGGCACTTGGGAGACGTCGTCGAGACCCTGGCCGGAGACCCAATGGTTCGGGGCGTCGAAGTGGGTGCCGGTGTGCTCGCCGGTGCGGAAGTTGTTCCAGTACCAGAAGGGGCCGCGCTCGTCATAGGCGCTGATCTCCTCGAGCTCGAACGCCGCGGTCTGTCCGAACTCCGGTGGGAGCTGGAGAATCGGGGTATTGGCGTGGAGCGGGGCGGTCATGTCGATGACCTCTACCGATCCGTCGATGATCCCCTGGGTCAGGTCGAGTACGTCGGCCATGGGTGTTTCCTTTCGTTGGCGGTTCGCTTGCTGATTGGTTGGTTGTACGTGGGTGGCTTCTTCGTGAGCTGGTGGGTCAGCTCGACATCTCGGTGAGCGCCGCATCGAGTGCGACGCCGTCTTCGTCGGCCAGAGCGGCCTTGCGTAGGGTCGCCAGATCGTCGGCCGCGGTGGGAGCTGTGAGGTTCGGCAGATGTGCCAGTAAGCGCTCGAAGAGCGCGGCACCCCGGTGGTGCGTTTCGCCGTAGCCCTTTCGTACTCCCTCACAGAGCACGATCTGCTTGGCCAGCTCCACGTCGGTGCCGGCCGCGTCGAGAACGGCGGTGAGCCACTGGTCGAGGCCGGCTTGCTCGTGACCGAAACGCAGGGTGCGGGGCCGCATGGGTCGAAGCTTGGCGGTGGCCCACAGGCTGATGAAGCCGCGGGTGCCGGTGGTGTTGATCACGAGCCCGTCGCCGGCGATCCGGCCGACGAGCCAACCGAAGCCGCGCGATCGGCGCAGTCGTGCGCCGAGCTTGATCGGCATGGTGTCGGTGACTTCCTCGAGCTGGGGGTGGAGGTACTCATAGACGTTGACGAGCTGTGAGTCATCAGCGCCCGCGTCGGAGCGGACCTTGGCCATACGTGTCCGACGGAGCTTCTGCATCGCGACCTGGATGGTGTCCTGGTAGCACATCCACAAGGCGACGTGACGGGCGGCCTCGATGGTGAGCTGTGCATCGTCGTTGTCGAGGGCCGCCACCGCTGCGACACGGTCGAGGTACCGATCGGCGTAGGCCTCGTTTTGATAGACGGCTGTGCGGACAATCCCGTGGAGGAGCATCGAGCGGGCTGGGGCGGGGAACTCATCACCCATGACACGCTTGGCCTGCATCTGGAGCTCGGGGCCGACGAGAGACATCGGGTCGGACTCGATCGCGGCCTGACGCGCCGCCTCTTCCTCCTCGCCGGGCCCGTGCTTGGGGCGGCGTGGGGACAAGGAGACCGGCACCGCGATACTCGACGCCGGCGGAGGTGCGGGGGCAGCCTGGGCGGCATCGAACCCTGCGGCAAACGCAGCGAGCGATGCGATGACACCCTTCCCCGACTCGACGATCGCCGTTTCGTAGTCGTCGCGAGCGAAAGGCATCGCGCCGGAAGCCGCGAGCGCGCCGAAGAGCGATGCGCTGATCACGCTGCGATGGTCAGTGGCGATCTGGGAGAAGTCGTCGGCGATGAGGGTGCGAGCACCTGCCTGTGCGCTTTCCCAGAGAGCCTCGTCGTCCACTCGACCGTCGCCGGGAGCCATCTTTTCGATCATCGAGTACACCCGGTTGGTGGAGGTGATCAGCATGGTGCGGTCGGGTGTGGTGAATCCGCGGGCAACCGAACGCGCAGCTTCCATCAGTTCCGATGCGATCACGATGTCGACTTCGCCCGGGGTCGGGAAGAGGCTGAGCACGGGCTCGCTGCGAACCGATGAGTCGGGACGGGCGCTCTCGGGGTACAGCTCGATGTAGTACACGGTGGCGCCAGTGCGCTGGGCGACGCCGGCTACCGAGGTATTCTGCGCGTGCATTCCCGACTTCTCGGCGACCGCGGTGATCCAGTTGGCGAGAGCGCCGCCACCTTCGCCGCCCATGGCGAGGATGGCGATGGTGATGGGCCGAAGACCGCTCGCCCACGACGAGCCGGTCGACGGTTGCTCGATCGTGCTCATGAGCCGACCGGTTCGAAACGGGCGGCATGACGCTCGATGCCGCGGGACAGGCGGCCGGTGACCAGTTTGCGGATACTCGTGCGGAAGCGTTCGAACCGGCCCGGGTTGTGCACGATCTCGGTGCGATAGAAGGACGGGCAGAGAGCCGCGGCGTGAGCGTTTGCGCCACATACGCCACAACCGACACACGAGTCGAGCACGGTGGCGACGGGGTCGGTCCGCATCGGATCCGGGTTCGGGGCAATCGACAGCGACGGACACCCGGAGATGCGGATGCAGGCGTGGTCTCCCGTGCAGGTCTCGGCGTCGACTCCGTAGCGTTCTTCGACGACCCTCTCACCGTCGGATATGCCCTTCGCGGCCTGGGGCCGAACTCTCCGCTGGCGGTTGAGCTGGCACTCGCTTTGGGCCACGATCACCTTTGGGCCCGATTCCTCGGTCGTCAGCGCATCGATGAACGTGTCGCGCAATGCACCGACGTCGTAGGTGTTGTCGACCGTCTTCGCCCAGTCGATCCCGACGCCGCGCACGGCCCTCTCGATCGAGTGTTTGGTGGATCGGGTCGGGTTGTCTGCGGCCGAGGACAGGAGATCCTGGCCCCCCGTGGCCGCGCTGTACTCATTGTCGACGACCACCAGCAGCTGATCGGTGCCATTGAACACCGCGTTGCCCACGCCGCTCACGAGACCGTTGTGCCAGAAGCCACCGTCGCCCATCACCGCGATGGTGCGACGATCGGCCTCGCTCGAGTTGAGCGCAGACGCAGCCGCTGAGCCAAGGCCGTAGCCCATCGTGGTGGCACCGAGATCGAACGGTGCGTTGATCGAGAACAGATGACAGCCGATGTCCGCGCTGACGTGGTGTTTGCCTGTCTCTCGTTCGGCCAGCGTGAGGGCCGAGAAGATCGGTCGCTCCGGACAGCCGGTGCAGAACCCTGGCGGGCGGGGGTGCACGGCTTCGACGTTGGCCCGCGGCGCCATCGGGCTCGCCGGGTCAGATGGATCGAGAAGGAGAGCCGGCCGGTGACGGATGAATTCGGGCCCGTAGCGATCGAGGAACTCGGCGATGCCGGCGGTGACGACCTGTGCGGTGTATTCGCCCGCCATGGCGAGGAGGTCCTTGCCGTGCAGGACGGTGTCGCAGCCGGCTCGGCGTAGCACGGCGTGGAGGTTCTGCTCGATGAAGTCGGGTTGACCTTCCTCGAGAAGCAGCACTGCCTTCTTCCCGGCGCAGAAGTCGACGACCTCCTGATCGACGATCGGGTAGGTCACGTTCATGACGTACACGGGCACATCGGTGTTGCCGAACGCATCGGAGCAGCCGAGGAGCTCCTGAGCCCGATTCATGGTGTTGTAGAGCCCGCCCTGGACAATCAATCCAATCTCGCTGTCCTCGGGGCCGAACGTCTCGTTCATGTTGTTCGCGGTGATGAAGTCGACGGCTGCGGGCCAGCGCACCCCGATCTTCTCCTCCTCGTGGATGAAGCTCGCAGGCGGCAAGACGATGCGACTCAGATCGCGCTGCGGATTCTCCACCGCCTCCTTGATGTGCATGGTGGGCCGCTGGTTGTCGCTGGCGACGAACGAGCCGTGCAGGTGACACGAGCGCAGCCGCAACTCGAGCATGACCGGCGTATTGCTCGCCTCGGAGAGTTCGAACCCCTTCTTCACAGAGTTGACGATCGCGTCGACGTTGGGGCGCGGATCGAGCAACCACATCTGGGACTTCATGGCGAACGCATGGGACCGTTCCTGCATGATCGACGAACCCTCGCCGTAGTCCTCGCCGACGATGACCAACGCTCCACCGGTGACACCGCCGCTCGACAGGTTGGCGAGCGCATCGGACGCCACGTTCGTGCCGACGGTTGACTTGAACGTGACCGCGCCTCGCAACGGGTAGTTGACGGAGGCGGCGAGCATCGCAGCCGCCGTCGCCTCCGACGCAGAGTTCTCGAAGTACACGCCGAGTTCGGCGAGGATCTCCTGAGCATCGCCGAAGACGTCCATGAGATGTGAGATCGGTGCGCCCTGGTAGCCGCCGACGTATGAGACGCCTGCCTCGAGCAGGCCCTTGGCGACCGCGAGAATTCCCTCGCCGCTGAATGTCTCACCTTCGCCGAGCCGGAGTTGCTGGACTTCTGTCGCGAACGAACGTTCAGCCATGGCTGCTTCTCCCTGTAGGCCGGCGCCCGAACCGGCGCCGACGACGTTGATCCCGAAGCCGGGAGGCAACGAGGTATCCCGATCCACCGCCGAGGCCGGGCCCGGGATGAGTTGACGCGCCGATGTGCCAGAGGCCGTCGATTCCGGTGGCATGGCCTGTGGCGCTGCTCAGCGGCCGCCACGCGGCGAACTGATGCGCTCGACAGTCACCACCGTAGGGATCGCCTCCGACGAGGTTCACGTTGAGATCTTGGAGCTCGGCTGGCCCCAGAACCAGGCGGTCGATGATTGCCGCGTCGAGGTTGGTGATGTGCGGACGGAGCTGGTCGATGGCACGCTCCGCGAACGCGTCGCGGGTGGCTGGGCCCCATGAACCGTCTCCGGGATCGATGGACCCGGCATCATCACCGCGGACCTCCCGCGGGAGTTCCTGGAGTTGGAGCCAGAGGAGACCCCCTCCGTCGGGAGCACGACTCGGGTCGACGGTGAGCGGCTGTCCGACAGCAACCGTAGGCCGCGCCGGAAGGTGCCCGCGCCATGCAGCGTTGACCGAGGCGGACACAGAGTCGAGGCCATCGAGGACATGTACGATCGCCGCCTCGCCGAGCGCGGCATCAGTCCATGCCGGCGGGTCGCTGAGTGCGAGATGAATCTGCATTGCCGCGCGACCGTAGGTGAATTTCGATGCGGCAGTCACGTGCTCCGCGGGCACACCCGGCGCCTGACCGAGGAGACCCTCGTACAGCGCTCGGGGCCCGACCGAAGCCAGAACCGTGTTGGCGGAAAGCACCGTGTCATCCGCCAGCCGAGCTCCGGTCACGCGCTTGCCGTCGACCTCGATGGCCGTGACAGCGGTGCCGGTCACTGCGGTGCCGCCGTTGTTGGTGATGATGCCGACGAGGGCGTCGACGAGTCGGATGCCGCCACCCTCGGGAACCGGCATGCCGCCTTGCGAAAGCGCGGCCGCGATCACCTTTGTGATGAACGCGCTCGATGCATCATCGGGTCCGAGTCCGTTGTGTAGCGCCCATGGCGCGAGCAGCGCGCGCGAGACAGGTGATTCGAAGTCTCGGCGCAACCACGTCGATGCCGGTTCGAGCAATTCAGCGCCGGAAGCCACAACACCGCGTCGGCCGAGGCGACGAGCGGCAGTCCAACCGAACTTGGCCGCTGACCGTCTCCAGAAATCGGTGCCGAGCAGGCCGAACGCAAGATCGATCTTCGATCCGAACTCGGCCATGCACGACGACCAAGAGGACAGGTCCCCGAGCGACTCGAACGCGGCATTGGTGGCATCGGGATCGGTCGACAAGAGGGCCGTTCCGTCCGCGCAGGCGACCGCCGTCGGCTTGTCGGTGTTGAGATATGTCACGCCGCGCCTGCTCAGCTCGGCTTCGAGCTCAGCAAACGCCGGGCCACCGACGAACAGGGGGTGCCAGCTCGACATGAGTTCGACGGTGTAGCCGTCGAACACCTCTGTGTCGGTGCGAATCGCGCCGCCGAGGCGATCACTCGCCTCGACAACCGTGATCTGCCAACCGTCGAGGGCGAGCATCGCCCCGGCCACCAATCCGTTGATTCCACTGCCGATCACGACCGCGTCTGGCATCGTCAAACTTTCCGGGCAGGGTCAGGGTCAGTCGCGGCGAAGCGCTCAGCGAGGAACGCGAACGCCCTTTGCCTCGAGACGAGGAAGAACTTCCTGAGCGAAGTAGGGAAGCTCCTCGGCGTAGTTCATGAAGCTCAACGTCATGCCGTCGAAGCCCGCCTTGGCGAATTTCTCGATCTCGTCGGCAACCTGGTCGGGATTGCCGATCACCGGGCACGAACCGTGACCGGCTGCGAAGCGCCCGCGGAACATGCTGAGCATCTCCGGAGTGAACGACATGGCATGCATACCTTGGAGTTCCATCAGGTTGTCGACCGCATCCCAGTCGGCGTTCTCTTCCGCGTAGTAGCGGTGGAAGTCCCAGGCTTCCTGCTCCGTCTCGCGGACGATGCAGTGACCGAGGGTGAACACGCCCGACTCGCGGCCGTAGTTCTCACGAGCGTTCTTCTTGAGGGCAGGGACCAAGTCGTAGCCGTCCTCGGGCCCGCCGACGATCGTGAACGCGAAGTTGGCGTTGCGAGCGGCGTAGTCGCGTCCCTGATCAGATGATCCGGCGTTGAGAATCGGCACCATGCCGTCGACCGGCTTGGGCTGGCTCTCGACGTGCTGCAGCTGGAAGAACTCGCCGTTCCAATCGAATGGTTCCTCCTCAGCCCAGATCTTGGTGACGATATCGAGCCATTCCTGGGCGAAGCGGTAGCGATCGTCGTGGTCGGTGGGAAGATCGATTCCGAACGTGTCGTACTCGGGCTTGTTCCAGCCGGCGACGACATTGATGCCGGCACGACCGCCGCCGATCTGATCGATGGTGGCCATCTGCTTGGCGGCGACGATCGGATTGTTGCAGAACGTGTGGATCGTGGCGAAGACGGAGATGTCCTTGGTGTGGGCCAGCAGACCGGCGGCCCAGGTGATGGTCTCCAACACGCCACCGTGGAAGTTGGTGTCGCCGCCGTAGCCGATCCAGCGAGCAATCGGAAGCAGGAAGTCGATGCCGGCCTCGTCGGCCATCTTCGCCAGACGGAGATTGTCTTCCCAGCTGCCTGACCAGCGGCCATCAGCCTTGGTCACGGCGAGCCCACTCGAGCAGTTCGCCGAGAAGAGGCCGAGCTTGAATCCGTTGCTGTCGAGAATTGCCTTGGTCATTTCGATTCCCCTGAGGATCCCGGGGCGCCTCCCCAGTTGGCAGTGGGGCGTCGCCAGTTCTGAACGTCTCTCGATGCCTGCGGCGACATCGACGCCCGTACTGTGTCACTCAACGTGGCGGTCGTCAAGTAGGCGACACGTCCGAACTTCTGACGATCGCCTATGGTTTGGATTATGAGCGACTCTCTTGGGGCCTACACGCCCCGCGATTACATCATCACGGTCTATGGAGCCTTCGTGCGGGGATTCGGGGATTGGGTGGCGGTGGCCGACCTTCTGACGCTGCTCGAGGCAACCGGGACGGAACTCCCAGCCGCCCGCTCGACGATCACTCGCCTGAAGAAGGCCGGCGTCCTCGTCTCAGAACGTCGCGACGGCCGCGCCGGCTACCTCGCCTCAGCGGAGTTTCTGGCGGTGCTGGCCGATGGCGACCGCAGAATCTTCGAACCGCCCGGAGAAACAGAGGCCACCGACGGCTGGACGATTGTGTTGTTCAGCATTCCGGAGTCTCAACGCGACAAACGGCACATCATGAGGAGCCGCCTCGCGGCCTTGGGATTCGGCCCCGTGGCACCAGGGGCCTGGATCGGGCCCGCCAGGGCATCCGACGACGCCCGACGGATGCTGGAGCGTCAGAAGCTCACAGAGTTCGCGTCGATGTTCGAGGGACAATACAAGGGGTTCGACACACTTCCGGGTCTCGTCGCCAAGACATGGGACCTCGCGCCCCTCGGAGACGACTACAGGCGATTCTTCGACCACCACCGAGAGACACTCGAGCGGTGGCAACTCGCCACCCCGAACGGGTCGGTAGCCGTGGAGCAACGAAGCGACGCGTTCGTCGACTACATCAAGCTCCTTCAGGACTGGCGCCAGGTCGTGTTTCGAGATCCGGGAATGCCGGACGTGGCCAGCCCATTCGCCCAGCTCCGCGGCGACGCCTTCTTCCTCTTCGATCGGCTGCGGTCGCGACTCGAGGCGCCCGCACGCGAGTTTGTTGGCTCGGTTATCGGCATCGAAGTGATCTGAGCTCTCCTCGCAGCACTCAAAAGTGCGGAACCTTGACGATCGTTATCGAAGCGTGATAGATCCATAGTTCTGCAAACAGCAGAGATTGACGATCGCGTGCTCACGCACCTGAAAACGAAGGGGAAAACCCATGCGACGAGAGACGTATGGCCGATGGCTTGTGGCCCTGCTGGCGGTGTTTGCTTTGTTCGCCGCTAGTTGCGGAGACGACGAAAGCGACACAGAGAGCGCCAGTGCCGGCTCTTCCGACGGCGATGACACGGCCGACGACGGCGATGACACGGCCGACGACGAGAGCGCCGAACCGATTCTGATCGGTTTCGCAATCGACCTGACCGGCAACATGGCACCGTTCGACGCGCCGGCCCTCGCCGCAGCGCAGATCACCATCGACAACATCAACGCTGCCGGCGGTGTCAACGGCCGTGAGCTCATGCTTGAGTTCGTCGACACCGAACTCGACCCCGCTCAGACGAAATCCGCCGCCCTCGATCTGCTCGATCGCGGCGCCGAGATCCTGGTCACCACCTGCGACGTCGACTTCGCCACGCCGGCCGTCCAGGAGGGCATCAATGCCGGCGTGCTCACCGTCGCACCGTGCATCGGCACCGACCAAATGGGACCGTCCCGATTCGGTGACGCCGGCCGCCTCGCCTTCACAATCGGCAACCTCGCCCAGGACGAAGGGGCCGCACTCGCCGAGCATGCCTACGCCCAGGGTCTGCGCAGCGCCATTGTGATCCCCGACAACCTGCTCGTCTACTTCCAGAACGTGTGCTCCGCATTCGCGCAGCGCTTCGAGGAACTGGGCGGCGAAGTCGTGGCCAACGAGGGTTTCGCCTCGTTTGATGGCTCGGTGAACAACATCGGCACGATCGCCACCGGCGCCGGCGATGCCGACGTCATCGCTCTGTGCACCTTCCCGCCGGAGATCACCACCGCGGTGAGCGGCATCCGCAGCGCTGGCGTCGACACTGCGATCTACAGCCCATGGTCCGGCGACGGTTCGTTCTGGCATCCGGAGGGGCTGTCCAACTTCACCTTCTCCGCCTATGCGTCGATCTTCGGAGACGATCCCAGCGCCGAGGTGAACGACCTCATCGCGGCCATGACCGACGCGGGGGCCGCACCGGGCACGGGCGGCTTCATCACCGGTGCTGCCACGATCGAGGCGATTGCCGCCGCAATCGAACATGCCGGATCGACCGATGGCGCGGCCCTGGCCGACGCCTTCGAGTCCTTCGACGGTCTGCCGACCATCTCCGGTGAACTCACCTTCTCCCCCGACTCACACACCGTGACCGGACGCGAGTATCGGATCATCACCGTCACCGACGGTGTTGCGTCCTTCGTCGAGCTCCTGGCGGCGAGTTCACCGGCGTTGTGAGTTCGGTCCGGTCATCTCGCCTCGACGCTGACTCCCTCCAGGCTCGCTCCGTCAGTCGTTCCTTCGACGGTGTTCAAGCCCTCAGCGACGTCACCTTGTCGGTGCATCGGGGCGAGATGATCGGGCTGATGGGCCCCAATGGTGCGGGGAAGTCGACTCTGGTCAATCTCATGACCGGGTTCGACTCCCCCACCGATGGGCGCATCATGTTCGGGTCAGTCGATGTCACGGGCTGGAAACCGTGGCGGCTGGCCCGAGCCGGAATGTCGCGAACGTTCCAACACGGCCACTCCTTTCCGCAGTTGTCCACCCGTGAGAACATCGAGGTCGCAGCGATCGGTGTCGGCGCAACGCCCAAAGAGGCAGCTCGTCGCACGGACGGCATCCTCGAGCTCCTCGACCTCGGCGCGTGGCAGGCCACGCCGGCCGGCACATTGTCGCACGGCCTGGAACGCCTTGTCGGTGTCGGCCGAGCCCTGTCGTCCAACCCGTGGTTCCTCCTCCTGGACGAGCCCGCCGCCGGACTCAACGACGAGGAAGGAGACACCTTCGCAGGCGTCCTCGAGCGCATACGCTCAGAACACGATCTAGGTGTGATCCTGATCGATCACAACGTCCCGTTGATGTTGCGCTGCTCAGACCGAATCCACGTGCTGAGCGAGGGACGAAGCCTTGCCGAAGGTCCCCCGGATGAGATCAAGGCGCATCCGACCGTCGTCGAGGCCTACCTCGGGAGCGGATAGGGCATCATGAACGCCGAAGCGCTCCTCGAAATCCACGACGTCGAAGTCGCCTACAACGACGTCCCGGCGCTGCGCGGCGTATCGCTTCATGTCGACCCGGGCGAGGTCGTGACCGTGGTCGGGCCCAACGGCGCCGGCAAGAGCACGCTGCTCAAGTCCATCATGCGCGTCGAGCCCCTCACCGGCGGGGCCATCTCGCTGCGGGGCGAGTCCCTACATGGGACGAGCCCAGACAAGGTGGCTCGGCTCGGCATTTCCTACGTCCCTGAGGGCCGCCACATCTTCGGCGAGTTGAGCGTGGAGGAGAATCTCCAACTCGGGATGATCGCCCGGCGCCACGACGCCAAGCCGCTCGCCGAGTCGCGGGAGTGGGTCACCTCCCTATTCCCGGTCATCTCCGAGCACGCCGGCCGCACCGCCGGGCTCCTTTCGGGCGGTCAGCAACAACAGTTGGCGATCGCCCGTGCCCTCCTCGCCGCACCCGACGTTCTCCTGCTCGATGAGCCGTCGCTCGGCCTCGCGCCGGTGATCATCGATACCGTCTTCGAGTCGATCGCGGCGGTTCGCGATTCTGGCACCGCTGTGCTGCTGATCGAGCAACGGGCACAGCACGCAATGCAGTTCGCCGATCGGTCGCATGTGCTGTCCGACGGCGTCATCACCGACACGTTCGCCGCCGGCGAATCAATCGACCACGAGCGAGTCCGTGCCGCCTATTTCGGCCACGCCGGCGTTGGGGACGACAACTCATGATCTACTTCCAGTATCTCGTCGACGCGGTCGGCATCGGCGTTCTCTACGCTCTCGTCGCCCTCGGACTCGGCTTGGTCTTCGGGGTGATGCGGCTCGTCAACTTCGCCCACGGCGAGCTGCTCATGGCCGGCGGCTACACGCTGTTCCTCACGACCTCGTGGGCGACACCCGTTCGTCTCGTCACCGTGATGATCGTCGTGACAATCCTCGCGTTGATCATCGAACGCATCGCCCTGCGGCCTCTGCGGTCCGCATCCCCCACCACCACGCTGATCATGACGTTCGCGGTGAGCTTCCTGCTGCGAAGCATCGCTCAAAGGAAATGGAGCACCCAGGGCAAGGCCATGGGGTTGTTCGAATGGATGGCCAAACCTGCGTTCGAAGCTGGCGAAGTGACGGTCAGCATTGTGACCCTGATGGCCATTGGTGTCGGAACCACGCTCCTGACCCTCGTCACCTTGGTCCTCACGAAGACGAGCGTGGGTCTACAGATGCGCGCTGCTGCGATGGACCCGATCACGGCGCAGACCCTCGGTATCCGCACGGCACTCGTCGTACGTGCAGCGATGGTGATCGCCGCACTGCTGGCCTGTGCTGCGTTGTTCCTGTTTGCCCCCCAGCGCCCCGTTGTCACTCCCGATTACGGCCTCTTGATCACGCTGATTGCGCTGGTAGGCGTCGTGGTCGGCGGGATGAACAGGCTCGCGGCGTCGACCGCCGGGGGCTTTGCCGTCGGGTTCGCCACCTCGATGGTCTTCAGCCTGCTCCCCCGCGGCCAGAGGGTGTTCCTGGACTCGGCGGTGTTCGGTTTGGTGATCGTCGTGTTGTTGGTCCGACCCGGCGGCCTCTTCGAACAGAACCGAAGGACAGCTCGCCTGTGAACTCGATTCGATCTCTGCTCAACCCGACGCTGCTCGGCCCCCTCGGTCTCGTGTTGCTCGTGTCTCTGGCTGCGAGTTTTTTCGCCGACGACATCCAGCTCCAGTTGTTGGCGGCGCTGGTCAATACCGCGATGGTCGTCGGGATCTATGTCTTTGTCGGCAACTCCGGAGTGGTCAGTTTCGGCCATATCAGCTTCGTTGCCGTCGGCGCGTTTGCGGCGGGGATCATGTCGATGCCGAACCCGCAGAAGACGACGGTCTTTCCTGAGTTGTTCGGTCTCATCCGCGACAACAGTCTCGGCAACGTCGCGTCGCTGATACTCGCCACGGTGATCGGCGCGTTGTTTGCCCTTCTCGCTGGTGCTGCTCTGGTTCGCCTCAGCGGTCTTGCCGCCGGGATCGCGATGCTCTCGTTGCTGGTGATCACCCGCAACGTTCTTCGCAACTGGAGCGGGGTCGGACCCGGAGCCAAGGCCATCCCGGGAATCGAACAGACCACCGGGTTGGTGCAGGCAACCGCCGCACTCATGTTGTGCGTCATCGTCGCCTACGCATACCAGCGAAGCCGCTGGGGGCGACGGCTGCGCGCCTGTCGTGAGGATGCCCCCGCCGCGGCCGGGGTCGGGATCTCCATGCACACCGAACGCCTCGTCGCTTTCGTGGTCAGCGGCGCATTGTGCGGATTTGCCGGCGGCGTGTACGTGCACCTGCTTGGCAGCGTCACCACAGAAGAGGTCTACATCCGGCTGACGTTTCTCACCCTCGCCATGCTGGTCATCGGTGGGATGGGAAGCTTGTGGGGCGCGGTGGTCGGCGGGCTCGCGGTGAGCATCATGAACTCGGTCCTGTTCGAGGCCCAGAACGGGATCTCGCTTGGGTTGTTCGACGTGACCCTCCCGACGGGAAGCAGCGACATCATCCTCGCCTCGATGATGGCGCTCACTCTTCTCTGGCGACCTACAGGGCTGACGCTGAGCCGCGAGTTCAGCTACCGCCGATAGAGCGACCGGGCAATGATCGTTCGCTGCACTTCGGTCGCTCCCTCATAAATCCTCGGGGCACGCACGTCGCGATAGAGCTGCTCCATCCGATGACCGACCTCGAGGCCGACAGCTCCGTGTAGTTGAAGGGCGTCATCGACGACCCGTTGCGCCGCCTCTGTCGCACAGGCCTTGGCCATCGATGACAGAATGGTGAGGTTCTCCGGCGTGGCACCGGTCGCGGCGCGCTCGGCGCGGCGGTCATAGGCTCGTGCCGCCTCATGGACCGCCAGACGGGCCGTATGCACCGCAACGGCCATGTCGGCGAGGCGGTGGGCGACCGCCTGCATGTCGGCGAGCGGGGCACCGAAAGCCTCACGTGTGCTGGTGTATCCGATAGCGGCATCAAGTGCAGCCTGTGCCATCCCAACCGCGAAAGAACCAACGCTGGGCCGGAACAGGTCAAGGGTGCGCATAGCAACCTTGAACCCCGCACCGACCTCGCCGAGCACCTCTGCATCGCCAACGAAAACTCCATCAAACGTGAGTTCGCCGATGGGGTGCGGCGACAACATGTCGAGCGCGCGGCCCGACAGGCCGGGGCTGTCGCCGGGGACACAGAACGCGGTGATCCCGCGGGAGCCATCATCGCTTGTTCGAGCGAACACGGTGTATACGTCTGCATCCGGTGCATTCGAGATCCAAATCTTGGTGCCGCTCAGGCGATAGCCGCCGTCCGCCTTGTCTGCCCGCAGCTTCATCGCTGCAGCATCGGAACCAGCGCTCGGCTCGGTCATCGCGAACGCGGGGATTACCGAGCCGTCACAGACGCGCGGCATCCAACGCTCGACCACCTCGGGCCGCCCGGATTGGAGAATCGGGTAGGAACCGAGCCCTTGCATCGCGAGAGCGGTCTCAACCGAAGTGTTCTCGATCGCGAGCGCCTCCCTGAGCAGACAGAGGTCGATCGCGGACACCTCGCCGTCGTGCACGCCGCCGACACTCGTCGGGAAGAGACGGGCGATGAGGCCTGCCTCGCCCATCGCGCGCACGACCGGTCGGTTGAGTTCGCCGTGAGCAGCTCCCTCGACCAGCGGGGCGAGTTGCGATCGACAGACCTCCAGGGTGTGGTCGTAGAGCTGCTGTTCGGCAACGTCAAGGGCCATTGGAGTCTCCTTCGTGCCGGATTCGGCTCAGCGTTCGATCAGCGCGATCGGGTTCTGTTCGCGGCGCCGCGCGGTTCGGCCCGAGAGGTACTGGGGAGGCCATTCGTGGGCGGTGTAGCCCTGGTCGATCCCGGCGTTGAGCGTCCAGTAGGGGTCGACGAGGTGCGGACGGGCCATCATGCAAAGATCCGCTCTACCTGCGAGGATGATGGTGTTCACATCGTCGATGCTCGATACAGCGCCCACGGTCATGGTCGGAATCTTCAGCTCGTTCCGGATGCGATCCGAGAAGGGCGTCTGGTACAGGCGACCGAACTCGGGATCTTCGCTCGGATCGACCTGACCGGTCGACACGTCGATGATGTCAACACCCTTCTCGTGGAGCCGAGCCGAGAACTCGATCGCATCATTGCCATCAAACCCGCCCTCGACCCAGTCGGTGGCGGAGATTCGGACGCTCATGGGTCGATCATCGGGCCACACGTCGCGCAGTGCCTCCACAACCGTGAGCGGGTAGCGCATCCGGTTCTCGAGACTTCCGCCGAAGCCATCCGTTCGGTGGTTGGTGATCGGGGACAAGAAGCTCGAGAGGAGGTATCCATGAGCTGCGTGGACCTCGAGTAGGTCGAATCCTGCGTCAACGGCACGATTCGCGGCGTCCACGAACTGGCTCAGCACCTCGTCGAAGTCGCCGGTGGTCATCTCCTGTGGTACGACGTTGACGTCGTAGTACGGAAGCGCTGATGGGGCGAGCAACTCCCAGTTGTCGCTGTCGAGCGGGCGGTCCATCCCCTCCCAGGCAACCCGCGTCGAGCCCTTGCGTCCGGCATGCCCAAGCTGAAGTCCGATGGCGGCGCCGGAGTTCTGGTGTACGAAGTCGGTGACGCGCCGCCATGACTCCGCCTGTTCGTCGTTCCAGAGCCCGGGGCAGCCCGGTGTGATCCGACCTTCGGGGGAGACGCAGGTCATCTCTGTCATGATGAGACCGGCACCTCCCACGGCTCGTGAGCCGAGGTGAACGAGATGCCAGTCGGTGGGTAGGCCATCGACCGCGCAGTACTGCGCCATGGGTGACACGGCAATCCGGTTGGGCAGTCGAAGGCCGCGCATCTCGTAGGGGTAGAACATCGGCGGCGTGGTCGGATCTTCCGGGCGAAGACTCTCGGAAACGGAATCGTGGAACCAGCCGAGGGTTTTCGAGGCGAACTCGTCGTCCCTCATGAAGAGGTTGTCGTAGGTGATGCGCTGACTGCGCGTCAGGAGCTGGAACGTGAACTGTTCGCTCGGCAGGTCGATGTAACGCTCGGGATGTTCGAACCATCGCTGGCTGGTGATCGCGGCACGCTGAAGGCTTTCTGCCGGCGGGCGCCGGTTCTCCTCGTACGCCGCGAGCGCCTTCTCCATGGAGCCATGGCCGGCCGCGATCTCCTCGGCGAGAGCCATGGAGTCCTCGAGGGCCAGCTTCGTGCCGGAGCCGATCGAGAAGTGTGCGGTGTGGGCAGCATCACCGAGCAGGACCACATCGCGACTGCCGAGGCGCGCTCGCCAGCTCCCGTTCCGAACGGTGCGAAATGTCAGCCACTGAGAGTTGTTGCCGACGAGCGTGTTGCCGTCGAGGTGTTGGGCGAAGATCTGCTCGCAGAAAGCCTTCGAACGCTCATCGGTCTCGCCGATCGACAGCGGCTCCAGCCCCTCGCGAGTGAGCCCGGCTGCTCGCCAGACTTCGGGGCGAGTCTCGACGATGAAGGTGCTCTGCATATCGGAGAACGGGTAGACGTGGGCCTGGAAGAGTCCCCACTCCGTCTCAGCAAACAAGAACGTGAACTGTTCAAACCGCTTCTCGGTCGCAAACCAGATGTAGGTTGCGTCGCCCGGGGTGAGATCGGGTTCGAACTGATCTTCGATCTCGGTACGCACCATCGAGTTGAGCCCGTCGGCGCCGACCACGAGGTCTGCGCCCGGCACTGCAGCCAGCGCGTCGCCGATCGATTCGATATTCGTTTCGTAGCGGATGTCGACGCCGACCTCGCGCGCCCGCTCGGACAGCAACAACAAGAGCCGCTTGCGCGAGAGCGCGGCATATCCGTGACCGCCGGACTGAAGGGTGCGCTCGCCGTGGACGACATCCATCGTGGTCCAGTAAGCCATCTCCTGCTCGATGCGGTCGAACACGAGCGGATCGGCGTCATGGAGGTTCGCGAGCGTCTCGTCGGAGAACACCACACCGAACCCGAACGTGTCATCGGCTCGGTTCCGTTCGAACACGGTGACTCGACCGGTACCGGCGGTGTGGAGAAGAATCCCGAGGAGGAGCCCAGCGGGCCCACCCCCGACACACACGACTTCGAGGGGGGTTGGGGTCTCGTTGCTCAATGTCATCGTTCCTGAGTCATATCTCGCCTTGGCGACGATCGTAAGATATTCGAACAATTGATGCAAATGGAGCTACGATTACGTGATGACCGAAACTTCGGATGTCACCCGCCTCGAGCATGGACGACTCATTCCGGTGCCGGGCAGGTGGAGAATCGATTCCGGCCACACCCACGTCGGGTTCGGCGTTCGCCATCTTCTGACCCTGGTGCGGGGAAGGTTCGCCGAATTCGAAGGTGAGATTATCATTGCCGACGAGTCCGTCCATTCCTCAGCCGAGATCACCGTTGACGTGTCAAGCCTCGATGTCGGGAATGCAAAGGCTGCCGAGACCGCTCTTGGCGAAATGCTCCTTGATGTGGAAACACACCCGACGATGCGATTCACGAGCACCGGGGTTGAACCCGCCGAGGACGACTCGTGGCTCTTGCACGGCGAGTTGACTCTCGCCGGCACAGTCCGCCCCATCAGCCTTCACACCCGCTTTCACGGCGCCGTCCGCCACCCGTACACCAAGGGAGCCAAGATGAGTTTCTCCGCGACAGGCAGGCTTCGCCGTTCAGACTTCGGTGTAGACGCCAGCTTCCCTGTCGAGTCCTCTCCCGGCGTATTCATCCTCGGAGATCGCATTGACCTCATCCTTGAGATCGAGGCTGATCTGCTCGACGCCTGACGTTCGTCACAGTTGGCGAAACAACCTTCATCGAAACTGAGTTCCCATGACCCTCGACTTCCGCCTATCCGCCGCACTCTCCAACCTCCAAGCCCGCGCCCGACAGCTCGCCGCCCGC
Organism: Acidimicrobiaceae bacterium; assembly: GCA_016845585.1. Lineage (GTDB taxonomy): Bacteria > Actinomycetota > Acidimicrobiia > Acidimicrobiales > Aldehydirespiratoraceae > JAACCU01. Next base: position 53,218 of record JAERSO010000052.1, on the reverse strand, counting down.
GGCGTCGATCTGTTCGGTCGGCACAACGACTCGTGGATCAACGGCTACTCGAAGGAGTTCGCTCGCATGATGGCGGCGGAGGGCTTCATCGGCATGGGCTGGCCGACCGAGTACGGCGGGCATGCCCGCCCCCCGATCGAACGTCTCGTCGTGGCCGAAGAGATGATCAGCGCGGGCGCGCCAATTGCCGCCATGTGGTTCGCGGACCGACAATTCGGCCCGTCGCTGATCGCCTACGGCACCGACGATCAGCGGGCCGAGTTCCTGCCCCAGATGCTGTCTGGCGAGAGCACATGGTGTATCGGCATGAGCGAACCCGACGCCGGCTCGGATCTCGCCGCGCTGAGCTCGTCAGCGGTTCGTGACGGGTCCGACTGGGTGATCAACGGCCAGAAGATCTGGACGAGCTTCGGGGATGTCGCCGACTACTGCTATCTGATCTGTCGAACCGACCGCTCCGGGCCCCCGCATCAAGGGATCAGCGAAATCATCGTCCCGATGGATTCACCCGGAATCGAAGTCCGCCCGATCACAGACATGACCACCAACCAGCACTTCTGCGAAGTGTTCCTCACCGACGTGCGTGTGCCGCAGGAGAATCTGGTCGGCGTGGAGGGGAACGCTTTCAAGCAGACCATGGTTCAGCTCGCACACGAGCGCGGTGGCATCGACCGGCTGGCATCGAACCGAGCGATGTTCAAACATGCAATCGCCCAGGCCGACACGTCGAACCCAGCCGTCCGCCAACAAATCGCTCGCCTCGAGGCCGAGTACGAGGTCGGCCGACTCCTCGTCTACCGGGAAGTCCTGGGGCAAGCCCCGGCGAATTTCAGCGCCGCCACAAAGGTGTTCTGCACCGAGTACGAGCGACGCGTCGCGGACTTTGCCGCCCGCGTGCTTGGCGCCAACACGATGCTCTTCACGGAGTGGACCCGCGGGATGCTGTACGCCCCCGGCTACACGATCATGGGTGGCACCTCCGACATCATGCGCAACATCCTCGGAGAGCGAGTCCTCGGTCTCCCCCGGGAGCCTCGCTGACCCTCATTGGCTTCCATTGGCAAGAGAGACTGCCCCTCCCCCTCACTGCCCAGCCACGGGAGGCACACACCAAGACCAGACGCAATGGGACGCCAACACCTCGATGGCCCAGTCCCGTGCCCGGGGTGGGATTTGAACCCACACACCCCCTACGGGGGCCGGGGGGTTTAAGCCCCCTGCGTCTGCCAATTCCGCCACCCGGGCTTGGGGCACGGTAGCCCCAGCCCGGGAGTCTACGCAGCAGCCAGTCCGCCGGAATCATCGACCGCCAGCCATAGTGCCGCCCGGGCGCGGTCGGCCTTTGCGCCGCTGAGGCCGTTGGCGACGACGATCCCTTCGATCATGTCGGCGACCACAGCCGACCAGGGCCGCCCCTTCAACAGGACCGCGACGGACGGGACGCCCCCTCGGCGCCGGATCGTGCGATGCACCCCGGCCACACCGGGGGGCGACCGGAATCCGGGCACCACGAGGGAGCGTAGTCTCGCCGCTTGCCCGAGGGAACGGGCCGCGGCAGCAAATCGAAGACTCGTCGCTTCCACCGGTTCCCATAGTGCCGTAGGGGTGTGACAGTCAGCCTGGACGCGGCGAGGCCGCCGCCGGCCATGAAGCTGTTGGCGACGACCACATAGGTGGCGCCGGTGTAGATCGGTGACCAGACTGCCGAGCCCTTTGGCCGCACTTCGACGGCGGAGAACCGGCTGCCGAACGGCTTGGACACATCGACGTCCCAGCGGATTCCCGAGCCGTACGGGCAGGCACCGCTCGAGCCGGCAGCGTCGAGCCAGTTGCCGACACCCTGCTCGAGGGCGAGCACGATTTCCGCACCCGTCATCTCCAACTCGAAGAGCGTGTTGGCGAATGGCAGCAACTCATAGGCGTCGGCGATCGTGATGTCCCCCGCGGGGATGTCGATACGAACGCCGCCCGAGTTCTGCAGCGCGATGTCCGCCCGGAATGCTCGATCGAGGAACGCATCGGTGACCTGCTGTTGGATCTCACCACCGTTGGGCAGATCCGTCGGAACACACAGTGAACTCCGGCCACTGTTGAGGAAGCCGCCAGGGCCACCCTCGTTCTGGTACGGCACTTGGGCGAGGCAGAGGTCGTCGGTGGTGGAACCAATCACCTGAGTCGAGAGCACCGCGACATCGGCCGAGAAGCCGTCGAGCGTTGCCTGTGCATCGGCGTCCAGCGCCCATTGCATCTGGTTGTTCGCAGCCAGCACCGCATCAACCTCGGCCTGGGTTGCGGCGACCATGTCGCCGTCAGCGTCGAAGCCCACGTTCAATGAACCCACGACCTTGCTGTACTCCCAGCCTTGCACGATGCACGTGGTGTTGCCGCTCTTGTCGCTGGCAATGGTCGGGTAGTCACCCGTTCCGCCGATACCGAGCGCGCTGTGATCGCCGCCCAGGGTGTGAGAGTCGCCACCGAAGATGAAGTCGACGCCGCTCACCATGGAAGCCAGATCGATGTCGTTCTGGTACCCCTGATGGGTGACGAGACCGATCTTGTCGTAGCCCATCGCGGTGAGCATGTTGATCTGCTTCTGAGCGGTGGTGACCTCGTCGAGGAACAGGGTCGAATCGAACGGCTGTGAAGACACCTGGGTCTTCTGCTTGATGTCGATGCCGACGAACGCCACAGCCTCATCACCGAACTGCTCGATGTGGTACGGCTGGATGTACTCGGTGGACGTGTCCGGGAACAGCGGCGTGCCGAGTTCAGGGATCACGTTGGCCGCGAGCACCGGGGTGTCGCAGCCCGGGTCGGCGTTGAGGTAGTCGAGGAACGTGGCCAGGCCGTCGTCGCCCCCATCGAACTCGTGGTTGCCGAGGGCGAACACGTCGAAGCACACCTCGTTCATGAGCGCCGCGTCGGCTTCGCCGCCGAACAGGGTGTAGTACAGCGTGCCGGTGATGGCGTCGCCGGCATGGACAGTTCACATTGTTCTCACCACTGTTGCGGGAACGCAGCTCGTCGATGATGGTGACGACCCGCGGGAATCCGCCGAGTTCGAGCTCGACTTCACCCGACGGCACGAGGATGTCGATGTCGTCGGCCTCGAGATTCGAGTGGTGATCATTGACGTGGAACCCGTTGAGCATGAACACCGGTGCGCCGTTGTCGCGCCAGAGGAACGTGACTCCCATGGCTCGCGTGAGTGCGACACCCGGTCCGAAGAGCGTGGGCGTCAGACCAGTGGTCACGCCTTGGGCCTTCATCCAGTTCACCGCCTCGGCGTAGTACGCCCCTGCCGGCACATCGGTGAAGCCCGCGTCGGGGTTGCCGCCCGGGGATCCGGCCGCACGCCACAACATCGTGGCGTACATCGCACGGGTCATCGGCTCGTTTCTTCCGAAGGTGTCTGGCGACACCCCGGTCGTCACGCCGGTTGCCTTGGCCCAATTGATTGCCTCGGTGTAGTACTTGCCGGCCCCGACGTCGGAGAAGCCGGCATCAGGGTTTCCGGTTGGCGATCCATTGGCCCGCCACAGAAGCGTGATGCCGTCCTGACGATCGAGCACGAGGTCCGGTGAGAACGTCGTCGCAGACGTGCCGGTGGTGACGTCGGCCCCCTCGGCCCATGTGACCGCGTTCTCGTACCAGCTACCGGCGGGAACATCGGTGAAGTTGCCGACCGCCTGCGCGCTCAGCTCTCCGGCGGCAGAACCCGGCGCGGTCGACAGTCCTGCCGCAATCATTAGTGCTGCGAATGCAGCAATCAACAACCGTCTCATGGTCGCCTCCTGACCACAGCACCGCCGACCTTTGGCGGTGCCACTCCTTCTCACGTCCGAGTCCCCGAACGAGCCCGCCGCCAGTCGGACGGGCATCGCGGTTCGATTCACCGCGGTGCGCCGATGGCTGCCCTGCCTATGACAGTCTCGCGGGGTGGAGTCTGCGCCTGAGCTCAATCCGGCCCAAGAGGAAGTGCTCGCACAGCTCGGCGCGAGCCGCGGCGAACGGCCGCACTTCGACGCCGCGCTCCGTCACCAACTCCGACGCGAACTCGAGGACGGGCTGGAACCGCTCGTCGAAGAGATCGACGCGAACGACACCATGTTCGTCTCCAAGCATCTGCTCGGGCGGGTGATGGGCTGCGAGCGGCGATTCCTGGCCGAGGACGACGAGGAGTTCGCATGGTCGGTGCCGATCGCTCGCGGCACCATCGCGCACAAAGCGATCGAACTCTCCATCCACTGGCGCCGCGAACCCGAGCCCCTCCATCTGGTGGACGAGTCGATCTCCCGGCTCTCCGAGGGGGTCGACGGCCTGGCCGACTGGCTGCAGACCTGCACCGAAGTCGAACGAGCCGAGCTCCGAGCCGAGGCCAACGACCGGGTCGTGAAGTTCCTCGAGTGCTGGCCACCGCTGAAGACCCAGTGGCGGCCGGTGACCGAGAGCCGGCTCCGCCTCGAGATCCATGACCGCATCGTGCTCAGCGGCAAGGTCGACCTCGCGCTCGGTCAGGCCACCGGGGGCCAGGCCGGGAAGGTCCTGATCGATCTCAAGACCGGCGGCTTCTCGCCCCAGCACCTCGACGATCTCCGGTTCTATGCACTCATGGAAGCGGTGCGCCTCGGCACTCCCCCGCGCCGTCTCGCCACCTACTACCTCGACCAGGGCCGCTTTCTGCCCGAGGACGTCACCGAGGATCTGCTGTTCTCCACCGTCGCCCGAGTCGTCGACGGCTGCACCAAGATCATCGAGGTGCGACGCCGGGAAGGCGAGCCATCGACCTCACCCGGGCCGGCCTGTCGATGGTGTGTCGCCATGCATGCCTGCGACGTCGGGCAGCGCTACCTGTCCGACGGCGACGAGTCCGGCTTGGGCGACGGCTGGTAGCCCCTCGGAGGCGCCGGGGTCGAGGGGTGGACCTCGGCCACCGCCGGCACCGGCTCGTAGGTCCCCTCGTCGATGTCGAGGCCGCCAAGGTGGCCCCGGAACGCCAGCCAGCTGGCGATCACGATGAACGCTCCCCCGGCACATGTGTAGGCGACACGGGGGTCGGTGGCATCGATCAGCTGGCCGATCAGCAGCTGGCCGGTGGGATTCGCAGCGGTAAGCGATGTGATGTACAACGCCATCACCTTCGCCCGGATCGCCTCGTCGACCTGGAGCTGGATGGACGTGTTGAGTGTGCTGCCCGTGGAGATGTGGGCAACGCCCATGAAGAACGAGCCGACGAGGGCCAGCTCGAACCAAGGGGCGAAGGCGATCAACAGGGCGGCGCCCGCGTAGAGGATCAGCGCGGTCTCCACGATCCTCGATCGCTTGATCCGGCCCGCGGCGCCCGCGACGAACGGTGCCGACAGCACCGCACCGAGGCCGACACACCCGAGCATGAGTCCGAATCCCTGCTCACCGCGGTCGAACACCTGAGCGGCGATCGTGACCGAGAGGGTCTGCAACGACAGACCGAAGAACCCGACCATCGACACCGTGAGGATCGCGATGCGGATCCCCCGCCTCGCCGCCGCGTAGCGCGCCGCCTCGGCGAACTCGTGCAACGGCCGCAGCCGGTGGCTCCGGTCGATGTCTCGATGCGGCATGCTCATCAACAGCAGGCTTCCGAGCACTGCGCCATAGCTGATCGCATTGACGAAGAACGCCCAGCCCGGTCCCCAGGCTGCGATCGCCAGGCCGCCGAGGGCCGGCCCGATCATGCGGGACCCGTTGAACTGGGCGGAGTTCATCGTGATCCCGGCGAGCAGCTTCTCGCGCGGCACCATCTCGCTGACGATCGCCTGCCACGCAGGCAGATTCAGGCCCGCGGTGGCCCCGACGAACACTGATGTGACCACGTAGGCCGTCGGTGACCGCACGCCGACGAACCACTGGACCGTCAATGCCACGGCCACCAGGGCCTGCAGCGACTGCGTGATGAAGAGCACTGTCCGCCGCTGATAGCGGTCGGCCACCGCGCCACCGACCGACGTCACCAGTGCCATCGGCATGATCTGGGCAAAGCCGGCGAACCCCACCCAGCCGGCACTGCCGGTCAGGTCGAAGATGACGATCGGGATGGCGACGGTCTGGAACCAGCGGCCGATGTTGGAGACGAGGCTGCCGACCCAGAACAGCCGGTAGTTGCGGAGTCGAAAGACCGAGACCGTCTCGCGAAACGACCCCGTCATCCGCCGATCAACACCGGGAACCAATCGGTGCGCAGGCGCTGCCCGTCGGTCATGTCGTGGCCCGGGAATGGGGGCGACGTGCGCCCCGGCCGAGTGATGAAGCGCGCGTCGTCGCCGAGGAAGCGGACCGAGAACGCTCGGCGACCCGGGCTGCCCTCGGGGTTGCCTCGGGCTCCGTGGACGGTGCGGTAGTGGAACGCCACCGCGTCGCCGGGTTCGAGCGCCCACTCGACGACCTCGAAGCGGTCGGGTTCGGCGTCTGGGTCCGGGACTGGGAGATAGTCGTCGATGTTCGGGTAGAAGTCGTCGCCCGCCAGCCATTTCACCGGCAGGACATCTCGCTCCCACCGATGGCTGCCCGTGATGAAGCGGAGGGTGGCCTCGTCCACCGGATCGAGCGGAAGCCACAGGCTCACCGTCTGCGCGCCCTCGACGAAGTAGTACGGACCGTCGCTGTGCCATGGGGTCGGCGTGGCGGTGCCGGCGTCCTTGACGAGGACATGATCGTGGAAGAGCTGGACGGACGCGCTCTGCATCAGCTCGCCGGCGATCGCGGCGGCGTCGGACTCGCGGATGAAGCGTTCGAACTCCGGGATGCGCTGCCAGTTGCAGTAGTCGTCCCAGAACCGGCCAGTCTCCCCTTCCGGCACGTTCTCGGCGAAGTACACACTCGGATCGGCCTCGTTGCGAGCAACCCCGGCCGCCAGCTGGTCGATCCACTCGGTGAACGCACCACGGATCACGGTGGCCCCGTCCGTCTCGAACGCACTCACGGTGGGCCTAGGGAGCGACAGGACCATCGTTTCACCGTACCCCGCCGTCTCGCAGAGTCGTGCATCGGGATGCCAGACTCGACGTCCATGAGTCTCATCACCACCGAAGTCCGTAACCGCGTCGGCGTCCTGACCCTGAACGACCCGGACCATCGCAACGCCATCACCCTCGCCATGAACGACGAGATCGGCGCGGTGCTCGATGAGTGGGAGGCCGACGACGCGATCGGTGCGCTCGTCCTCACCGGCGCGGGGCGGGGCTTCTGCGCCGGCGCAGACCTCGACGATCTCATGGCCGGAAGCAACGCCGAGGAGATGAAGGCGATCTATGACGGCTTTCTTCGCATCGCTCACACCCCGCTTCCGACCGTCGCCGCCGTGAACGGTGCAGCCGTCGGAGCCGGGATGAACATGGTGCTCGCCTGCGACATCGCCATCGCCGGCCGGGAGTACGCCAAGTTCGATTCGCGCTTCCTGCAGATCGGCATCCATCCCGGCGGCGGCCACACCTGGCGTCTGCGGCAGATCGCCGGCCGATCCACCACCATGGCCATGGTCGTGTTCAACCAGATTCTGCGCGCCGAGCGGGCCAAGGAAGTCGGTCTGATCTGGGACGTCGTCGACGACACCGATCTCGTCGACGAAGCGGTCGCGCTGGCGGCCCGCGCCACCAGTCAGGAAAAGGAGCTCAACGCCCGCACCAAGGCGTCGATCCTCACCCTCGACACCATCGTCGAATCGAACGAGGCAGTCGAGCACGAGGTTCACCCGCAGCTGTGGTCGATGAGCCAGCCGACTTTTCGAACGCTGGTCGAGAGCCTGCAGAAGAACATCTCGTCGAAGTCGTGATCGAGATGGACGCCGTCTTCGAAGCACCGGGCCCCGGCACGTGGGAGCTCGATCGCTCGCACTACGACTCTGGCATCACCCCGATCATCGAAGAGGTCGCGTCCACAGCGGCGATCACGGCGTACCGCGAGACGTTCGCGCGCACGGGTGTGCCGGCTGACGGCATCGAGTTCAAGGCCGTGAACGGATTCGTCTACGCCCGCGTGCGGCCTTTGTTCGGTGCCGACAGCACGTCGGAACGCACACCGCCGGACTGGGTGATCAAACTCATGGGGCGGATTCACCCCGAGATGCGTCGGCGGGAGAAGCGGGCGAAAGCCCAGATCCTCAGCGGTGAGAGTTTCCGACGCACGATCAAGCAGTGGAACGAGACGATCAAGCCGGCCCAGTTGGCCCGCAACAGCGAGTTCCAGGCCGTCGACCTCGAGGCGCTCGATGACGCCGGTGTCGCCGACCACGTCGAGGCCCTGATCGCGTACAACCTCGAGTCCAACACCCTGCACCACGTGCTCCACACCGACGACCTCGGGCCACTGGGGCTGTTCGTCGTGCACTGTCGCGACCACGGGATCGAGACCTCGGAGGCGGTGCAGGCGTTGATCGGCGCGTCACCGTCCACGAGTGAACCGCTCCGGAAGCTGGCAGCGATTCGCAAGGCCGTCGAGGCCGCGGGCGCCACGCCGTCCACCCTCGATGACGTCCGGGCCGTGTCACCCGGGGTGGCAGCACAGCTCGATGGATACCTCGCACGGCACGGCGCAGTGCTCTACAGCGGGTACGACATCGACTCGCCCACACTGCTCGAGCGGCCCGACGTCGTGTTCGCCGCGATCATGAGCGCCACCACGTCGGCGGAGGATGACGACCGCGGTGATCGCGCCGCCAACGAGCTCCGGTCCAGGGTGCCCGAATCGGAGCGGTTCGAGTTCGACCGCCTCCTCGCCGACGCGCGCCTGGCCATGGACATGCGAGACGACAACGGGCCCCTCACCGCAGAATGGCCGGGCGGACTCCTTCGCCTGGCCATGGTCGAAGCCGGTCGCCGCCTGGCCGAGCGAGGCGCGGTCACCGAAGCCGACCACGTCTTCGAGTTGTCGAGCAAGGAGATCGGCCCGTTGCTCCGAACCGGGACCGGCCCCACTCCTCAGGAGCTCGCCGACAGGGCCATCGCCCGCGAGGCCTCCCGCAGCCTCGACCCTCCGCCGTATCTCGGGGCCGAACCAGTCGATCCCCCACTCCATCTCCTCCCGCCGTCGATGGCGAAGGCGATGGATCTGGTCCAGACGCTGATCCAGGAACTGTTCGGTGCCGAATCCACGGCACCGTTGACAGGCACCGGCATCGGTGCGACCACCTATGTCGGCACGGCTCGGACTGCGGAGACCGCGGAGGAGGCGATCGCCACGATGGAGGACGGCGACATCCTCGTCACCCGCGCCACCTCCCCGGCCTTCAACCTCGTGCTCGCCATCGCCGGTGGATTGGTCACCGTGCACGGCGGCGCCATGTGTCATGCCGCCGTGCTGTCGCGGGAGCTGGGGCTTCCGGCCGTCATCGGCGTGGCGGACTGCCTCGAGCACATTCGCACGGGCGACCGCGTGGAGATCAATCCCGAAGCGGGCACCGTCACCGTCCTGAGCTGAGTTGCAGCACGACTTCAAGTCGAATGCTGCAACTCAGAAGCCGATCCACTCCTGGGTGAGTTCGTCGCCGCGTTCGGACCAGTCCTCGGTGGTCATGGCGTAGCGGATGTGATCTTCCCAGACGCCGTTGATCTCGAGGTACTTGAGTGCCGTGCCCTCTTCGCGGAGATCGAGCTTCGCGACGACGCGGCGGCTTGCATCATTGCGGGGGACGATCGCGGCCTGCACACGATGCAGATGGAGCTCCTCGAAGGCAAATCGCAGGACCACGATCAACGCCTCGGGGATGTAGCTGTTGCCGGCCATGCGCTCATCGATCCAATAGCCCACGTAGGCGTTCTGGAACGGTCCCCGTTGGATCGAGTTGAGGTTCACCTCGCCGCCGAACGTCCCATCAACGAAAACTCCGAAGCCGTAGCCGGTGCCGAGTTGACGTTCGCGTTGACGAGCGGAGCATCGCACACCGAATGCATGCGCACCCTCCACGACGTCGGGCTGACCAGGGAGCCGCTGGGGCTCCCACTTGGTCAACCACTCGTCGTTTCGACGGCGAACTTCCTGCCACTTGGCGAAGTCGCCGGGCTCAAGGGGGCGGAGTAGGACCCGCCGTCCGAAGAGGGTTGTCACGGCCGCTGATCGTAGAGCATGGGCGCGGCAATGCTGCGGCGCTGAGTCGCGTGTCTCAGAACTCGAGCTGCGACTTCAGGTATTCGGTGGCCTCGATGAACTCCTCGACCATCTCGAAGACGACCCGGGTGGCTGGCTTCGACTCGTTCATGTTTCCGACGATCTGGCCCACGAAGTAGTTCGCGAGTTTCTCGGCACCCGATCCAGCGGTGAACGCAGCCCGATCGATTCGCTTGATGGCCTCGTCGATGAGCACGGGCTGGGCGGGCATGCCGAGGGGCATCGGGGTCTCCGGGTTGTCCCACTCCTCCGTCCACGCTGACTTGAGCTGGCGGGCGTGCTTGCCGGTGCGGCTGCGGGAGCGGATCGTGTCGGATGAACTGGCCTTCAGGAATTTGTCCTTCACGACTGGGTGGGTCTCGGCCTCCTCGGTGGTGAGCCAAACCGATCCGCACCAGACGCCCTGGGCACCGAGCGCCATGGCCGCAGCCATCTGACGACCACGACCGATCCCGCCGGCACCGAGCACGGGGGTGTTGCCGACGGCGTCGACGATCTCGGGGATCAGCACCATCGTGCCGATCTCACCCGTGTGGCCGCCGGCCTCTGAACCCTGAGCGATGATGAAGTCGACCCCGGCGTTCACGTGGCGCTCGGCGTGTTGTGCCTTGCCCGCGAGGGCACCGACCTTGCGGCCCTCCTCCTTGCAGCGCGCGATCATGTGCTGGGGTGGCGGGCCGAGAGCGTTCACGATCAACGCCGACTTGTGCGCCAGCGCAATGTCGAGGTTCGGCTCCTGGGAGTCGGCCGAGAACGGAGCGGCCTTGTCATCGGCGCCGCCCATTGCGCCGCCCCGCCGCTCTTCGTCATCGGGCAGCGCCGCAACGTCGTAGCGCTCCAGGATGTCATCGACATACGCCCTGTGCTCGGCCGGAATCATGTCGCGGACGTGACCCATGTCCACGCCGCCCTCATCAGAGCCGAGGTACTTGGCCGGGACGATGAGATCGACGCCGAACGGCTTGTCGCCCACCTCCGCCTCGATCCAGTCGAGGTCGATCTCGAGCCCCTCCGGCGAGTGGGCCACCGCGCCGAGCACGCCCACGCCTCCGGCTTTGGTGACCGCGGCGACGACGTCGCGGCAATGGCTGAACGCGAAGATCGGGAACTCGACCCCGAACATCTCCGTGATATCGGTCTTCATGATGTCGCTCCTGGTCGATTCTTACTTGATGTTCTTGCGGGCTGCCTGGGTCTCGGACCACGACATGCCCTTCTCGAGATTGGGTTCGCGGGGCAGGCCGAGGACCTGCTCCGCCACGATGTTGCGCTGCACCGCCCAGGTGCCGCCACCGAGGGTGAGTGCCGGCTGGAAGAGGTAGCCGTAGTGCCAGACAGGATCGACGTCGGGGAACTGGCTCTCGTTGCCCCGTCCGAAGTTGACCTCGGTCGCGCCTCTCCGCATCCCGACCGGTATCTCACCGGCCGGACCAGAACCGGTGAGCATTCCGTGGGAGCCGGCCACCTCTTTGGCGAGCTCCATGACCTCCTGCCCGTGCTCGTCGGCCATCAGCTTCTGGATCGACGCCTCGGTGCCGGGCGTGCGGCCGTTGAGCTTGGCCGACAGCGTGCGCAGTCGGTTGAGACGCAACACTTCCGCGTTGCTGTGCATGCGGGCGAGCTTGTCGCGCCGGATCGGATCGGATTCGCCGCCCTTCTCGCGGACCAGGTCGAGCAGCATCTCGGCCGACGGGCCGGATCCCCACAGCGAACCGGCCGACGAGAGCGACACCCGCTCGTTGGCGAGCGTGACCTTGGCGAGCCGCCAGCCGTCGCCCTCCTCGCCGATGCGCGCATCGACCGGTAGACGCATGTCGTCGAAGAAGACCTGGTTGAACGAGTGCGCGGTGGTCATGTCGACGATCGGTGTCATCGTCAGGCCCGGCGTGTCCATCGGCACGGCGAAGTAGGAGATGCCCCGGTGCTTCGGTGCGTCCGGGTCGGTGCGCGCGATCAGAATGCCCATGTCGCTGTTGTGAGCACCCGACGACCAGATCTTCGAGCCGTTGATGACGTACTCGTCGCCATCGCGTTCCGCTCGGGTGGCGAGGTTGGCGAGGTCGGAGCCCGCTTCGGTCTCGGAGAACAGCTGACACCAGATGTCTTCATGGGTGAAGATGCGATCGAGGTAGCGGGCCTTCTGCTCGTCGGTGCCGCCGAGGAGGATCGTGGGAGCCGCCCAGCCGATACCGATGGCGTTCTCACCCATCTTCTTGCCGGTCGGCTTGATCTTCAGTCCGGCCAGTTCCTGGCTGATGATGATCTGATGGATCGGATCGGCCTCGAGCCCCCAGGGCGCCGGCCAGTGCGGCACCACGTAGCCGGCCTTGTGCAACTCGGCCTGGGTCGGGTTGGGGTTGGCCTCACGCCACGCCCGTACCGCCAAGCGACGGGGATCGTCGTCGTCGGGGAAGTCGAAGTCCATCAGGTGTCTCCAGAATCGGGCTGGGGAATCCAGCTCGCGGGTCGTTTCTCGAGGAAGGCGGCCATGCCTTCCTTTGCGTCGTCGGTGCGGAACAGCGCGCCCGACAGCTCGGCCGTCCAGGCGAAGGCCTCGTCGGTCGACATCTGCGGCACTTCGGCCAGCAGGCGCTTGCTCGCCGCGAGGGCGGCCGGCGCACCGGCGAGCAGGTCAGTCACCACCTCGTCGACGACGTCGTCGATCTCGTCGGCGGAGGCAGCCCGGTTGATCAAGCCGATCCGTTCGGCTTCCGGGGCCAGGAACCGGTTTCCGCGCAGGAATGCCGCCCTGGCATCCGCGGCACGCATCTTCGGCAGGCACAGCACCGAGATCATGGCGGGAGCGACACCGATGCGTACCTCGGTGAAGCCCATCTTCGCCGTGTCGAGAACGACCGTGTAGTCGAGCGCGGCAGCGATCCCCATGCCGCCGGCCACGCAATGACCATTGATCTTGCCGACGTAGGGCTTCGGCGACTTGGCAAAGTGGGCGAACATCTCCGCCCCCTCGACCCTGCGCAACGGCTTCTCCGTTTCGGACTTGCCGGAGCGTTGTGAGAGGTTGGCGCCGGCGCAGAACGTGTTACCCGAGTTGGTCAGCACGATGACCCGCACCGAGTCATCGGCTTCCGCCGCGTCGAACGCATCCATCATCTCGGCCAACAGCTCCGGGCTCAGCGAGTTCTTGCGCTCCGGGTCATTGAGCGTGACGGTGCAGACTCCGCCCCTCGTTTCGCTCAGCACGAGACTCACGTCGATTCCTTTCGTAGGCCGCTCAGCACGATGTCGACCATCGCGTCCGCGCTCTCCTTTGGCGATGAGCGGAGCTGCGTCAACACATCGGGGTTCGCGAAGTCGCGACCGAGACCGGCGATCATGCGGGCCACCGCCACCGAGTCGACGTCAGCGATCTCACCCTCTTCCACCGCGATGTCGAGAAGCGCCTTGGTGACACTGATGAGGTAGTCGGAGTGGCCGATGTTCAGCGAGACTCCCTCGGGCATGGTGCGAATGTCGCGGGCGAACTCCTCGGTGGTGTCCTGCACGGCGACCGTGGCCGCCGACAAGTAGGCCCGGATGGCGTCCAGGGCGGTCATGTCATCGTGGATCGCATCGCGGGCGGACCGGCCGACCTTGCGCAGGTTGCGGTCGACCACCATTAACACGAGCTCGTTTCGCCCGTCGGCCAAGCCATAGAGCGTGCGAAGCGAGCAGTTCAACTGGCCGGCCAGCTCGGCCATCGTGACGTCGACGAAGCCCTTGTCGAAGATCCGACCGAGCTCGTCGAGAATCTCGCGCTGTCGATCGGTGAGCGCATCGGCGCGTTCGCGGCTCAGCACCGGCTCAGGGGCCGGCACGCTACGGAGGCGCTCGAGCATGCCGCCCATCAGGCGTGGCCCCCCAGCAGTGCCGTCGGGATGTCGACGTGACGGGCACGCACCCACTCCCCCAGCGATTTGGCCTGGCCGTCCTGACGGGTCGACGCAGCGACACCCTCCTGGAGGATCCCGTGGATCAGGAAGTTGATGGACCAGATGTTCGGAAGCGGGAACCGCTCGATCGCCAGCTCGGCTGCTTCGGGAAGAAGCTCGCGGAGCTTGTCGATCGTGAGCATCTCGTCGAGCCACACGTAGGCCTCGGCGCTGCGAACGAAGAGGCCGAGGTTGGCGTTGCCGCCCTTGTCGCCGGACCGGGAGCCGGCAACCAGGCCGAGCGGGCCACGACGCGTGTCGCCGGACGGAGCCGACGGAAGCGCAGGGATCATCGGCTCGACGACGACGGCAGAATCCGGTGCCGCGCTCTCCACGATGGTGCGCGCTCCACCGAGGATCACGACATGCTGCGGCACCAGGTCGGCGGGTACGAGGCCCGAGGTGTGCACACCGAACGGCTTGCCGAAGCTGGAACCCGACAGGCCGTAGAAGCCGGGGATCGTGGCCAGCGCCATGTCATTGACGCCGACACTGATCGCCTTGGTCTTGTGTTCGTCTGCATCCTTCACCGTCAGGCGCCACGACGCCGTCGCGGCTTCATTGCTGGCCGGGTCGCCGTGATCGGTCCGCACGACCGTCGAGGTCACCGAGTCGAAGTCGTCGGGACCGTGAGGAGCCGACTCCCAGAATGCCGCCTGGAGCAACTCGGCCTTCGCTTCGACATCGAGCCCGGTGAGGGCGATGTTGAGATCGCTACGGAAGCCACCCCACGAGTTCATCGAGACCTTCAGCGTCTCGGGCGGCTTCTCACCCTTCACATTGGAGACGAGTACTCGGTCCGGTCCTTGCTGGCTCAGCTCGACCGTGTCGAATCGACTGGTGACGTCGGGGCCGAGATAGCCGGGTGGACCGATCTCGTACAACAGCTGTGAGGTGACCGTGCCGACCGTGACGGCACCACCCGTGCCTGCGTGTTTGGTGATCACCGATGAGCCATCGGCGGCGACCTCGGCGATCGGGAAACCCGCCCGCTCGAGGCCCGGGATCTCGGTGAAGAACGAGTAGTTGCCGCCCGTGGCCTGCGTACCGCACTCGATGATGTGGCCGGCCGTGACGGCACCCGCGAGCTGATCCCAGTCGTCGCGGGCCCAACCGTGATGCCACGCCGCCGGGCCGCACACGATCGCGGCATCGGTCGTACGGCCGGTGACGACGATGTCGGCGCCAGAGTTCAACGCGTCGACGATCCCCCAGCAGCCGAGATAGGCGTTGGCGGAGATGTAGTCGAGCGGGGCGACCGGCTCGCCGGTCTCGTGGTCCATGATCTCGATACCTGCCGCCCGCAGCTCCTCGATTCGCGGCAGCAGATTGTCGCCATTGACATAGGCGATGGTGGGATTGAGGCCCAGATTCTCGGCAACCTCGGCGACCGCTTCAGCGCAGTGATCGGCATCGAGCCCGCCGGCGTTCGACACGACCTTGATGCCCTCGTCGAGACAGGTGCCCATGACCTGCTCCATCTGCTTCACGAACGTGCGGGCATAGCCGCTACCCGGTCGCTTGGCCTGTGTGCGAGCGAGGATGAGCATCGTCAGTTCGGCCAGCCAGTCACCGGTGAGCGCGTCGATCGGACCGCCCTCCACCATCTCCTTTGCCGCCGAGAGACGGTCGCCGTAGAACCCGCTGCAGTTCGCGATCTTGATCGGTGCGTTCATCATTCTCCCTCGGGCTCTTCGATGTTCAACACGAGCGCACCGTTCTCCAACTGTTCGCCGACGGCGATGGGCACATCGGTGACCGTGCCGTCGACAGGGGCGGAGATGTGGTGCTCCATCTTCATTGCCTCGAGCACCACCAGGACCTGCCCGGCCTCGACGGTGTCACCGACCACACAGCGAACCTCGAGCACGACGCCGGGCATCGGGGCGATCAGGCCGCCCGGTGGCAGCTCCGAGCCCGGGATGACGAAACGCGGTTCGACCCCCATCGACACCGTGGTGGTACCGGACTGCACATGGATCATTGCCCCCGATCGGGTGACGGCGGCGGTGGAGCGGCAACCGTCGATCTCGATGTCGATGTCATCGGCCGACCAGCGGTGCACGGTGACTGAGTCACCGGTGTCGAGGACGAAAGTGCCATCGCGCTTGGCGCGATAGGCCACCGTGACCGGCTCCTCGGTTCCGGGATAGTCGAACACGATCCGCTCCGACGGGAAGCCGCCATTGCGCCAGTTGGACGGGATGTGGCCCCAGACATCGTCGGCGGCGCGGTTGGCCCCCTGGATCCACATCGCCGCGGTGACCGCAGCGCACGGCGCTTCTCCAACGACACCGGAGTCGCCACCGGGCTTCACCCGCTCGATGAAGTCGGTCGTGGTGTCGCCGGCCAGGAACTCCGGAGTGCGAAGCGTCGCCGCGAGGAAGTCGCGGTTCGTCGTGACACCGCCGAGGTGGAGTCGCTCGAGCGCCAAGGCCAGCCGGCCCGCAGCATCAGCTCGGGTCGGGCCGTGGGCGACGACTTTGGCGATCATGGGATCGAAGTCCACACCGATGACCGATCCCTCGACCACGCCGGAGTCCCAACGAACCTCCGGATCGGCGGCCGGGGCATACGCGGCCAGAGTGCCCGTGGCGGGCAGGAAGTCGTTGGTGGGGTCCTCGGCGTAGAGCCGAGCCTCGATCGCGTGGCCGGTCCAGTTGATGGCCGACTGGTCGTAGCCGAGCGGTTCGCCGGCCGCGACCCGCAGCTGCTCACGGACCAGATCGATGCCCGTGACCTCTTCCGTCACCGGATGCTCCACCTGAAGACGAGTGTTGACCTCGAGGAAGAAGAACTCGCGTGTGTCATCGTCGACCAGGAATTCGATGGTGCCGGCGGACTCGTAGCCCATGGCCCGGGCGAGCGCTAGGGCTGCGTCTCCCATCGCGGTTCGCATGTCGGCGTCGACGATCGGCGAAGGCGACTCCTCGATGATCTTCTGATGGCGGCGCTGGATCGAGCACTCGCGTTCGCCGAGATGGACAACGTTGCCATGGCCATCGCCGAGGATTTGGATCTCGACATGGCGCGATCGGGCGACGTAGTGCTCGAGGAAGACCGTGTCGTCGCCGAAGCCACTGAGGGCCTCCCGTTGCGCGGCCGCGACCGACTCCGAGAGGGCGTCGGCGGACTCGACGATCCGCATGCCCTTGCCGCCGCCACCGGCGGAAGCCTTGACGAGAAGGGGGTAGCCGACCTCGCTGTCGGCCGACGGGTCGACCGAAGACGGCAGCGTCGGCACACCGGCGTCGACGGCCACCCGTTTGGCGGCGATCTTGTCGCCCATCGATTCGATGACCTCCGGCGATGGACCGACCCAGGTCAGGCCCGCGTCCGTGACCGCACGGGCGAACCCCGCGTTCTCGGACAGGAATCCGTAGCCCGGATGAATTGCATCGGCACCGGCGAGCGTGGCTGCGGCGATGACGGCATCACCGTTGAGGTAGGTGTCGAGAAGACGCACCGAGGCATCGGCCTCGCGAACGAACGGTGCGTCGGCATCAGCATCAACGAAGACGGCGACGGTTCGCATTCCCATCGCTCGGGCGGTACGGAAGACACGACGAGCGATCTCGCCACGGTTCGCGACGAGAACAGACCGGATCGGAGATGCGTTGGAGGCGCTCACAGTCGGAACACCCCGTACTCGGAGGCCCCTTCAATGGGCCGGTTGCGCACCACGCTGAGGCAGAGACCGAGGACGGTTCGTGTGTCCCGTGGATCGATGATGCCGTCGTCGGAGATGGCCCCGGTGGCCCGAAGTGCCAGCGAACCCTTGTCGTGGGCCGCCTCATGGGCCGCCACGATCGCGGCATCGGCCTCCTCGTCGAACTCCTCACCCTTGCGAGCGGCCTGGCCGCGCCGGACCTCCGACATCACACCCGCGATCTGTTTCGGACCCATCACCGCGATCTTGGCGGTCGGCCAGATGAAGGTGAAGCGGTTGCCGAACGCACGACCGGACATGCCGTAGGTGCCGGCACCATAGGACGAGCCGATGATCACGGTGAGGTGCGGCACCTCGGAGTTGGTGACCGCATTGATCATCTGCGAGCCCTTCTTGATGATGCCGTCGGACTCGAAGTCGGTGCCCACCATGAACCCGGTGATGTTCTGGAAGAACACGAGCGGGATGTCGGATTTGTTGCACAACTGGATGAAGTGGGCGGCCTTCTGGGCCGAGTCGGGGTAGATCACCCCGTTGTTGCCGAGCACGCCAACCGGGTATCCGTGGATCGACGCCCAGCCGCAGACCATCGTGGTGCCGTAGCGAGGTTTGAACTCCTCGAATCGGGAGCCATCGACGACGCGGGAGATCACGTCTCGAACGTCGACCGGTTGGCGGAGATCGCGACTCACCAGGCCGAGGAGTTCCTCGGGGTTCTCGACCGGTTCGTCCGACTGCAGGGTCGGCGCAGCAGCGGGCTTGCGCCAGTTGAGATGCGAAACGACCTCCCGGCACAGGCGGAGCGCGTCCATCTCGTCCTCGGCGAGATACTCGGCGAGGCCCGAGACCTCGGCGTGCTTTTGGGCACCACCGATCGTCTCGGAGTCGGCGATCTCGCCCGTCGCCATCTTCACCAGCGGCGGGCCGGCGAGGAACGCAAACGACTGCTCCTTGATGAAGATGTTGTAGTCACTCATGCCCGGTTGGTAGGCGCCACCAGCGGTGGACGAACCGAACACGACACAGACCGTCGGGATCCGGAGCTTGGACAGCTCGGTCATCTCGTAGAAGAAGCGACCTGTCTCGGCGAAGTGGGCGGGCACGACGGCGCTGCCGACCGCGTCATGCGGATTCTCTTCCTCGGAGGGCTTCTTGCCGCCCCCTCCGCCGGGACGGAGGTCGCCGCCGGCGGATTCGACGAAGCTCACATAGGGCATCCGGTTGTCCCGGGCGATCTCGAGTGCTCGCATCCACTTCTTGGACGCGTACGGCGTCAGCGCACCGGCCGCGACGGTCGGATCGTTGCCCATGATCACGCACTCGGTGCCGGCAATGATGCCGATGCCGCAGACCATGCCGCCACCAAGGGCGTACTGCGAGCCGTAGCCGGCGAGTGGGGTGATCTCGAGGAACGGCGTGTCGGGGTCGATCACATTGGCGATGCGCTCCCGGATCGGCAACTTGCCCCGGCTGCGATGGCGGGCCATCTGCTTCTCGCCGCCCCCTCCCGCGGCCATCTCCAGGAGTTCGTCATGGACATGAAGTTGTTCGAGCATGTCGGCGCAGTTCTGGGCGAACTGGTCGGAGTGCGTGTCGACCGACGACGACAGGGGCGGTGCGAGCAGTGGTCGAACAGAAGAGGTTCGGTTCATATTCGGCGACGGTAGCGCGGTAATCAGGAGCAGACCAAATTATCCTGCGGAGCCTGTTTCGCCTGAGGCTCGCCGGAGCGTTACCGTCGCCCGCATGACCGAATCAACCGGACTCACGCTCGAACGACGCGACCACATCATGGTCATTCACCTCGATGATGGCAAAGCAAACGCTCTCTCCTTCGATCTCATCGCCGGAATCAATGACGCCATCACCGCAGCCGAAGACGACGACGAGGTCCGAGCGGTCGTGCTCCACGGCCGCCCCGGACGCTTCTCCGGCGGGTTCGACCTCGGCGTCATGTTCGGCGACGACCTCAACGCCATCATCAACCTGGTCGCCGACGGCGGCGCGCTCGTGCGCCGCCTCTACGGCGCCTCGGTCCCCGTCGTCGCCGCGTGCACCGGCCATGCTCTCGCCGCCGGCGCACTGATGCTGCTCGGCTGCGACGTCCGAGTCGGTGCCGACATTCCCGCCAAGATCGGTCTCAACGAGGTCGCCATCAAGATGGTGCTCCCCGACTGGGCGATGACCATCGCCGAGGTTCGGCTGAGCAAACGCCACATCCAGCGCTCGATCGTCAACGCCCGCATCACCCCACCGGCCGAGGCGGTCGATGTCGGTTTCCTCGACGAGGTCGTGGCCCAGGAGTCACTGATCGAGCGGGCGGTGGAGATCGCGGTCGAGTTGGCCGAGACCCTCGACCCCAAGGCCTACACCGGCACCATCGACAAGTTCCGAGGCGACACGCTCGCCACCATGAACGCCCAGGTCGCCGCCGCCAGGTCCACCATCACCTAGTTGGGACGCTGGGGTCAGACCCCTGTCCCGATGGGGACAGGTCAAACCTCCGTCGAGGTGCTCTTGACCTCAACGGTGGTTGAGGTTGTTGACTGGGAGGCATGAAGCTCCTACCCCCTCGCCTCGTCCTCCTTCTCGTCATCGTTTCAGTGGCCCTCGGCCTACTCGTCCCCGTCCTTGGTCCGCTGTCGTCACCATTTCGGGTGGCGGGCGGCATTCTCGTCGTGGCCAGCGTCTGGCTGAACGTGAGCAGCGCCCAGCGGTTCGCCCGGATCGGCACGAACATCGTGACGTTCAACGACCCCGGCACGCTCGTGACCGACGGGGCCTTCCGGTTCACTCGCAACCCGATGTACCTCGGCTTCCTGGGGATCATGACCGGGGTCGCGTTGATGGTCGGCACGCTCACGGCGTGGGTCGGGGTGGTCGGCTTCTGGCTCGCCGGCAACCACTGGTACATCCCCTTCGAGGAGGGTCGGATGCTCGCGAGATTCGGCGACGACTATGTCGCCTATCATGGTGAGGTTCGACGCTGGGCCGGCCGCCGGGCGGTGGGCGGCCGATGAGTGCCGACCTGCTCGACGTCGGCACCGTCGCCGCACACGCCGGCGTTCCCGTTTCCACGCTCCACGTCTGGGAGCGGGCCGGGTTGATCACGCCGGTGGGGCGCAACGGCCTCCGCCGACAGTACGACCCCGACGTCCTCAGCCGCATCGCCATCATCGTGTTGGCGCAACGCACCGGGTTCACGCTCGCCGAGGTCGGCGAACTCCTCGAGCACGGCTCGGGTCCCGCCTGGGAAACGCAATTGAGCGAGAAGCTCGACGAGTTGCGCGATCGCCAAGCTC
The DNA here is from genome assembly GCA_016845585.1 of Acidimicrobiaceae bacterium. Classification (GTDB taxonomy): domain Bacteria; phylum Actinomycetota; class Acidimicrobiia; order Acidimicrobiales; family Aldehydirespiratoraceae; genus JAACCU01. The sequence continues at coordinate 32,177 of JAERSO010000052.1, read as the reverse complement.
AGCTCCAGACGGCGGTCACCATCATCGAGCACATGCTCGGGTGCCACCACGAGGTGCAAACGGAGTGTCCGACCTTCCTGCGCACCCTCGACCACATCCTGCCCGGCGGTCCGGTGCGCTCCACGGATTCAGCCTGATCGGCCAGAGGTGCAACACTGTCGGGCATGAGCACCGTCACCGTCGCCTCCGTCATCGCGGACCTGGTCGCCGAGCAAGAAGCCCTCGACGCCGTGGTCGCTCCGCTCCCTGCCGCGGACTGGGATCTCGACACCCCTTCACCGCGCTGGGCAATACGCGACCAGATCGGCCACCTCGCCTTCTTCGACGACACCGCGGCGCTGGCCATCAGCGACCCGAACGGCTTTGTGGAACATCGAAACGAGTTCGCCTCGGCTGCCATGTCGAACCCGAAGGCGGGGGACGAATTGACGCTCGGCAGGACACGGGCGATGACCGCAGACGAACTCCTGGCCCACTGGCGCGACTGTCGGAACCGGCTCGCCGAAGCCGCCGCCACGTGTGGGGAGAAGGATCGGATCGAATGGTACGGCCCGTCGATGGGGGCCAAATCGTTCCTCACGGCTCGTCTCATGGAGGCATGGGCCCACGGGCAGGACATCTGCGACACCGTGAGCGTCGAGCGCGAGGCGACCGACCGGCTTCGCCACATCGCCCAGCTGGGTTTCATCACGAGGGGCTGGACGTACATCAACCGCAAGATGGAGATTCCGGAGGGCGACGTCCGGGTCGAGTTGACGTCTCCCTCCGGCGACACCTGGGTGTTCGGTCCCGACGATGCCGATGCAACGGTGCGAGGCCTCGCCGAGGACTTCTGCCTCGTGACGTCCCAGCGACGCAACCTCGCCGACACCGGTCTCGAGATCGACGGCGAGATCGCCCAGGACTGGCTCGAAAAGGCACAGCTCTTCGCCGGCCCACCGAGCAACCCGCCAGACCCGCGCGCCTGAGTTGGGACACTGGGGTCAGACCCCTGTCCCAACTGGGGACAGGTCTCGGAAGGAACGAATGAAGATGTCGCCGCTGCATGACCGGTTCGCCGTCGAGATTCTCGACGTCGACCTGCGCGGGGTCACTGCCGAACACCTCTACCCCGACATCCGAGCGGCGTTCGAGGAACACTCACTCCTGCTCTTTCGAAACCAGAACCTGGATGACGACGCCCACACCAATCTGGCGTCGCTGTTCGGGCCGTTGGAGAACCGGGAGCAGTTGGCCGGCAACGACGACCCGTTCAGCGTCTCGGCCGTCAGCAACGTCGAACCCGACGGAGCGCTCACGCCAGCCGACGCGCTGCGCCACCTCGACCATCAAGCCAACATGCTGTGGCACACCGACTCGACATTTCTGCCGGTGCCCGCGCTCGTCAACATCCTCCACGCGAAGACCATCCCGTCATCGGGAGGACAAACCGAGTTCTCCGGCACCCGGGCTGCCTTTGAGGAAGCTCCTCCATCGCTGCAGCAGATCCTCCGTGAGACGTTTGCCGTCCACCAGCTGACCCACTCCCGGGACCAGGTCGACGAGCGGATCAAGAGCCTCGACCACGTCTCTCGGTGGCCCGATCGCCCGTGGCGCACTGTCTGGCCCAACCCGGTCAACGGTCGGGAAGCCATCTACACGGCCTCGCACGCCTACACGATCGCCGGAATGCCGGACGACGAGGGAGCAGCGTTCGCCACCGACCTGCTCGAGCGATGCACACAGCCGCAGTATCAGTACTCGCACGACTGGGTGGTCGGCGATGTCCTGATCTGGGACGAGCGGGCGATCCTGCACCGCGGCCAGCCCTGGCCATACGACGAGCCACGAACGCTGAAGAGCATCTGTTGCTCGGTGACCGAGGCGGACGGCCTGGCCGACGTAGCGCCACCTGACCTGTCCCCAAACGGGACAGGGGTCTGACCCCAGCGTCCCGACTCAGGGGTGGAGGATGCTGTGGGCGAGGCCATCGAGAATGTCGGACTCGCTCACGAGGCATTCCTCGAAGTCGAAGTAGCGCATGATGCGAACGAGGATGCACATACCGCCCACGATCACGTCGGCTCGCCCCTCCTCCATGCCGGGATTGTGGATGCGCTGCTCGCGGGACTCCATCACCAGCGTGCGATAGACGTCCTCGATCGCCGCCTTCGAGAGACGGAAGTGGTGGACCTGGTCGCGGTCGTACTCGGCCAGGCCGATCTCCACCGCGGCCGCGGCGGAAACCGTGCCGGCGAGCCCGACGAAGGTCTTGGCGTGGAACGACTGGGGGATTTCGCGAGCCACGTCATCGAGGTGCAGTTCGGTGATCGACAGACATGCCACGAGTTCCTCGGGGCGGGGCGGGTCGTTCTCGATGTACTTCTCCGTGAGCCGCACACACCCGATGTCGAGTGACAGCGCCGCCTCGGCCTCGGTGGTGCCATACGCGAACTCGGTCGACCCGCCACCGATGTCGGCGATCAGGAAGGGGCCATCGGATGGATCGAGATCGGCAGTCGCTCCCTGGAACGACAGCTGTCCTTCCTCCATGCCGGACAGCAGTTCGGGTCGAGCCCCGATGACGGCTTCGACCTGATCGAAGAAGTCTTCGCGGTTGGAGGCGTCACGGCACGCCGATGTCGCTGCGGCGCGCACCCGACCCGGCTCGACACCGTGTTCGTCCATGACGGTGCGGTAGTCGCGCAGACAGGCGATGACCCGCCCGACCGCTTCGTCGACGAGGCGCCCACCCGCGTCGACGTCTTGCCCGAGCCGCGTGATCGTCATCAGCCGCTCGACCGTGTCTGTGCCATCGTGCACCAGCAGCCTGGTCGAGTTCGTGCCGAGGTCGATCGCCGCCACCGGTGTCGTCACGATCCGTCCTCCGCCGCCTCACGGGCGGCCAGCTGTCCCGCCACCCAGCGGCCGACCGGATCATCGCCCCCGGCGAGATACCAGCCATAGTGGGCGTGCAGGCACTTCACGCCGCGTCGAGTGCCGCCAACCCCGTTAGACGGACGCGGACCGGTGTGCCCGGCGGGTATCTCGGCGTCACGTTCAGCGCCATAGCGACGATGGGCGTCGGCGATCTCGTCGGGATCGATCGCGGCCTCCGCCGCCCGCACTCCGCCTTCGGATTCGAGACGGCCCACGTCCTTGCGTTCCTGTGAACCACACAGCCAGTACAACGTGGGCATCGGGCGGCCGGAGTCGAGGATCGGCGCATTCCGCAGGACGACAGGATCACCCTCGGCATTGCGGACGACGATCTCGAACGCGCCGCCTGGTGGACGCCCCAGGAGTTCCTCGACCCGCTCGCGGTCGGCGTCGGTCAACGGCGGGGTCATCGCCGGCTCCATGCCCAGCGAAGGAGAGCCAGGACGAGCGCGGCAGCGCCCAACGAGCCGATGCGCCGAACGAGCGATGGACGAGCGGCATCGAGAAGATCGAGGGCTTCGGGCTCGGGCATGTCGACGTCGGACGGTTGGTGGAACGGGTTGGGATCGACCCCCGCGATGACGGCGGTGAGATTCTCGGCGAACTGCGCGGTCAGCGCCTCGCTCATACCAGGGAGGAGTCGGCCTCCGATCTGGGCGACCCGACCCCCGATCTCGATCGTGGCATCGACGTTGACCTGCGTGGTGACCGCCGAGACGGGCTCGAGCGTGGCCGTGATACGGGCCTCCGCCTCCCCTTGGGCACCATCTCCTTCGGCTCGGATCACGATGCGGCGCCGCTCCTCGTCAGGGTCGAACGTCGCGATTCCGGTGTACTCGGCGGAGAGCGCGCCGAGCCGCACCCTGAGCATGCCCCGGTACTCGTCGCCGACTCGTTCGGTGAGCTGGGCCCCCGGCACACACGGCGCGATGCGTTCGACGTCGTTCAGCAGCTCCCATGCATCGTCGACCGCGAGTGCGACACCGAAGCTGTCGGTCAGCTCCATCGACGGAGGTCCTCGAGAGTGTCGATGTCCGTGGGATTGTCGCCGAACTCGTCATCGATCGGCACCGGGCGGACCTGATCGGGACGGTGCCGAATCAGAGCGCGAGCACCCTCGTCGCCCGTGACCGGGAGGCTCGCCCACATCGCCGCGCTCAGGCGGGTCGGGGGACGGAGCTCGCCGTCGAATCGGGCCATCGCGAGATCATTGGGCACATCGGCCACCTTGCGCCATGTCTCGGCCGAGATCCCGGGCGAGTCGCCGAGTCCGACGACGACCGCCGCGTGTCCCCGCGAATCGGCGTAGCCGACGGCGGCCTGAAGCGAGGTGGCCTGGCCGTCCTCCCATCGTTCGTTGTGGATCAGGGTGACCTCGTCGGGAACCTCGTCGACGAGGTCGACCGCTCCGCTCACCACGATCACCTCGTCGAGCTCGGCGGCAAGCGCGGCATCGATCGAGTGCCGCAGAATCGTCTTGCCGTCGACGAGGGTCAGCAGCTTGTGATCGTCGCCGGCGAAACGGGTACCGGCCCCGGCCGCGAGGATGACCGCGGCCACAGTCGAACGGGGCTGGTGGGGCTGAGGTTGCATCCCCACAGTCTGGCCCGCCGAATCGCCATCGATGCGCCTAGGGTGCGATCCATGGAACCGGAATCGCTCGGACCGTCGGGCGCAGCCCCCGCTGCTCCGCCCACGCTTCGAGTCACGATGCTCCTCGCCGACTCGGCTCAGGTGGCGGACCGCAAGCTCTACATCCTCGGCGGCGGGCTCACCGTCATCGGCCCCCGGCCTCAGCCGCTCGGCGTGGCGATCCGAATCGAGGTTCCGTGGGATCGCGCCAACGTCGCCCATCAATGGCGTCTCGACCTCCTCGACGAGGACGGTCACCCGGTTTCTGTGCGTGAGCAGGCGCTGGTGGTTCACGGCCGCTTCGAGGCAGGGCGCCCCGCCGGTCTCAAGCCCGGCACTCCTCTCTCGGTGCCGCTGGCCATCACGTTCCCGACACTGCCGGTTCAGCCCGGCAAGAGCTACACCTGGCAGCTCGCGATCGACGGCGTCACCCACCTCGACTGGCGCCAGAGTTTCCACGTGCGCGCAGCCCAGCCGGGTCAGGCGCCGTCGCCACCACCAGCGCCCGGCGCCTGACGGTGACCACGAGAAAGCACGATGGGGTCTGTCCCCAGCGTGCTTTCTCAGTCGTGGATCGGGCCGTCGGTGATCTTGAGGGCTCGAGCTTCGCGGCCGGTGCGACGCGTGATGATCTCGGCGGTGATGGAGATCGCCGTCTCTTCGGGGGTACGAGCGCCGATGTCGAGCCCGATCGGTGAGTGGAGACGATCGAGGCCCTCCCGGTCGACGCCCGCATCGATCAGGCGCTGGGTGCGGTCATCGTGGGTACGCCGGCTACCCATGACGCCGATGTAGCCGACATCAGTGGCCAAAGAGCCGACCACGGCAGGAATGTCGAACTTGGCGTCGTGGGTTAGAATGCAGATGGCGTCTCGAGGGCCGAGGTCCGGACCGAGGCGGTCGAGAATGCGATCGGGCCAATCGACCTCGAGATCGTCGGCCATGGGGAAGCGGGCCCGGGTGGCGAAGACTTCTCGAGCGTCGCAGACCGTGACGCGATAGCCGAGCACCTTGGCGACACGGCCGAGCGCCGCGGTGAAGTCGACGGCACCGAAGATGAGCATCTTGGGCGGCGGAGCAAAGCTCTCGATGAACACGGACACGACGCCCTCACGCGCCTCGCCGTGTTCGCCGTAGTGACGGATGCCGGTGCGCCCGGCCGCGAGCTCACCTCGGGCATCCCGATCGACGACTCGATCGAGGTCGGCGTTGCCGAGCGTGCCGACCGCCGCGGGTCCGGTGACATCGGCTCGCAGCAGCAGTTTGTTGCCGGCTCCCGGTCCCTCGATCACCGTGGCAAGTGCGACCGGGGACCCAGCGGCGATGTCGGCCTGGAGGTGCGTGTACCACTCGCCGGCATCGAACGCCTCGAGGAAGAGGTGGATCGTGCCACCGCAGGTGAGTCCCACCGCGAACGCCTCGTCATCGCTGAATCCGAACGTGACGATCCGATGCGAGTCGTTCTCGAGCACATCGAGCGACTCGATCACAACGGCGCCTTCGACGCAGCCGCCGGAGACGGAGCCGATCACATCACTCGACTCGGTGACGGCCATGGCCGCGCCGGGAAGGCGCGGCCCAGATCCTTCGAGATCGACGACACGGGCAACCGCGAACCGGTCGCCGGCCGCGCTCCAGCGGTTGAAGTCGTCGAAGAGTTCCTTCACAGGCCCCAGGGTAACCCTGGGACCTGTTCTCAAACGATCCCGAGACGGATGCGATCGAGATGATGGCGGGACTCGGCCAGTTCACGGACATCGGCACCGGAGCGCCGCAGTTCGTGGTGGGCGTTCCAAGCGCTGAGCAACCGGTCGAGATTGGGGGAGATGCGGCTTGCGTTCATGGCTCTCACGATACGGGGAACACGACCTTCGATCCCGTTGATCTTTCGATCGAATCCACAGTTGAGCGACGATTCACAAGGTGATTGTCGAGTTTCACCTCTGCTTCCAAATAGACTCATGCACATGTTCGACGACATCACGTTGCAGATCCTCTCCGAGCTCAAGGCGAACGCCCGCATCTCCTACCGAGAACTGGGTGATCTGGTCGGACTCTCCGCACCGGCGGTGGCAGATCGGGTCAAACGTCTCGAGCGCGACGGGGTCATCACCGGCTACACGATCGTCACCGATCAGGCCGCGCTGGGCTTCCCGATCCAGGCGATCATCCGCGTGATGTCATCGGGCACGAACGCGAGCTCGATCGATGAGCTCGCCGAAGCGGCGCCCGAAGTCGTCGAGTGCCTCCGGGTCACCGGGAGCGAGAGCCACGTGATCCGGGCGTGGTTCCGCGACGTGGAACACATCGGCGACCTCGGCGAACGGCTCTGGCAGTACGGGGACACCACGTCGAACGTGGTGACGTCGACGCCGGTTTCGCGTCGACACATCCGGCTCCAGTAGCGCCTACGGCTCTGAAGCCTCCTCCGCTGACCCGTCAGCCGCTTCGTCGGTCGGGTCTTCGTGTTCGACACAGCCGCTCACACCCGGAACCGTGTACGTCTCGACACCGGGCCTCACGTACGGGCCAAAGCAGAGACCGCGAATCTCCACGCCCTCGTCACCGGTCATCCGCTCCAGCTCGTCGTCGAGGCGTTCGACCTCGGCCTGCAGGTCCGCGTTTCGCTGGCGAGCACCAGAGATCTCGTCGCGCTGCTCGACCCAGTCCCCGATCGGATAGGCCGCCAGGCCTGCTCCGGCGGCGAGCGTGATCGCAAACAAGGCTGACCTCACCAGCCGCCCGGATCTCATCGGACGCGGCGGTTCGGTGCGCGTGACGGGTCGGCGGCCGACCGCCGTCGTCGTCTTGCGCTTGGGAGCGCCGCGGGGCTTGGCGGTGCGACTCATGGCCTCCGACCGGCGAGGGCCGACTGACCGCGGTAGGCCGCGGCCTCACCGAGCTGCTCCTCGATCCGAAGCAGCTGGTTGTACTTGGCGACACGATCGCTGCGTGCCGGCGCACCGGTCTTGATCTGGCCACAGTTGGTGGCCACGGCGAGGTCCGCGATCGTGGTGTCCTCGGTCTCGCCGCTGCGATGCGACATGACCGATGTGTAGGAGCTCCTCGTGGCGAGGTCGACCGCTTCCAGCGTCTCGGTGAGCGATCCGATCTGGTTGACCTTGATCAGAATGGAGTTGGCCGTGCCGACGGCGATGCCGCGGGCCAAGCGCTCGGTGTTGGTGACGAAGAGGTCATCACCGACGAGCTGAATCCGATCGCCGAGGGCGGTGGTGAGCTCGGCCCAGCCATCCCAGTCCTCCTCGTCCATGCCGTCCTCGATCGAGACGATGGGGTACTTCTCGCACAGGCCGACATACTCGGCCACCATCTCCGACGGAGAAAGGCTGCGGCCCTCGGCCGCGAGGTTGTACGTGCCACCGCTGAAGAACTCCGTCGAGGCCACGTCCATGGCCAGAGCGATCTCCTCGCCGGGCACACGACCGCTGCGTTCAATCGCGTCCACCAGCAGCTGGAGCGCCTCCTCGTTGGAGCCGAGATCAGGGGCAAAGCCCCCTTCGTCGCCGACGGCCGTCGACATGCCCTTCTCCTGAAGCACCTTCTTGAGGACGTGGTAGGCCTCCGTACCCCAACGCATCGCCTCGGTGAACGACGCGGCGCCCACCGGCATGAACATGAACTCCTGGTAGTCCACGCTGTTGTCCGCGTGCTCACCACCGTTCAGGACGTTCATCATGGGCACCGGGAGAACGTGGGCATTCGCCCCGCCGACGTGGCGCCACAGTGGAATCTCGAGTTCCGTAGCCGCCGCTCGTGCGGTTGCGAGCGAGATGCCGAGGATCGCGTTGGCGCCGACCCTTCCCTTGTTGTCGGTGCCGTCGGCGGAGATCAATTCGGCGTCCACGCTGCGCTGATCGATGGCATCGAGGCCGACGACCGTGTCGGCGAGCTCACCGTTGACGAACCCGACGGCGGTCAGCACACCCTTGCCGGCGAGACGATCGCCACCGTCACGAAGCTCGACGGCCTCGAACGCACCCGTCGATGCCCCCGACGGAACCATCGCGCGCCCCGTGGCACCGCTGTCGAGTTCGATCTCGACCTCGACGGTCGGATTGCCACGGGAATCGAAGACCTCGCGGCCGTGGACTCGTTCGATGATGCTCACTGAGGCTCCTGCGATTCCTGGGTTGGTGCGCAAGGCTAGTGTGCCTCGCGCGAAGGGTGATGGAGGGCGCGCGATCCGCGCGATACCCGACCGCGACTATCCCGCGACCCGCTTCGCTGCCGCCCACAGCGTGGTCAACTCTGCCTCAGGGGCGGACGAGAGATCAATACCCAGATTGTCAGCATCCTGCTCGACCAATCGGAACCGTCGGGCGAATCGGTGCGCCGCTTCGCGCAGTGCAGCCTCCGGATCATGGTCAAGCCGACGCGCCACCTGCACGGCGGCGAACAACAGGTCCCCGACCTCGTGCTCGCTCGGATCCTCGCGGACCTCGGCCAGTTCGTCCTCGACATCGACATAGGCGACCTCGGGACCACCATCCCAGTCGAAGCCGGTCGACGCGGCCCGCTTCTGGATCTTCAGGGCCAACATCAGCGCCGGCAGCGAAGGTGGGATTCCATCCATCGCTGACTCCCGTTCCTTCTCCTGTGCCTTCAGCTGCTCCCAGTTGCGCACGACGCTTCCGGAGTCGTCCGCTTCGACGAGATCACCGCCGTCGGGCGCGAAGACATGGGGATGGCGGTACACGAGCTTGTCGTGGCAGCCCCGGGCGACGTCGGCAACGGTGAACGAGCCTCGTTCCGCACCGAGGCGGGCGTGGAAGAAGATCTGGTAGAGGAGATCACCCAGCTCCTCGGCCAGGTGTTCGTCGAGGTCAGCATCGAATTCGTCGTCGCTGAGCGCGGCACGAGCGTCGAGAGCTTCGATGGTCTCGTGGGTCTCTTCGAGCAGGTGTCGGCGCAGCGACGCGTGGGTCTGCTCCTGATCCCATGGGCACTGCTCCCGCAGTACCCGCACGAGCTCCTCGAAGCGGGCGAACTCCGCCGCAACGGGAGCCGCCAACTCGGGTATGTAGATCGATGTCAGGTGATCGGCGTCCACCTCGCGGTCGAGATCACTCCAAGCGACCTCGAACACCTTCTCGTCGACCAGACCCAATCGCTGCAGGACGATGACCGATGACGGTGGGTCCTCCACCGCCAGCTTGATGTCGCTGAGGATGTGGGCCGCGTGACAATGCGCAACGAGCAGGGGACCGGTCTGCCCGGCCGCGGCGATGGCGAAGCGGTGGCCGTCGACGAGACGAACTCCCTCCTCGACCGGGTCGATTCGAAGCGCCGCCCATGCCGCGTCCAGAAACGACATCGCCGGCAGTATCTCGAGGTCGATTCGGCCGGTATCACCGGCGGCACGAAGGAGTTCGACGGTCCGTTCGAGGACCAGCGGCGAACCCGGGACGGCGTAGAGCACGTCACCGGCTTCGGTCGCCGCGATCAGGCGCTCGACGATCTCCCGGTAGACGGCATCGAAGGTGTCCGCCCGTTCATAGATCTCGTCGAAGGAGGGAACGTCGCCGAGCGCGGACGCGGCCGGGTGCCGGTTCGTTCGAAGGAAAGCGACGTCCGCCGCAGCAATCGCCGCGCGGGTCTGGGGCGTGAGGAGTTGATCGTCCCCAGGACCGAGACCGACGATGGTCAGACGACCGGCCATCCGACGGGATCAGCCGACGACGGGCGGTGCCTGGACGGAGCCGGGAGGGAAGATCCAGATCCCGATCGTCGGGTCGATGAAGTGCTCGACCGAGACCGCTTCGGACGCCTGCGCCACGATCTCGTCGAACAACGCTGCTTCCGCAGCGCGCTGTTCGCCTTCAGCGAGGTTGGCGAAGAGCTCCGGGGTCATCGACGGATCGACGTCCTCGGCCAAGGGCCCGAGGTAGCGGACGTCGATGACGTGGAAGCCGAACTGTGACTCGACGGGTTCGGTGACGCCGACGCCGTTTTCCCTCGCGCCGTCGACGTACTCGGCGACGAACGTGGTGGTGTCGACACAGCCGAGTTCGCCGCCGGCAGGCCCGCTCGGGCCGGTCGAAACCTCCATGGCGACCGTGGCGAACTCATCGCCGGCCTCGATGCGATCGATCGCGGCGAACGCCTCCTCCTCAGTCGCCAGCAGGATGTGGCTCGAGCAGATGAGCTCGATCGAGCTCTCACCGACGGTGGCGTTGTCCTGTGCAAAATCGTTCAGCGCATTGATGAGCGCCTGGAGCTCGAGGGCGGCGTCATAGGCGATGGTGCCCGGCTGAATGCCGAGCGACTCCGCCGACGCCTCGGCCTCGGCGATGTCGATGTCGGAGACCGCATCCCCGCGCTCGGTGAGAACGTCGGTGACCGCCTGGACCAGGAGCCATGTCGTGACCTGGTCGGCAAGCGCCTGAGGGCTCGGGGCGAGTCCGTTCGGCGTCGTGGCCCGTGCGAGGAGTTCCTCGCCCGACAGGTCGACACCCCGGAAGCTGGCGGCGATGTCAGGGATCGACGCGGGATCGACCGTCGGGGCCGGAGCCGCAGCCGGATCGTCGGCTGCGATGGACTCCTCATCGTCCTCGATACCGGTGGTGTCGGCCGGGTCAGAGGCGTCAACCGTCTCGGCGTCGTCGTCCCTGGTGAACGCCAGCGCGATGACCGCAGCCACCACGATCGCGATGATCGCGGGCACCAGGAGCAGGAGTGGCGAGGTCTTCGCGGCCTGTTCGCGTGCAGCGCGGGCGGCAGGAGATTCAGAAACGTCGTTCACGAAGGCTGCAGGTTATCGGCGATATCGGGCAGGAGGTCGGCCATGATCTTCACCAACTGGTCCACGACCGCCCCTTCCTTCTTGCGAAGAGGCAGGTGGAGCTCATTCACCATCTCCTTGTAGATGGCCGCGTTGCCCGCTCCCTTGCCCGAGTACAGCCGCTGCATGCGAACCTGGCGGCTGTCAGGCAGCGTGACCGGAGTGAGCTTGGCCACATGGTCGGGCCCACCGAACCCCGGACCCTTGGTGACGGTGATCTCACGGACACCACTGCGAACGCACTCGACACGGAGTCGGCCGACCTGAAGCAACGCCTCGGCCGCCGGAGGGATCGGCCCGAAACGGTCGAGCCACTCGGCGCGAACGTCCTCGAGCGCCTCGAGCGTCTCGATGGATGCGAGGCGCCGGTAGGCCTCGAGCCGGTTTGTCTCCTTGAGGACATAGTTGTCGGGAAGATGGGCGTCACCGGGCACCTCGATGGCGATCTCGACCGGGTCCGGCACGGTTTCGCCCTTGAGTTCGGCGACCGCCTCGGTGACCATCTGGCAGTACAGGTCGTACCCCACCGCCGCGATGTGTCCGGACTGGCCGGTGCCCAACAGATTGCCTGCGCCACGAATCTCGAGGTCGCGCATCGCGATGCGGAATCCGGAACCGAGTTCGGTCGCCTCGCCGATCGTCTTCAGGCGCTCGTAGGCCTCTTCGCTCAAGACTCGGTCCACGGGGTGGAACAGATAGGCGTAGGCGCGCGAACCGGCGCGGCCGACGCGACCACGAAGCTGATGGAGCTGACCAAGGCCGAGTAGGTCCGCCCGGTCGGCGATCAGGGTGTTGACCGTGGGCATGTCGATGCCCGACTCGATGATCGTCGTGCAGACGAGCACGTCGTACTTGCCTTCCCAGAAGTCGATGACCACCCGCTCGAGCGTGCCTTCGTCCATCTGGCCGTGGGCGATCGCGATGCGCGCTTCGGGGACCAGGTCGTGCAGGTTCGCAGCCACATGCTCGATGTCCTGCACCCGATTGTGCACGAAGAAGACCTGCCCCTCCCGGAGCAACTCACGACGGATCGCTTCGGCGACCGCTCGCTCCTCGTACTCCCCGACATAGGTGAGGATCGGCTGACGGTCCGCCGGCGGCGTGTTGAGAAGCGACATGTCGCGGATGCCGGTGAGGCTCATCTCCATCGTGCGCGGGATCGGCGTGGCCGTGAGCGTGAGGACGTCGACGTCGTGACGCAACTGCTTGATTTGCTCTTTGTGGCTGACCCCGAACCGCTGTTCCTCATCGACGACCAACAGGCCGAGGTCCTTGAACGTGATGTCGGCGGACAGCAACCGGTGGGTACCGATGATGAGGTCGACCTCACCGTCGGTCACCGCCTGCACCACCTTCTTCGCCTGGGCGTTGGTGAGGAACCGGCTGAGGACCTCGACCCGGATCGGGTACGGGGCCATGCGCTCGGTGAACGTGGAGTAGTGCTGCTGAGCGAGCAGGGTGGTCGGCACGAGAATGGCCACCTGCTTCCCGCTCTGGATCGCCTTGAAGGCGGCGCGCATGGCCACCTCGGTCTTGCCGAACCCGACGTCGCCGACCACCAGTCGGTCCATTGGCGACTCGAGTTCCATGTCGTTTTTCACGTCGATGATTGCGTGAAGCTGGTCAGGTGTCTCCTGGAACGGGAACGTGCCCTCGAACTCGCTCTGCCAGGGTGTGTCGGGCTCGAACGCGTGGCCCGTCGACGTGACTCGACGCTGGTACAGCACCACGAGTTCCTGGGCGATCTCCTGAACGGCGCTGCGAACCCTGGCCTTCGCCGTGTGCCAGTCGGCCCCACCCATCTTCGAGAGACTCGGCGTGTCGCCGCCGGTGTAGTGCCGCACCGACTCGATCTGGTCCGACGGGACGTAGAGCTTGTCGCCACCTCGGTACTCGAGCAGGAGATAGTCGCGTTCATTGCCGCCGATGGCGCGCGTGACCATGCCCCCGAAGCGGGCGACACCGTGCTGGTGATGCACGACGAACGACCCCTCACGGAGATCCTCGAAGAACCGCTGGGCATCGCGCTTGCGCCGGCGAGCCCGCCGGTGGGTGCGGCGACGGCCGGTGAGGTCGGATTCCGCCAGCACGGCGAGCTTCACGGCGGGAAGGACCGCACCGCGATCGATCGGCGCCACGACGACCGCCGCGGCCGGGCTGGTCTCGGTCAACGGGCCGTCGACCAGGCCCAGCGCGAGTCCCCGCTCCGAGAGGAGTTGTTCGAGCCGGGCCGCGCTGGCGGTGCCGTCGGCTGCCACCACGACTCGGTACCCCTCGGCGAGCAGGCCCTGCATCTGGGAGATGGTCGGCTCGATGTCGCCGACCACGGGTTCCCACGCCGACGCGGCCACCACCGGGGTGTCGGGGCCGTCGGCGGTGGCCAGGACGTTCCACGTGGGGGCTTCCGTCTCCGTCAACAGGCGATCGAACTCGACGTGGAGTCGATGAACCGAGTCGGCATCGACGTCCCACGTGCGTGCGAGCGACGACGCGAGGTCGGCCTCCTCGGCGAGAATCTCGGCCGCACGGTCACGGATGCGGCGGGGTTCCACCAACACGATCAACCCGTCGGCCGGGATCAGGTCGGGCAGGACGAGGTGTTCATCGATGAGCCACGGCAGCCATGACTCCATGCCGTCGAAGAGCTGACCATCGGAGATCCGGTCCCATTGCTCACGCCCCCAGGGTTCCTCGGCCACCAGCTCCGCCGCGCGTTCGCGATGCTCCTCGTCCGGGCGGAACTCGCGACACGGATAGATCTCGACCAAGGGCACATCCTCGTTCGAGCGCTGATCGGCGACAGAGAACTCGGTGAGACGGTCTACCTCGTCGCCCCACAGATCGATGCGAATCGGGCCGTCGGCCGTGCTCGGGAAGACGTCGACGATCGAGCCCCGAACGGCGAGCTCACCGCGATGCTCGACCTGGGCCTCGCGGTGGTAGCCCATCGCGATCAATTCCTCGACGAGCGAGGTCGGGTCGAGCACATCACCGGGTCGGACGACCACGGGTGCGGTTGCCGCGTTGGGGTCCAGCCGCTGGATCAGCGACCTGGCCGGCGTCACCACCATTGCGGGCGGCGAATCGGTCTGAAGCCGGTGCAGCACTTCAAGGCGACGTCCCATCGTCTCGATACCCGGACTGACCCGCTCGAACGGCAGGGTCTCCCATGCCGGAAACAAAGCGACGGCATCGGTTCCGAGCACCATGGCCGCATCGGCGGCGATGCGCTCGGCTTCGGCCTGTGAGGAGGTGGCGACGAGGACCGGTGTGCGCTCAGACGCGTCAGAGATGGCACTGAGCACCAGCGCACGAGCCGCGTCCGGCACAGCCAGTACCGGGTTGCGTGACGCCAGCGCCGCCTGGACCGCCGGCTCATCGCTGAGAGCGCCGCGGAGTGCGGCGAAGGGGGCTCTAGCCACCGTTGAATCGATTCATCGTCGATTCGATGTCGCTGCCGGCGAGATACTCCACCGCGTCAGCGGCTTCGCCGACGATGCGGTCGAGCTCAGGTCGTTCGCGACGAGCCGGACGCTTCAGCACATAGTCGGCGCCGCGCATGGTGCCCGGCTCCGGCTTCCCGACGCCGATCCGGATGCGGGCGAAGGCATCGCTGCGAAGGCTTGCCCGGACCGACTTGAGCCCGTTGTTGCCGGCCAGGCCACCGCCGAGCTTCACCTTCAAACGGCCGACGGGAAGGTCGAGTTCGTCGTGGACGATGACGAGCCGCGAGAGATCCTCGATACCGAAGCGCCGCACGAGCGGCGCGACCGCCTTGCCCGACTCATTCATGTATGTGCTGGGGACGGCCACGGCAACCCGATGGGACCCGATCCGGAGCTCGTCGACCGCGGCGAAGTCCCGCCGACCGCGACGAAGCCGCCCGCCATGACGGCGGACGAGCTCATCGATCACCCAGACACCCGCGTTGTGGCGCGTCTGGGCGTATTCCTCACCGGGGTTGCCGAGTCCGACCACCAGAAGGTCGGCGGGCGAGCCCGTCCGATCCTCTCGGGAACGTCGAACCATGGCGAGCCAGGTACGAAACGTCAGTCTTCGCTGTCGCCGTCGCCGTCGCCGTCGCCGTCATCGTCGGCTGCCTCGGCCTCGCCACCCTCTTCGAGGCCGGCTTCGGCCGCAGCGTCACGCGCCATGGCCTCACGGGTCGAACGGGTGATGAGCGAGATGGCGATGGCGTCGTCCGCATCGGCGACCGCGGTGGCCCCGGCAGGAAGCTCCACGTCGCCGACCTTGATCGACTCGCCGAGTTGCAGGTTGGTGATATCGACGAGGATCTCGTCGGGCACGTTTCCAGGCTTCGTGAGGATGACGAGCTCGTACATGGTCTGATCGACCATGCCGTCGGCGCGCGTGACCTCGAGGGCTTCACCCGTCAGGCTGATCGGGATGTTGACCTCGATCTCCTGGTCAGCGCGAATCCGCATGAAGTCGAGGTGGATCACGTCGCGACGCACGGGGTGACGCTGGAGATCCTTGATGACGGTGAGATGATCCTCGCCGTCGATGTTCAAGGTGATGAGGGCGTTGAGGCCCGCATCGGTGGTGAGGGCCGCACGCAGTGCGGGCCACTCGATGGCGACCGGGACGGGATCCGCCTCAAGTCCATAGACGACCGCGGGGATCTTGCCCTCGCGACGCAATCTACGGGCTGGACGGGTGCCGCCCTTACGGCCGGTTTCAACGCTCAGCTGGAGTTCTGACATTCGGACAAGGTTAGCGGCGCGCCAGCCCTGTTCCGCCCGCCGCTAACGCACGCTGGGGTCTGTCCCAGGTGTGCGTTAGGCGAGGTGGTTGCCGCCAAAGATCTCGCTGACGGAAGTGTCCTCGAAAACCGCGGAGATGGCTCGGGCGATGATCGGCGCGACCGAAAGAACCTCGATCTTGTCGGCCTGCTTCTCGCTCGGCAACGGGAGCGTGTCGGTGATCAACACCGTCTCGACCGGCGCGTTCTTCAGCCGGTCGATCGCCGGCCCCGAGAACACACCATGTGTGGTGGCGATGATGATCCGCTTGGCCTTGTAGTCGTGGAGCAGCTCGGCGGCCGCGCAGATCGTGCCGCCGGTGTCGATCATGTCGTCGATCAGCACACACGTGCGACCTTCGACGTGGCCGATGATCTCCTTGGCCTCGACCGCGTTCTTCTCCTCGGTCGAGCGGCGCTTGTGCACGTACGCGAGGTCGGCGTTCAGGAGGTTCGTGTAGCGCTCGGCGACCTTCATCCGGCCGGCATCCGGCGACACGATCACCATGTCGTCGTCGCCGAGATCCGAGAGCCAGTCGATGAGCACCGGCATGGCGGTGAGGTGATCGACCGGGCCGTCGAAGAACCCTTGGATCTGACCGGAGTGCAAATCGACCGACACCAGGCGATCGGCTCCGGCCGCAAGGAAGAGGTCGGCGAGGAGTCGAGCCGTGATCGGCTCACGGCCCGAAGCCTTGCGGTCCTGGCGGCTGTATCCGTAGAACGGCGCCACCACCGTGATCCGCTTGGCCGAGGCACGCTTGGCGGCGTCGACCATGATCAGGTGCTCCATGATCGAGTCGTTGATCGACCGACCTTCCCACTCGGCATGGGTCTGCACGATGAAGACGTCGGAGCCACGGATGGACTCGCCGTACTTCACATGGATCTCGCCGTTGGCGAACTCCTCGATGTTGGGCGAACCCAGTTTCACCCCCAGTTCGTGGCAGATCGCCGTAGCCAGTTCCTGCGTGGCCCTCCCGGCGACGACGTGGAGCTTCTTGTGGTTCGGCAGATACATCAGGACCCCATCGGCGGCCGAAAAAGTTGGTCAGTGGCCACCCGCACTCGGAGCATAGAACGGTCCGGTCACAGTCGCGGCAGTCAGCTCGGATCCTTCCGAAAGAACTGCGAAAGGACCCACGTGACAGTCGGGACCGATGACCGATCGCTCCGCCATCGTCTTCTCGACACGGCACCCCGGACCGACGCGGGTGTCGACCAAACGTGTGTCGGGACCGATCTCAGAACCCTCTCCCACCGACGTGCTTCCCTGCAGGATCACTCCGGGGAACAAGGTGACATCGGGGGCGAGTTCGACCGTGGCGTCGATGTACGTGCGGGCCGGGTCGAGCATGGTGACGCCACGCTCCAGCCATGCCCGGTTCGTTCGTCGACGGAGCTCCGCTTCCGCGTCGGCCAGTTCGACGCGGTCATTGATCCCCACGACATCGGACGCATGGTCGGCACGGCTGGCATGGACGGGATGACCTGTAGCCGCCAGAACCTCGATGATTCCGGCGATCGCCACCTCACCGTCCCGATCGGGCTGTACCCGCCGGAGCGCCGCCGCCAACAGGGACTGGCGGACACACCAGATGTCGGTGGCGACCTCGTTGATGAGAAGTTCGTCGCCGACCAGATCGGCGGCGTCGGTCACTCGCTGGATCGATTCGTCACGCCCGCCGCGGATGACGCGGCCATGATTCACGAGGGCAGGCAGATCTCGACCGTCCGCGGTCATCACCGTGGCGGCCGCTCCGGTCGAGCGGTGCTGCGCGACGAGCCGACCGAGGTCGGCCGAGCCGACGAGCGGCACGTCGGCGGACACGACCACCAGATCGGCATCACTGTCGAAATCGTCATCGAGCACCGAAAGGCCGGCCAGGACTCCAGCGGCGCGGCCGCTGCGACGAACCTGCTCGACGATGTCGGTGACGGGCTTGGTGCCCGACACCTCCCGCGTCACACGCTCGGCGCCCTTGGCGACGACCACGACGACACGGGTCGGACTGAGCGACTCGACGCCGTCCAGCACGTAGCGCACCATCGGGCGTCCGCATAGCCGGTGGAGCGGCTTCGGCCGACTCGACCGCATCTGGCCGCTCTCCTCGGCAGCGAGCACCACGACGTTCAGGGAACGCTCGTCTGTGTCTTCAGTGCGCACTGTCGTCACTCTGCATGGCTGGCCCGGCAGGGCTCGAACCTGCGACATCCGGAGTCAAAGTCCGGTGTTCTACCAACTGAACTACGGGCCACTATGCCGCCACCGTAGCGGGCGGAACAGGCCGCGCAGACTCGTTACCGGCGGGCGGCACCGGAGCGGGGCCGGTCGTTCGCTCCGTTCAGCGGCGCAGGGACTGAGACGGGCTGGACGCGACGATGCCACCACCGGTGTCGACGACCAGGACTCGATAGCGAACCGGACCGTCACCGACCGGAACGTCGTCGACGACGTGGCCCTCGCTGGGCTGGCGGGCATCCGCGACCAGGGTCACATCAGCGATGGCCAGCAGTTCACTGACCGTCGATGCGTCATCGCCCTCCCCTCGTCCCTCACGGCGGATGACGGCGACGGTCCACGAATCATCGGCGCCGCGGACGAACCAGCTGATCCGAACACCCCCGTCCACCGCACGTAGTCGCAGGCCGATCTCCACCGCCGGCGCGTCGATGGGCGCCGGTGGCTCGACGGGCGAATCGTCCCGATCCGGCTCCTCTTCGGGTCGGGGGCGCACGGTCGGCTTCGGCCCGGGCTCGTCTTGGCGCACGGGTTCGGTGTCCACCCGGTCGTCGACCTCGGGGGGCGAGTCGACATCGATCTCCTCATCTCGCCGATCAACCGCCTCCTCGTCCGGGTCGGAGCGATCGTCCATCACGTCCTCGTCAGCACGATCAGGTTCGTCAGGCTCCTCGGCTGCGTCGGTCGTGGTCGTGACGACCGCATCGGTGACGAGTTCGCCATCGCGGACGACCAGGATGGCCGCAACATCGACCGTGATGTCGTCGATCGTGGCCATGCCACCGTCGTGGATCTCCAGCGTGACACCCTCCGTCAGCTCGAACCCGTCGGCAGGGTCGTCGATCGACGTGCCGTCGAGAAGATGGACGGTCACGTTCTCCGAGTCGGTCAGCACGAGGGCGGCCGACGGACTCTGATCACGGGCGACGAAGACGAAGGAGGCGATCACGAACAGCACCACCATCGTCGGCGCGAGCACGGCGACCCGTCGCCACAGCGGCTGGCGGTCGGGGTGATGCGCTGCCGCGTGCTGGACCCGGAGCCGCGCTTCGAGCTGATCGACGAAACGATCGTCGGCAGTGGAGGCGGACCCACGCAGCACGGCGAGCGGGTCGTCCGGGTCGAACTCACCGCTGCTCATCGGTCCTCCTCCCAGTCGTTCTCCAGCTCACGCTGCAGAGCGGCGGTCGCCCGGTGGAGCAGGACGGCGAATGCCGGTTTCGCCAGGCCCATCGCCGCGGCAGCATCCGCCTGGTCGAGCTCGGCAAGGTGGCGAAGGGACAATGCCCGCTGATAGCGGGGGTTGAGGGTGTCGAGTGCTGCTCGGAGCCGGTCGGCGTCGCGCTCGGCGTCGAGGCGATCGATGTCGTCGACCGCCACTCGGTCATGAAGCCGGTCGATGGCTCGCTGGCCGCGGTCGCCACCCCGGCGGGCACTTCGGCGATAGTGATCGGTGAGTTGGTTCGCGGCGATCCGGAAGAGCCACGGGGCGATACCGCCCCGTCGCCACGTGAAGCCGTCGATGCCGGCAAGCGCCTTCTCGAACGTGACGGCGGTGAGATCCTCGGCGAGTTCGCGGGAACCACACCGTCGATGGATGAATGTGAAGACCCGATCGACGTAGAGGCGATAGAGGTCTGCGAACGCATCGGCATCGTGGCGCGACTCCTCGGCGAGTTGCCGCTCAGCGGCGGGGTCAGGGGATGACGGACGGCCGCGCACTGCCACCCATGCTCGTGCACGAGCGGGCCGAGCGCGTGGCAGGTGCGCATGGGCCGCCGCCTCAGAGCTCAGCGGTCCCGGGAGACATCGCGCTCACGGGGAGCATCGGCATCACGGACCGGTCGAGCGTCGACATCGTGAACCGGTCGCACGTCGTCGTGCGGTCGCACGTCGGTCTCGGGCTCGACGGGCCGATCCGCCTCACGGTCTCGCACCTCATCTCGTTCGGGATCGACCACCCGATCGTAGGGCCGGAACGCGACCATCACCATGCGGCTGCGCCCGACGGTGTTCCCGTCGGCGTCGACCGCTTGAATCACGTACCGATAGCGGTGGCCGGGCGAGACATCGTCATCACGGATGGCAGTCTGGTCGAGACCGGTACGGGCGATCGCCTCGCGTTCACCGCCGTCGACATTGCGCCACACCACGTAGCCGGCCGCAGTGTCAGACGTCGCGGGCCGCCACTCACAGGTCACCCAGACGGCGAGATCGGGCACAACCGCATCGAGCTCGGCCCGATCGACCTCGGTGCGATGACCCGCACACCCGAGATGAAGCGGTTCGAGATGCGGGGTCCGCTCATGGAGCACCGCTGCCGCGACTCGGCTGCGGCCGATGATCTCGCCGTCCGCGTCGAGTGCGAGCACTGCGTAGACGTACGCAGCCGGGACCACGACATTCGTGTCGCGATAGCCCTCGGCATCCGGTCCCAACTCGGCGACGAGGTTGCGCACGCCGGCCTCGGGTCGAACCTGGAGGTTCCGCAGCTGCCAGGAGGCGACGGCCCGGTCATCGATGGAACGCCAGTGACACCCGACCGCTCCCTCTCCGTTCTCGACGTGCCCTCGGCATCCGAGCTTCACCGTGACCGGGATCTCGTCATCGATCCCGAGGACATCGACTGTCTGCGTTCGTGTCATCCTGGTCGGGTGTCCGGTGGCGGCCGAGGCAACGGTCGCCGGAACGGCCACGACGAGGGCGAGCATCGCCGCAAACACGATGACGCCGCGGCGTCGACGCAGCCGAGGCGTTGGGCCGACCGGACGGCTTCGACGACGGGGGATTCGGGGTGAGGGCACGGGTGGTCCTTCTTCTCGGGTTCGGATGATTCACCCGTTACAACGCCGACCTCGGCTCGCGATTACACCAACCGGTCAGAAACCTCAGGATCGCCGATTCCCGTTCGACAGGTGGCTCCGGTCCCTTATGGCGGTAGCGTCGCCTGCCGTGGGATCATTGATCAAGAAGCGCCGCAAGCGCATGCGCAAGAAGAAGCACAAGAAGATGCTGCGAAGGACTCGCCACCAGCGCAAGTAAGCGCTGGCGTCCGTCAGGACGCAGGCACGGTCGACGCCACGACGCGTCCCGGGCCTGGGAATGCTCCCTCGACAAACCAGGTACTTCCGCTCCCCGCGAGACAGGGACGTCGGCCGGTTGCGGCCGCGAGTTCATCGCGCCATCGGGCCAGCTCGGGAGCCACCTGAAGGGCTGCAGCTTCGAGATCATTGCCGTTGTCGCCCCTCGGCCCGCCCATCGCGTCCCATGCCGCGTACACCGCCGGGGTGGAGCATCCGAACGGTGGCGTGAGCAGGGTGAACGTTCGCGCCTCGTAGGGCAGCGGTTCGACCAGCTCCCCGATGCCGGTGACTCTGGCGCGCCCGCCCACGAGGCAGAAGGCGACATCCGCGCCGATCGTGGCCGCCGACTCGACATCGTCGTAGCCGGCCCACCGCAGTACCGCTCCCGCGTCGGCTGATCCGCCGCCGAGACCGGCGCCGGCGGGGATGTGTTTCGTGACGCGCACCTTCGCCCGCCGACCGGCAAGGGCGAGGGCCCGGGTTACGAGATTGTCATCGCCGGCCACCATTCCATCGGTCCAGGCCGGCCCGTCGAACTCCACGCCGTCCCCGTCGCTGATGTCGAGCTCGTCACCGAAGTCGAGCGTGACCATCTCGGCATCGATGAGGTGGTAGTCGTCGCGCACGCCCGTCATCCGGAGCGAGACCGTGAGCTTGGCGGGAGCGCTGACCGTGACCACCGACGCAGACTACGGTGCGCGTCATGGGACTCGGAACCAAA
Source organism: Acidimicrobiaceae bacterium (assembly GCA_016845585.1). Lineage (GTDB taxonomy): Bacteria > Actinomycetota > Acidimicrobiia > Acidimicrobiales > Aldehydirespiratoraceae > JAACCU01. Next base: position 10,016 of record JAERSO010000052.1, on the reverse strand, counting down.
CCCTTCGAACACGGCCTCCTCGATCTCGGAGACGACAACTACGCGTGGCTCCAACCGGACGGCGGTTGGGGTTGGTCCAACGCCGGGCTGATCGTCGACGGCGACGAGGCGCTCCTCGTCGACACACTGTTCGATCTGCCATTGACCCGGGCGATGCTCGATGGCTTCGCGTCATCGCTACCCGGCGTCTCGATCAAGACGCTCGTGAACACCCACGCCAACGGCGATCACTGCAATGGCAACGAGCTCATCACCGATGCCGAAGTCATCGCATCCGTCGTGGCCGCCGAGGAGATGGCCCACGAGAACCCGGAGATGATGCTCGGGCTTCTCGAAGCGGCGCCGGGACTCGGGGTGATGGGTGAGTTCTTCACCAGCTGCTTCGACTCGTTCGACTTCTCCGGCATCAACCGGCCGGCGCCGACCACGACGTTCACCGGTGCGACCAGCCGCACCGTCGGCGACACCGTCGTCGACCTTCTCGAAGTGGGCCCGGCCCACACCGGCGGCGACGTGCTCGTGCGGGTCGCCGATCGGTCGACGGTCTACACAGGCGACATCCTCTTCGTGGAAGGCCACCCGATCCTCTGGGCCGGCACCATTCCCGACCTGCTCGCCGCGCTCGATCAAATCGTGGCGTGGGCGCCGGAGACCATCGTCCCCGGCCATGGTCCGGTGACCGACCTGGCCGGTGTCGCGGAGATCCGTTCGTACTACGAGTACTGCCACGCCGAGGCTCGCGTCCGGTTCGACGCCGGAATGGACGTCGCTGCGGCCTCGGCCGACGTGGCACTCGACCGCTGGGCAAACTGGGGCGACGCCGAACGGATCGTGACGGTCATGGACGCCTGCTACCGCGAGTTCCGCGGTGGCGACCCCTCCCCCATCACCGAGCTCTTCGCCAAGATGGCCGACCGCTGGGACGCGGCTCGGACCTAGCCGACCGCCCGGGCCAGACGATCCCAGGCAGTGAGGTCGAGGGTTTCCGGGCGGGCTTGCGGGTCGACGCCCGCGGTCTCGAACTGCTCGGCGGTGACGAGCTTGCCGAGTGAGCGACGCAGCATCTTGCGACGCTGACCGTAGGCGGCTCGCACCAGCGGCTCGATCGACTCCAGGGGCGACTCGACCGGCGGCTCGGCGTGGCGATCGATGCGGACGAGGGCTGAGTCGACCCGAGGCCGCGGGTGAAACACCGTCGGCGGGACCCGGCCCGCGATCGTCGCAGTGCCGTGGAAGGCGGTGAGGATCGACGGGATGCCAATGGCGGAATCGCCGGCGGGCGCGGCGAGGCGCTCCCCGACCTCCAACTGCACCATCACCAACATGGAGGTGATCTGCGGTACATCGCGCAGCAGGTCGAGAATCAAGGGCGTGGCGATGTTGTACGGCAGGTTGGCGACGAGCTGCCAGGACTCATGGTCGGCGAGCACCTCGTCCCAATCGAGTGCCATCGCATCGCCCTCGACGATGCGGACCGGCATACCTTCGACCACTTCGCCCAGGATCGGCACCAGGTCGGAATCGGCCTCGACCGCAGTGACCGATGCACCCGCCTCGACCAATGCCAGCGTCAAGGAGCCGAGGCCCGGTCCGATCTCGACGACGTTGGTGTCGGGACCTGCACCGCTCAAGGTGGCAATGCGGCGCACCGTGTTCGGGTCGACGACGAAGTTCTGCCCAAGGGCACGCCGCGCTTCGAGACCGTGTCGGTCGAGCAACTCACGGATGTCGGCAGGTGTGTGGGTCACGCCCTGACCGTATCGGTCGGCGTCGTCACGACCCGGCTACTGCAAGTGAACACCGCACGTGGGCCAGGGAGAGTGGCCGCGCATGTCATAGAGCGCGAATGCCTGCGCATCCTGGTCTGCCGGCGCTGCCGCGGCCGGGTCGACCCCGACGAGCGACGGGTGGTGGATACCCGCCACCCAGTCCCACGTGGCCTGGCTGAACTGGTAGGCACCGCGATAGAGACCGTTGGGGTTCACCGCGTCGTAGCGACCGCCAGACTCGCAATGGCGCAGCGCCGCCCATTGTTCGGCCGTCGGCCCCGTGGTCGGGGCTGCCGTCGTGGCCGGTGCCGTGGAGGCGGGCGGCGCGGTGGTGGCGGTCGGCGCCGTGGTGGTCGGTGAGGGCGTCGTCGGTGCGTGGGCCGTCGTCGGTGCGGCCGTGGTGGTCGTGGTCCGCGCCCGTTCGGCGGCTGCGAGTGCCGCGAGCCGTTGCCCCTCCTCGCGCTCCGCCTCGGCCTGCTGGCCCTCGATGGCCAGTTCCTCGGCCCGTTCGAGCGCCTCGGCACGGTGCTCGGCGTGCGCCGAGGTGTAGGCGGCGGATCGTTGCGAGAACGCGGCGACATCGACCTGCGATTCGAGCGCGCTCGAGGACGCAGCGCTCACCGCAGCGGGGACGAGCACGGCGATCAGGGTTGCGACGAGACACGCGACCATCCGCGTGGTACTCCGCCCAGGAGCAAGACCGGCCATGAGTTACAACGGTACGACGGTCGTAACACAAATGCAATGCAGGCTCGCCTTCAGCTCATGCTGACCGATCAGTGAGGATCGGGGCTACCCCGCCCGGCGCCTCGCCAGGGACTCGCCTCCCGGGCCTGAACCCGAGCTTCCTCCGTGATCGCTTCGATCTCATCGATGCCGGCAAAGGACGGACGCCCGACCGTGAGCGCGAGATACGCGCCGGCGCCGAGCGGCAGCGGAATCCAGAAGTTGATCAGTCGCCAGGAGACGACACCGAACAAGGCGATGCTCGGCGGCACGCCGAAACCGACGAGCGACGCGACGAGCGTGACCTCCATGACCCCGAGCCCGCCGGGGGTGATCGGCACCGTTGCAACGATGTTGGCCAGTGCAAATGCGATGATCAGCCCATCGATGCGAGTCCAACTCCCGTAGGCGCCGAGGAAGACCCAGAGCGCCGCGGCGCCGAGCAGCCAGTAGGCCGCCGACCATGTGGCCTGCCGCACCAACTCGCGACGATCACCGCCGAGCTGCGACAATTGCGAGGCGAGTGACCGCAGCGCACCCTCGAGGAACTCCGGATTGACGACCCGGATGAACACGGCCACGCGGCGAGCGGAGTTCACGACATGCTCCTCGCCTCGTGTGATGCCCACGACCAGGCCGGCGAGCGCGAGCAGGATGAGGGACCCGATGATGGTGACCGTCAGGTACGCCGCGTTCAGACCCGACACCGGGATGGACACGATCAAGGCGAAGAAGAGCAGCAGGATCAACACCGCAGCGGACTCGATGCTCTGCGTGCCGACAGAGAACCCGGCATCCGGGGTCGGAACGCCGGCCTTCCGCAGCAGCCGGTATGAGATCACACCGCCCACCGCAGCCCCACCCGGAACGACCCGACTGGCAGCTCGTGCAGCCATCACGATCTGTTGAACCGTCCACAGCGACGGTCGTACCGCTTCGGGAAGCAGGGTCCGGATGAGATGAGCGATACAGACCAGCGATGCCAGCTCCGCAACCGTCCCCAGCAACAGGAGACTGGCGTCCAGATCCCCGAGCAATGAGATGGCCTCTGTCGTGCCTACCAACTGCGGGAGAACGAACGTGTTGACGACGAAGAGGAAGCCGAGCGCCTGGGCAAGGCGCACTGCCGGGCGGCGGAGGCCCCGTTTGCGAGTTGCGTTCACCTTCGCCGCACCGGACACGTCATAGACCGTATAGACCGGCCGCCTATCGGCGAGAGATCATCGCCGCGCCGAGCAGCACGAGGACGAGGCCCCCGACCTGGATCGCGGCGATCGATTCATCTCGAACAAGCACACCCAGCACGACCGCAACGACGGGTACGAAGTAGGCGACGACCGATCCCCGTTGGGGTCCCGCACGACCCACGAGCGTTGCCGAAAGGACTCGCGCCACGCCCGTCCCGACGATGCCGAGGAACACGACCGCGGCGATCGGCCCCATGGCGAACTCCGAACTCGAGAGTCCGGCCAACCCGAACGGGGTGAGAACGATGGCAGCGATCACCTGGGCGTGTGCCACCACCACGAGGCCGCCATACCGCTGCTGGAGGGGAACCACGACATTGTTGGTGGTGGCGTAGCCGAGCACGGCCAGCAGGACGAGACCGACCCCGGTCATGGGTGCGTCAGCACCGAGGACGTCGGGTGCCGCCATCGCCACGACGCCGGCGAACCCGGCGACCAGACCAGCGATCTGGCCGCGAGTGACCGCCCGGTTCCCGAGCGCGAAGGCCAGCACGAGCGTGACGATCGGTGTCGCCGAGGTGATCATCCCGGCCACCGCGGAATCGAGCTCCTGCTCGGCCACGGCATAGAACATGGCCGGCCCGGCGTTGCCCGCGAGAGCGATGATCAACACGCCGCGGTAGTCCGCCCGATCGATGCGCCGGCGAGCCCGCGGCACCAGGAGCAGCGCTCCGGCACCCAGGACGAGCCGCAGCCAGGCCACGACTCCAGGCGAAAGGGCATCGAGCCCGATCGCGATCCAGAGAAACGCAGAACCCCAGATCAGGGCGAGCGAGACGATGATCGCCCAGTCGGTCGCCGCGAACGCTCCGTCGCGAGAGCCCGTGCCCGTGGCGGTCAAGAAGTCAGTCCAGGCCGTAGAAGGCCGCGCCGGTCGACCAGGTTGCGGACTCGACGTCGGCAACCGGAACACCCTTGACCTCGGCGATCTTCTCGCCGACGAGGGGCACGAGCGCCGGCCGGTTCGGCTTGCCTCGGTGTGGGACCGGAGCGAGATACGGCGAGTCCGTCTCGACGAGAAGCTGATCGAGCGGGCACTCGAGGGCGGCGGCTCGGAGATCCTCCGCACTCGGGAAGGTGACGATGCCGGAGAACGACAGCAATGCGCCGCGCCTTCGTGCCTCCGCTCCTTCATCGGGTCCGCCGGTGAAACAATGGAAGACGGTGCGGCGCGGGACACCTTCGCGATCGAGGATCTCGAACGTCTCGTCCCAGGCCTCGCGTGAATGGATCACCAGCGGCAGATCATGACAGTGCGCCATGTTGATCTGTGCGGCAAAGACATCGGCCTGAACGTCGCGCGGGGAGTTGTCGTAGTGGAAGTCGAGACCGGCTTCGCCGACGGCAACGATCTCGGGTTCGGCAAGCAGCTCCTCGATGCCGTCGAGCCCGCCCGAGGCATCATGGGGGTGCACGCCGGCCGTGGCCCAGACGCCATCGTGTTCGCGGGCCACTGCGAGCATCTGCTTCGACTGCTCGAGATGGCAGCCAACCGACACCATGCGCATGACACCGGCCTCGCGTGCCGCGGCGACATGCTCGGCACCGGCGTGACCGGGTGGCAGGTGACAGTGCTGATCGAACCAGGCCATGGGTCAGGCCGACTCGTCGGCTTCCTCACCGAGGATCTCGTCGACGTCGACCTTCACGAACATCGGCGTCGGCTTGGCGATGGGGGTGCCCGCGGGAACAGGGACTCGCTCCCAGCCCTCGACGGGCCCGAGCGCTTCATCGAGCAGCGCCGAGCTGAACGGCAGGTACGGCGTGAATCCCACCCGAACACCGTTGATGGCGTCGAGGGCGGTGGCGAGCACGACGCCGGCCCGCTCGGGATCCGTCTTCGCCAGCTTCCACGGCTCGGTGGCGTTGAGATAGGCGTTGACCTCACCGGCGGCATCCATGGCCGAACGAAGGGCCGCTCGCAGCTCGACCCGTTCGAGTTGGCCGTCGGCGACCGCGAGCAGCTCATCGACTCGAGCAAGGATCGCGTCGTCCTCCGCGGTGCGACCTTCCGAGGCCGGCTGTTCGCCGTGGTTCTTGGCGATCATCGACAGCACCCGGTTGACGAGATTGCCCCACGTGGCCACGAGCTCCTCATTGATCCGCCGGACGATCTCCTCGATCGAGATGTCGGTGTCGGCCTGCTCGGGAAAGCTCGCGGCCAGGGCATAGCGCAGGCCGTCGGGCTGGAAGAGGTCGAGGCCTTCCTGCACCGTGAGACCCACGCCGCGGCTCGCCGAGGCCTTGCCGCCCTTGAACGTGATGTACTGGTTCGCCGGCACGTCGTCGGGCACGTGCAGGTTGCCGGCACCCCAGAGCTGGGCGGGCCAGAACAGGCAATGGAACGGAATGTTGTCCTTGCCGATGAAGTAGACGTGGCGACTGTCGTCGTTCTCCCACCAGTGCTTCCAGCGGTCGTCGTCACCCTGGATCTGGGCCCACTCCTTGCTGGCGGAGAGGTACCCGATCACGGCGTCGTACCAGACGTAGATCCGCTTGCCGGGCCCGAGGTCGTCGACGGGCAACTCGATGCCCCAATCGAGGTCGCGGGTGATGGCACGATCGTGCAGCCCCTCTTCCACCCAGCCGAGCGCGAAGTTCTGGACATGGGGACGCCAACCCTGCTTGGCCCGCAGGAAGTCGCCGAGTCGATCGGTGAAGTCCGAGTAGCGGAAGTAGAAGTGCTCGGTGGCACGCAACTCCGGGGACACCCCCGTGATCTTCGACCGCGGGTCGATCAGCTCGGTGGCGTCGAGCGTGCGGCCGCAGTTGTCGCACTGATCACCGCGGGCCTCGCCGTAACTGCAGTGCGGGCACGTGCCTTCGATGTAGCGGTCGGGCAGGAAGCGCTCGGCCTCCGGGTCGTAGTACTGATCCGACGTGCGCTTGTCGATGTGCCCGTTCTCGAGCTGGGCGAGGAACATCTCCTGGGTGACCTGAGCGTGGTTTTCGGTACCGGTCGTGGTGTAGAGATCCCACGACATCCCGAGCTCGTCCCATTGGCGGACGATCTCGCCGTGGTAGCGATCGACGATGTCCTGTGGCGTGACACCTTCGGCATCGGCACGAACGGTGATGGGAGTGCCGTGCACGTCTGAGCCACTCACCATCAGCACCTCGTTGCCCTTCGACCGTTGATGACGGGCGAAGACGTCGGCGGGCAGGTACGCCCCAGCGAGGTGCCCGAGGTGACGGGACCCGGAGGCGTACGGCCAGGCGACGGCAACGAGGACCGGAGTGGAGGTACTGGACATTCCTGCCGAGGCTACCGGTGCGACTGCGACCCCTGGCGGCGATTTCGCTCAGCCGGTGCTGCGATCGGTGATCTCCCGCAGGACCGGAGCCGACGTGGACCCGAGAACGGGCTCATCTGCGGTGGCGCTCGAACGGGATCGAACATCGTCGATGCGATCGAGTTGGCGTTCCAACTGGCGTCGGCGCGGACCGGAGAGCTCCTCGAAGCTATTGTTCAGTGTGGAGATGTGGCGCTCGACCTTGTCGATCTGTCCGGAGAAACGCTGCCACTGCTCGCCGAACGACGCGAGGCAATCGAGGATCTCCTCGGATGCACGCTCGACGGCGAACGTGTCCATGGCCTGGCGGATGACACCGAGCACCGCGAAGAGTGTGGTCGGCGAGCAGAGGACGACCTTCTGGGCGAGCGCATCGTCGAGCAGTGTCATGTCGTGCTCGTGGATGAACCCGTAGACACTCTCGTTGGGGATGAACAACAGGAGGTAGCCGACGGTGGTGTCCGCCGCCGCGTAGCCGCGGTTGTTGAGCTCCTTCACGCGGTCGCGCACGTCACGCAGGAAGCGGTCCTTCAACGCCGCGGCTTCAGAATCGCTCGGCGCCTCGAGGTAGCGCAGGTAGTTCGTGACCGGGAACTTCACGTCCATGTGCAGGGATCGATCATCGGGGAGCATGAAGGTGAAGTCGGGCTTGGTGCCTTCCGCCAGGATCTGCTGCTTCTGGTAGTTGATGCCCTCGCGCATACCGGCGGTGCGGAGGACGTCTTCGGCCATTCGCTCACCCCACTGTCCACGGGCCTGTGGACTCGCCAACGCTTCTCGAAGCGATTGGGTGGTGTCGGCTAACAGCTGCTGTTGACGGGTGGCAGCCTGGAGACTCTCGACGAACTGGCCGTGCTGTTGGGCCCGCTCCTTTTGGAGCTGGGCGACGAGTCCACGCAGCTGGCCCAGCTCGGTGTTCATCGTGGTGACCTGATGCCCCAGGCTCTTCGACATGCCGCCGACTCGTTCGCCGATGGTGTCGGACAGGCCACCGACTCGCTCGGCCACGAGCTTGTCGACCGACTCCACCTTCGACTCGAGGGAGTTGACGATGGCGCCGAGCCGTTCGTCGATGAGCTTCTGAGCCCCATCCATCCGCAGATCGATGGCGGCCCGCCGGTGTTCCAACTCGGCGGTGCCCGTCTGCAGTCGGCTGTCGAAGCTCTCACCCGCCACATTGACGACCTGCTCGACCACACCGGCCACCTGAGCGTCCTGCCTCGCCGCCAACTCGGCGGCGAGCCGGGCGACGGTGGCCTCCTCGGCGTGGCCCCGCGAACGAGCGATGTACATGGCGATGACGGCACCGAGGCCGGCAGCGATGAGGATGGTGACCAGCAGTGAGATCACGAGCACGGGTTGCATGAACCGAATGCTACGAAGAGGGTGTGACACCGCCGGGGATAGTGAGGGCGAGATCGTAGACCCGACCTCGCCGAACGCCCAGGTCAGAGGCGGTTTTCGAAATCGCGTCGCGACGTGAGGAACCCGCCTCCATCGCGGCGCGGACGGCAGCGACGACGGCATCGTCATCGGCGGCCGCGGGCGGCGCCGCGCCGGCGATGACCACCACGATCTCGCCCTTCACACCACCGTCGGCCCAGTCGGCCAACTCCGTCAACGTGCCCCGCACGAACTCCTCGTGGAGCTTGGTGAGTTCCCGGGCCACGACCGCTCGGCGGTCGCCACCGCACGCGGCCGCGAGATCTCGGAGCGTTGCCGCGAGCCGATTCGGCGATTCGTACATCACCGTGGTGGATCGCTCCGCGGCGATCCGGGCGAGCGCGTCAGCCCGCTCGCCGCCTTTCCGGGCGAGAAACCCCTCGTACACGAAGCGGGAGGTTGCGAGGCCGCTTGCCACGAGCGCCGCGATGACCGCGGAAGGACCCGGCACGCTGCTGACGTCGTAGCCGGCATCGACCACCGCGGCCACGAGGCGCTCACCGGGGTCGGAGATGGCCGGCGTTCCCGCATCGCTGACGAGGGCCACACGGTGTCCGGCAGCCAACTGCTCCAGAACGACCTCGATCCCCGCCCGCTCGGTGTGATCGTCGAGCCGTTTCAGGCGGGAGCCGGTGATGCCGGCATGAGCCAGGAGCTTCCCGGTGCGCCGAGTGTCCTCACAGCAGATCAACCCAGCCGCGGACAACTCTTCGACCGCGCGCGGCGAGAGGTCACCGAGGTTTCCGATGGGCGTCGCCACCAGAACGAGCGTGCCGGTCACTCTCGGATCTCGAGCTGATCGCCGACATCCACACCCCAGGCCCGCAGGCACCCGGCCTCACTCTCCAACACCGCATGCGCCTTCGCCCGCCACCGACCGAGTCGCCACGGGGACATCCGGGTGATACTGATGACGGTGAGATCGCGATCGAGGTGAGCGACGTCGATCGCGAACCTCATCCGCATCGTGTGCACGGATCGAGCGGGCTGGATCAACAGCGCTCCCTCGATTCCGTCGCGACCGAGCAGACCGACGCGTCGAGCGGTCGGAGTGTCGGCGATCTCGAGAGACGCCACCACATGCGCGTCGCGCACCAGCCAGGGCATGGCCGAAAAACTAGACGCTCAGACCCCGTCGGGGGTGGGCGCCCGCTCGAGGATCTCCGTGTCCCAGCGTTCGCCCATCTTGGTGCCGACGTCGGTCAGGACACCGACGGTCCGATAGCCGAGCTTGTGATGCAGTGCGATCGACGCGTCGTTCGGGAGCGCCACGATGGCGATCGCCCGATGGAAGTCGGCCGCGGACAGCCGGTCGACCATCGCACCGAGGAGCCGGGTTCCGAGTCCGCGTCCGAGATGGGCCTGGTCGAGCACGATCGTGGTCTCCGCCGAACTCCGGTAGGCGAGCTTCGGCCGGTATCGGCTCGCATACGAGATGCCCGCCACGTCCCCACGCACCTCGGCCACGAGACAGGGCAGATCCGCAGGTCGATCCATCCACCACCGCATCCGCCTGGAATCGTCGCACGGCTCGGTGT
>JAERSO010000051.1 GCA_016845585.1 Acidimicrobiaceae bacterium | reverse complement strand
GCCATCAGGCGTTCCTCCACCCGTACAACGAGAACTCCGAACCAGACACAAAGTTCGACCCGTCCATCGGAGCCAACTTCAGCGAGGTCACCACCGCCGTCGAAGTCCAGATCCCCCCACCCAACCCGACCAGCGCGTCATTCGAGGTTCCAGCGTTGCGGAGGAACCCGCCGTGATGCCGCGACGAAGTCTTCCGATCCGAGTCGGCGTACCCGCCCACGTCGATGATCGCCCCGCCGAACTCGTTGGTGCCAGCCGCACCCGTCGCACCCGCACGAAAGATCTCGATGTTCCCTTGGCTGAACCGTTCCGAGAACGTGTCCGTTGACTGCTGGCCGAGGATGGCTTGGTCGTGGTAACTGCTGCCCGTGTTGAATGACAGTTCAATCGAATCCGACGCGACCGACCCGCGATCCGTCTTCGCTACCAGCCGCACCTGAAGAAACTCGTAAGTCGCAGGGATCGAAGTGAACTCCACCGACGCCGCCGACGACGACAGGGTCTGAGTGGCGATGTGCTCGTAGATGTCAGCCATCAGCCCGTGCTCGTCCTAACCCCGTACAAATCGAACTGGGACCCCGACTTGAAGTTGCCTCCCGGGTTCATCACGAACTTCGTCATCGCCGCCGTGGACTGCCACGACACCATCCGATAGACCAGCCCGTTGTCGTCCGTCGCGTTGTCTGCTCCGTGCCCGTCTTGGACGTAGATCGCCTTGAACTTGTCGGTCGCGTTGACATCCATGAAGTGTGTCACCGCGACGCCGTAGAAGTTGGCTGCCCGGTCAGCACCGGGAATGTGGGCGGGCCGGAAGTAGCCGATCGGCCCGGTCTTCGCCGCTCCGACGACGGCGCCGTTCGTGTTGAAGGTCTGCCACATGTAGTTATTGCCGGAGTCGTCGTTGATCTCGGTGGTCACGCCGATGCCGACACCGTTGTTCGTGCCGCGGGCAGCCATGACGAGGACGAGATCTTGGTAGTCGGACCACGGGCTGCTGGACCCGGTCGAGGTGAACGTCACCGACGCCGTGTCCGAGCCGAGCGTGGTGGACGCGATCGCGTGCCACGACCCGGTGTCCGCCACATCGCCCCCGGCGGCTCCGAGGATCGCCCTCGCCTCAAGTCCAAGCGGCATAGTTCTACTTCATGTCCAGTCCGGCGGCGAACCCGTACCAGATCGTCCCGGCATCGACTGTGACGAACGTGAGAACGTCCACGCCCGACGAGGTCAGGGTCGGGGCGGTGCCCCCGGCCCAGTCCACGGAGGCAGGCCAGTTCACCGTCTGCGAACCACCGTTCGTCAGGATCAGCGTGAACGACCCACCCTTGCCCGTGGCGGGAGGGTTGGAGAACGTGAACGTGTTCGCGCTCGTGTCCACCGTCGCGCTAACCACGTTGCCGAGGGTCAGGTCAATGTCCTGCGTTCCCCCGCCCGTGCTCCCGATCGCGTTGACGGTCTCGGCGTAGTCCTTGATCTCGGGCCGGGTGGCGAGGTTGTCGGCGAACGCGACCTCCGAGTCGATAGCGAGGTTCAGCGTCACCGCCCCGGACGAGCCGCCGCCCGACAGGTTCGTCCCCGCCGTCACCCCGGTGATGTCACCGACCGGGCTGGCAACCCACGCCGCCCCGTCGTAGTACGTCAGGTCGTCGCTGTCCTTGAGGAAGGCGTGCTGGCCCTCCGACGGCGAAGTGATCGCCGCGTCGCGGGCCGTCGCATCGGCAAAGGTGGCGATGACCTGCGTGGCGACGTAGTCGTTCATCTGTGCGGCGGTCAGAACGTCACCCGATACGAATGTGATGAAGCCAGCGTTCGCGGCCATGGTGGAAGTCTCCTAGTTCAGAAAGCGAGAATAGCAGCCGAGTCGTTCAACTTGCCCCGTGTCGACGAGTCCAAGACGAACCCGTCGACGAGCGGTTCAGCGGTGTTGAACGTCGTCAGCCATTGGGTGGGTGTGATGTCGTGAGAGATGCCCTGAACCGTCAAGGTTCGGGACACGGTGCCGCCCCCCGGCTGCTGCCGGGTGACCTTGATCGGATCGAAGAAGTCGGTGTCGAGCGCCGCGTTGATCGTCGCGGTCACGTTCGGAGTCGCGTCAATCTGGACGGCCTTGATCCGAAGGTCAGCGTCCTTCCTCGTGGCGAGAATGGAGCGGGCGTAGTCGAGAGCGACCGTGTCCGTCTCCATCAGGAGGCCGGTCCGGTCGAGGGGCCGATCGAAGAACTCGTCGATCGAGTCCGAGTCGGTGACCGTCTGCTTCGACCCGCCGATCCGGGTCGCTGACACGTTGTTGGCGAGCACGGAGTCGTCGGTGTTGAAGTCGAGCGCGACGAACGGAATCGCCGCGCCGGTGTCGTCGAACGCGGTCGGAGTCGCGTCGGCCTTCTTGATCGTTTCGTGCCGGGAAACGAACCGGGCCTTCCCGTCGGTGGCCATGTAGAAGCCGCTGATCTCCGTCTCCGCCACCTTGCGGATCGCAGCGAGCGCGGTCCGTTCCGTGCCGTCGTCGACCTGACAGGTCGTGTTCCCCGTGTCGATGTTGCGGCCCGTCGTCGGCCACGACACGGCGTCGAGGATCTTCCCGATCCGGGCGCCGGTGTCCTGCCCGGCGGTCGCCCCGGACACGCTCGACACGGTGGCGAGGTTCAGGAGCCGTTCCCCGTCGACCGCTTCGATCGTGACGTAGGCAGCGTCTACGTCTTGGCGGTACTGGTAGTCCCAGTCGGTGATGTACCCGGAGAACAAGGCGCGTTCGCTGCCGCCGTGCGTCGCCTTGACTTGGAACTGGATCATCGGCTTGATGTCCCCGGCGTAGGTGCCGTTGTCCGGGTCGAACTCGCCGGTCGTGTCGATGAGCCGCGCCGACGCGGTGCCGCCCTCAAACGTGTCGAGCACCCGCGACCGGCCCCGCCGGGTCGTGACCCACTGGCACCGGGAGGTGACGTCGATCGCTTTCGCCGCGCTCGTGCCGAGCACGCCGGTATCGAGCGGCGAGGTGACGTCGTCGAGGACGAGGGGGATGCCGAACGACGGCCCGGTAGCGAACCGGACGGTGACGGTCAGGGAGGCAGCGAGCGCCACTAGATGACCAACTGCCTGCCGGACCGCTGCGACTGGAGCAGCCCCTGCCGGATCGACTCGACGAGATCGCGTTCCGTGACGACGGAGCCGCCGACGTTGACGACGACAGTCATCCCGGCCTTCTTCCCGAGCGGCACGACAGCCTCAGGACCGGCCTCGCCGATCATCGCCATCGTCGGTCGGGACACGACTCCGCCGTTCGCCATCTTCGGAACCTTGATGCCCTGCGACTCAAAGAACCGGTCGAGCGACGCTGCGCTCGACGTATCGACGAACGTCGTGCCGGGAAGGCCACGCTGCGACGGGTCGGTCGTGAAGTGCGTCATCTTGCCCTTCACGGTGCCGGGCGCGGGGACGAGGAACCGGGACAGGTCGCCGCCGGTCTTCAGCAGTTTGAGAGCGTCGGTCGACGACAGCGGCCCGGTGGTGGCCCGCTTCTTCTCGCCACCAGCCGACTGCTTTTCCTTGCCGCCGAAGATGCCGCCGAGGCCCGGGATCTTCCCGAGCACCCCGCCGATCCCG
>JAERSO010000050.1 GCA_016845585.1 Acidimicrobiaceae bacterium | reverse complement strand
GCGCGGCGGGCGGGAACATGGTGAGGTCTCGCAGGTCGTAGGCGATCGCGTACAACCGAAGCCGGTCGTACTGTCGGGGGACGGTGAACAACTCGGGGTAGTCCTCGGCGAGCCATCAGGGCACGTCCTTGTAGTCCTCGGGTTTGGTGCGATCGAACCACTTGTCACCGACATGGAACTGCGGCAGACAACACATCCGTAGGAACACATCGAGATCGACGTCGGCCGGCGCGGTGCGAGACCATTCGAAGTCCAGGAGAGCGGTCAGCTGGGAACCGTCCCACAACACGTTCTCGAAGGTGAGATCGCCGTGGACCAGGTAGTCGCTGTCGAATGGTTCGATGGCGGGCGTCAGGGCGTAGACCATCCGCTCGATGTCGTCCATCAGCCCCTGGTCGACGTGGGGGAGCGATCGCGCCTGGTCGAGAGCCACGAGGAGCGACATGACGGGAGAGAGAGTGTCGCCGCGAAGCATCTGGGGCGTATCGATCGCCGGCAGGTTCGCGGGGCCATGGGTCTGGTGGAGGCGTTTGAGCTTGCCGGCCAACTGAGAGACGGCGCTTCGCCGCAGCTCCTGGCTTATCGTCGGCCAGCAGTGCGCGAGGGGTTGGCCCGGCACTCGCTTGACGACGAGGAAATCGGCGCCCATCTGGCCGCCGTAGGTGACCACCATCGGGTAGCCGATCTCGGCGGGCAGTGATGGTCCGAGGATCGCCTCACGCCGGAGGCGCTGGTTCGGACGACGGTTCACCCGGATGACGTGGTGCTCGGTCAGCCACACCTCGTTGGTGACGCTGGAGGCTGCCTCGAGGGGAACGGTCGAATCCAGGCCGGCCTGAATCAGCGCGTGACGCGCTCGGGCCATGGCCATTGGATTGCGGCGCGGTTCGCTCACGAGGACTCCTGATCGCCCGCCGGCGGGCGGACTGAGGTTCCATCGGCACCACGACAGCGGACCTGAGCAGCCCTGGTCCGTACGAACCAGCGAGATGGGCCAAACGACCCACTCTCGGGCCGGAATCCCCCGATTTCGGTGGCGAATCAGCCGAATCCGGGGGCCAGGACCGCGTCAGCCAGCGCCGGCCACGCTTCGGCGGCCCACGCACCGAAGGGTTCGTCGGTGAGCGCGATGAGTGTCACGTCGGCGACCGGGTCGATCCACACGAACGTGCCCGACTGGCCGAAATGCCCGAACGTGGTGGGCGAGTTGCGCAGACCGGTCCAGTGCGGCGATTTGTTGCCTCTGATCTCCGGGCCGAGGCCCCATGGGTTCGGATCGTGGCGTCCGAAGCCGGGGAGCACGCCGGCGAGGTCGCCCAGATGGGGGCGGCGGGCGCGTTCGAGCGTGGAGCCGTCGACGAGAATGGGCGAACGCCAGGCCCGGGCCACGGCAATGAGGTCGTCGACCGAGGCGATGCCGCCTGCGCCGGCGGAGCCCTCCAGTGGGCGATGGGGGCGACCGAGCGGTGCCATCACCGCTTCGTGGAGGTAGTCGGCGAACGGCATTCGTGCACTGGCCGAGATCGCGTCGGCGATCAGGTCGTACGCGACGGTCGAGTACCTGCGTCGCTGTCGAACGGTGCTGATCCGCGCCGGCTGGTCGGCGGCGACTCCGGCGCTGTGGGCGAGTAGATCGGCGACCGATGCACCGTCCCAGATTTCTGTGTCGAGATCGACCGTCCCTTCCTCGTGTGCGACCAGCGCCGCCATCGAGGTGAGGAGCTTCGTGACGGATGCCAGAGGGAGCGGTTGATCGGTGGCTCCGCTTCTTTCCACCACCTCGTCACCACGCACGATCGCGGCCGCGACCGTCGACACCGGCCATGTCGAGATCAGATCGAGGGCGGACATGCGGTCAGGCTAGGTGGCGCGCGTGCTCTGCCCTGGTAACAATGCCCTGCGGGAAGCGAGCGAGAGTTTCGTTGGAGGAGTCGGCGTTGCGCGAACGCACCAGACAACCGATGTGGGTGCTCGCCGTGTTGGTGGTCGGCGCCCTGGTAGCGGGCTCCTGTTCGAGCGACGGCGGATCAGACGACACGGCACCCGTCGATGACGCCAACACCCCGAGCGAGGACGACGGCCCGACCGTTGACGACGACGAGTCAGTCGCGTCCGGTGACGACGTCGACCAGGTTGTGGAGACCGATGATGCAGACGTGCCCGCGGTGCCGAGCCACGACCTCAGTCACCTCGACGAGCTGACCCGGTGGGCCGCGTCGTTCACCGGCGGGCCGGGCACCGACACGGAAGGCGCGCCGATCCGCATCGGCTACGTGCATGACGCGGAAATGGCACCGCTGCATCTCTCTGCGGCCATCGCCGCGGCGGACTATGTCAACGACGAACTCGGTGGTGTCGACGGTCGGCCGATCGAGTTGGTCGCGTGCGATCCCTCGGTACCTCGAATCGACACCGAGCTCGATCCGGAAACCGAGGAGGAGATCGAGGTGGAGGTCACATGCGACGTCGAACTCGCTGATGACGACACGCTCGCCGTGATCATCTCCCACACCCGCGTCGACACCGCCGTGCTGTACGAGGCGCTGGCCGACATCCGGCCCGTTCTCGTCGCCAGCCCCGGCGACGTCGTCGAACTGACGTCTCCGTCGACGACCTCCTATCTGGCGGGCACTCTCTCGACCGGAGGGATCGGCGTGTGGGCGCTCGCCCTCGAACTCGAGTCGGCGATCGCACTCTTCACCGACAACACCGCAGGGCGAGACGGCTTCACGATGCTGGAGCCGATGTTCGCGGCGATGGGCGTGGAACTCGCACCGATCTGGATCACGGCGACCACGAACGCATCGCGGGTCGAGTCGTCCCTGGAGGCGGCCGGCGCCGCTGAGATCGACCTCCTGATCATCAACACGGACGAACCCGGCTGTGTCGCCGCTGCCGAGGCGCTGGCCGCGCTCGACATCGACGGGACCACGAACATCATCGCGTCGGCGAGCACATGTCTGCGTCCCGAGGTGCGTGTCGCCCTGGCAGAGTCCGATCTCGGGATCGAGACGCCCGCCAACTGGCACTTCGCCACCAACGGCCACAACCCGTTCGCTCCCACGATCGAGTCGGGCCATGCGACACTCGACGCCGTGCTGGGCGGGCCTCTGCAGCCGGACCATGTCGGGCACTCGGGGATGGAGGCAGCCGTCGTCGCTGTCCTCTCGGCCGTTCGAGCGCTCAACCGTGCCGGCGATGATCTCTCCTTCGAGGCGGTTCACGAGGCACTGCGCAACCCCGACACGAAGGTGCCCACCCAGGCAGGCAGCCAGGAGTGTGGCCGCTCATCGGCGTTCGAGCCCGTCTGTGCGGCGCAGATGGGAATCGTTCAGTTCGCCGGTGGCGCATGGATCGAGGTTGCCACGGGCAGCGACGCCATCGATCTGAGCCAGATCCTGTTCCCGCCGGGTTGACCGGGCGCCGATCGGCCTGCCTGACTACCGTGGGGCAGTGACCGAGCTGATCCCTGCGCCGACTTCGACGCGCGTCGTGCGCGGGTTCGCGTTCATCGATCTGTCCGGCTTCACCTCATTCACCGACTCCGAGGGCGATGATCAGGCGGTCAACGTCCTGTCGTCGTTTCGAGCCATCGTGCGAGGGATCGCGTCGGCGCATGGCGTCCGGATCTCCAAGTGGCTCGGCGACGGCGCGATGCTCGTCGGGGTCGAAGCGGGGCCGCTGCTCGAGGCGGTCGTGGAGATCGCCGACCGGATGACGCAGACCGGGGCGCCACTGGCGTTGCGGGCGGGGTTCACCTCCGGACCGGTGATCATCATCGACGGCGATGACCATGTCGGACACGCGGTCAACCTCGCAGCCCGTCTCTGTGCGGAAGCGGCACCGTGGGAGGTCCTTGCGCTCGCTCCCGATGTCCGCGGGCTCGACCTGGGTGTCGAGCTCGTTCCGGAGGGGAGCCGGATCATTCCGGGCGTCGAGGAACCCGTCGACGTCGTGACGGTCCGGTCCCGCTGACATCGTGGACCCGCTCGACCGATCGACCTGGACCGTCTTCGAACGGGCGGCAGCCGAGGTCCTGGACGCGCTCGAACCCGGCGACCTCGTCACCTACGGAGAGGTCGCAGCCGAGGCGGGCTACCCCGGCGCGGGCCGGGCCGTGGGCTCGCTGCTTCGACGAGGCAGCGGCGCCGGGTTCCCGTGGTGGCGGGTGATCTCCTCATCGGGGAAGCTCCTCGTCGACCATGAAGCCGAACAGACCCGTCGGCTCCGCTCGGAGGGTGTCGAGGTACGGAACGGGCGTGTCAGCCCTACCGGGCACCCGGGCCGGTAGCCTTGCGTGGTCGATCGGCATGGCCGTCGACACCTCCGATCGGTCGGACCCTCCTTCCGGTACCGACCCAGACGTTTGTAGATAGATGACCACCGCTGAAAACCCGACGTTCGCGGACTTGGGCCTGGCTGACGAAATCGTCGCCGCCTTGTCCGAGAAGGGGATCACCCACCCCTTCCCCGTCCAAGCCCTCACCATTCCCGATGCCCTCGCCGGCCGCGACGTGTGTGGCAAAGCCAAGACCGGTTCTGGCAAGACCCTTGCCTTCGGTCTCCCCGTGCTCCAGAAGATGGACCGCGCCGAACCGAGCAAGCCGACCGGCCTCGTTCTCGTGCCGACGCGTGAGCTCGCCAACCAGGTGTGCGACGAGCTCGCCCCGGCTGCCGAGGCGGTCGATCGCACGGCCCTCGCCATCTACGGCGGCGCACCGATCGAGAAGCAGATCGAGATGCTCAAGAAGGGTGTCGACCTCGTCGTCGCCACACCGGGCCGCATGATCGACCTCATCGAACGCAAAGAGATCTCGGTCGCCCAGGTAGCCCACGTCATCGTGGACGAGGCCGACCGGATGGCCGACATGGGGTTCCTGCCCCAGGTCGAGTGGATCCTGCGCAACGTCGAGGCCGAACATCAGACGCTGCTCTTCTCCGCCACGCTCGACGGTGTGGTCAACTCGCTGATTCGGCGCTATCAGACCGACCCCTCGATGCACGAGGTCGCAGGCGAGGACGTCACCGTTGAAGCGATGACCCATCGGTTCATCATGGTTCATCGAATGGACAAGGCGAAGGTGGCCGGCGCGATCGCCGAATCGACCGATCGAACCATCATGTTCACCCGCACCAAGGCCATGGCCGATCGGCTCGCGGGTGATCTCAAGGACCTCGGCATCAAGGCCGCACCGATCCACGGCGACCTTCGTCAGACCAGCCGTGAGAAGTCGCTACGTGACTTCAGCGAGGGCAAGCTGAACACCCTTGTCGCTACCGACGTCGCCGCTCGTGGCATTCATGTCGATGATGTCGACGTCGTGATCCAGTACGACCCGCCGGGCGATCACAAGACGTATCTGCATCGCGCCGGGCGCACGGCTCGCGCCGGCGAAGAGGGCCTGGTGGTGACGCTTTCGATGTGGGACGAGGAACTGGAGATCAAGCGACTTCAGAAACGGATCGACGTGATCATGCCGATCGTGGAGATGTTCTCGAACGACGCTCGCCTCAAGAACCTGGCGGACTGGGATCCCGAGACCGCCTGAGCCCTCCGTGATGGCGTCCGACCCACGGGTCGGCGCCTACCTCGCCGACGTCGTCGCGGCGGCTGACGACGACCACATCGGTGCCGTGGCAGCCGTGGTGATGCGCGTGGCTCGCGCCCGACGCGTTCAGGTGGATCTGGTCGTCGACGGCGTTGTGGCCCAGGCGTCACGCCCGGTCCTGGCCGTCGAGATCGATGCTGACGTGATGGACACGGCCGGTCCGTGGCTCCCGGGATTCGCCCGTGAGGCACTGCTGTCGGCCGCCGAGCGCCGACAGGATGGCGTGCACCACACCGACCCTGCCCTCGCCTCGACGGTGTGCACGCTGGCCGTCGACCTGATCCAGGACCCGGCGACGGCCGCGGTGTTGGACCCGGCCGTCGGCGGCGGCATCTTCCTTCTCGCCGCCGGCGACCTGCTCCCGGGCGAACCGTCTGAGATCGTCGGCCGTTTGTACGGGTGCGACATCGACCCGCTGGCGGTGGGGGTCACCCGCGCCGCACTCACACTCTGGTCGGGCGGCACGCCGCCTCCTGAGAGGAATCTCGTGGTCGGCGACTACCTCGGCCCCGGTGTCGATTTCGATCCCATGGACCTGATCCTCGGCAATCCACCCTTCCTCTCCCAGCTCAAGGGGGAGACGGCGCGTGGCGAGGTCGAGCGGGGGCGACTCTCGCAGCGCTGGCCTGGCGTGGGGCGCTACGTCGACACGGCCGCAGCGTTCATGCTGGCCTCCGCCGACGGTCTGACGATCGAGGGCGTGTGGGCATTGATCCAGCCGGACTCCGTTCTGGGCGCAACAGACTCGGCCGCGGTGCGCGAGCGACTCGATCACACCGTGCCGGTCGAACGCATCTGGGTCGATGACGAGCGTCGATTCGATGCGGCCGTCGACACGGTCGCTCTGATCGGACGCCGGGGGAGGACACGTATCTCGATCCACCGGGGCGTGCCTGCCGAAACGCTTGGGACCGTCGAGCCTCCCGCGGCGAAGAGCTGGTCTCCGTTGCTCGCCGTGGCCCGGGGTGTGCCCCGGATCGGTGGATTCAGAAGTGATGGGTGTCTCGGTGACATCGCCGACATCACCGCGGGATTCCGTGACCAGTTCTACGGGTTGCGTGAGGCGGTGGTGGAGGACACGGACGCCCCCTACCGCCTCATCACGTCGGGGTTGATCGACCCGCTGACGAATCGGTGGGGGCGCACGACGTGTCGCTACGACAAGCGCACGTGGCTTCATCCTGGGGTCGTTCTCGACCATGTGGCGCCCAACATCCGCCCCTGGGTCGACGCCCGGCTTCGCCCCAAGGTCCTCGTCGCCAGCCAGACCCCGACGATCGAGGCGATCGCTGATTCGGATGGTGTGCTGGTGCCGTGCACCCCGGTTGTCTCCGTCGAGCCCCACGACCCTGCGGACGTGCCTCGCGTTGCCGCGCTCCTCACATGTCCGATCACCACGGTCCTGCTGGCCCAGGCGAGCACCGGCACCGCGCTCAGTTCCGATGCCCTCAGAGTGAGCGCATCGGGGTTGGCTGAGCTCCCGCTGCCGGCTGACCGGGATGCCTGGGACGTGGCTGCGTCATCGAATGACCCGGTTGAAACCGGCCTGGCGATGCAGACCGCGTACGCGGTGGATGACGATGCACTCGTGGCCTGGTGGCGCAAGCGTCTGAAGATGTAACGCTGGGGTCTGACCCCAGCGTTACATCTTCGCGACCCACTCGGCGATGCGATCGGCGACGGTGGTGCGGGCGGCGGTGGGGGACTCGAGATAGTGGTCGCCGGGGACGAACTCGAGCGTCTTGTCAGTGGATGCCAGGGCATCGTGGATGGCGTGGGCGTCGCTCGGGAACACGCCGGTGTCGGCGTCGGACTGGATCACCAGTGATGGTGTCGTGATCCGTCCGAGGTGTGGCGCGCCGCGACACTGGGAAGCCTGCAGACTCCACATCGAGAGCCAGGTGCGGCACGTGTTGGTGAGTCCGATACCGCGAGGCGAATAGTTCGCCGTCTTCGGGTCGCCGGCGTAGCAACGGCCGACCTCTCGCGCAGATGGATCCAGTGTCTCGTCGAGGAGCCGGAGGTCAGCCCACGTGCGGTACAGACCGAACGCCCGATCCCGGTGACCGAGGGCCTCCAGACGGTCGAGCTCGTCGTGGCACCATCGGGTGATTCGGTGATTCCTGTCGATCTGCGCCTGCCGGTAGCGGGCCACGAACTCCGGAGAGTACGGCGGACCATTCTCCGGATTGAACATGCTCAGGTCGTCGTCGGTGGCGATGGGATCGGACTCATCGGTCACCGATGGGTCGAACCAGGCGGTCAGCACCTCCGGCCGGCCCTGGTGGGCATTGAGCGACACGTAGGCGTCGCCCGGAGCAAGATCGAGCGCGGCGTCGGGGAGCGGGATACCCCGCGTGGGAGTGATGTTCGGTTCGATCGCCTGTGACAGATAGGCGCCCATCAGCGAGCCGCCGCCGGAGTTGCCGAGCACGACGACTTCCTCGACGGCGGCCTGTTCGCGCAGCCAGCGCACGCCGGCGGCGATGTCGACCAGGGCGTGCTCGAGGATGAAGTACGCCTCGTTGCCCCGGAAGCGGGTGTTCCACCCGAGGAACCCGTATCCACGGGCGGCCATCAGCGGGCCGAGATAGTGCTCGCTGAAGTCGACGTTGTAGTGGCTGGCGATGAACGCCACCCTTGGTCGAGTGTCGGGTGGTGTGTGGTAGATCCCTTGGCAGGGCATGAAGCCCGCCCCGTTGCGCGCCGCCGTGGGCGACGCGAGAGAGACGAATTCGCGCTCGAACGCTTCGTTTCCAATCGCGGTGTCCGCCATGTCAGGAGACGTCGACCGCGCCGTCCTTGCGGTCGGCCTCTCCGAACTCATCGGGTGTCAGGCGTAGCATTCGCAGCGCCTCCTCGGGCGACTGATCGCCGAACAGCTCGGCGTCGGTGGTGAGGCAGAACTCGATCATGATCCCGTTGGGGTCAGCGGAGTAGATCGACTCGCACCAGCCATGATCGATGCGCTGCACCGGATGGCCGGCGTCCTTGAGCCGCCGTTCCATCTCGTTCTGCTCATCGGCATTGTCGACACGGAAGGCGATGTGGTTCGCCCACACCGGCAACCCGAGACCGGTGGAGATCTCCGTCTTGTAGTCAGGCGACTCACCGACATCGTGAACGGCGAAGAACGCGATCGATTCTCCGCCGCCGATGTCGAAGAAGAAGTGGCGGAACCAGCCGTCACCGTTGAGGTGGTTCTCCGTGCGGAGCAGTTCCATGCCCAGGGTGGTGGTGTAGAAGTCGTACGTGGCTTCCGGGTCCTTCGTCGTGTACGCGACGTGATGGAGCGACCGGGACCGGTTGGGTCCGGTGGGCTGGGGATTGGTGGGTTGACGGTTGGTGGGCTGGGGGTTGGTAGGCATCGCGAGACCTCCGCTTCTGGGGGCGACCCTAGGGCATCGCCCGGTCCCGGAAAAAGATCCGACCGCCACGCCGCGTGATCCGGCTACAGTGTTGATCACATTCAGAGCGGACCGGATCTGCGATCTTCGGATCGAGGTGAAAGTCCCGGCAACCTGGGATCGGACGCCCAAGGTGCCCTCCCACTCCGGTGGGGATGCGGTCTCGACTTCGGTCGAGGCAACGAACTGTCCGGCGACTCCCGTCGCCGTCGCAGGTGGGCACCAGGGAACAGGGTTCCGAGGAGCACTGTGACCGAGCGACCCGACAACCTTCATTTCGATCCCGGCGAACGCTATCCCCGCGACCTGCCGACCTCCGGCGCGTGGATGCCCGGCGACCCTGTCGGCGAGCGGCAGTTCGCCACGGTCAACAACCGGCCGTTCGCTCTGGAGAGCGGCGGCGTACTCGACGAGGTCGTCATCGCGTACGAGACGTGGGGTGAGCTGAACGCGGATGTGTCCAATGCCGTCCTCGTCTGCCACGCCCTCACGGGTGACTCCCATGCCGCGGGGGAGATCGAGTCCGGTCATCCGCTCGACGGATGGTGGAACGCCCTCATCGGGCCGGGCAAGGCACTCGACAGCGATCGGTTCTTCATCGTCTGCCCGAACGTCCTCGGTGGATGTCAGGGCTCCACCGGGCCGAGCAGCATCGATCCGAACACGGGCACCCACTACGGACCGACCTTCCCGCAGGTCACCATGCGCGACATCGTGCGGTCGCAGAAGCTCCTCACCGACAAGCTGGGTATCGAACGCTGGCTTTCCGTCGTCGGCGGATCGATGGGCGGCATGCAGGTCCTGGAGTGGGGCGCCATGTACCCGAAGCGGACCCGTTCGTTGATGCCGATCGCCTCGATCGCCGCCGCCAGCGCGATGCAGATCGCGTGGAGTGCCGTCGAGCGCCTCGCCATCGTCAATGATCCTGCCTGGCGCGATGGCTGGTACTACGACGCCCCCGAGGCGGGGGGGCCGTGGCGAGGCCTGGCGCTCGCTCGTGAGATCTCGCAGATCACGTACCGCACGACCCACGTGTTCGACGAACGGTTCGGCCGAGACGTGCACGATCCCCGCCGCGAGTTCGATCAGTGGGGCCGGTTCGAGATCGAGTCCTATCTCGATCATCATGGTCAGAAGTTGGTGCGACGATTCGACGCCAACTCATTCCTGATCCTGAGCAAGGCCATGGACCTCCACGACGTCGGTCGCAACCGAGGCGGTATCGCCAAGGTGCTCGGCGACATCCGTGTGCCGGTACTCACCGCATCCGTGTCCTCCGACATCCTGTACCCGGCGTATCAGCAGGCCGAGATCCACGATCTGATCGTCAAGGGTGGCGGTGAATGCCAGCACGAGGTCGTGAACAGCCCGCAGGGCCACGACGGGTTCCTCCTCGAGAGTGAGTTCCTGACCCCGCTGATCGCGGCGACCCTGTCGCGGGCCCGTCGCTCGGGGGGAACGCACCGATGACCGACCAACCGCTCCATCCCCACACGCGCGCCATTCGCGCCGGTCGAGGCAACAACGACACCGCACTTGCACCCGTGCTCTGGGCGAGCAGCACGTTCTTCGTCGATGGCGTCGACGAGGCCCACTCGTTCGCCACCGACATCACGGCCCCGAAGTTCTACGGTCGGCATTCCAACCCGACCGTGGCCGACTTCGAGGACGCCATCGCCTCGCTGGAAGGAGCCGAGTCGGCCCGTGCCTTCGCGTCGGGAATGGGGGCGGTGAGCGCGGTGATCCTCGGCATCTGTTCCGCCGGCGACCACATCGTGACCCAACGTCAGCTCTACTCGCACACCCAGCTCATCTTCCAGGCGGTGTGCCCTCGGTTCGGCATCGACGTAACCTTTGTCGACGGCACCGATCCCGATGCTTGGGCCGCGGCGGTCATTCCCGGCAAGACGACCCTCGTGTTCGCGGAGACCCCGGCCAACCCGAAGCTGTCGCTCGTCGATCTCGATGCCCTCGGGGCCATCGCCGGTCCGGTCACGGTCGTGGACTCGACGTTCGCCACGCCGCTCGGCCAACGCCCGCTCGAACATGGTGTCGATCTCGTTGTTCACTCCGCCACGAAGGCCATCGCCGGTCACAATGATGCGATTCTCGGCGTGGTGGCGGGCTCCGAGGAGCTGCTGGCGTGGCTCAGGGGCTTCGCCGTACTGCACGGGGCTGTGGCATCACCGTTCGATGCGCTCAACGGTCTGCGAGGGCTGAGGACTCTTCCGGTGCGCCTCCGTCAGCAGACCGAAACAGCGTGCGCTCTGGCGCGGATGCTGGAAGGCCACCCGCAGGTCGACCGGGTCTTCTACCCGGGAATGCCGTCACACCCGCAGTACGAACTCGCGCAACGACAACTCGATCTCTCGGGCGGGTTGATCACCTTCGATCTCGAGGGTGGCCGTTCCGCCGGCTCGCAGCTGGTCGACGGGGTCAAGCTGGCTCAGCTCGCCACGTCGCTCGGTGGGCCCGAGACGCTCATCACGCATCCCGCATCCACCACCCATGTCGGACTGCTCCCCGAAGAGCTCGAAGCATCCGGGATCAGTGAAGGCACGGTGCGGTTGTCCTGTGGTCTCGAACACGTCGACGATCTGATCGCCGATCTTCGCCAGGCCCTCGACTCGATCACCTGAGATGCCCGAACTCCTGGAGATCGAGACCTACCGACAGGCAGCAGAGCCCGTGGTCGGGCGACGGGTCGACCGCGTCGATGCCCCGGACGACTGGTATCTCAAAGGGGGCCTCGAGGCGGCGGAGGTCACCCGGGTACTTCCTGGTGTGGCGATCACGGGCACGGGTCGCATCGGCAAGCTCATGCTGCTCGAGACCGACGGCCCCACGCTTGGCTTGCGCTTCGGGATGACGGGTCGGCTCATCGTCAACGGGGATGCCGCGCTGAGCGACCTCGAGTACGGAAGCAACCGGGACAATCCGGCGTGGGATCGCTTCGCCCTCTGGTTTACCGACGGTGGCTCGCTCGTGATGCGGGATCCACGACGGCTCGGCGGCGTGGAACTCGATCCGGACACGACCCGGTTGGGCCCCGACGCTGCGTCGGTGACGCTCAAGCCGTTCCGGGAGATCCTCGCGACGTCATCGGCACCGCTGAAGGCGCGGCTCATGGATCAGGCCCGGATCGCGGGTCTCGGTAACCTCCTGGTCGACGAATCGCTCTTCCGTGCCGGGATCTCCCCCGAGCGGCCTGCGAACTCGATTCGACCCGATGAGGTGGCCCAGCTCCACCGGTCGATCCGGCAGACCATCACGACGCTCGGTCGTCGTGGCGGAAGCCACACCGGTGACCTGCAGCCCGCCCGCGTTCGTGGGGGACTCTGCCCGAAGGACGGCGAGGAGCTCCGACGCACCGAGGTCGGCGGGCGCACGACGTACTGGTGCCCGCATCATCAGGCGTGATCCCGCTACGGTCGTCGGCCGTGGTGCATGTCAGTCGTTCGCTCCGAGTGGTACTGGTGGTCGCGGTCTTGGCCGCGCTCTCGGTCACCGCTGGCCCCGCTGCCGCGATCGCACCCGCACAGGACACCGATGCCGAGCTCGACACCACCGAATTCGATGCCAACGAGGCAGAGGGCACGGTCGACAGCGTCCGGCGGCGACTGATCGCGATCGCCATCGGCACCGGGGTCATGCTCGTGCTGTACATCTGGCACACCGACCCTCGGCGGCGGTTCGAGGTGGCCACGCGGCGCCGGGAACGCCGTGAGGCGCAGGAGCGGATGGGGCTCGAAGACGGATTCGTGCTGCCCTCGGAGGTCGACGAGGGAGACCTCACCGACGATGGCGCAGGGCCCGACTGAATTCCTCGCCGCCACCGCCCGATACTGTGTCGGTATGGCCGACGGACTCGACATCGATCAAATGCTGGAGCGGTTTCGCGAACGTGCTGAGGCGGTGAAGCGACGCAATCTCCCGCCGGTGGGCGGTGATGAGCGTGCCGCATTCGTCAAGCAGGCACAGACCGACTACCAGGACTACGCCATGATCGGGGACGCCGAAGGGTCGCTCGAGGACGGTGTGCTCACGTTGCGGATCGATCTACGGCCCTCGTCGGACTGATCCCATGCCGCAACGATCAGTGGCCTACGCTCGAGATGACGCACGAATGAGGAGATT
>JAERSO010000049.1 GCA_016845585.1 Acidimicrobiaceae bacterium | reverse complement strand
GTTCGGCGGGAGCCTCGCTCAGGAAGTAGCTGATCTTCACGCCGTCGCGGGGATCGTCGCCGGCGTCGAGCATGTGCTTGACCTTGTGACCGGTCTTCTCCTGTTCGAGCATGAACGTGGCGTTCTGCCCGATGGTGACGTGGTAGTTCTTGCCGCCGAGGCTTCCCCGGAACGCGGCGAACAGATGGGGCGGAACCCGGACGGTGTCGCTGGGTCGGTAGAGATGGTTGATACCGGTGTCGGCTGCGTCGGCGGCCTGGTGGAGCTGGCTGACGTCGTCGAGGATCCAGAACGACCGGCCGTGGGTGGCCACGATCAGGTCGCCGTGCTTCACCATCAGGTCGTAGACCGGGGTGACCGGCAGGTTGTTCTGCAGCGACTGCCAGTTGGCGCCATCATCGAACGAAACCCACAAGCCGAGTTCGGTGCCGACGTAGAGCAGGCCCTCGCGGCCGGGGTCTTCGCGCACGACACGGCAGAAATCGTTCTCGGGGATGCCGTTGTCGATGCGGGTCCACGACTCACCGAAGTCGGTGGTCTTGTAGACGTAGGCGCCGTAGTCGCCTTCCTTGTGGCGAGCGACGGTCATGTAAACGGTGCCGGATGTGTGTGGCGACTCGGCGATCATCGTGACCTGCGAGTTGGCCGGCAAGCCCTCGGGCGTGACGTCGCGCCAGTCGCCGCCGTCGTTGGTGGAGACGTGGACGAGGCCGTCATCGGAGCCGGTCATGATCGTGCCCGGCTGATGGGCGGACAGCATGAGAGAGAAGATCGTGGCGTACATCTCGGCGCCGGCGGTGTCCATGGTGAGAGGGCCTGACACGCCCATCGTGTCGGGGTCGGCACGGGTGAGGTCGGGGCTGATCTCGTCCCAGCTGTGGCCCTCGTCCCTGGAGCGGAACAGCTTGTTGCCGGCGGCGTAGAGCGTGTTGGGATCCTGCGGCGAGAACATGATCGGGTAGGTCCACTGGAAGCGGACCTCAGAGGTGTTGCCGTCGTGGTACGCCTCGGGCCACACGCTCACCAGCTGGATCTGCTTGGTGGTGTGGTCGTAGCGCTGGAGGGCGTCACCACCACCCGGTGAACTGCCGATGGCGCCGACGTAGACGATGTTGGGGTCGCCCGGCTTCACCGCCACATAGCCGCTCTCGGCGGTGCCCGGTGCGTAACAGTCGGCCCAGTTGATGGCGCCCTTGTAGGTGCGGCTCGGCACGCAGATGCTCGAGTTGTCCTGCTGCGACCCGTAGACGTTGTAGGGGAACTGGTCGTCGACGTCGAGGTGGTAGAACTGCGCCGTCAACTGGTTGTAGATCGAGGACCACGAGAAGCCGCCGGTCATCGAGACGAAGGCGCCGCCGTCGTCAGCGCCGATCATACGATCGGGGTCCTTCGGGTCGATCCACAGGTCATGGGTGTCGCCATGGGGCATGTCGAACTCGGCGAACTCCTTGCCGCCGTCGATCGACTTCCATGCCTTCATGTCGAGCACCCACACCGTGTTGGGGTCGGTGGGGTGGGCGTAGACGTGCATGTAGTACCAGGGACGCCATGCCAGCTCGGGCTTGGAAGACGTCTTGGTCCACGTGTCGCCGTGGTCGTCGCTGCGGTAGAGCCCACGCTTGCGGCCCTCGGCCTCGACGATGGCCCACAGGCGGCCGTGCTGAGCGGGGGACACGGCGACGCCGATCTTGCCGAGCGTGCCATCGGGCAGGCCGGGGTTCGTGCTGATGTTCTCCCACGTGTCGCCGCCGTCCATGGAGCGCCAGATGCCGGAGCCGGGGCCGCCACTGTTCATCGACCAGAAGTTGCGGCGCGCCTCCCACGAGGTGGCGAAGATGATGCGCGGGTTGTTGGGGTCCATCGAGATGTCGACGGCGCCGGCGTTGTCGGCGACGTGGAGCACGAGTTCCCAGGTCTCGCCGCCGTCTGCAGAGCGGTAGACGCCGCGTTCGGCGTTGTCCTTCGCCGCGTGGCCGAGGGCTGCGACATAGACGAGGTCGGGGTTCTCGGGATGGATCTGGATCTCGCCGATGTGGCGGGAATCGTCCAGGCCGATGTGCCGCCAGGTCTTGCCGGTGTCGGTGCTCTTGTACATGCCGTCGCCGTGACTGACATCGATGCGGATCGTCGATTCACCCGTGCCGGCATAGATGACGTTGCGGTCGGAAGGAGCGACCTGCAGCGCACCGATGGAACCAGCGCTGAGTTGACCCTCGCTGATGCACTCCCAGTACAGACCACAGTCCTCGGTGCGCCAGATGCCGCCGGCGACCGCGCCGAAGTAGAAGACGTTGCGATCGTCGGGGTCACCGGCGACCGCGACGACACGTCCGCCGCGGGTCGGGCCGATGCAGCGGTACTCGGCGAGGCTCAACAGGGCGGGATCGACAGTCATGGTCGAAACCTACTGACCTGGGAGATTCCCGTCGATTCGGTCGAGTAAGCACGTTGGGGTCAGACCCCAACGTGCTTACTCAGGTGAGGAGCAGCTTCTCGATGCGGCGGGCGGTGACGGCGAGACCGACCGCGGCCAGGGCGACGAGCACGGCAGCATGGCCGACGAGGTTGATCGACCATTCGCCGAGGTTGGCTGCCCGCACGAGCGCGACGCCGTGGTAGAGCGGGCTGAGGCGGACCGCCCACCCGAAGTCGCCGTAGGTGGAGAGCGGATAGAAGGTCGTCGAGAAGAGGAAGAGCGGAAGGGTCAGCGCCGGCACGTACTCGAAGTCGGACCATGACGTCATGTAGGTGGTGAACGCCATGCCGATCGCCGAGAAGGCGAACCCGATCAGCACGCTGGCAGGCAACGCCATCACGATCCAGGGCGAATTCACCATCCCGAGTGCGGCCATCGTGAGGAGGAAGGCCGCGGAGTACATGAGGCCTCGCACCATCGACCACGCGATCTCGCCGAGGGCGATGTCGGCGGCTGTCAGCGGCGTGGCCAGCAGTGAGTCGTACAGCCGCGAGGACTTCCACTTGTGGAAGATGTTCATCGTCGACTCGGCGATGGCGCCGTTCATGGCGGCCGCGGCCAGCAGCCCTGGAGCAACGAACTCGTCGTATGGAATGACCTCACCGTTGACGGTCAGATCGCCGACCAGCTTGCCCAGGCCGACCCGAATCGAGAAGAGGTAGAAGAGCGGCTCGAAGAACCCGCTGAAGATGACCATCCATGATCGGCGATACACCATGACCGAGCGTTCGATGAGTCGGTGGGGCCTGCGGATGTCGAAGAAGACGGCCGGGACGATGCGGGTCATGGCCACAACCTCTGCCGGACGGTCTTCACTGCCGCCACCCAGCCGACCGTGATGTACGCGAGGAGCACGGCGAGGTGGAGGAGCGCCATCGCGGCGCCCAGTCCGCCCAGGACTGCGCCGCGACTGAGCTCGATCGCATGGAAGAGCGGTGTCGCCCACGCGACGACTTCGAGGATCAACGGGAGTTGGTCGATCGGATAGAACGCGCCCCCGAACAGGAACATCGGCATGATGACGAACCGCAGGATCGCAGGGAAGCTGTTGGGCTGAGCCCGGCTGGCGGTCCAAGCCGCGAGGGGCATGGCGAACGCCAGGCCGCACAGAACACCCACGAAGACTGCGACGATCAGACCGGGAGAACGGGTGTCGTCGAAGATGGCCAGCACGCACGCCACGCCGGTCGCGGCGATAGCGGCGCGAGCGCCGAACCGGATCACGAACCCTGCGGCGATGTCGCGTGGGTCGAGTGGTGTGGCCACCATCGCCCGGTAGGCGTTGCCCCACGTGAACCCGTCGAGGGTCGACCAGAGTGCTTCCTGACTCGTGTTGAACATCGGGGTGGTGGCGACCAGCGCCGTCGCATAGAACGCGAAGTACGACGTGCCTTCGAGGATCGCCGTGGAGCCGGCGTTGTCGTCGACCAGGGTGCCGATCCCGAGACCGACGCCGAGCAGGTAGAGAAGAGGCTGCACGAACGCGCCGACGACGTTTGCCTTCCACACCTCCCGGTACAGCAGCCAGTCGCGGTAGGCGACCCGGACAGCGGTCGGGGTGCTCATCGGGGCCCAGTCATCGAGACACTGCCATCAGTCGACCAGGGTCCGGCCCGTGAGCCGGAGGAAGACGTCCTCGAGGCTGCTCCGACGGACGAGGGCACTATCGGGGATGACCTCGCGGTCGTGGAGCGCGACGAGCGCAGCCTCCCCGTCGTCGGTGTAGACGAGGAGACGATCGGGAAGAACCTCCACTCGCTCGCCCGCGGACTCGGCGTCGGCAAGGAACTCTGCGTTGCGTCCGCGCCCGAACCGCATCTCCAGCACCTCGCGGGTGGAGTACTGCGTGATGAGGTCGCGTGGCGCCCCTTCCGCCACGATCCTGCCGCCGTCCATCACGACGAGGCGATCACACAACTGCTCGGCCTCGTCCATGTAGTGGGTGGTGAGGACGAGGGTGCGACCCTGCTCCTTGAGTTGATAGAGGCGGTCCCACAGCACGTGGCGGGCCTGCGGGTCCAGACCCGTCGTGGGCTCATCCAGGATGAGGAGTTCGGGCTCACTGATCAGGGATCGGGCGATGCTGACCCGACGCTTCTGTCCGCCCGACAGTGGTTCGACGGTGGAGGAGGCCTTCTCGGTGAGCTGCACGAACTCCATGAGGTCGGCCGCACGCGTCCGCGCTTCCGCCTTGCTGATGTCGAAGTATCGGGCGTAGATCACCAGGTTCTCGAGCACGGTGAGTTCGTTGTCGAGCTGGTCGAGTTGGGGCACGACTCCCATCCGGCTTCGGATCGCCCGGCCGTGCGTGGCCTGATCGAGGCCGAAGATCTCGAGACTGCCGGCGCTGATCGGCGACACGCATCCGATCATTCGCATGGTCGATGTCTTGCCTGCGCCGTTGGGGCCGAGGAATCCGAATGCCTCGCCGGGTGCGACCTCGAAGTCGATCCCGTCGACAGCGACGAAGTCACCGAACTGCTTCTTCAGCCCGCTCGCCTTGATGAGGGATCCGCTACTCGACATCTGATCAACCCTACCGGTGTGTGCGAAGCTCGACCGTGGATTGGATCGCACACATCGAGGACTTCACCGAGCGGCTCGCAGCGATCGGAGATCGTCACGAGCTGGCCACACCCACGCCGACATGTGGAGATTGGCGGCTTTCCGACCTTTGTGGCATCTGCTCGAGGTGCAGGATTTCTGGGCGTATGTGATCGAGCAGCGGCCCTCACCACCGGAGGGGTACCGCGAGCCAACCCGTCCCGAGGCCGGTGATCTGCCGGCAGGGCTGCGCGACGCGTGCGCCCGGCTCACCGAGCAGCTCCGGCACGCCTCCCCCGATGAGGTCGCATGGAGTTGGGCCGATGATCACACCGTTGGTTTCACGCTCGGGCGCCAGGCGCACGAGGCGTTCGTTCATCTCGTCGACGGGATCCTCGCGGTCGACGAGGACCTTCCGTCGATCCCGCCGCCTCTTGCGGCGGACGGCGTCGAGGAGATCCTCCCCGTGATGCTGACAGGAGTGCCCGAGCGGGCGAGCTTCGAGCGTCTGGCAGGGACGGTCGAACTCGTCGCCCGAGACACCGGTGATCGGTGGCGCATCGGGCCCGGCCGGATGACCGGTGTCTCGCCCCGATCCGGGAACTCGACCTCTGGCTGTGGCGTCGAGCCCCGATCGACTCTCTCGAAATCCGAGGAGATGTGAAACTGGCCTCGCAACTCCGCGAAACATCTGCCATCCTGTGACGCTTCACTAGAGCTTGCTCACCTGAGCGGGCTAACGTGCGGTCCACGGCCATGTGGCCAGAACACCGGAGGGAACTTGAGCAGCGAAAGCGTCCTGGACGTTTCTGATCTCACCACGCGTTTCAACACGCAGGATGGCGTGGTCCACGCGGTCAACGGTGTGAGCTTCGAACTGCGCGCCGGCGAGTTCCTCGGTGTGGTGGGTGAGAGTGGTTCGGGCAAGAGCGTCACGATGATGTCGTTGCTCCGACTCATCCCGATGCCGCCCGGCGAGATCGTCGACGGGGCCGCCGTCTTCGAGGACAAGGATCTCATCCACCTCGACAATGACTCGCTCCGCAAGGTGCGTGGCGGCGATGTCGGCTTCATCTTCCAGGACCCGATGACCTCGCTGAATCCGGTCCTCACGATCGGCAAGCAGCTCAGCGAGCCGCTGATTCTCCACAAGGGCGCCACCAAGAAAGACGCGAAGAAGCGTGCCGCCGAGCTCCTCGATCTCGTCGGGATCCCCGACGCCGAGCAGCGCATGCGTTCGTATCCCCACGAGCTGTCCGGCGGCATGCGCCAGCGGGTGATGATCGCGATGGCGCTTGCATGTGAACCGAAGGTGATCATCGCCGATGAGCCGACCACCGCGCTCGATGTCACCATCCAGGCCCAGATCATAGAAACGGTGCGCGAGCTCCGCGAGAAGCTCGGCACCGCCGTCATCTGGATCACTCATGATCTCGGCGTCGTCGCCGGCCTCGCCGATCGCGTGCTCGTGATGTACGGCGGCGAGATCGTCGAGCAGGCACCGGTGAACCTGCTCTACGCCCACCCGTCGCACCCGTACACCCAGGGCCTGCTCGAGTCGGTGCCGCGTCTCGACCAGAAGGGTCAGGAGCTCGCCAGCATTCCGGGGCAGCCCCCGAGCCTGCTCGCCGAGCCGGCCGGCTGTTCGTTCGCCGCTCGTTGTCAGCACGCATTCGACCGCTGTCTGGTGGAGAATCCGACGCTGCAGCAGATCGGTGATCCCGCCGAGGAGCACTTCGTCAAGTGCTGGTGGGACACTGCGAAAGGAAAGGAACGCTATGAACGCTGATGCCTTCTCCGAGCCCGACTCTTCGGTGGCGGTGGCCGACCAGCCCGAACCGCTTCTGCGGGTCACCGACCTGAAGAAGCACTTCCCGATCATGAAGGGCATCATCCGGCACCGGGTCGGCGAGGTCCGAGCGGTCGACGGGATCAGCTTCGACATTCTTCGCGGCGAGACGCTCGGCCTCGTGGGCGAGAGTGGATGCGGAAAGTCCACCACCGGCCGCGTCGTGCTGCAGTTGGAGAAGGCAACCGAGGGTTCGGTCAACTTCCAGGGGCAGGAACTCACTGCGATGAGCAGTAGTGCCCTGCGCAAGGTGCGGCCCCACATGCAGATGGTCTTCCAGGACCCGCACGCGTCGCTCAACCCGCGTATGACGGTGGCGTCGATCATCGACGAGCCGCTGCTCGAGCACAACTTCGGGCTGAAGGCCGAACGCCATGCCTGGATCGAGGAGCTGCTCCTCCAGGTCGGCCTGTCCCCGGCTCACGCCAACCGCTACCCCCACGAGTTCTCGGGTGGCCAGCGTCAGCGCATCGGCATCGCCCGGGCAATCGCGCTCAACCCCGACTTCGTGGTGTGCGACGAACCGATCGCGGCGCTCGACGTGTCGATCCAGGCCCAGGTCGTGAACCTTCTGGAAAAGCTCCAGGAGGATCTCAGCCTCACCTACCTGTTCATCTCGCACGACCTCTCGATGGTGCGCCATCTCGCTGATCGGGTCGCGGTGATGTACCTCGGCAAGATGGTGGAGTTGGCCCCCGTCGACGAGCTCTACGAGGCACCGGTCCACCCCTACACCCAGGCATTGCACTCGGCCGTACCACTACCCAACCCGGTCTCGGAATCGTTCCGCGAACGGATCATTCTCCAAGGCGACATTCCGAGCCCCGCCAACCCGCCGTCGGGCTGCTCGTTCCACACACGCTGCCCGGTTGCGAAACCCGAGTGCGCGCAAACCACTCCCGAATGGCGGGAAGTGTCCGTCGGTCACTGGGCGGCGTGTCACTTTGCGTGATCGTTGCCGCGCAGTAATGCTTGAATGGCCATTGCCTAGCTGTTCTCATAGGATCTGAAATGCGGTCTCCCAAATAGAGAGCACCGAAGACAAAGAATCCCACTGGAGGGAAAGATGAGTTGGAAGAAACTCTTCGTCCTGCTCGCAGTGTTTGCGGTATTCGCCGCAGCCTGTGGTTCGGATGACGACGATGGTGCCAGCGACGGCGATGCCGACGTAGCCACCGACGATGGTAGCGACGATTCGTCCGACGATTCGTCCGACGACGGCGCTCAAGACGCCGACAACGAGGGCGCTGACGACAGCGACATCCCCGAAGGCTCCACCGCTGGTGAGGGTGGCGAGATCCTGCTGCTGCAGTGGCAGGCTCCTTCGCAGGCCAACCCGTACCTGTCGAGCGGTTCCAAGGACCTTCTCGCCAGCTCGCTCGTTCTCGAGCCGCTGGCCGAGGTCGCTCCTGACGGCTCGCTGGTCACAGCGCTCGCTGCTGAGATCCCGACCGCCGGCAACGGTGGCCTCTCCGCTGATGGCCTGTCCATCACCTGGACCCTGCGCGACGACGTTCTGTGGGCGGACGGCACGCCGCTCACCGCTGCCGACGTGGTCTTCACCTACGACTACTGCGCCGACGAGGCCACTGGTTGCGCCTCCGACACGATCCTCGAGATCGCTTCGGTCGTCGCTGACGATGATCACACCGTCACCGTGACGTTCAATGATCCCCTGCCGTACCCGTACAAGTTCGGCGTGGGCTTCACCAGCCCGATCATCCAGAAGGCCCAGATGGAGCCCTGCATCGGTGCTGCCGCCGTGTCCTGCGCCGACGAGAACTTCTCGCCGGTCGGTACCGGTCCGTACACGATCACCGAACTCCGTCCGGAAGACACCGTCACCTACGCGATGAACGAGAACTACCGCGGCATCGCCGACGGCAAGCCGTTCTTCGGTACCGCCACCATCAAGGGTGGCGGCGACGCCGAATCGGCCGCTCGTTCCGTCATGGAAGTCGACGAGGCCGACTACGCCTGGAACCTCCAGGTGGCGCCGGAAATCCTCGCTCCGATGGAGGCTGCCGGTCATGGTCGTCTCGCCTCTGGCTTCACCGCCAATGTCGAGCACATCAACCTGAACCAGACCGACCCGTACGACGCCACCCCGTCCGAGGGCGAGCCGCACCCGCTGTTCGTGGACAACCCCGACCTGCACCGTGCGCTCTCGATCGCCATCAACCGCGACGAGCTCGTCGCGGTGGGTTACGGCCCGACGGGTCGTCCGATCTGCAACATCTGGCCGGTCGGTGCTCAGTCGAGCACCAACAACAACTGGTGTCTCACCCAGGACATCGATGGTGCCAACGCACTGCTCGACGGTCTGGGCTACATGGACACCGACGGTGATGGTGTGCGTGAGGCTGACGGCTTCGGTCCGCTGGAGTTCGACTACATCACGTCGACCAACGGTGTGCGTCAGAGCAACCAGGAGCTCATCGCGAACTACTGGAGCCAGATCGGTGTCAAGGCCAACATGCTGAACGCTGATGCCAGCCTGTTCTTCGATGGCACCTGCGCCAGTGATGACTGCATCTGGAAGTTCTTCTACCCGATGGAGATGTTCACCAATGGTGCGTCCACCCCGTACGCCGCTGCGTACCTGGCCGGCTGGACCATTGCGGAGATCCCGACCTCGGACAACGCCTGGGGCACGAGCAACATGCCTCGTCACAACAACCCGGCGTACGATGCCCTCTCCGAAGAGTCCAAGACCCTTGCGCTCGATGATCCTCGGTACACCGAGGTCATCATCGAGATGAACGACCTCCTGTCGACCTCGGCGGTCATCCCGCTGATCCACCGTGCCAGCGCTTCGGCCTGGGGTAC
Organism: Acidimicrobiaceae bacterium; assembly: GCA_016845585.1. Taxonomy (GTDB): domain Bacteria; phylum Actinomycetota; class Acidimicrobiia; order Acidimicrobiales; family Aldehydirespiratoraceae; genus JAACCU01. The sequence goes on along the minus strand of JAERSO010000049.1, from coordinate 40,887 downwards.
CGACATCCTCGGTACCGGCGATCTCAACGCCTGGGACAGCGAGTACTGGAACATCGAAGACTGGCACCGCGGCTAAGCGGAGCTAACTCATCGTAGTGATGAGGTGGCGGGGGCTTCGGCCCCCGCCACCTCGCACGATGTACGCAAGAAAGTGGGGGGAGTCGTAACCACATGCTCAGGTATGTCGTTCGGCGATTGCTGATCGCGATCCCGACATTGCTCACAATCAGCCTGATCGTCTTCACGTTGTTGAAGATGGCTCCAGGCGACCCCACGAGTCAGCTCCCGCTGACCATCCCGCCGGAGGTCCGCGAGAACATTCGTGAGTCCCTCGGTTTCAACGATCCATTCATCTTCCAGTGGTTCAACTGGGTCAAGCTCATGGTCATCAATGAGCCAATCCAGCTCTTTCATTCAGCCACTGACCTTTGTCTCTACGGTGACTGCGACAGCCCGGATCGGATCATCTCCTGGCAGTCGAGATCGCCGGCCATGGAGACCATCTACGAGCGCCTTCCCCAGACCATGTGGGTCCTGGGTCTCGGCCTGGTCTTCGGCGTGATGATCGCCGTCCCGATCGGCACCATCCAGGCGTACCGGCAGTACAGCTGGTTCGACAATCTCGGCACCTTCGTCACGATGCTCGGCTACTCGGTGCCGGTCTTCGTGATCGGCCCGCTCTTCATCTGGCTGTTCGCCGTGAAACTCGGTTGGTTCCCGACCTTCTACAAGACGACCCACGACGTCAGTATCACGAGCTGGAGCAGTATCTGGTTCCAGTTCAAACAGTTGGCGATGCCCGTGGGTGTCCTCACCCTCTTCAACGCCGCCACGTTCGGCCGTTTCGCTCGAGCCTCGGTGCTCGAGAATCTCAACGAGGGCTACGTCCGCACGGCTCGCTCGAAGGGTCTCAGCGAGCGGATCGTCATGACCCGCCATGTGGTGCGCAACTCCCTGATCCCCGTGGTCACCCTGCTCGCCCTTTCGATTCCCGGCATCTTCAGCGGGGCGATCATCACCGAGAACATCTTCCGTATCAACGGCCTCGGCCAGCTGCTGTTGCTGTCGATCTTCCAGAACGACCTGCCCATGGTGCAGTCGCTCGTGTTCATCTTCGCCGTGCTCACGGTGGTGTTCAACATCATCGCCGATGTGCTCTACGGCTTCCTCGACCCCCGGATCCGCTATGACTGACGAGACCCCAGACGTGAGCGAAACCACGGTGGACGCCGGCACTATCGATGCCGGCACTGCGGAGGCCAACGAGCTCGGCGAATTCCGGTCGCTGCGCGGCGATGTGTGGCGCCAGTTCCGCCGCCACAAGGGCGCCATGGTCGGTGTCGTCTTGTTGATCCTGATCACCTTCGGCTGCGTTTTCGGGCCGATGCTTCTCCCGTTCGACACCAAGACCCCCGACGTGGTCAACGCGAACCGCGGCGCGGGGTGGCCCCACATCTGGGGCACTGACAATCTCGGTCGCGATGCCTTCGCTCGTGGCCTTCTCGGCGGCCGGATCTCGCTTGCCGTCGGCTTCGTGGCGATGTCGGTGTCGATTCTGCTCGGCGTGATCGTCGGCGTGCTCGCCGGCTTCTTCAAGTGGCTCAACGCGCCACTGATGGCGCTCACCGACCTCTTCTTGTCCCTTCCGCTCCTGCCGATCCTGCTCGTCGTCATCGTGTTGTTCCGTGACCCGGTCCAGGACCGCCTCGGCGATGGCCTCGGCATCTTCGTGCTGATGGTGCTCATCATCGGTGGCACGAGCTGGATGTCGACCGCTCGTATCGTGCGTGGTGAAGTGCTGTCCCTGAAGGAGCAGGAGTTCATTCTGGCCAGCCGGAGTGTCGGCACCAGACCGATGCGGATCATCAACAAGCACATCATTCCGAACGTGCTCAGCCCCGTGATCGTGGCGGCGTCGATCGGTATCGCAGTGGCGATCCTCACCGAGTCCGCAGTGTCGTTCCTCGGCCTCGGCTTCCCGCTCGAGCTCCCGACGTGGGGCCGGCTCCTGAACGAGGCCAAGGACCGCATCACCCTCAACATCTGGCTCGTCGCCGGTCCGGGTCTGCTGCTGTCACTGACGGTGATGAGCGTCAACTTCATCGGTGACGGCTTGCGCGACGCGCTCGATCCGAAACAGCGCACCCAGGGCTAGATCGAGTCGCCGGTATGCGCACTGCGATCTCGGTCGGGAGCGCCTATCACGACGGCGAGAACTGGGGCGACGTCGTCGCCTATGTCCAGGCCGCGGATCGGCTCGGGGTCGACACCGCCTGGTCCGCCGAGGCCTGGGGGATGGACGCCGTCACCTCGCTCGCCCATCTCGCCGGGGTGACGGAGCGGATCCGTCTCGGGTCGGGGATCATGCAGATCAGTGCCCGCACGCCGGCCGCCACCGTGGCGACGGCGCTGTCGATGGCGCAGATCTCCGGCGACCGGTTCACCCTCGGCCTCGGCGTCAGTGGCCCACAGGTGGTCGAAGGCTTTCACGGCGAGGCCTTCGCCAAGCCGCTGGGACGTCTTCGCGAATATGTCGAGATCGTGCAGATGGGTCTGGCCGGTGAGCGACTCGTGTACGAGGGCGAGCACTATGTGCTGCCCCGCACGGGTGGTGAGGGCAAGGCGCTCAAGTCATCGATTCGACCCCGCCCCGACCTGCCCATTCATCTCGCCACGCTCGGACCGAAGTCATTGGAGCTCACCGGGGAGCTGGCCGACGGTTGGGTCGGCACCTCGTTCATCCCCGAGCACGCCGACGTCTTCCTCGACTCCATTCGTTCCGGGGCGGAGCAGGCCGGGCGCACCCTCTCCGATGTCGCGCTCCAGACCAACGCGTTGATGATCGTCAGCGAAGACGTCGATGCCGTCATCGCCAAGACGAAGCCCGGCATGGCGTTCACCCTCGGCGGAATGGGGTCGGCCACCACCAACTTCTACAACGCCGCCTACTCGCGTGCGGGATATGCCGACGTGTGCGCTGAGGTTCAGCGGCTGTGGGTCGCCGGAGACAAGCCCGCCGCGGTTGCTGCGGTACCGGATGAACTCGTGCTCGCCACCTATCTGATCGGCACCGAGGAGATGGTCCGCGACCGGATCCGTGCGTACGCGGCAGCCGGCGTCGATTGTCTCCGACTGGCGCCGCAGGGACGCACCGTCGACGAACAGATCTCCCATCTCGAGATGGCAGTCGGTTTGGTCGACGACGCCACGTCGGGCTGATACCGGCGATTCTCAGCCGGCGGCGAACCAGTCGAGCAGGAGCTGGGTGGTCTCCTCGGGGCGCTCCAACAGGAGCCAGTGGCCGACGCCGTCCATTCGGTGGACGGTGACGCCGGCGGGGAAGTGGTCCCGCACGATGCCCGCGTTCCACATCTTCGTGTGAATGCAGCGATCGTCGACACCGGTGACTGCCGGCGTGCGGACGGGCACGGTTGTCATCTGGTTCCACTCCGTCTTTGCGAGACCGAGCAGCTTCAGCGGTCCGGTGTTGGCTCGGTAGTACGTCAGCATCGCGGCCATCCCCCCGGGCTGCGAGAAGGTCGACGTGTGTTCCGCCCAGTCCTCGTCGGTGATGCGATATCCCGGTGACCACCGATCCCACAGCCACCGCCACAGCGCGAAGTCGCCGCGCTGCGACGTCCACCGTACGACGGGACCGGTCTGGAGGAAGGTCATGTACCACGAGTCGACGAGCTGGATGGGCGCATCCCGTACTGCAGCCGCGAATCGTGCCGGATGGGGGACCGCGATGAACGACGTGGCTGCACCCCAGTCGTGGCCGACCAGGTGCACCCGCCCGGCCCCGATCGCGTCGACGAAGCCAATGGTGTCGCGGGCGAGATCCATGATCCCGAAGCGATCATCTGCAGGGATCGACGACGGCTCATAACCGCGGCTGTAGGGAGCGACGACCCGGCAGCCCGCCTCGGCCAGCGCAGTGACGTGGTGATCGAAGGATCGGGGCGTGTCGGGAAAGCCGTGGACGAAGAGGACGATGTCGCCGTCGGTCGGTCCGGCGACCAGGGCGGTGTGGCGGGCCTCACCGACATCGAGCACCGTGGTCTCGGTCATGGCGTCCGACACTAGTTCTGGAAGAATGCCGACCATGAGTGACGGATTCGGCCACCCCCGCGAACGAGAGCGCCCGTGGGTGATGCGCACCTATTCCGGTCACTCGACGGCCAAGGCGTCCAACGAGCTCTACCGGACGAACCTGGCGAAGGGTCAGACCGGCTTGTCCATCGCCTTCGATCTCCCCACGCAGACGGGGTATGACGCGGACCATGTGCTCGCCCGAGGTGAGGTCGGCAAGGTGGGTGTGCCCGTCACCCACCTCGGGCACATGGGGGAGCTGCTCGACGGTATTCCCGTGGGCGAGATGAACACGTCGATGACGATCAACGCGACCGCACCATGGCTGTTCTCGCTGTACCTCGAACATGCGGCGGCGGGCGGTGTCGCCTCCCAGCAACTACGAGGTACGACCCAGAACGATCTGGTGAAGGAGTTCCTCTCACGAGGCACCTACATCTTCGGGCCCGAAGCGAGTCGACGTCTCACCGTCGACATGGTCACGTACTGCGCCAAGGAAGTTCCCAACTGGAACCCCATGAACGTGTGCAGCTACCACCTGCAGGAAGCCGGGGCGACGCCGGTCCAAGAGATCGCCTACGCATTGGCCACCGCGATCGGCGTGCTCGATGCGGTGCGCGACGGCGGACAGCTCGGCGACGACGAGTTCGTGTCCGCGGTCGCTTCGATCTCGTTCTTCGTGAACGCGGGCATCCGGTTCGTCGAAGAGATCTGCAAGATGCGGGCGTTCACCCAGATGTGGGACCACATCTGTGCCGATCGCTACGGGATCACCGACCCGAAGGCCCGCCGCTTCCGGTACGGGGTGCAGGTCAACTCGCTCGGGCTCACCGAGTCGCAGCCGGAGAACAATGTGCAGCGCATCGTGCTGGAGGCGCTCGGCGTCACGATGTCGAAGCGAGCCCGGACCCGCTCGCTCCAACTCCCCGCCTGGAACGAGGCGCTCGGTCTTCCGCAGCCATGGGATCAGCAGTGGTCGCTGCGGATGCAGCAGGTCCTCGCGCTCGAAACCGACCTCCTGGAGTACGACGACATCTTCGACGGCTCGCATGTGATCGAGGGCCGCACCGCCGAGTTGGTGGAGGCCGCGCAGGCCGAGCTCGGCGAAGTGGAGGAGATGGGCGGCGTCTTCGAGGCGATCCCAGAGCTGAAACGCCGGTTGGTCGAGTCGCACACCGAACGAATGCGCCTGATCGAGAGCGGCGAGATGACTGTCGTCGGTCAGAATTCGTTCACTGAGACCGCGGAGTCACCGCTGGGCGGATCGGACTCCGTGTTGCGGGTCGACGCCGGCGTGCACGACGAGCTCGTCAGCGATCTGTTGAGGTGGCGCGCCGAACGGAACGGCGAGGCGGTGGCGGAGGCGCTCGACGAGCTTCGTCGCGTCGCCGCGACAGACGAGAACATCGTCCCCGCCACGAGGGCGCTCGCCCGTGCCGGCGGCACGACGGGCGAATGGGCGGGCGCGCTTCGAGAGGTGTTCGGCGAGTACCAGGCCCCGACTGGTGTCGGTGCGGCGATGGGCTTGGCGTCGACCGGCCTCCGAGCCGTGGCCGAGCGCTGCAAGTCCCTGGCCGAGGGACCGCCCCGGTTTCTGGTTGCCAAGCCCGGCCTCGACGGTCACAGCAACGGCGCCGAACAGATCGCGATCGCCGCTCGTGACGCCGGCATGGAGGTCATCTACCAGGGCATCCGCCACACGCCGGAGGTCATCGCCCAGGTCGCGTCGGATGAGGACCCCGATGTCATCGGCCTGTCCATCCTCTCGGGCTCACACCTCGAGCTGGTGCCCGACGTGATGCGAGCGCTGGAGACGGTCGGAGTCTCGGCGCCGGTCGTGGTCGGCGGGATCATCCCCGAAGAGGACCGCGTGGTCCTGGCCGCGGCCGGAGTTGCCGCGGTCTACACGCCGTCGTCGTTCGAGCTCGCACCGATGATGGGTGAGATCGTGGACCTGGTGGAATCCGACCGCGCGACTATAGTCCGGCCATGACCGACCTCGCCGGTCGCAACGACTTCGATCTCTTCGATGAGGACTATGTGGCGGACCCTGCCCCGCGGTGGGCGCAGTTCCGCGACGAGTGCCCAGTCGCCCATTCCACCGAATACGGCGGCGCGTGGATGCCGGTGCGTTACGACGACGTCGTCGCCGCGGCCCGCGACGTGGAGACCTTCTCGTCGGCGCAGGGCGTGAGCGTGTTGAAGGTTGCCAACGTGGGTGACAGCGGCATCCTCAGCGCGGGCGCACCGCCGATCGGCGTCGATCCGCCGATGCACGGCTGGACTCGCCGCCTGATGCTCGCGGCCATGTCACCCAAGTCGGTGCTGTCCTACGAGCCGGGCACACGCGCGCTGTGCCGGCGCCTCGTCGGTGAGATCAAGGCGAAGGGCCACGGCGACGCCGCCGTCGACTACGCCCAACAGCTCCCGGTTCGTGTCATCGGTGCCCTCATGGGGATTCCCGAGGAGGACAGCGATCGGTTCGTCGACTGGGTCCGGGCGATTCTCGAGTTCGCCTACGACGTCGAAGGTCGATCAAAAGCCCTCGCCGAGCTGATCGAATACATGGAGGGCCAGGTCGCCGATCGTCGCGAGAACCCAGGCGACGACATCCTCAGCCATCTCGTCACCGTCGAGGTCGACGGCGAGCCGGTGCCACAGCCAGTCATCCTCGGCGAGGCGGCGCTTCTCCTCGTGGCCGGCGTCGACACGACCTGGAGTGCGATCGGTTCGTCGCTGTACCACCTCGCATCGCACGAAACGGACCGGCGCCGACTGGTCGCCGAGCCGGAACTGCTCGACTCCTTCATCGAGGAAGTGCTGCGCTTCTACTCGCCGGTCACAATGGGCCGCACGGCGGTGACCGACACCGAGTTCGCCGGCTGCCCGATGTCGGAGGGCGATCGGGTGCTCATGAACTTCCCCGGCGCCAACCGCGATCCGGATCATTTCGAGGACTCCGACACGTTCATCATCGACCGTGCCCGCAACCGCCACCTTGCATTCGGCGTCGGCATCCATCGCTGTGCCGGTTCGAATCTCGCGCGAATGGAGATGCGCGTCGCGCTCGAGGAGTGGCTCGCCGCGATCCCTGAGTTCGAGGTGGCGGACCCCGCCGCGGTCACGTGGGCCGGTGGACAGGTGCGCGGCCCCCGTAGGGTGCCGGTGACGTTCTGAGTCTCAAGCCGCGCTCCGCGACGGCCCAGACCCTTTGGGGGCTTTTCGTCCCCGTCTACCTCCCGTGGATGACCGGCGGCCTCGGTGTCGCCATGGTCATCCCGATTCTGCCGGTCTACCTGACCGACTCGGGGCTCTCGTTCTCGCTCGCCTCCGTCGTGCTGGCCGGCGGTGGACTCGGCGCCATGCTCGGCGGCCTGCCGGTCGGGGCCATGCTCGGCCGGTTCGGCGAACACCGGGTGCTCCTTTTGTCGTTGGCGGCGATGGGTGTCGCCACCGCCACGCTCGGCATCACCACGGCCGTCATCGGCCTGACCGCGATGCGCGTCGCGCACGGAGTCGGGCAGATCGGGCTGCGGCTCAGCCGCCAGACGTTCATCACCCGCACCGTCGACACGGACATGCGCGGTCGATCCATGGCGCTGATGGGCGGATCGATGCGGTTCGCCATGCTCCTGGGGCCGATCCTCGGCGGGGTGCTCGTCGACCAGGTCGGCTACTCGTGGACCTTCGCCATCAGTGGTGCCGCCACCCTGTCCGGCCTGGTGCCGGCCATCATCAGCGAGGAGCGTCCGGACGGCGAGACAGTCGCTGGCGAAGCTCCCGTCAAACGTGACGGCGCGCTGTGGCCCGCACTCGTTCGGCACCGACGGGCGCTCCTCGTCGGCGGCCTCGGCCCGGCCCTGATCATGGCGGTACGACAGGGTCGCACGATCATCATCCCGCTCATCGGGGACTCGCTGGACATGAGTGCGTCGGCGATCGGTTTCCTCGTTGCGGTCGGCACCGGAGCTGACCTGCTTCTCTTCCCGGTCGCCGGAATGTTGATGGACCGGTTCGGTCGACTCGCTGCGATCGTTCCCGCGTTTTCTCTCATCGGCATCGGGATGCTCGTGCTCTCGACCGCCGAGTCGGTGTCGATGGTGCTGGTGGCGGGCGTGATCATGGGGGTGGGCAACGGGATCGGGTCCGGATCGATGCTGACGCTCGGTTCTGACCTCGCGCCCGAGGACAGTCCGGGCCAGTTCCTCTCGGCGTTGGCGTCCATCCAGAATCTCGGTCGGATCATCGGGCCGATACTGGTGGGGTGGTTCGCCGACGCAGCGGGCCTTTCCGCCGCGGCAGTCGCGCTGGCGATCACGGTGTTCGTTGCGCTGGCCTGGATCGTCGCCCTCGTCGGCGAAACCGGCCGCACCCCCTGAACCCCTGGTGAACTGGCGGCACATATCGTCGGTTCCCGACCAAATGTGCCGCCAGTTCACCGCTTCGTCGGGCCGGGTCGATGGTGATCGGGTGGCAGATCCTTGCTACGAAATGGGGATGAGCTCACTCACCGAAGCCGACATCGAGGCGCGCACCCAGGCAGTCATCGACGATGTGGGGATCGACGCCCGCGACGTCGATTTCCGATCAGCGCTGTGGGACGCCGGTCTCGCGTTCGTGCAATACCCCGAAGGCAAGGGCGGGCTCGGCGTGGCGCCGGCACTGCAGGTCGCCGTCGAACGAACGATCCGCGACGCGGGTCGCAGCTTCCATCCACTCGGCGTGAACGTGATCGGCATCGGCATGGGCCTGCCGACGGTGCTCACCTACGGCAGCGACGAACACCACGAGAAGCACCTGAAGCGGATCTTCACCGGGGAGGACATCTGGTGCCAGATGTTCAGCGAACCCACGCATGGCTCTGACGTCGCCGGCCTCATGAGCCGCGCCGTTCGTGACGGCGACGAGTGGGTTGTCAACGGGCAGAAGGTGTGGACCAGCGGTGCCCACGTGTCGCGCTACGGGATGCTGCTCGTCCGCACCGACCCCGACGTGCCGAAGCACCGGGGCCTCTCGTACTTCATCCTCGACATGCAGTCGCCCGGAGTCGAGATCCGGCCGCTGTACCAGATCACCGGTGACGCCGAGTTCAACGAGGTCTTCTTCACCGATGTGCGAATCCCGCACGCGAACCTGCTCGGCGATGTGGGCGACGGATGGCGCGTCGCCACGACGACGCTCATGAACGAGCGTGTCGCGCTCGGCGGCAGCACACTCCCGCGCGGCGCCGGCAACATCGCCCAACTGGTCGACCTGTGGGAGAAGCGCCGCGACTCGCTGGCCCCGGCGGCAGCGGCGCTGATGCGTGACCGCGTCACGCAGCTGTGGGCGGAGGCCGAGGTCGGCCGTCTCACCACGATGCGGGCTCGGGCCGCGGCGGCCAGCGGCAACCCCGGCCCCGAAGGGTCGACCGGCAAACTCGCGTCCGCCGAACTCAACCAGCGCATCTGGAACGCCTGTATGGATCTGATGGGCGCCGACGCCACCATGCACGAACCCGGCTACTCCCTCGAGCGCCACGAAGGCTCGGGCAGCCGAGCCGACTACACCCTCTCGAAGCAGTTCCTGCGGGCCCAGGCCAACACCATCGAGGGCGGCACCAGCGACATCATGCGCAACATCCTCGGCGAGCGCGTCCTCGGTCTCCCCGGCGACGTTCGCGTCGACAAAGGCATTCCCTGGCGCGACATTCCCACCTGAGCCCACCCCCCTCCGAACTGGCGGCACATATGGTCGGATTCCGAGGGTTTGTGCCGCCAGTTCGGTCGGGGCGGCGAGCTGTGGCATGGTCGGGGCCATGAGCCATCCGCTTCCTGCCCTGTCCCTCGCCGCCGTTCCCGGTCGACGAGCCGCCACGCTCGAACTCGCCAAGGAGATCGAGAACCGTGGGTTCTCGGGCCTCTACTGCCCGTCGTTCGGCGACGGCATGAGCTTGTGCCTCGCCCTGGCCATGGCGACCGAGCGCATCGAGTTCGGCACATCGATCGCCAACATGTACACCCGCCACGTGGCCGATTACGCACAGACGGCATCGTTCATCCACGAGATCTCCAACGGCCGATTCCGGTTCGGTATCGGCGTGTCGCACGAGCCCGCCCTCGACCGCCTCGGCCTCGACGTTGGTCGTCCCCTCGCTGACACCCGATCGTTCGTGGACGAGCTTCGAGCCCAGAAGCGAATCGGCGATCTTCCGCCGATCGTGCTTGCCGCCATGCGCGACAAGATGTGCGCCCTCTCGGCCGAGATCGGTGACGGCATGGTGTTCGCCAACGCGGCCCGCAGCGCCTTCCCCGGCACCCTCGAACGATTCCCCGACCCGGGCAGGGACGACTTCTTCATCGGCGGCATGATCCCGACCTGCATCTCCGATGACCGCGAGGCGGCCGCTGCCGTCAACCGGCGCACCCTCACCGGCTATGTCGCGCTGCCGAACTATCGCAACTACTGGAAGGACTCCGGCTATCGCGAGGAGATGGAAGCCATCGAGGCGGCGCTGGAAGTCGGAGATCGCGACGCGGTGCCGGGTCTCATGACCGATGCCTGGCTCAGCGACTGCACCCTCTACGGATCAGCGACCGAGGTCCGAGACGGGCTCGAGGCGTGGTACGACGCCGGCCTCACCACGCCGATCCTGGTGCCGTCGTCGGCGAACGGCGGACAGATGAAGGCCTTCGAGGAGCTCTTCGACCTCTTCGGCTAACCCCGGAAATCGCAGGGTGGCTAAGCTTGGGACGCCCTCGGCTCATGCCGCGTTGACAACCCAGGAGCTGACACCAGTGACCAGAGGCATTCTCGGCTATGGCGTCCATGTCCCGTACTATCGGCTCCAGCGCGCCGCGATCGGCAAGACGCTCGGCGCGGGCGGCGGAAAGGGCACCCGGGCCGTGGCCTCCTATGACGAGGACGCCACGTCGATGTCGGTCGAGGCGGCCCGGGCCGCGCTGCGGTCGTTCGACGCTCCGACGCCTGCTGCGGTCTACTTCGCCTCGGTCACCCCTCCCTACCTCGACAAGACCAACGCCAACGCGATCCACGCGGCGTTGAACTATCCGACCGAGGTGTTCGCCGGTGACATGGTCGGCTCGGCCCGCTCGACCACCGCGGCCCTCACCGCAGCGCTCAATGATCGTCGTCTCGTTCTGGTCGCGTCCTCAGATGTGCGAACCGGTCGTCCCGGCAGCGGCGACGAGGCGGCGCTCGGCGATGCAGCCGCGGCCGTCATGATCGGATCCGACGACGACGCACCCGTGATCGCCGAATGGATCGGCACCTCTTCTGCCACCCACGAGTTCCTCGACCGCTGGCGCGAGCCCGGCTGGGACTACTCCCGGGTGTGGGAGGAACGCTTCGGTGAATCGGTCTACAAGAAGCTCGTCGCCGAGGCCGCCACGTGTGCGTTCAAGGACACAGAACTCTCGGCCGCTGACATCGACAAGGTGATCGTGAGCGGTCTGCACTCCCGGGCGGTGCGCAGCGCGTCGGCCGCGGCAGGCGTTGGGGCGGTGCCGGCGGTCGGAGACCTCACCGCCGCCATCGGCAACACGGGCTCCGCCCACGGACTGGTCGCGTTGGCCCGTGCACTCGACGACGCCTCACCGCATGAAACCCTGATGCTGATCAACCTCGCCGACGGATGTGACGTGAGCATCTTCGGCACCACCGAGGCGATCGCCGACTACACGTCGGCCAATCCGGTCGACCAACAGGTCGCGCAGGGCAACGACAGTCTCGACTACGCAAAGTTCCTGACCTGGCGGGGCTTCCTCGATCGTGAACCGCCTCGTCGCCCGGACCCGACCCCGCCGGCGGGCCCGCCGTCCGAGCGCAACACGGGTTGGAAGTTCGCCCTGATCGGCTCTCGTGACCGCAGCACCGGCAATACCTACCTGCCGCCGCAGCGGGTGGCCCTCGAGGGCGGTGCCGTCGACGACTATGAGCTCGTCTCGATGTCGGAGATCGAAGCCACCGTCGCCACGTTCACGATCGACCACCTCGCCTTCTCGCCATCCCCACCCACGATCGCGGTCGTGGTCGACTTCGACGGTGGCGGTCGATTCATGACCGAGCTCACCGATGCCGATGTCGACGAGGTGAAGATCGGTTTGCGGGTACGCATGACCTTCCGCAAGGTCTTGACCGCCGACGGCGTTCACAACTACTTCTGGAAAGCAACACCCGTTCGATAGGAGCGAGATATGGGATCACGAGGAATCAAGGATCAGGTCGCAATCGTCGGCATGGGGTGCACCCAGTTCGGCGAGCACTTCGATCGATCGCTCGACGACATGATCATCGAGGCCGCGCATGCGGCGTACGACTCGGCGGGCATCAGCCAGGACGACGTCGATGCCTTCTGGTTCGGCACGCTCGGCTCGGGCACGTCGGGACTCACGATCAGCAAGCCGCTGAAGATCGACTACAAGCCGGTGACCCGCGTGGAGAACATGTGCGCCTCCGGCTCCGAGGCGTTCCGCAACGCGGCCTACGCGGTGGCTTCCGGCGCGTTCGACGTGGTCATGGCCATCGGTGCCGAAAAGCTCAAGGACAACGGCATGTCCGGGCTGGTCAGCGCCAATGTTCCCGACGACGGCACCAAGACGAACATCACCGCGCCCGCGTCATTCTCCCTTCTCGCTCCTGCCTACGGAGACAAGTACGGCGTCGAGCCGGACACGATGAAGGACGTGATGGCCCGCATCGCGTGGAAGAACCACTACAACGGTGCCCGCAATCCCCGGGCCCAGTTCCAGAAGGAAGTCAGCACCGAGACGATCTGCAACGCGCCGCTCGTGGCCGGCCAGCTCGGCATCTTCGACTGCTCGGGTGTGAGCGATGGCTCCGCGGCCGCGATCCTCTGCCGGGCCGAGGACGCCTACAAGTACACCGACAACCCGTTGTTCGTGAAGGCGCTGGCGTTCACCTCGGGCCCCGGCGCCGGGCCGCTCGATCCGAACTACGACTACACGACGTTCGACGAGGTGGCTCGCTGCGCGGTCGACGCCTACGAGCAGGCCGGTGTCACCGATCCCCGCGAGGAGATCGCGATGGCCGAAGTCCACGACTGCTTCACGCCGACGGAGCTCGTCCTCATGGAGGACCTCCAGTTCTCCAAGCGCGGTGAGGGCTGGGAAGACGTCATGGCCGGCACGTTCGACCTCGACGGTGAACTCCCGGTCAACCCGGACGGTGGTCTGAAGAGCTTCGGGCACCCGATCGGTGCCTCCGGCCTCCGGATGCTGTTCGAGTGCTGGTTGCAGCTGCGCAAGGAGGCGCCGGAGGATCGCCAGATCCTCTCGGTCGACAAGGGCAAGACGCTCGGCCTCACCCACAACCTCGGCGGTCGACCCGGCGAGTGTGTGAGCTTCGCGGCCATCGTCGGCTCCGAGTTGGGCTGACCACCCGGATGAGCGAGGATCTCGACGAGTTCCGACAGCGCTGCCGCGTCTTTCTGGCCGAGCACGCCACGGGCATCGATGTCTCGGAGGGGGACGACCCGCGCGCCGAACATGCACTCGCCGCGGCGAAGGCCTTCCAAGCCAAGGTGGTCGATGCGGGGCTCGCCGGTCTGACCTACCCGGTTGAGTACGGCGGTCAGGGTCTCACGTCTGCTCATGAACGGATCTGGCGAGAAGAGGCCGGCACGTTCCCCGTCATGACTCGCCAGCTGGCGATCTCCCACGGCATGGCTCTCCCGATGCTGAACGAGTACGGCTCGGATGAGCAGCGGGCGAAGTACCAGCCGAAGGTCGTCGCCGCTGAGGAGGTCTGGTGTCAGATGTTCTCCGAGCCGGGTGCCGGTTCGGACGTCGCCAGTCTGCAGTCTCGGGCCGTCCGCGACGGCGACGAGTGGATTCTCAATGGTCAGAAGGTGTGGACCACGCTGGCCCATGTCTGCGACCGCGGCCTGATCATCGCCCGCACCGACCTCGATCAGCCGAAGCATCGCGGTATCTCGATGTTCATCCTCGACATGAACGCCCCCGGGGTGGAGATCCGGCCGATCCACCAGATCGACGGCGGCATGCGGTTCAACGAGGTGTTCTTCACCGACGTCCGCATCCCGGCCGAGGACCAGATCGGCCCACTCAACGAAGGCTGGCGGCTCGCCACGGCAATGCTCATGTACGAGCGCGTCGCCATCGGCGGAGGCCAGGCGCTCGGGATCAACCATGATCGTGCCGATCTGCTGATCAAGGAAGCCCGTCGTCGAGGGAAGCTCGACGACCCGGTGCTGCGCCAGCGCATCATGAAGCTCTACTCGGCCGAGGTGTGCCAGAGCCTCATCTCCATCCAGACCCGCGCGGCGCTGCAAGCGGGCAAGACGCCCGGCCCGGGCGGATCACTCGGCAAGCTGGCCGGTGCGGTGATCGCCGGTGAGTACCGGGGCCTGTCGATGGATGTCGTCGGGCCCGAAGGTCTCGCCTGGGAATCCAACGGCCGCTGGGCCAAAGAGGCGCTCGGTACGTTCGCGAGCGGGATCGCCGGCGGTACCGACCAGATTCAGCGCAACATCATCGGTGAGCGGGTCCTCGGACTACCACGTGAGCCGTCAGTCGACAAGGATCTGCCGTTCCGCGAGTTGAAGGTGGGAACGCAGGCCGCGATCTAGTCACGTCAAGGGGGACGTATGACCACAGTTGAGCCAGTCGAGAGCTGGGAAGAGGATTTCGAGATCTTCGACCCGGAGTTCGTCAATGATCCGTATCCGATCTGGAAGGATCTGCGCGACGGCGGCTGCCCGTTCGCGCGCACCGAACGACGCCAGGTCACGTACATGCCGACCACGTTCAAGGGTGTGCGTGAGGTCGCGGCCGACACAGAGACCTGGTCGTCGTTCTCGGTCTCGGTCACGCCGGTGCCGGAGACCTATGACGCCGAGGGCAACCGACTGCGGTCGATCATCGCCTCCGACAAGCCCGAGCACACGCCGGAGCGTCAGCTCATGCTGCCCTTCTTTGCGCCCCGTGCCGTCGAGAAGTACCGCGAGCACACGCAGGAGCTCTGCCGTCGTCTGATCCGGGAGTTCATCGAGGACGGCCGCGCCGACATCGCCGAGAACTACGCCCGCCAGATCCCGCCGCGCATCATCGCGGCGATTCTCGGTATCGATCCCGAACGTGCTGACGACTTCACCACCTGGGTTCAGGGCTCGCTGGAGCTCGGGCTCCAGGACCCCGAGATCCGTGAGCACTATTCGAAGATCATCCGTGAGTTCTTCAAGGACGAGATCAAGGACCGCGTGGAGAACCCCGGCGGCGATGACCTCATCTCCTTCCTGCTCGAAGCCGAACTCGACGGCGAGCCGGTGCCGATGCACGTCATCCGCGGCAATGTCGGACTCATGCTCGTGGCCGGCATCGACACCACGTGGAGCTCGATCGGGTCGGCCCTCTGGCACCTCGCCGCGAATCCTGAAGACCGTCAGCGTCTGGTCGACGAGCCGGAGCTCATCCCGACCGCGGTCGAGGAGTTCCTCCGCGCCTACTCGCCGGTCACCATGGCTCGCGTCGCCACCCAGGACACCACGCTCGAGGGCCGTGAGGTGAAGGAAGGGGAGCGGATCATGCTCACCTTCCCGGCCGCCAACCGCGACCCCGAGATCTTCGAGGATCCCGAAGAGGTCATCATCGATCGCCAGCGCAACCGCCACATCGCCTTCGGGTCCGGCATCCACCGCTGTGCGGGCTCCAACCTGGCCCGTATGGAGATGACGGTCGCCATCGAGGAGTTCCTCAAGATGGTCCCCGAGTTCGAGCTCGAGGACCCCGATGCCGTCACTTGGGCCGGCGGCCAGGTCCGCGGCCCGCGTCATCTCCCGGTCGTCTTCCCCAACCGCACCGAGCTGTAGCGCAAACCCCCCGAACTGGCGGCACAAACCGCCGGTCACCGACCAAATGTGCCGCCAGTTCGGGGTGTGTCGCGAGTTCGGGGTGGCGGTAGCGTCGCCGCATCATGGCTTCGGGGACGCAGGATCGACTCTTCACCCGCGAGTTCCTCACCCTCCTCGCCACGGGCACCACGCTCATGTTGGGGATGGGGGCGCTGCTCGCGATCCTGCCGGTCTATGTGGTCGACGAGCTCGGCGGCACCGAATTGACAGCTGGGGTGGTCATGGGCTCGGCGGCCGTCACCGCGCTGTTGAGCCGGTTCTGGTTCGGGCGGATGACCGATCGGCGCGGGGCTCGTCGAATGGTCGCCATCGGCGGCGTCGCGAGCGCGGTGTCGATGGTGCTGTTGGTCGTGTTCCCCACGGTGTCGGGTGCGCTGGTCTCACGCCTCGTGATGGGCGCGGGCAGTGCCGCCTTCTTCATCGGGAGCACGGTCCGCGCCATGGAGCTGGCACCGGACGACCGACGCAGCCAGGCCGCCGCATTCAACCTCGTCGCCGTGCATCTCGGGATGGGTCTCGGTCCCATGGGCGCAGAATGGGTGCTCGATCAATCTGACTACGCCACGGTGTGGTGGGTGGTAGCCGGGCTCTCGCTCGTGTCCGGGAGCCTGTCGTGGGGGCTGAGCCACCGACCGGGCGATCCGGCCGCCGAGCCGTCGCCCCTGATCCACCGCGGCTCGATCTGGCCGGGCGTCATCACCCTGTTCGGCATCTTCGGTTTCAACGGATTCCTCACCTTCGCCGCGCTGTACTCGGACACGATCGGGATGGACTCCGTCGGCGTTGTCTTCCTGGTCAGCTCCGGAACGATGATCGTCGCTCGGGTGACCTTCGGTCGCGTCCCCGATCGTGTCGGTCCGTTGCGAGCCGCGTCGGGGGCACTGATGCTGACCGCATGCGCCACCGTCCTCCTCGCCCTCTGGGCCAACCCAACCGGGTTGGTCGTCGGGGCTGGTCTCCTGGCGCTCGGCCTGTCGCTGCAGTCTCCGTCGTTCATGGTGGTGGCGGTCGATGGGGTCAGCGACCGTGAGCGTGGATCGGCGATGGCGACCTACACCGCCTTCTTCGACATCGCCAACGCGTTGGTCGGGCCGATCATGGGTTTGATCGTCACGTTCTCCGGCTACCGCCTCGCTTTCCTCGTGGCGGCCGGGGTGACGTTCGGGGCCCTCGTCCTCACCCGAATCGTGCTCGTGCCCCGGTGGTATGCCGTCCATCCGCGACCGGGAGATCGCCCCACCGAACCGCCGAAGACGGGCGTTCGCTTCCGAGTCCGCCCCTGGCTCTGACCAACCCCGGAAATCGGGCGAACTGGCGGCACAAACCGTCGGTCATCGATCAACGGTTCCGCCAGTTCGGGGTTGGGCGGGTTTGTCCCGCCCGCGCACAAGTGAGAGATTGGCCCTCATGGACCTGAACTACCCGGAAGAGTCGGTCGCGTTCCGCGAGAAGATCGCAGCCTTTCTCGATGAGCACCTGCCGAGCGATTGGGCAGGCCTCGGTGCGCTCGCGCCTGAGCTTCGCAAGGGCTGGCAAGCGGAGTGGCGTCAGACGCTTCGTGGCGCCCAGCTTCTCGCGCCCAACTGGCCGGCGGAGTACGGCAGCGCGGGCCTGACCCATCTCGAGCACGTGGTGCTGAACGAGGAGTTCGCCAAGCGTGGTGTGCCCACATCTGGCATCAATGACGGCTTCAGCATCGGCATGGTCGGAAACACCATCCTGCACTGGGGCACCGAGGAACAGAAGCAGTACTACATCCCCCGCATCCTCGACGGCACCGATGTGTGGTGCCAGGGTTACAGCGAACCCAACTCCGGGTCCGATCTCGCCAACCTCGGACTGAAGGCTGAGCTCGACGGGGACGAGTGGGTCCTGAATGGTCAGAAGACCTGGACGTCGTCGGCAACCAACGCCAACATGATCTTCACGCTGTGCCGTACTGACGCGGACTCCGCCAAGCACAAGGGCATCTCGTTCCTCCTGGTGCCGATGGATCAGCCCGGCATCGAGGTTCGGCCGATCCTCGACATGGGCAAGCACGAACACGTCAACGAGGTGTTCTACGAAGACGCCCGCACCGCCAAGGGCAATGTGCTCGGCGAAGTCAACGGCGGTTGGGCCGTGGCCAATACCCTGCTCGGCTTCGAGCGGGGCGTCGGTGCCACGACCGCGGCGCTTCGATTCAGCGAGGAGCTCCAGAACTTCATCGATCTGGCTCGTCGCCACGACAAGCTCGACGATCCCAGTGTCCGCCAGGACATCGCTCGTTTCCACACCGCCGTCGAGATCATGCGCTACCGGGGTTACCAGGTGCTCACCAAGTTCCTCGCTGGTGACGCGCCGGGCCCCGAGTCATCGATCGGCAAGTTGTTCTGGAGCAGCTACCACCAGAAGATCACCGAGGCGGCGATGAACGTCGCTGGTGCCGACGGAATGGTCGGCTTCGGCGAGGAGACTCGCGACGGCCTCGGGGCGCCTGAGCTCGGCACACCGAACACTGTCGCCAACTGGATGAGCAGCTTCTTCACCGCTCGGCCCGGCACGATCTATGCGGGCACATCCGAGGTGCAGAAGGGCATCATCGGTGACCGGGTTCTGGGCTTGCCGAAGGAGCCCCGCGCCGACGGCGGCACATGGCGGGAGAACCAGTCGGCTCAGCAGGGCTGATCTGGCGTGAGCAACGACTTTGGCACGTTCGGGGACATCCACGTCACCGTCGACGACGACCACGTCGCCACGGTCGAGATCCGACGCGGGCCCAACAACTTCTTCTCGCCCGCGATGATCGACTCGATGGTCGACGCGTTCCGGGCCATCGATGCTGACCCGCGCTGTCGGGCCGTCGTGCTGTGTTCAGAGGGCAAACACTTCTGCGCCGGTGCCGACTTCAGCGGTGACGGCGACGACTCACCGGATGCCAGGAACCCCAACGGTTCGCCGCGCCATCTCTACGACGCCGCGGTCGATCTCTTCGCCACCACGACGCCCGTCGTCGCCGCGGTCCAGGGCGCTGCCATCGGTGGGGGGCTCGGCGTGGCGTGCTTCGCCGACTTCCGTGTCGCCGCACCCGAGGCCCGGTTCGCGGCGAACTTCGCTCGCCTCGGCTTTCATCACGGCTTCGGCCTGAGCGCCACGCTGCCGCCACTCATCGGTCAACAGCGATCGCTCGAGCTGCTGTACACCGGGCGCCGGATCAACGGCGAGACCGCCCACGAGATGGGCCTGGCTGATCGACTCGTGCCACTCGACGACCTCCGGGTGGAGGCCCATGAGTTCGCGGCGGAGATCGCGGCGTCCGCTCCGCTTGCCGTTGCCTCGATCCGGGAGACGATGCGCGGGGGACTCGCCCAGCAGGTTCGGGCGGCCACCGATCGCGAGAAGGCCGAACAGGACTGGCTCCGTCTCACCGACGACTGGAAGGAAGGCGTGCGGGCAATGGCCGATCGCCGTCCGCCGAACTTCACCGAGCGGTAGTCGATGGTCAAGAAGATCCCTCAGGACGATCGCCGCGCCGCCTACAAGTCGAGTGATCGACCGGTCGGCCGTGCTGGTCTCGCCTTCTTCCTGGCCGGCAAGAATCACTGGGTGCTCTCGACGACCCGTCGAGACGGTCGTCCGCAGATGAGCCTGGTCACCGGCGGGATGACCGGTGACGGTCGCCTGGTGATCTCCACCTACCCGAGTCGGGCGAAGACGATCAACGCCAAACGCAACGCCGATGTGTCGGTGCTCGCCATGGGGGAGAGGTTCAACGACGAGTGGGTGCAGATCGACGGCACGGCCACCGTCCTCGACATGCCCGAAGCCGGTGACGGACTCGTCGAGTACTACCGCTGCATCAGCGGCGAACACCCCGACTGGGACGAATACCGGCAAGCCATGGACGATCAGGGCAAGTCGGTGATCATCATCGAACCCACACGATGGGGGCCGGTCAGCAAGGGCGGTTTCCCGCCCTCGCTGTTCGAGGACGAGTGAACGACAACAACCCGCTCCGATCGTTTCGGGAGCGCAACGTCCGCATCTTCTTCGGTGGCCTGTGGATCTCGACCATCGGCACCTGGGCCCACAACATCGCCGTCGTGTTGATCGTGCGCGAACTCGGTGGCACCGGCGTCGAGCTCGGTATCGCCGCCGCCTGTCAGTTCGGCCCGCTCCTCCTCCTCGGCCTCTATGCCGGAGCGGTGGCCGACCGCGTCGATCGCTACCGCACCACCCTGCGGATCCAGGCGGCGATGGGTGTGGTGGCCCTTGCGCTCGCGGCCGTGATCTTCGCGGGGGCCGTGAACCTCTGGTGGGTGTACGGGCTCACGCTGATCTTCGGCACGCTGTCGGCCTTCGACAACCCGACCCGGCGCACCCTCTCCACTGAGTTGGTGCCGCCCGAGAACATGGGCAACATCCTCTCCCTCGGCACGTCGGTGATGACGAGTGCTCGGGTCGTCGGCCCCGCTCTGGCCGCCCTCCTCGCCACCGCCCATGGCACGGAATGGGTCTTCCTCCTGAACGGGATCAGCTACATCAGCTTCCTGTTCGCCATGGTCCGGCTCGATCAATCCCGCTTCCACACGATCGACGCGCCGCAGCGTTCGAAATCGCCGGTGCGAGAAGGGCTGGCCGCGGTTTGGTCCGTTCCGATGCTCCGGTCCGCGCTCGTGATCTTCGCGGTGATCTCCACCTTCGCCTACAACCACTCGGTGGGTCTGCCGTTGCTCGTGGCCGACAGCCTCGAGCGAGACGATGCGGCGTTCGGCTGGCTCATGTCGATGATGAGTCTGGGCAATGTGGCCGGCTCGCTGTTGGTCGCCCGAATGCACCACATCCGTGATGTCTGGGTGTACCGGGTCGGACTGTGCCTTGGTCTCGCCCTGGCCGCGCTGTCTCTCTCGCAGACGTTGTGGGTCGCGCTGATACTCGTCGTCCCCTTCGGCATGAGCGGCACCGCGTTCGTCAACGTCACCACCGTCGTCACCCAACAGGACGTCAGTCCGCAGATGCGCAGTCGTGTGCTCGCCATCACCGCCGTGTTGTTCATCGGGTCCACGCCGATCGGTGGTCCGATCACCGGCGTCGTCGGCGACACCATCAATGGGATGTGGGCGAACCTCTATGGCGCGCTGATCAGCATCGTGGTGGCGGTCGGCGGCATGATCGTGGCCTCCCGTCGAGCAGAACTGGCGGACCCGACCGTCGAGCCAGGAGAATCCCCGTCATGAGAGGCACGCCATGAGTGAGTTCCAGAGCGACTCGATCCTTCCGCCTCCTCCAGAAGGGGCGGTGCCTGTTCTGCACAATCGCGAGTATCGGGTGCAGTCGTACCGCCTGGCCGAGGATCGACTGCTCGTCCAAGGCGCGCTGCGCGATCAGCGGCCGCCGGGGATCTCGATTCCCGCAGACCCCGACCCGCTGACGATGCATCACATGCTGGTCGAGATCGAGGTGCAGATGCCTGCCCTCGAAATCGTGGCCGCACGGACGAACATCGCCACGCATCCGCACAACATCTGCCAGGACATCGAGGAGCGGTACGACCTCCTCGTCGGACTCAGCATCGCGCGCGGGTTCACCCACAAGGTGCGGGAGTTGTTCGGCGGCCCGCGAGGTTGCACACACACCACGGCCCTCCTGCAGGCGATGGCGCCGGTTGCGGTTCAGTCCCGAAACGGCCTGCGGGCGGCCAACGCCATCATCGATGGTCGGCCGCACCCGCTGGTGGAGGACTCCGAAACGTCCCGCTTCACGCACCTGTCCAACACCTGCCATGTCTGGGCCGAGGACGGCGACCTGATGTCGGAGGTCAAGGTCGGGGGGATGCGTCGACCGATGCTGACGGTACGTCGACGCCTCGAGGAGTTGGGCATGGACTGGCAGGGCCGCCCAGTCGGCGATCTGGCGGAGACCGGCGAGGCCGAGTAGACCTTCATTCCGATCGCGTCTGCCGGGAGGACGCGTCTGTCGGGAGGACACTGCATGACCATCGCAGGACTGGAGGTCGGGCTGCCGAAGTCCGTCGAGGATGTCGACGCGGAATGGATGACTCAGGTCTTCCGGACGAGTGGCGCCATTGATGCCGACACCACGGTGGCTTCCCTGAGCACCGAGCCCTTCCAGATCGGCGTCGGCCTCATGGGCCAACTCTCGAGGATCTCTCTGAGCTACGACGGTGGTGATGGTCCGGCAACGGTCATCGCCAAGACGCCGATCGGTGTCGATGCTCAACTCGCCATGGCGCACGCCATGAACTTCTATGCCCGCGAGGTGCGCTTCTACACCGACCTCGACGCCGACTCCGACCTGCGCACGGCCAAGATCCATGCGGCGATGATCGACGAGGACCAGCACTTCATCATCGTCATGGAGGACCTCAGCCATCTCCGGCAGGGCGATCGCGTGAACGGCATGACCTGGGAGGAAGCGGAGAGCGCGGTCCGCGCGGTCGCCGCCTTCCATGCCGGCTGGCACGAGTCGCCGCGTCTCGACGAGTTGAGCGAGACCTGGCTCGGCATCGACAACCCGCTGTACCACGTCGTGTTGCCCCAGATCTTCACCGCCGGATGGGGGCCCTGCCAGGCCAACGCATCCGACCTGCTGAGCGAAGAACTGGTGGCCTTCGGCAACGATTTCACCGAACTCATGCCGCTGGCGCAGCGGCACCTGACGACATCGCCGACGTTGGTCCACTCCGACTACCGCGCCGACAACATGTTCATCGACGACGACGGCGAGATCGTCACGGTCGACTTCCAGATCGCCGGCGTCGGCAATGGTGTCTACGACCTCGCCTACTTCGTGAGCCAGTCGCTCGAACGCGATGTGCGCGGCGGCCGCGAGCACGAACTCATCCGGATCTACTGCGACACACTCGCCGAGCACGGCGTCACCCGTGACCTCGAGGTGGTGTGGGAAGACTTCCGAGTGGCCCTCGCCTTCTTCCTCATCTATGGCGTGGCCTCGTTCGTCGAATTCGAGAACCTGCCCGGCGAAGGGCAATTCGTCCTGACCACATTGCTGCGTCGGTGCGTCAGTGCCATCGAGGACACCGACGCCATCGCCGCCCTGCGCGCCCTGGCCTGAGGAGGACCAATGGGAGAACTGAACTTCGCAACCGCCTGGGAAGTCATTGCCGACACCCGTGGCGATCGACTGGCCCTTCACTGCGGCGGCGTGTCGCGGACATGGGCCGAGTTCGAGGGCCGCGCCGCCCGGCTGGCCGGCGCGCTTTCCTCCGCTGGTGTGGACGCCGGGAGCAATGTCGCGCTCGCGCTCTACAACGGCAACGAGTACATGGAGGCCGAGTTCGCGGCGTTCAAGCTGCGGGCGGCGCCGTGCAACGTCAACTACCGCTACGTCGAGGCCGAGCTGACCTATCTGGTCGACAACAGCCAGGCCAAGGCCGTGTTCTTCGATGATGCGCTGACCGAACGCTTCTCCGCGGTCCACGGAGACCTTCCCGGCGTTCATCTGTGGGTTCACGTTGGTGAGGGCGAGTGCCCCGATTGGGCTCGCCGGTACGAGGATCTCATCGCAGAGTCCGAGCCGGCGCCGCGGATCGAACGCGACTCCGAGGATCTGTGGATCCTCTACACCGGCGGCACCACGGGCAACCCCAAGGGCGTGATGTGGCCGCACGGCAACCTCATGGAGTTGACCCGTCGCTCGCTCGCGCCGCTCGGAATCGATCTACCGACGACGGTTGGCGAGTACATGGCGACACTGGACGCGCTCGATGCGCTGACCACCCCGCCTCGCCAGCTCGCGGCGTCTCCGCTGATGCACGGCACTGCCGGAATCGGCGCGTTGTTCACCATGTTCCAGGGCGGTGCCGTGGTCTCATTGACGAGTCGCAGTCTCGATGCCGCTGAACTCTGGTCGGTCGTCGAGGATCAGCAGTGCACGCTCGTGAGCATCGTGGGCGACGTGTTCTGTGCCCCGATGGTCGACGCTCTCGATGACGCAACCGCCGCCGGGAAGCCGGTCGACCTGTCGTCGGTTCGCTCGGTCTCCTCGTCGGGCGTGATGTGGAGCCAGCCCATCAAGGATCGGCTCCTCACGCACGCTCGAGCAGTCGGCTCGGCGATGATCTGCAATGACGCACTCGGCGCCAGCGAGGGTGTCGGGTTCGCCGGCAAGGAGTCGTCTGGCGACGGCGACACGGAGACGGCCACGTTCACGCTCGGGCCGAATGCAGCGGTCTTCAAGGACGACGGCACGCGAGTCGAGCCGGGCTCTGGTGAGACCGGACTGCTCGCGGTGACGGGCTCGATCCCGATTGGCTACTTCGGTGACCCGGTCAAGTCGGCCGAGACGTTCCGTGAGATCGAGGGGCGCCGCTGGTCGGTCCCCGGCGACTTCGCCCGTATCGACGCCGACGGCACGCTCGTTCTGCTCGGACGTGGTTCGGTGTCGATCAACACCGGCGGCGAGAAGGTGTTCCCCGAGGAGGTCGAGGAAGCGCTGAAGCTTCTCGCCGGCGTGACCGACGCCAACGTCGTCGGTGTGCCCGATCCCAAGTGGGGATCCGCGGTCACCGCGGTGGTCGAGCTCGTCGAGGGTGCGGACCTCTCCGACCAGGACATGGTCGACGGCCTCCGAAGCCATCT
Organism: Acidimicrobiaceae bacterium; assembly: GCA_016845585.1. Classification (GTDB taxonomy): domain Bacteria; phylum Actinomycetota; class Acidimicrobiia; order Acidimicrobiales; family Aldehydirespiratoraceae; genus JAACCU01. Next base: position 16,305 of record JAERSO010000049.1, on the reverse strand, counting down.
GTCCGGATACAAACTCCCAAAGAACATCATCCGCGTCGATCGGGTCTACCGAGCCCCCAACGGCAAGGCCGACTACAAGTGGGCCACCGCCACCGCCAAGGAAGCCCTCGGCATCGAATAGCGGTCGACCCCACTCGTTCTGGCGGCACATTTGGTCGGTGACCGACGGTCTATGCCGCCAGTTCACGGTAGGGACGCAGCATTTGCTCGACCTTGGAGCGGCGATGGTAGAGGTCGTCGGCGTCGATCCCGAGGACGACGAGACCCATCTCGTTGAGCGATCGATGGCGGATGTCGTCGGCACGAGAGTCGGTGAGTGAGCCGTGATACAGCGCGGAGTCGATTTCGACGACCAGGCCTCGGCGACGGTCGATGAAGTCGACCCGACCGATCCAGCGACCGTCGTCGCCAAGGTCGACCTGCCGTTCGAAGTTCACCAGTGCCAGCCCCTTCGCGATCTCCTGGAAGCGGGACTCCGCGGCGGACCCCGGAGGCAGGTGGCCGGCGGGTCGATCGCCCATGAGTTCTCGCAACAGCGTCGATCCGGCCCGTCCCCGTCGGCACACCTCACCGATGACGAGGGTCATCGACTGATGGCAAACGAGCCCTCGGGCCCAAGCGGTGTCGAGCAAACGCTCGAGCCGGCCGGGATGGATTGAGGGATCGGCGGCCAGATCCACGATCAGACGGCTCGGGGTCGTCGTGGGGATGTGGTTGAGTTCGACGACATGTGAGGGCAGGAGATGTCGGGGCTGGTGAACGATCGCCAACTCAGTCTCACCATGCGAGATTCGCGGTCGTTGGCCCAGGACCTCGACCGGCCGGACCTCGAAACCGGGCAGCCCCCATTGTGCGGCGCACGAGCCATGCGCAACAGCCGCCCCGGGGCCGGAGTCGAGGACGCCGGCCATGAGTGTGGATGCGTCGGTGATCGGTGAGCCGGCGACACGAAACACCCGTTTGGATTCGGCCACGAGTTGGCCGCTCTGAACGCGTCGTCGGATGGCGCCGTCACTGACGCCACCCTGGCGTAGTTGACGCCGAGCCACCATGCCGTGCTGCGTGGCGGCGACTTCACGGATGTGCTGATCGATCTCCGGGTTCATTGACATCGCCAGACCCTTCCACCCGGGTATGACAACCCAACAGACCCATCCGTTCTGGCGGCACATTTGGTCGGTGACCGACGGTCTATGCCGCCAGTTCGCACCGGGGGGGTGGGTCGCTCCTAGGCGTCGACGCGAGCTGATGCGGTGCCCGTGATCACCGCGACGCCGTGCTGGTTGGAGGTCACGATGGACAGGTCGATGAAGTGCGCGCCGTCTTCCTCGCGGATCGCCGTGACTTCAGCGGTGCCCGAGAGCGTGTCGCCGGGCCAGACCTGATTGACGAAACGAACGCCGAAGTTGGTGAGCATGCCGTCGCCCACCCAGTCGGTGAGGAGTTTGCCGGTGATGCCCATCGTGAGCATGCCGTGGGCGAATACGCCCGGGTAGCCGGCGACTTCTCGGGTGTAGAGGTCGTCGGTGTGCAGCGGGTTGTAGTCGCCCGATGCCCCGGCGTATTGCACGAGCTGGGTGCGCTTGAGGTCCTCGACGAGCATCGCTGATCGCGTGTCGCCGACGGAGAGGTCAGAAGCAGAGAGTGTCATGGTCGGCTCCTCAATTCTCGACGGGCTTCTCGGTGCGCACACCGACGCCGCGTGCGGTGACGACGAGCTCGCCGTCCTGATCGCGGTACTCCGTGATGGTCTCGTTGAACGTCAGGGTGCCGGCCCGCTTGCTCTGCTTCTCCCAGGTATCGCCGGGGCGCACGGTCACGCTCAGCACGTCGCCCGGCTTCAGGTGACGGTGATACTCGAAGTGTTGTTCGGCGTGGAGGCCGCCGCCTCCGCCGGCGCTGACCTCGCTGCTCTTTGTGATGCCGGTCGGCTCGGCACCGGAGCCGAACCACGGCTCGCCGATCATGGGCCGGAGTCGGTAGGTCGGGTCGAACTGTGCTTGGGCCTGCGGGAAGGTCGGCGGGGCGATGATGTGCCCAACGTCGGTGCCGGCCGCGTACTCCTCGTCGTGGTAGATCGGATTGTCGTCTCCGACCGACCTCGCGAACATCATGATGTGGCTGGCTTCCACCGGGAAGCGGTCCGTGGCCATGGCGTGTCTCCTCTCGACTGCGGTCGACGCCCCCTTTCGACCTCGACCGTCGATCGTGCGAGAGTAGCTCTCAGCAAACGCGGAGGATCAATGCTCAATCGCCTCGACGACTTTCCCGTCCACCAGACACCCGAGCCGCTGGCCCAGCCCGACACGTCGGACCCGAACTTCTACGACCGCACCTGGTTCAACGCGTACAACGACGACGGCACCCGATACTTCGCCTTGGGCACTGCCGTCTACCCGCACCGCCACATCCAGGACGCACACTTCAGCGTCATCGAGGCGGGTGGTCGCCAGCACTGCTTCTACGCATCCGGTCGGGCCCCGCAGGAACGCACAGACACCTCAGTCGGTCCTTTCCGCCTCGAGATCGTCGAACCGCTGCGCCGTGCCCGCGTGATCATCGACGAGAACGAGAGCGGCATCGCCTGTGACCTCACGTTCTCGGCTCGCACATCCGCACTTCAGGAGGCCCGACAGATCCTCTGGGACGACCAGCGCAAGGTCATGGACGCCACCCGGTTCGCCCAGTTCGGTCGCTGGTCTGGCACCATCAGCGGTCCGGACGGGGACATCACGGTCGATGAAGAGACGTGGCGCGGCACCAAGGACCGTTCGTGGGGCGTCCGCGGCGTGGGCGAGCGCATTCCGATCGGCGCCCCCACACCGCCGAAGGGGGCCTTCTTCCTGTGGGCGCCGGTCCAGTGGGACGATCACATCAGCCACGCCGTGTTCTTCGACGGCAAGGACGGCGAGGCCCTCGTGCGTGAGGCGCTCACGGCTCCGCTGTTCGATTCCGAGGACGACATCCCCGACGAGCTCAGGGACGTGGACACGCCGATGGCCACCGCGGTTCATCGTCTCGAGTACCACTCGGGCACGCGCTGGGTGAAGCATGCCGAGATCGATCTGATCGACCTGGGCGGGGGCGTCCGCACGATCACCCTCGAACCGCAGCTGCGGTTCCAGTTCAAGGGGCTCGGCTATGGCCATCCGACCTGGAAGCAGGGCATGTGGAAGGGTGAGCTCGAGGTCGCGGGCGAGAGCTTCGATCCGCTCGAACTCGATCCCCTCCAACCCGAGAACATCCATGTCCAGCAGGTCGTGAAGGTCAGCGACGGCGAGCGCACCGGCATCGGCGCTCTCGAACAGATCGTCGTCGGACCGTACCGCCCTGCCGGTTTCACCGAGTTCTTCGACGGGGCCAAGTGACAGACGAGCTGGGGACGATCGGGCTCGACCCGGTGTGGGTCGCGGCGAACTCGCTCGTCGATGGTCGATCCCCGACGGCCGCTGAGTTCGCCGGATTCATCGGCACCGGCCAGATGAGCCGCAACGCGCGGTTCACGCTCGACTGGGGTGGCGGGCCGGGACCCGCAACGGTTGTCGTCAAGGTTCCGTCGGCCGAGGAGGGCACTCGCACACTCTCCTTCGATCATGGGGTCTACCGTCGGGAGTGCGAGTTCTACAGCCAGGTCGCGCCCCTGGTGGACGTGGCCGCGCCGCGGGCGCTCGCCGTGCACTTCGACGAGGACGGCCAGGACTTTGCCGTCGTGCTCGAGGATCTTGTCGGCTCGGAACAAGGCGATCAGTTCACCGAGCCTTCGGATGATCAACTCGTCCTCGCCATCGAGCAGGCCGCCGCACTCCATGCCCCGGTCTGGGGCCGCACCGACAGCCCGGCGCTTGCGTCGTATCGAGAGGATGCCGAGCAGCGGGCAGGGGTCACGTCGCTGCTGCCGGCGTTCCTCGACGCCGTCTTCGAACGCCTCGGCCCCGGGCTGGAGCCCGATGTTCTGACGATGCTCGAACGATTCGCCGGCCTGGTCGACCGGTGGCAGCAACTGCGGGCCGAGCCGGTCACGCTGGTCCACGGCGACTTCCGGCCCGACAACTTCATGTTCGGCGTGGCCGAGGATGCTCCGCTGATCATGGTCGTGGATTGGCAGACGCTCACCCTCGGCCTGGGCGTCACCGATGTCGCCTACTTGCTGGGCGCGGCGATCACGCCGGAGCGACGGCGCCTCGTCGAGCACGACATGCTCGCTCGATATCGCGAGGAACTCGCCGGTCGAGGAATCACCTACTCCGCCGACCAGTGCCTGGCCGAGTACGCGCTCGGCTCGTTGCATGGCGTGGTGGTGGCAACCCTCGCGACGACGATGGCGGACCAAACCGAACGCGGCGACGCCCTGTTCACGCTGATGCTGAACCGGCACGGGCGTCACGCACTGGACTTCGGGGTCCTCGACCTCGTGGAGCGATCAGAGAAGTAGGGAGACACACAAATGGGACATCTTGATGGACGAGTGATCATCGTCACCGGCGCCGGCCGCGGCGTGGGTCGGGAGCACGCGCTGCGCTTCGCCGAGGAGGGTGCGAGCGTCGTCGTGAACGACCTCGGTGGTGAGCAGGACGGAAGCGGCGGCGAGATCGGGCCCGCTCAACAGGTGGTCGACGAGATCACCAACATGGGCGGCAGGGCCGTCGCCAACGGCGACTCGGTGGCGTCATGGGACGGCGCCAAGGCGATCGTCGATTGCGCGATCGACACGTTCGGTGACCTGCACGGGCTGGTGAACAATGCCGGCATCCTGCGTGACCGGATGCTGGTGTCGATGAGCGAGGAGGACTTCGATTCGGTCATCAATGTGCACCTCAAGGGCACGTGGCTGATGATGAAGCACGCATCGGCCCACTGGCGGGAGAAGGCCAAGGCCGGTGAGGAGGTGAAGGCATCGATCGTCAACACGTCGTCGACGTCCGGTCTTCACTCCAACATCGGTCAGGGCAACTACGGCCCGGCCAAGTCGGCGATCGCCACCCTGTCGATCATCGGCGCCCGCGAACTCGGCCGCTACGGCGTTCGTGTCAATGCCATTGCGCCGTCGGCCCGCACCCGCATGACGCTCAGCACCCCCGGCCTCGGAGAACGGATCGCCGAGCCCGAGGACGGCTCCTTCGATCAGTGGGACCCGGCCAACATCTCGCCGCTGATCGCCTGGTTGTGCACCGAGAACTGCCAGGCCACGGCCCAGGTGTATTGGGTCGGCGGGAATGAGGTCGCGCGCTACCTCGAGTGGGCCCGAGCCGATGTCGCCAAGACCGATGGCCGCTGGGAGATCGACGATCTCGAACGTGTTGTCGGCGCGTGGGAGACGGACCACGTCGAGTCCCGCTCCATCCTGGTGACCGAGACCGAGCCGTACGTGCGCGGCGTCGATTGATGGCCGAGGTCACCGAAGCCGACGTTCGTGGGCAGGTGCTCGAATGGTTCCACGAGACGTGGGACCCCGATGTCTCGCTGATCGAGTGGCGCACGCGGCTGCTCGAGTCGGGGTGGGCGGTTCCGTCGTGGTCGACCGAGTGGTTCGGCCAGGGTCTGCCGGTGTGGGCCGACAGCGTCGCCCACGCGACGATCCGCCAGGCTGGTGGTGTCGCCATGCCACTCGGCGCGGCCTCGACTCTGGCCGCCCCGACGATCTATGAGCACGGGAGCGATGAGCTGAAGGGTCGGGTGCTCCGCCCCGCACTCACCGGTGAACACACCTGGTGCCAGCTGTTCAGCGAGCCGGGCGCCGGTTCGGACCTCGCCGGCATGAAGGCGACGGCGGTCCGAGACGGTGACACCTGGATCCTCAACGGCCAGAAGGTCTGGAATACGAGTGCCGATCACGCCGATATGGCGATCCTCGTGGCCCGAACGGACTGGGACGCCGTCAAGCATCAAGGCATCACCTACTTCGTGATCGACATGCATCAAGACGGTGTCGAGGTGCGGCCGATCGAGCAGATGAACTACCACCACTCCTTCATGGAGGTGTTCATGACCGACGCCGAAGTGCCGGTCGAGAACGTGGTCGGCGAGGTCGGCGGGGGATGGGCCGTGGCGCGCGCAACCCTTGCTCACGAGCGCCGGTACGCCGGCATGCGCGGTGTGAAGTTCGCGCCCGAGCAGACGGGCCGAGTGATCGACGAGGCCAGGGCAGAGTCGGCCGTCTACAACGAGACCTACAAGTGGTACCCCCAGCGCATGGGACGGCCGGACCTGGTCCTGGAACGAGCCGGTGTCTCGGGTCGTCTCGATGACCCGGTGTTGCGGGATGACCTGATGAAGCTCTACAGCCTCGAGAAGGCCTCGCTCTGGACCGCCGAACGAGCCAAGGCCAACCGTGCGCTCGGTCGGCCGCCCGGCTCAGAGGGATCGATCGGCAAGCTCGCAACCTCCGAAGTGGCCCGCCGCTGCAACGCGCTCTTCACTCGCATCGCGGGCGCGGAGGGAATGCTGAAGACGACCGATGATCCCGTCCACGCCACGGTGGCCGAGGTGCTCGTGTCGACGCCGGCCCAGTCGATCGCCGGCGGCACCGACGAGATCCAGCACAACATCCTGGGCGAGAGCTTTCTCGGCCTCCCCAAGGAGCCCGCCGCTGATCGCGGCATCCCGTACCGCGACGTGGGTCGCAGCTAGGAGCAGAACTCATGGAGATCAACGGCCTTCGGGCGATCGTCATCGGCGGTGCCTCCGGCTTCGCCCGGACGATCGCACCGAGCCTGTTCGCCACCGGCCTCACCGCCGGGGTGAGCGAGGAACGCGGCGCAACGCTCACGAAGGACGCCGCCTTTCCGAAGCGTCTCGGCCAGCTCGACGAGTTCGGCCGACTCGCCATCGCCATCATCGAGAATCCGATACTCAACGGCGACACGATCCGCCTCGACGCCGGCACCCGCTTCGCGCCCAAGTAACCATTCGAACAGGAGAGCTCACATGAAGATCGGAACCGGACTCAACTACGCCAGCGACTTCCACGAGGCGGTGGACCGGATCGTCGACCTCGAAGCCGCCGGCGCCGACCAGGTGTGGGTGTCCGAGGCCTACAGCGTCGACGCCGTCAGCCGTGTCGGCTACCTCGCCGCGGCCACGAAGACGATGGAGATCGGCACCGGCATCCTCAACGTCTACTCCCGCACCGCCGCGGCGATCGCCCAAACGGCGGCCGGCTGCGACATGGTCAGCAGGGGCCGGTTCATCCTCGGCCTCGGCGCCAGCGGCCCGCAGGTGGTGGAGGGATTCCACGGCGTGCCCTACGAGAAGCCGGTGCGCCGCATTCGCGAGTACATCGACATCACCCGCATGGCCCTACGGCGCGAGAAGCTCGTCTACGACGGTGGCGCCGTGCAGTTGCCGCTGCCCGAGGGAGCGGGAACGGGCCTGGGCAAGCCGCTGAAGCTCATCAACCATCCCGTGCGGTCGGAGATCCCGATCTGGTGGGCCTCGCTCATGCCGCTGGCGGTTCGCGACACTGCTCGTATGGCCGACGGCTGGATCCCGACGGCCTTCCTCCCCGAACACCTGCAGACGGTGTGGGGGGAGCCGTTGGCGAAAGGCATGGCCGATCGCCCCGCCGAGCTCGGCACGCTCGACATCAGCAAGGGAGCGATGGTGGCCATCGGCGACAACCTCGTCGGCGAGGCCGCCGATCGGATCCTCGATGGCGCCCGTCCCGGCACCGCCCTCTACTGGGGAGGCATGGGTGCGCGCGACAAGAACTTCTACAACTCGATCGCCCGCCAGCAGGGCTACGACGCCGAGGCCGAGAGGATCCAGGACCTCTATTTCGACGGCCGCAAGGCCGAAGCGGCGGCCGAGGTGCCGCGCGACTTCCTCGAGCGCGGCAATCTCGTCGGCCCCGAATCTGTGGTGAAGGAACGTCTCGCCCTCTGGAAGGAATGCGGCATCACGTCGATCAACGTCAGCCTTCCGGGCGGCAACTCGGTCGAGACAATGGCCAAGCTGCGTTCGCTGGTCGAGGATGTCTGAGCGTCGCGGCGTCGAGGTCCACCACGAAGACCCGTCCGACTCGCTCAGCTGGCACGTGGGCGACGTCGAGATCCGCCGGGTGGAGGAGAGCGTGGTGGAGATGTCGCCGCGCTACCTGTTGCCTGACGTGTCCCAGGAGCTGCTCGACTCCACCGGCGACTGGCAGCATCCGTTCTTCACCGACGACGGTCGCATGATGTTGTCGATGCACAGCTTCGTCGTGCGTAGCGGTGACAACACGATCGTGGTCGACACATGCGTCGGTGGTCATGTCGAGCGTCCGTTGCCGGGCGACCCGGGGTTCGTCGATCGTTTGGCCACCGCGATCCCCGGCGGCCTCGACGCGGTGACCCATGTCGTGTGCACCCACCTGCACTTCGATCACGTGGGCTGGAACACCCGACTGGTGGACGGTGCCCATCTGCCCACGTTCCCCAACGCCCGCTACTTGGTGAGCATGGCTGAGCTGGCCGGCACCGAGGCCGACGACGAGATGGATGTCATGGACTCGAGCATCACGCCGCTGATCGACGCCGGCCTGCTCGATGCGGTGGAACAGGACCACCGCATCGATGACCGGATCGCGTTCGTGCCCTCGTCCGGCCACACGCCCGGTCACATCTGCGTCGCCATCGACAGTGCGGGGGAGCGGGCGCTCATCACCGGCGATTCGTTCCACAGCCCGATCCAGTTCGCTCACCCCGAGATCTCGGCAACCCATGCCGACTTCGATTCAGTCGCTGCAGGCGTGACCCGCCGTCGGCTCATCGCCGAACTGGTCGATCAGCCGACGGTTGTGTTCGGCACCCACTTCGCCCCGCCGACCGCCGGCCGGGTTCGGTCCGGCGACGACGGCGCCTGGTTCGACGCCCCCGCCTGAATCAGCCGAGGAACGTCCGGGCTGCCGCGGCCACGGCGGCTGGGTCCTGCATCGGACCGAAGTGGCCGAGGGAGTCGAGGGCCGTGAATCGGCCATCGCCGAGTCGTTCGGCGATGGCAGCCGACCGCTCGGCCGCGTAGCTCTCGGCCCCGCACATCACGAGCACCGCCGCTGCGATCTCGCCGAGATGATCCCAGGTGTCGTGCGAGACCCCGGCTCGGTAGTTGTTGGCTTCGTGGCGCGGATCGCAACGCAACTCGAAGCCACCGTCGGCCGAAGGTTTCAGCCCCCACTCGACATAGGCCCGTACCGCGCCGGGGAGAACCTCGGACCATGGCGGCTTGGAGGCGAATCGCTCGATCGCCGTCTCGTGCGAGTCGAACTGGTTCCTGCGGCGCAGCGTTGCCTCGACGTCGATACGGCCGGCCCAGTTCGGGGGAGGGGTGACGGGTTCGTAGACCGCCATCCGTCCGAATGTGCCCGGTATCTGCAGTTCCGCGATCAGTGCCGTGCCGCCTCCCATCGAATGAGCGAACACGTCGGACCCGGTGAGCCCGAGGGTCGTGAGTGTCTCCCGCACGTCATCGCCGTGCGTCGACCAATGGATGGACTCGGTCGTGTCGCACTCCGAGTGCCCGAACCCGCGCAGGTCGATGCCGATGCACTCGCGTTCCGGGAACTGCTGAGCCATCGATTGGAGCACGTGCGCGTGCATGCCGTTGCCGTGGATGAAGAGGAGTGGTCTGCCGGTGCCGCCGAGGTGGTGGGTGGTGAGCTGCATTGCGAGTGACTTTGCCCCGAGAAGTACTGTCGAACCGAATCAGGTGTATCGGGAGATGAGGCCCAGATGTCAGATGAGCTGCTGTACGAAACCGCCGACCGGATCGCCACGATCACGTTCAACCGGCCCGATCGGATGAATACGATCACCCCGAGGATGCTCGGTGACCTGTCCGAACGGCTGCTGGAAGCCGATGCCGATCCCGAGGTTCGTGTGATCGTGCTGACCGGCAACGGGCGCGCCTGGTGCGCCGGTCTCGATGTCGGGGCCGCGGTCTCCGGCGAGGGAATAGGCGGCGACAACTCGGGGAGCAGCAACGGCGAGTTCAACCTCCGCGACGCGCCGCCCGTGGTGATCCACAAGATCGACACGCCCACGATCGCGGCCCTGAACGGTGGCGCCGCCGGCTACGGCCTCGACATCGCACTCGGCTGCGACATTCGCATCGCCTCGAGCACCGCCAAGCTGTCGGCGGCCTACACGGCGCGTGGTCTGGTTCCCGAGAGCGGCGGCACCTGGCTCCTGCCCCGCATCGTCGGTTGGTCGACCGCGGCGGAACTGCTGTACACGGCCCGCACGCTCACCGCTGCCGACGCGAAGGAGCTCGGCCTGGTGAGCCAGGTCGTCGAGGCCGACGAGCTGCCGGCCGCAGCGGTCGCGCTGGCCACCGAGATCGCGGCCAATGCCCCGCTCGCGGTTCGGGCGTCGAAGCGTCTCATGCGAATGGCGATGGACGAGAACCTCGAGGACCACGTCCAACGGCAGTATCTGGCCCTGCTCCAGCTCTTCGGCACCAAGGACTTCCGAGAAGGGCTCAACAGCTATCTCGAGAAGCGTCCCGCCGACTTCCACGGTGAGTGACATGCCGCTCGTGCGCCGAGAGGGCGACGATGGTGTCGCCACTCTGTCGCTGAACCGACCGGAGGCGCTGAACTCCCTCTCGCCTGCGCTGTTCGTCGAACTGCGTGCACACGTGGATGCACTCGCTGCCGACGAATCGATCCGCGTGGTGGTGCTCAGGGGCGAGGGTCGCAGCTTCTGCGCCGGCAACGACCTGAAGGCGATCGCCGACGGCGAACGGGCACCGACCGAGCATTTCCAGGCCGAGACGATCGATGCACTGGCGGCGCTCCCACAGGCGGTGATCGCTTCGGTACGAGGCCACTGCTTCACCGGTGGCCTCGAGTTGGTGCTCGGCAGCGATCTGATCATCGCGTCGGACACCGCCATGTTCTGCGACACCCACGGCAAGTTCGCCATGGTGCCGACGTGGGGGATGACCGCACGTCTGCCCGCCCGGATCGGACACTCACGCGCTCGCGACATGATGTTCACGGGCCGCCGTGTCCTCGCCGACGAAGCGTTGCAGCTCGGCCTGGCCAATCGCGTCGTGGCTGATGACGATCTCGACGACGCCACCGCCGACCTCGCCCGGCAGATCGCGGAGCAATCACCGTGGACGATCCGGCACGAGAAGTCGATGATGGCCGCCATCGCCGGAATGGGTCCTGAAACCGGTGCGCTCTGGGAACGCGAGAACGGTGCCGGGCGCGGCCCGGACTCCGCAGAACGTGTCGCCAGTTTCACGAAACGCGGCTGAGCGGCCAGCGCGAACATCATCGGTTCTTTCGATGAAGATTCGGATGCTGGCTGGACCTAAGGGTTCGGGATCTGCCAATATGACGCCTCACACACAGGCTGTGACGCCGGACACACGGTTTCCTGGGGAGGACAAAGCGTTGAGGATCGCCGAGCAGTCGCGACTACTTGTACTCGCAAGTGACGGTGCGCGACCGCTGGCGGTGACGCGGTGACCGCTCCCATGGCAGCCAAGCACGCTCTCGTGGTCGAGGACCTCCGCACCCACTTCGCCGTGCCGGCGGGCGATGTCAAGGCGGTGGACGGTGTGTCGTTCACCCTCGACCGCGGCAAGACGCTTGGCGTCGTCGGCGAGTCGGGCTCGGGCAAGACGGTTCTCTCCCGCTCCGTCATGGGCCTCAACGTCGCGGGCAACGCGAAGACCACGGGCTCGGTCGTCTACGAGGGCAAGGAACTCGTGGGCATGTCGCCCAAGGAGATGAAAGGTCTCTGGGGCACCGAGATGGCGATGGTCTTCCAGGACCCGATGACGTCGCTCAACCCGGTCGTCAAAGTCGGGCGCCAGCTCACTGAGCACGTCCGCACCCACATGGGTGTGTCGAAGGCGGAGGCTCGCACCATAGGTGTCGACCTCCTACGTCAGGTTCGGATCCCCGAGGCCGACGAGCGTTTCGACGTGTATCCCCACGAGATGTCGGGTGGTATGCGCCAGCGTGTCTGCATCGCCATGGCCTTGGCCTGCAGTCCCGAGATGCTGTTCGCCGATGAACCCACCACTGCACTCGATGTCACGGTGCAGCACCAGATCCTGAACCTGCTCAACACGCAGCAGCGCGATCGCAACATGGCGATGATCCTCGTCACCCACGACCTCGGCGTCGTGGCCGGACGAGCCGATGAGATCGCCGTGATGTACGCCGGCAAGGTCGTCGAGAAGGCGCCCACCAAGACACTCTTCACCGAGATGCACCACCCCTACTCGCAAGCGCTGCTCTGGTCGATTCCGAAGACGAGCCAACCCAAACACACCCGTTTGAACGCGATCTCGGGGCGTCCGCCTGACCTCATCAACCCTCCCAGCGGTTGCTCGTTCTCACCCCGGTGCCCCTACGCCCGTCCCATCTGTCACGAGGAGGAGCCGGTGCTGATCTCCGGTGTCGGAGACGACCACACCTACGCGTGTCATCACCCCGTCGGAAGCCCGGCGGGCCAGGAAGCCTTCGACAAGAATCTCGACGAGGGTCTCCCGCAGACCCTCGTCGCCGCGGGCCGAATTCAGGCCACCGAAGATCTACCCACGGATTGGAAGGGCTGATGGCCGGTTCCGGTACCGCACACCTGCGGCCCATGGACGAGACCCTGCTGCGGGTCGAGGACCTCGTGGTCGAATTCCCGCTCGGCGGGGGGCGAGTCGTCCATGCCGTCAGCGGCATCAGCTTCGACATCGCCAAGGGTGAGACGATCGGCCTCGTCGGCGAATCCGGCTGTGGCAAATCCACCACCGGTCGAGCCATCCTGCAGCTTCCGGTACCCACCTCCGGTGCCGTTGTGCTCAATGGGCAGAACCTGGCGGGGCTGGACAGCGAGCGGATGCGCACCCTACGCACCGACGTGCAGATGATCTTTCAGGATCCGATCTCCTCGCTCAATCCCCGCCGAGCCGTGGGTGAGGTCGTGGCGGAACCGCTTCACGTCTGGGGCCCCGCCGAAAAGGACGCCCAGTGGGAGAAGGTCGCCAACATGCTCGACCATGTCGGGATCGATCCTGACGTGGCCCGCTACAAGTACCCCCACGAGTTCTCCGGCGGTCAGTGCCAGCGCATCTCCATTGCTCGGGCCCTGGTGCTCGAGCCCGAGTTGATCATCTGTGATGAGCCGGTGTCCGCACTCGATGTGTCGGTCCAGGCCCAGATCCTGAACCTGCTCGAAGACCTCAAGGCCGAGTACGGCCTCACGCTCGTGTTCATCGCCCACGACCTCGCCGTGGTGAAGAACATCAGCGACCGCGTGGCGGTCATGTATCTCGGCAAGATGTGCGAGATGTCGGAGTCCGACGAGCTCTACGAACACCCGGCCCACCCCTACACCGCGCTCCTACTCGACTCACTGCCGGTCCCCGACCCTGAAGTCGAGATCGACACCGCCGTCAGCGAGGATGACGAGCTTCCATCGCCGATCAATCCGCCGTCCGGTTGCCGTTTCCGCACCCGGTGCCCATATGCAGATCAGATCTGCACCGATGTCGAACCCACCATGCGTCGGGTGAACGACGACCACTATGTGGCCTGTCATCATCCGCTCGTACCCGTCGAAGAGGTCGGCGTTTCCGTCGGCTGAGAAGCCATATTCGCAAGGATCTGTCCCGACCATTCGGTTCGGACCGAAAAAGAGGGCTTCGGCCCGCAATCCCAGGAGGGAAACCCCATGAAACTGAGAAGCTTGTACAAGCTCCTCGCTTTGTTGTTGGTCTTCGGAATGTTCGCGGCCGCGTGCGGCAGTGACGACGATGACAGCAGCGGCGACGATGGCACCACCGCCGGCGACGACGACGGTGCCGATGACAGTACCGACGACGATGGTGACGATGACAACGAGCCGATCGAGGCCGGTACCGAGGCTGAGGAGTCCGAGAACACCGAGGTCGAGATCGACGAGAACGCCAAGACCATCGGCGGCGACATCGCTGTCGGTCTCGAGGCCGAGATCACCGGCATGCGGCCGTGGGAGGACACCTGTGCCTCCTCGTGCTACAACATCTTCGTCACCGTCTACGACAAGTTGATGGAACTGGGCGCCGACGGTGGCTACGAAGGTTGGCTCTTCGAGTCGATCTCCGCGAACGAGGACTTCACCGTCTGGACCGGTGTACTTCGCAGCGGGGTGACTTTCCACAATGGCAAGGACCTCGACGCGCAGAACATCGCCGACATGTTCGTCGTTCAGCAGGCGGGTTCAACGTCTGCCGGCGCCATCAGCGGCGCGAACCTGGCCGGCGTGGAAGCCACCGGCGATCTCGAGGTCACCTACACCTTGAGCCAGTCGAACTCGGCCTTCCCCGCCTACCTGTCCCGCGCCCCGCTGGGCATGGTGTTCGACGCCGAACTGGCTGCGGCCGACCCGGACGGCTACAACGAGAACCCGGTCGGTACCGGCCCGTTCCAGTTCGTCAGTCGTGATCTCGACAATGAGACAATCGTCGAGCGCTACGACGGCTACTGGTTCATCGATGCCGATGGCAACCAGCTGCCGTACCTCGACTCGATCTCGTTCCGTCCGATCCCCGACGAGGGGACGCGTCTCGATGCAACCCTGTCCGGCACGACCCAGGTGGCACACACGCTGCGTCAGGGCACCATCCGCGACGCTCGTGCTGAGCGCGACGGTGGCGCCGACATCGCACTGTTCGAGTTCCAGGGCAACAACACCGGTGGCGGCATGTTCAACGTGCTGATCCCGCCGTTCGACGATGTTCGCGTTCGTCGCGGTCTCACCATGATGAACTCCCAGGACAACGTCATCGAGGCCCTCGGTGGCACCGGCATTTCGCTGCCCGCCACCCAGTGGTTCAGCCCGGATTCCCCCTGGTACTCCGAAGCCGTCGCCGCCGCATGGCCCCAGTTCGACTTCGAGCTCGGCAAGTCCACCCTGCAGGAGTACATCGATGATCCGGAGCGCTCCGACGGCAAGGCCGCCGGTGAGCCCATCGACGCCGAGCTCTCCTGCCCGCCTGACCCGACGCTCATCGCGGCCATGCAGGTCATCGAGCAGACGTGGACGGCCAGTGGTCTGGTCAACGTGAACCTCACGAACTACGACCAGCAGACCCACATCGGCTACGCCCTCGGTGGCGAGAACGGTTTCCTCGGAAGCCACACCACCCACTGCTGGCGTTGGGGTTCGGACGACGATCCGTCGATCCCGCTCAACCAGGGATTCGCCCCGCCGACCGCGGAAATTGCTGAGGCTGCCGGCATGCCTGGTGTCGTTTCGCCGCTCAACTTCCACAACTACTTCTCCGGCGAGATGTTCACCAACCTCGTGACGGCCCTCCGCACCGACAACTTCGATGAGCGCTACGCGCTCTACGAAGCCGTCATGATGGAGATCGCCGAGCAGGTGCCGGTCTGGTACTCGGGTCACACCGCCACCGCTCTCATCGTGGACTCGTCGGTGACGGGCCTCGCCAGCTGGGTCACCCCCGACGGCGCCCTCGGCGCTGGTATGCCCAGTGCTGAAGGCCGTTGGCATCAGGCCCACCTCGGCGGCTGAGTAGGTAACTAGTGGTTCGTTTCGGGAGGAATGACGTCTGATGGGAAGAATTCTTGCAATCCGCCTCGTGCGGCTACTCGCGACCCTGTTCGCAGTGACATTGCTTTCTTTCATGTTGACGTCACTCCTCCCGGGCGACCCCGCCGTGGCCGTACTCGGCCAGGACAACATCCAAAACGAGGAACTCCTCGAGAAGGTGCGGGCCGATCTCGGGTTGAACGACCCGATCCCGATCCGCTACGTGAAATGGCTTGGGGACGCGGTCACGTTCGACCTCGGCGAGTCCTACATCAACCGGGGCCAAGAGGTCTCCACCACGATCAAGCAACGTCTCCCGGTCACTGCCCAGCTCGCCGTGATGGCGGTCGGCATCGCCGTGATCCTCGCCGTGCCCTTGGGCATCATCGGTGCCTACAAGGAAGGCAAGTGGCCCGACACCACCACGTCGGCCGCGGCCCAGGTGGCACTCTCCGTACCCAACTTCATCACCGGCATCTTCCTGATCTGGCTCTTCGCCGTGAAGCTCGATTTATTACCAGCCTCGAACTGGAACCGAATCAGCGACAAAGGGCTCGCTGCCAACCTCAAGACGTCGATTCTTCCCGCCACCGCGCTGGCCACGACGCAGATGGCGATCTTCTCCCGGCTCGTGCGAGCCGACATGATCGCCACCCTCAAAGAGAACTACATCCTGTCGGCGCGGGCCAAGGGCCTGAGCGACACCTACATCCTGGTGCGACACGCGCTGCGTCCGAGCTCGCTGAGCCTGATGACGATCGTGGGGATCAACTTCGGTGCT
>JAERSO010000048.1 GCA_016845585.1 Acidimicrobiaceae bacterium | reverse complement strand
GCGAGGCGCCGTTCGAGCATTTCGGTCTGCTCGTCGACGGGACCGCCGAGCTCGGCGAGGACCTCACGGCAGCGCTGCATGGCTCGGTGCGCCGCGGCGCGGTCGCCACGCTGGAGATGCGCGGCCACGAGTGCTCGGTGGGTCGGCTCTGACCATGGTTCGAGCTGGATCGTCCGGCTGGCGAGGCCGATCGCCTCATCGACACGGTCGTGGGCGAGCAGGAGCTCAGCTCCCCTCGTGGCGGCTCTGACGAAGCGCACGTGGAGCCGTTGACGTTCGAGATGGAGCCACTCGCCCTCCTGGATCGTGCCGAGGAGATCGCCGCGATAGAGCGAGGTCGCTTCGGTCAGACACTCGACTGCGAGGCTCGGGGCCCCGTCGGTCTCGAGTTGCTCAGCCTCGTCGAGGAGGGAGTCGAACCGCCAGACATCGACGTCGAGACGGTCATGCCCCACGAGACGAATACGGGTGCTGTCGGCGCGCACGAAGTATGCCGCGTCGCCGCCGGCACGGCCCGATTCGAGCACCCCGAGGAGCAGGTTCAGGGTCGACCGCAGATTGCGACGACTGGCTTCGGCCGATGCCCGGGCCACAGCGCGGTCATCACCGCATCACGCGACGATTCGGGGTGGACGACCAGATACCCGAGTAGTGACCGCACGTGTTCACGTCGCCAGTCGTCATGGTTGGACTCCTGGTCGCCAAGCAGCAGCATCTCGTTGCCCAAGAGCCGCAGTGAGCGGGTCTCGGCCGGCGGAAGTGGTACGCCGGCCAGAATCTCCTTCGCGGCGGTGGCGATGTCGGGAATGGGATGTGTGGTTTGGTCTCGGAGACGGTCACGTGCTGGTTCGCCGATGACGTCGAGGAGCCATTCGACGGCCCCCCTGGCCTCGTCTCGTCCTGCCGCCCATGCTGCGCACACGAACTCGCACGCCGTGCGAAGGAAGAGGCTGGCGACGAGCATCCCGGAGTTCTCGGGCCACGGGACGGTCGCGAGGGCCTCGACGGTGCCGGTCTCGTCCATCTCTCGCAACGCGGTGCCGAGCTCGATGTCTCGGGACGGAAGCGGGACGTGAAGCCCGGCGAGACCATGGTGGCCGAAGCGAGCGATGAGCGCGCCGGATCCGTTGTACGACAAACGAGTGTCGTCGGCCAGCGGGATGCGGTCGAGGAGGTTGCGCATCGCCGCTTCGGCCTCGTCGGTACGGCCCTCCTCGTGGAGGATCAGGGTGGCCGGCAGGCTCAAGGTGATCTCGACCTGCGGGGCGCCGCGCTCGCCGGCCAACGCCTCCGCCTGCCGAAGGTGGAACCGGCCGGTCGTGACGTCGCCGCTGCCGGCGGAGATCGCCGCAAGCCACGCATGGGTGAGGAACCGGGCACGCCACCGCGCGGAGATGGCGATCACTTCGGTGCCGCGGATGGCCCCCGCACCGGCCAGGTAGCGGTCAGCGAGATCGACCCGACTGTCGCCGAGGAACTCCCGGGCCTGGAACTCGAGCCAGTCGGCGATCGCCTCGAACCGTCCGGTCATGGGAATGGCGCGAGCTCGCGCCACGGCTGCCAGCATGTCGTGGGGACTGCCCTGGGCAAGACCGACGAACGCGCCGATGATCTCGATGTAGGGGGAGGCGGCCGGTTCGCCGAGTTCGGCCAGCCGGCTCATTCGCCCGGCCACCTCCATCAACCCGGGTGCATCGCGCTGGATGTGGTGCCAGAAACCGAGTTCAGCCACCGCCGACACCGCAGCTTCCGTGTCGCCGAGAGCGGAGAAGCCATCGGCGGCGTCCGCGAAGAGCTGGCGGCATCGTTCCGTCGTCGGATCGGTCGACTGTTCGATCAGACCGAGGAGGTGGGTGATGATCGGGTGCGGTGGCGAGTCGGCGGGAAGAGATGCGCGCCAGTAGCGCAGGGTCTCAGGATCCTCCGTGCGTCCCGCGATGATCGCCTCGCGTAGGCAACGCACGACGAGGTCGATCTCGCCGCCTCGACAAGCGAGTTCGACGGCGCGCTCCGCGTCGCGGTGTTCGAGGAGATAGTCGATTGCCGGCCGGAGATGGGTCGCCCGGGTCGTTGCCAGTTCGTCCGGCGGGAAGATCTCATGCCAGAGATCGTGGGATTCGAACCAGCCGTCACGATGGTTCATCATCGGAAGCTCGGCCAACCGCGCGGCCGGATCCAGGCCCGTCAGCGATCGCAGTAGTGCATCTCCCGCGTCACCGAGGGCGACGACGACCGACAGGAGCTGCCGCTGTTCGGCATCCAGTGAGCTGAGGACCTCCTCGTCCAGGAATGCCGCTACCGGGCCTTCGCGCAGCCCGAGTGCCACGAGCGCCGGCCACCCGCCGAGATGTTCGACATCGTCGACCGGTCGTCCGGCGGCCTCGGCGAGCGCGGCGAGATCGGTTGCGTCCAGCGCGAGGTCCGATTCATCGAGGTGCTCGACTCCGCCCTGCGCGTCGAGGCGGGCGAGGTTAACCGGTGGTTCGACACGCGAGGCCAGCAGAATGCGCCCGTTGGCCGGGAGTTCATGGATGAGAGCCTCGACTAGCGCCGCGCCGGTCGATCCGGCGGGGATCTCGTGGACGTCGTCGAGAATCAGACACACGGGTGTCGGCGATCGGGACGCGACAGCGTCGGCGATCGCCGGCATTGAGCTGTCGGCGGGCAGGTCGAAGGCCTCGCTCAATCCGGCGCGCAGATGGTCACCGTCTTCGTCGCGGGGTTCGCAGCCGAGCCAGACGTCGAGGCCGTGCGAGGCCAACAGATTCTGGTCGATGGCATGGCTCAGCGCCGTGGTCTTGCCGAAGCCCGCCCCGGCCTGGACCACGGTCACGCGGGTCTCGAATCGTCGGAGCAGTCGCCGCAGAATCGCCGGTCGAAGGAGCGCGCCGCAACGTTCAGGTGGCCGCAGCCGGAACGGACGCGTCATCGAGGACCCCATGTGCACGCGACGGTACCGGTCATGACCCAATCGTGGCGAGGAGGTGTCATCAGGACGTCAATCGGCCGCGGAGTCTCCTTCTTCGTGAACGAGGTACTGAAATCAGTGCGATCCCACCGTGAGTGGTCGAAAACAACGCAGAACCACGGTGTGCGTTTGTGACATTCGTCTCATTCTGGTAACCCGTGGCGAGGAGTAAGGGGAGCGAATGGCAATTCGTAGCGAGCAGGCGGAATGGCAGCTTCGGGCAGCATGCCGAGGGCCGCAGGCGGTGATATTTTTTCCACCGACGCAGCCGGAACGACGTGATGAAAAGCGCTTTCGTGAGGAACGCGCCAAGGAGATCTGTGCCGAGTGCTCAGTTCGTGGTGATTGCCTCGAATACGCGCTGTCGATCCGGGAACAGCACGGCATCTGGGGCGGGCTGAGCGAGGCCGAGCGGCGGTCCCTGGCCACAGTCTGAGGCCGCGCCGCTCACGGAGGGTCAGACAACCGGAAGCCGCGGTCCTGCAATCCGCAGGTCGTCGCGGCGGCGCGTCACCCCGGTGTTGTCGAGTCGCGTGATGAGGGGGATGGCGAACTTGCGGGTGGTCCCCCAGGCATCGCGAGCCTGTGCCACCGTGATCCCGTCCGGGTGTTGCTGAAGGAGCCGGGCCACGACTCGGGCCGCCTCGTCGATCGCCGAGGCGGCAAAGAACACTCCGCCCTCCTCGATGACGTCGCCGCGGCGCACGAGTTCACGCAGCTCGGCCCGGTCGATTCCGTCGGGATCCGGCGGGTCGAACGGAGCGGCTGCCAGCTGGTCGACGAACGAGTGCTCGGCGAGAGGGTCGGCCGCAGTCGCCACCCGGACGTGGCCTCCATCGATGGAGAGGTCCTCGAGCGTGTCGAGCACCGCCCGTTCGAAGTCGTCGAGGGAGGCGAGGTCGAGCCCGAGCGGGCCGGCCTGGTCGACGGCGGCGCGGATTCGCCCGGTGGTGGCATCGATCTCGCTCGGGGCGACCGCCCAGTGGCCGACATCGGGTTCCCGCCGCTCTCCGGTCAGACGTAGCAGGTGGTCGACATCGACCCGACCCCGCTCGGCGATCACGCGGTCGATGTCGCGATCGGGCCGAGCCTTCGCCGCGGCGACGAGGGGATCGACGTCGAGGATCTCGCCGCCGCCGAGGGTGACACCTTGCCCGGACTCCCGAAGGATGAAACGGTCCCCGGGAACCAGTGGAAGCCCCTGTGGCAGGTGGAGACGGACGAAGCCCCGTTCGCCCGGATCGATCGTGTCGGGCCCCAGGACGCGCAGCCGCACGGGGTGCTCGCCACTTCCGAAGTAGGCGACGTGGGCGCCACGTCGGCTCACCGGACGATCGAGTGAACGGAGAACATCGAGCGAGGCGTCGATCCGGCGAGTGACGTGCCACTGCCCGGTTCGCACGAGGACGTCGCCACGAGTGAGCTGACCATGACTCACGCCGCTGAGGTTGGCGGCGACGCGATTGCCGGGACCGATCTTGGTCCGGTCGGCGTACTGGCTCTGGAGTGCACGCACGCGCACCTCGTCGCCGTGGGGGAGGACCGTGTACTCGTCGTCGACCCGGATCATGCCGCCGGTGAGCGTGCCGGTGATGACCGTGCCGGCGCCCTTGGCGGCGAAGACGCGATCGATCCACAGCCGAGGCTTCTTCGAATCGGCTGCCGTCGGCGTCTCGTCCAGCAGCTCGTCGAGAGCGGCACCGAGATCGTCGAGCCCGATGCTGTCGATCGCATCGACCGCCACGATCGGCGCGTCTTCGAGGAACGTGCCGGCCACTCGATCGCCGATCTCGAGCATGGCGAGCTCGACGAGCTCTTCGTCGGCCTGCCCCACCTTGGTGAGGGCGATCATCCCGTGGCGGATACCGAGCAGCGAGAGGATCCGCAGGTGCTCCTCGCTCTGGGGTTTCCAGCCCTCGGTCGCCGCCACGACGAACAGGCACGCGTCCACGCCGCCGACACCGGCGAGCATGTTCTTGAGGAACCGCACGTGACCGGGGACGTCGATGAACGAGATCCCGCGACCGGAAGGGAGCTTGGCCCCGGCGAACCCGAGATCGATGGTGAGGCCGCGCGCCTTCTCCTCGGCGAGACGGTCGGGGTCGGTGCCGGTGAGCGACTTGATCAGGGTCGACTTGCCGTGGTCGACATGGCCGGCAGTGGCGACTACGTGCATGATCGGAAGCTGCGCATCAGAGGGAGGCGAGCGCGTCGCCGACCTCGGCGTCGTCGGCGGGATGGATGGTGCGCATGTCGATCACCGTGCGGCCCTCGACAACACGGCCGATCACGGGACGTTCCCGCTCGCGCAGTGCGGTGCGCCGGTCGCCGGCGATCGCCACACCCGCGGATGAGATCTCGACACCGGGCAGAGTGCCGCCTCCCGGCGTCGACATGACGTCGACGACCTCACCGACATCGAGTGCTGCGGCTCGCGCCCGCAGACCGTCGACCGGTGCTGATGCCATCCGCCAGAAGGGGATCGCCTGGCCGTCGTTGCGGAGATAGGCGAGTGCGGTGGCCTGAAGTGCGCCGAGCACGAGTGAGCCGGACCGCAACGCCCGGGCCAGGGGGTGACGAGCACAGGCGGCGACCAGATCCGCATCGCCGGCGATGATGCCGGCCTGGGGGCCGCCGAGCAGCTTGTCGCCGCTGAAGGTCACGAGGTTGGCTCCGGCTTCGAGCGTCTGGCGAGCCGCGGGCTCGTCGGCGAGCCAGCCCGGGGGACCGCCGTCGAGCCACGGACAGCGAGAATCGAGCAGGCCAGAACCGATGTCGGCTACGAGGTTGGGTCCGAGGTGCGCCAGCTCGGCGGTGCGAGGCGCCTCGGTGAACCCGACGATCTTGTAGTTCGACTGATGAACCTGGAGCACCACACCCACATCGTTGGCTGGATTCTCGACCGCTTTCACGAAGTCGGCCTTGCGAGTGCGGTTGGTGGTGCCGACCTCGACGAGCCGGGCGCCGGACCGATCCATCACCTCGGGCACCCGGAACCCGCCGCCGATCTCGACGAGCTCGCTTCGGGAGACGACGACATCTCGACCCTCGGCCAGGCCGGCGAGCACGAGCAACACCGCAGCGGCGCAGTTGTTCACGACGATGGCGGCCTCGGCGCCGCAGGCACGGGCGAGGAGCGCCGGTGCGGTGGCCATGCGGGAGCCGCGCTCGCCGGTGGTGAGGTCGAGTTCGAGGTTCGAGTAGCTCTCGGGCTGCTCCCATGCGAGAGGCGCGCGGCCGAGATTCGTGTGGAGCAGGGTGCCCGTGCCGTTGATGACGGGCCGGAGGAGACGGCGAGCCATGTCATCGGCGATTTGGCGAGCACTGCCGGGGTTGCCCGCGGTGATTGCGGCGCGCGCCGCATCCACGAGCATCGGATGAGGCAGGCCGACGTCGGCCAGCGAACGGGCCAGCTTGTCGACCGACGGCGGTCGTTGCGAAGAAGCGGGATCAGTCACGGCCCGGTCAGCCTAGGTGGTCGACCGTGGCCGTGATCCCTCGCACGGCGTTGCGGTGCAGGAAACGGGCGCCCCGGTCGTTCATCGGATTGACCACGGCGAGCGCGCTCACCGGATTGGGGAGGTTCACGATGTGGCCGAGGCGATAGTCGATCGCCAGATCGTCGGCGCCGTAGTCGGTGATCCCGAGGCGATGAAGCGTCGCCAGGTAGCGCCCGAGCAGCGTGGGTTCGAGCCGCCGACGGTCATCGGTCGCCATCGACCCGGCGCAGAAGAAGGCGAGGTCGTAAGCCCCCCGACTTCGTGTGGCCAGCTGGAAGTCGAGCAGGACCGCTTGATCGGGCCCGAAGAGGGCGTTGTCGAGACGAGCGTCGCCGTGCACGACGGTGCGCGGACCCTGCGCGAACGTCTGGATCGCCGTGTCGAACTCGCGTCGTGCGGTCCGGGCGGCGTCGAGGATTGCGTCGCTGAGCGCGCCACCGAGCTTGTCGATACACGTCGCCCACGTCTGGTCGAAGATGTTGCCGTATCCGGCGACGGTCGGATGCGTGACGTCGGGGAGCCAATCCAGACCTGCGAGCGAGTCGTCGTCCCACCAGGCGGCGTGCCACGTGGCCAGGGCATCCACCATCGCGAGCGCCTCGGCATCGGTCGCTCCCGCCAACTGATCGCCGCCGGACAGCGATCCCAGGTCGTTCAGAAGCAGCCAGCCCCGACCGGTGTCGTCATCCCACCCCTGCGCGAGACACGTCGGCGCGGGGGCTCGCTCCCACGGGCGAAGGTCGCGGTAGGCGCCGGCCTCACGCCGGTCGTAGCCGAAGTGATCGACGATCCATTCGTTCTCCGGATTCGTTGTGGGCAGCTTGGCGACGATGGTGGCCGGCGCATCCATATCCCCCGGCCAGGTCAGCTCGACTCGAGCGATCGTGCCGAGCAAGCCAAGCCCCGTACCGATCTCGGTCACCGTCACGGCGGTGGGGTCCACGGTTGCCACGCCGTTGCTCCGCAGGGCGGCGCCGATCGAGGGCGCGGTGAGATCTTCCAGGGTTCGCACCTACGATGACCTCGTGTTCCGCATTCTGGCTCTGCTCTTTCTCGTCGTTCCGATCCTCGAGATCTACATCATCATCCAAGTCGGGTCGTTGGTGGGCGGCTGGAACGCGATTGGATTGATGATCCTGATCAGCATCGTGGGTGCCTGGATGGTGCGACGCGAGGGTCTGAGTCTGATCGGGCGGATTCAACGACAGCTCAGCGAAGGATCCCTTCCGACCAAGGAACTCGTCGACGGCCTCCTCGTCGCCACGGCCGGCGCGTTGATGCTGACCCCGGGTTTCCTCACCGATGCGTTCGGTCTCTTCTGCCTGTTCCCGCCGACCCGGGCCATCATTCGCACCGTGCTCATCGCGAGGTTTGCGGGCAGGGTTCAGGTCGCGGGCGCCGGCTTCGGGGGATTCGGGACGGGGGGACCGGGCGGCCCTGCTGATACCGGCTTCACCGGCTTCACGGGAGGATTCCGGGTTGGGGGCGACATCGTCGATGTCGGCGAGGCCACGGTGCAGCCCGACGATGACGACGGCCCGATCGAACTCGGTCCACCCAGCTGACGGATTTCTCTGACCCCGTGTCACCCAGATCGGTGGGTGGCGGCATTCTTCAGACATGAGCGGTGTCGCGGGATCGGTTGAGGAGCTGTGGAACAAGTGGGGTGACGACCTGCTGGGCTACGCCACGGTTCTGGTGGGCCCGGACAATGCCGAGGACATCGTCGACGACACCGTCGTCAAGGTCCTGACCATGACCGACACGGCCGGCGATCAGCGAGCGTTCGAGAAGCCGTACCTGTTCCGAATGGTACTGAACCAGGCCAGGATGACGCATCGGTCCCGCTCCCGGCGCGAAAGACGCGAGTGGTCGGTTTCGGAGCTACCGGCGCACGTCGAACTACTGGCGGATCCGACGGTGCGTCAGGCGGTAGGTCGCCTCAGCGTCATGCAGCGAGCGGTCCTCTACCTCACCTACTGGGAGGACCTCGGCCCGGCCACGGTCGCCGCTCGGCTCGACATCAGCGAGGGAAGCGTCAAGAAGCACCTGGCCCGAGCACGCGGCCACCTGCGAAAGGTCCTGTCATGAGTGATCTCGACAGCAAGGATTTGGACAGCAAGCTTCGTCAGCTCGTCCACGAGATGACCGACACCGCCCCGCCCGCCGGACCGGTCCCGATGGTCGCTCCGGTCGTCGAGCTGCGGCAGGCGCCGCGAGCACGAATGGTGGTCCGAGTAGCCGCCGCTGCGGTTGTCGTGCTGCTGGTCGGTGGTGTGGCAGTTGGCGGGCTCGGGCGGCGAATCGGGCACAACCGACGTCGCTGGTGATGAGGCGGGGAACGATGAGCTGCCCGCCCTCGGGTCGCTCACCGACCTCGGCCCCGACGACTGGCCCTTCCCGATGTTCCTGCCGGAGGGGATGACGCTGCAGGAGACGGTTGTTCCGCACTTCGGGAGCAAGGTCCTCGTGTTCGAAGGCGAGCGCGGCTCACCGATCGTGACCATCCAGATCGATCGGTTCGGTCCGGACGATGCATCGTCCCTGCCGGTCGAAGGGATGAGGAGTGGAGTGCTCTGGTTGCGGGTCGGCGACGAGATGTTGGTTGCCGATCTGGGTGACAGCTGGATCTGGGTCATGTCCAGGGGCCTCGAGCGAGAGAGCTTGCTGGCGGTGGTCGGGTCGCTCGTACCCTCGGACGCCGCTGGTGTCGCGTTGACGCCCCTCGATCCTGAAACCGCCGAGTACGTCCGCGCGGCCGAGCTGCTGGAGCACGGGCTGGTCACCGTCCTCTCCGTTGCGACAAACGGGGACGACTATGCCACTCGGATCGACGCAGAGAACGATTTCGGGAGCGGATCCTGCTGCGGTTCACTGGACGACGGCGAGCTGCTGTCGATCCACGGGTCGTCGAGTGGATCGCCTACTCCACTTCTCGAAGTCGGGGTCGGATTGCTGGACGGCGTCGTCGACGAGCGGGTCGCCTTGATCGAGATTCATCTGTCCGATGGGAGTGTGATCACGACGGTGCCCCAGGACCTCGATGACGCCTTCCCCGTCAACTTCTTGTTCGTCACCGTTCCGACCAACTCCCCGCCCAGCGTGATCGACACCATCGTGGTCTTCGATGCCAGTGGCAATGAACTCGGCCGGATGAACGGAGGCATTGGGGTGATTCGCGAGTCGAGTTAGGCGATCGATGACCTTGCCGCCGACTCCCAGCCCGAACTGATCGGGTGCGCGTTGCGAGGCTGAACCAGCTGAGGTCGTTGGAGGTGGTCAGACCTTGGCGGCGACGAGTTCGGCGAGGCGCATTCCTTCGATCGGCGGGCTGAAGAGGTAGCCCTGTGCATAGCGACATCCGAGCTCGCGGACCGCCTGGAGATCTTCCTGCGTCTCGACGCCAACCGCGCAGATGTTGACGCCGCGGTCGGTGATCGAGCCGATGACCAGCTCGGCGCGGGTGCGGCCGCGATCGCCGTGGATGCCGTGGACGAGGCGCTTGTCCAGCTTCACGAGGTCGATCGAGTTCTTGTCGATGAGCTCGCTGTTGTTGGCACCGAGATACTCGTCGATCACGACACAGACGCCGAGGGCGCGGAGCTGCGTGACGAGCCGTACGCCGGCCCCCTTCTGCGTCAGGATCTGCGGATGGAGCTCGAGGTACACCTGCTCGGCGGGGAGATCCGCGTTGTGGAGCGTGCGGGCGAGCGTCAACGGGAAGCGGCTGTCGAGGACGCGCCGGTCTGAGATGTTCACCGACACGAACATCGGATCATCGCCGACGTCGGGGAGCATCCGAATGGCTCCGGCGGCCCGCTGCAGAACGGTCTCCTCGATCCGGCGGATGAGGCCACTGTCCTCGGCGGCACCCACGAGCTCGCGCGGGTTGAGGTGGCTGCCGTCCTCACCGACAATGCGCAGAAGTGCCTCACAGCCCACGATTCGTTCGGTCTGGAGATCGACGATGGGCTGGTAGTGCACCTGGATGGCGTCGTCCTCGAGTGCTCGACGGAGGCGTTGGTCAACCGTGTTTCGGCGCTCTGCCCGAGTGCGGAGGTCGTCGTCGAAGAGTTCGCAGCGGTCGCGGCCGAGCCCCTTGGCCTGGTAGAGCGCAGTCTCCGCCTCGCGGACGAGGTCCTCGGCATTGCGGTCCGAGCCGCCGATGGCGACACCGATCGAAACGGTCAGGCCGTTGAGGGGACTGTCGATGCCGGCGTCATTGCAGGTGGCGCGGAATCGTTCGGCGAGTGCGGTGGCTTCGGCCACGCCGAGCACGTCCGGGCAGACGATGGTGAACTCGTCGCCGCCGAACCGGGTGAGGATGTCGTCGGGTCGCAGGGCGTCTTCGAGCTTGGTCGCGAGGAAGCGAAGTGCGTCGTCGCCGGCGGCGAAGCCGCGTGTGTCGTTGACCGATTTGAAGCGGTCGATGTCGATCGAATAGACGGCGACGGAGTGGTCGCTGTCGATGGTGTCCTGGATGGCGCCTTCGAGCATCTCGAGGAGGTAGTCGCGTCCGGGTAGCCCGGTCAGATTGTCGAGAACGAGCTCGTCCTCGGCGTCGCCGACGAGCGTCGTTGCCCCGCGTTCGTTTCCGAGGACGACGATCTGCACCTGACGATCCGGTCCGCCGTCCGCATCCTCGACGCGGGCGAGGATGGTGGAGCCGAAGCCGCCGGGACGACCCTCGGCGATGCGAAGCAGGCCGAGCACGGCCGTGGCGTCGTCAGGATGCAGGCCGGATGGAAGGCCGAGCGCGGCGAGCCGTTCGCCACTGACTTCAGCATCGGTTTCGCGTACTCGGGAGGCGGCTGCCACCCTGCGATTCCACGACGTCATCCCTGTCGCCTCTCTCCTTGGGATCTATCCATCTCAATCGGCAGCGCGGCAGGAGGAATTGAGGAGTCGCAGGTTCCCGAGTGAGTTGGCGCAGGTCCTGAAGCAGAACGCTGCCACTACCCCGCTTCGGAGCGGTCGAGCTCGTCGAGCGCCGCCATTGCGGCGTCGAGCATGCGGGCGCTGCACCCGGCCATCTCGACCGGCGGCACGTATTCCTCGGCGATGGCCGTGGCGATGGCGCGTAGCTCGTCGGCCGCGGCCCCATCGCCGAGTGACGCGGGTTCGCCCGTGTCGCCGCCTTCGCTGACGATGGGTTCGATCGGCACTCGACCGAGCAGCGGGGCCCCGATGTCGTCGGCCAGCTGGGCGCCGCCACCGGCACCGAAGAGCGGATGGCGTGAGCCATCGGGCGCCACGAACTCGGTCATGTTCTCGATCACGCCGACGATGCGGAGGTAGTTCTTGCGCCCCATGTCGGCGACGCGAGCCGCCACCTTCTGCGCATTCAGCGCCGGTGTGGTGATGATGACCATCTCGGCACGCGGCAGCATCTTGGCCAGACCCATCTGCACGTCGCCGGTGCCGGGCGGCATGTCGATCAGCAGATAGTCGAGATCGTCGGACCAGTCGACGTCCTGGCAGAAGTGCTGCACGGCGCGGTTCAGCATGAGGCCACGCCACATGAGCGCGGAATCCTCCTGGGCGACGAGGAAGCCCATGGACACCACTTCGAGTCGGCCTTCACCGATTTCGCGGACGAGCGGCTGGATCTTGCCCTCGATCGACACGAGGTCGCCCTCGACGCCCAGCATGCGAGGGACGGAGAAGCCCCAGATGTCGGCATCCATCACCCCGACCGCATAGCCCTTCTCGGCCAGCGCCGCAGCCAGATTGGTGGTGACGGACGACTTGCCCACACCCCCCTTGCCCGACGCGATCATCAGCACTTTGGTGGTCGGTGGGATCGCGGTGTCGGGCGCATCCTGGCTGACGTTGAAGCGCGCCTTGGACATGGCCTCGGCGCGTTCGTCCTGTGTGAGCTCGCCCCAATTGATCTTCACCCGTGTCACCCCAGGGAGACTGGTGAGCCGTGACCGGATGTCTTTCTGGATCTGCGCTCGCAGGGGACAACCCGCCGTGGTGAGCCTGATGTCGAGCTGGATGATGCCGTCATCGCTGACTTGAGCGCCCCTGGCCATGCCGAGTTCGACGATGTCGGAGCCGAGTTCGGGGTCGATGACGCCGCGGAGCAGCCCCATGACATGCTCGGTCGTCGGAGGTGCGGTGTGAGCCACCACTTCAGCTTAGGGAACAACCACCGATACACTGCTGTTGACCGGTACGCGGGTTCAGTCCCGCCCGACACTCACAGGAGCTCACCATGATCACGCTCACAGATCGTGCCGTAGGCAAGGTTGGCGAATTGATCGCCTCTGAAGGCGAAGACGGCCTTGCCCTTCGCGTCGCTGTCCGCCCTGGCGGATGCAGCGGTTTCTCATACGAGATGTACTTCGACACCGACCGCGATGCCGAAGACGTCATCGCCGACTACGACGGTGTCGGCGTGGTCGTCGACCCATCGTCGGCCATGCTCCTCGAAGGCGCCACCCTTGACTACAAGGACGGCCTCCAGGACGCCGGCTTCTCGATCGACAACCCCAACGCCCAGCGCACCTGCGGCTGCGGCCAGTCGTTCAGCTGATCTAGACGGTTGCCAGAGCGTCGCGTAGTTCGGCGCGGTCCCACGCAAGGTCGACGCGGCTGACGATCTCGCCGGCGCCGTTCGCCACGAACAGCATCGGTTCGAACGGCAGGCCGAGTTCGGCGACGAGCGGAGCGAGGTCCGGGAAGCCACCACCCTCGAAGTCGGCCGGATCGACGTAGACCTCGGCGTGGATGTAATCGATGTCGTCGCGGCTCGGGGCTTCTTCGATCAACAGGTCGACCACTGGGCCACAGATGTCGGTCTGGCAGAACCCCGGCGTGGCGATGAGCAGGACGGTGGGTCGCCCGTTCGTGAGAACGTCGTCGAGCGAATGGTCGTGAAACGGGCAGTCGATTGCCCGCGTGCAGATGTCGGCCACACCGGCGTCGTCGTCGAGGGTGGGTGTGGCGATCGAGGGCAGCATGTCGCCGGGCTGGAGAAGCGGCCCCTCCGCAGCATCCGCGATCAAGACATCGGCCGCCGAGACATCGGGATAGTCGGCGAGCGTGATGGTGTACGGCCCGGCCTCGGGGAACGTCGCCTTCACCGGGTAGTACGGCGTGATGATGCCCTCGCGGTGCGCGGCGACGGTGGTCTCCGCCACGACGGTCTCGCCTTGCGACACCACGAACGTGAGCGAATCGGGCGCTCCCTCACGCATGATGTCGATCGAGTCGGCGACCGCGAACGGCATTCGCTGTTCGATCCCCGGAACCATGGTGGCAGGCGCCCGGTAGCCGTCCGGGAATCGGACGACGAGGAACAGTGGTACGCCCGAGCGCGTGGTCTCGCCATCGATGGCGACTGGCGCGCCGCTGTCGTCTGCGCTCGTGTCGCTGCCACCACATGCGGCGGCGAGAGCAACGGTGGCGGATCCGACCAGGAACGTGCGTCGATCGACATGACTCATGGACAGCGACCGTAACCTCTCGGTGATGACAACCGACGCGCGCCGTTCCCTGGAAATCACGGTCGATGGCGAGGTCGCTGGCGTCCCGGACGAGACGGCCACGCTGCTCGACGTGCTTCGGGCCGCGGGCAAGACGTCAGTCAAGGATGGTTGCTCGCCGCAGGGTCAGTGTGGCTGTTGCACCGTTCTCGTCGACGGTCAGCCTCGGGTCTCCTGTGTGACGCCAGTGCGCCGAGTGCGAGGTCGTGCGATCACGACGGTTGACGGGATCGAGTCCGACGTGGCCGCTCGCTGGGTCGATGCGTTCGCGGAGACAGGCGGCAGCCAGTGCGGTTTCTGCACTCCGGGCATCGTCTGCCGATTCGAGGGCCTGCGGGCCAAGGGTGTGGATCATGCAGATCGGGGCGCCGCCGCGGATGCCCTGCTCGCCCACATGTGCCGCTGTACCGGGTGGCAGCCGATCGTGGACGCGTGGGTGGCGTTCCCCACCGCGGTCGGCGTCGTTCGGTCCGAGGACGCATCGCAGCGCGCCGAGCTCGAGGGCGGCAGCGCCCAATCGACCGACCCGGGGCTCGCTCTCGGCCGTGGTGCGTTCGCCGACGACACCGCGCCTGTCGATGCCCTGGTCGCCGTGCTCGACGCGGCGAGCGATGAGTGGGTCGTGGCCCCGACGCGAGCCGAGGCGCTGCGCCTCGCGGGCAAGGTCCAGGGTCGGCGCACGACGGCTGAGTTCTCACCGCCGATTGAGCTGCCCGAAGGAGATTGGGCGCGCACCCTGCGCACGAGTTGGATCGAGCCGGCCTACCTCGAGACTGACGCCGCGTGGTGCGAGCCGGGCGGAGAACCGGTGTCGCCGCTGGAGAACGGCGGCGCCTTCGGCGGAAAGGTCGAGTCCGAGGTCGGGGCGGTTGCCCGCCGCCTTGCCGACGAACACGGTCGACCGGTTCGAGTCCTGTACTCGCGGGAAGATGCGGTCCGCCGTGGCGCAAAGCGGCCTCCGCTCGCGGCGGGTGTCCGCGTCGACGGAACGGGTGTGGTCCGAGTCGCCCGTACCCCGGGCATCGCCGATGCGATCAGCGCCGTTGCTCCTGGGCTGGAGATCGAGGAGGTCGACATCCCTGGGCCGCCGACGTCGGCGGTGCTACGTGGTGCCGGGTGGCTCGAAATCGCCGTCTTGATGGCCGGCCTCCGAGGCGAAGTCGGTTGGATCCAAGCGCCGGGCGGAGGTTCCGCAACGGCGTCCATCGGAGACGATGGGACCATCGATGTACGGGTTCGGAGCGGTGCGCCGCTGGACGAGACCATCCTCCGCAGCTACTGCATCGGCGCCGCCCACATGGGTCTCGGCTTCGTCACCAGCGAGTCGCTCGGCGTCGACGAGGATGGTGTGGTGCACGACCTCACGGTGCGTTCCTTCGGCATCCTGCGCGCCATCGACACGCCTCGGATCAATGTCACGATCGAGCCGGACGACGGTCCACCCGTCAACGGCAGTGACGCGGTGATGGCAGCTGTTGCCGCCGCAACCTGGATCGCCGGCGGCTGCCCCCAGGACTGGCCGACGGGCTAGCCCGTCCGCAGCATTGTCAGCGACATCGCGCTGCGGCTCATCACCACGAAGCCCTTCCGCTCGTAGAGGCGGTAGGCCGGGTTGCGGGCATCGATGCTGAGCGACATTCGACCGACGTGATCGGTCAGTGAGTCGAGGAGGCGAGTCCCGAGTCCCACGCCCCGATAGTCGGCCGCGACAGCGATTCCGAGTTCGGGTGTGGAGCCGTCGATGAAGCCGTAGCCGGGATCGGCGGCGTCGAAGCGGCGGAGCCATGCCGCCCCGATCGGGGCACCGGCGTCGAGCGCGATCGATCCCAGGTCGCCGGGGCGAGTCCCGAACCCGGCCCAGTAGCGCGAGATGTGCGGTTGATCGACGACGTCGCCGGGGAACGGATCGTCCCCCGGCGGCACGAAGAGCGCCTCAAACTGCATCTCGCGGATGAAGCTCTCGTCGTCGGGGCGTGCCCGACGGATCGTCGTGTCTGGGTTGGGCAATGAGGGCTCAGGCCGGCGCGGCCTCGGCCTCGACCGACTCTTCGGTCGCTTCCTCGGCGTCGTCGGTGACGTCGATGATGACGCCCTTGTCGCGCATCTTCGTCACGATCTTGTCGGCGATGATCTCGCGCTTGTCCTCGGGGACCTTGTCGGGGAGACGCTCGTTGAGCTTCTCACGAGCCTCGGTCTCGGTGAGTCCGTGCCACTCGGCCCGGTTGGGTGACCGCTTCTTGGCGATCAATGCGACGAGCGCCACGACACCAGCAATGAGCAAGAGACGTTTCATGGGGGAACCTCCTGTGGGGGATACCCAACCTAGGGCTGATCCAGTGGCCAAGAAAGTCGCTTCTTGGGCGATGTGATCCCGGTGAGGGACAATAGGGGATTCCCCCGATTCCACCCGGGGCGATGATTCCTACGTTGAATCCATGACCGAGCAGCACAACACCGCCCCAAGCAACACCGCCCCATCGCCCGAGCCCTCGAAGTCCGCCAACTGGTGGATGGCACGCAACGGCCTCGAGAAGGCATTCATCGTTGCCGCCACGATCGCGGCCGGAATCGTCCTCGGTCTCGGTGTGAGCCTCGGAGTGGTGGCCGGCATGGCTCAGCTCGACCAGTCCGGTGGCCGCGCGGCCGAGACGGCCGACGAGGGAAACACCGATGACGCAGGCGTGCCCGAGGATGCACCGGATCCGACCGTGCCGCCGACGGAGCAGCCCGAGCCCACCGATCCGCCCGAGGTGCTGCGCGACTTCCCGGTCGCCGAGGCGGCGGCGGAGGTGCATCGTCAGGCCGGAATCAATGCGCAGCAGGACTGTCAGGATCTGGTCGACGGCTACGGACCGGTTGATGACGATCCTCGGATCCAGGAGAAGCTCGCCGAGCGGGCTGTGCCCGTCGAGGAGTACAACCGGCTGGGTGACGAGCTGAGTGGGTCCTGATTCGCTGGCTCGGCGGGGCCGAGTCGGGGTTAGGGTGACGGCCATGAGCACGCCTGTTGGTCCGTACATCCCCATCGCCCGTGGTGGCGATCTCCTCTTCACCTCCGGTCAGATCGGCATCGTCGATGGGGCGATCGTCGACGGTGGTGTCGAAGCGCAACTTCGTCAGGTCTTCGCCAACCTCCGCGGTGTCCTGTCGTCGGCCAACGCCTCGCTGGCGGATGTCGTCAAGACCACCGTCTTCCTCGTCGACATGAACGACTATGCCACCATGAACGAGATCTACATGGAGGAGTTCGGCGACCATCGCCCGGCCCGCTCCGCGGTCGCCGTGGCCAAGTTGCCGCTCGGTGCCCAGATCGAAATCGAAGCGATCGCCACCGTCTGAACCGAAATTGCTGCCGGCAACCCACGTTGAAGGTGGGTCAGCGGCAGCAATTTCGGGTTAAATGGCGCCCATGGACATTGGTGGCGTCATCTTCATCGTGTTGCTCGTGATCGTCATGCCCGTGGGCACGCTGATGAGCATGGTCGGTCTGGCCGGTGTGCTCGGTGGTCTGGTCGGTCGCAACAGCGATCTCGACAACGTCACCGACGACGGCGAGCCCAACGAATATCTCGCCCTCGCGAACGCCAACCCCTACGAGTAGGGGCCGACGTCCGCTCGGACGTCGCGGCGCTGCCGGAGGGGGCAGTGGGAAGCGCCGCTCTTGCACCTCGAGTGAGGCGGATTGCCGCCTCCGAGAAGAGGCTCAATTCTTCGCCGTCTCTACGAGACGGAATTGTCGCCGTCTCTACGAGACGGTCTCGACTTCGATGGCCGGGGTCATGCCTGGCGTGATCGTGATCTTGCGAGGCTTGGCCTTCTCAGCCACGGGGATCCGAAGCGTCAGCACGCCATCGGAGAAGTTGGCCTCGATGGCCTCCGCATCCAGCCCCTCGCCGAGATGGACCTGGCGACTGAATGTGCCGCGGGGTCGCTCGCTCAGGTAGGCGCGATCGCCGTCTTCGTGCTGCCAGTTGCGCTCAGCGTCGATGGTCAGCACATCACGCTCGACATTGATGTCGAGGCTGTCCGGCGAAACGCCGGGAAGATCGACGTGAACCCAGACGTCGTCGCCACGCCGGTACGCATCCATCGGCATGCCGAGATGACCGTTGGATCGGGTGACGGGACGGCTGAAGAAGCTGTCGAAGTCACGGAATGGGTCGTTGTAGAAGAGCATGGGGGTTACCTCCTGTGCGTGTTGGTGGTCACCTATTCCAACGCCACCCCGCCCCCGCTATTCCCGAGTGGGACGGTGGGGTCAGCGTCAGCGCTTGGAGAATCGACGCACGGACAGCGGGGCAAAGACGGCGATGATGATCGCGGCCCAGATCAGCGTGTAGGCCACCGGATGCTGGAGCGACCAGGCGTCCGGCTCGGGTGCGCCGGCCGGCATGTTGCCGAACAATTCACGTGCCGATCTCGTTGCGCTGGAGACCGGGTTCCACTCGGCGAACGCCTTGAGCGGGCCGGGGAAGTTCTCGACAGGAGAGAACGTGTCGGCGATGAACGTCAGCGGGAAGATCACCATCATCCCGGACTGGTTGATCACCTCGGGGCTCGGCACCAGGAGCCCCACGAATGCCATGACCCACGAGATCGCGTAGGCGAACACGAGGAGTACGGCGAAGGCGGTTGCCGCGTCGAGCACGCTGCCGTTGATGCGCCAGCCGACCAGATAGCCCGCGAACGTCATCACCGTGAGCGAGAGCACGTTGTAGAGCACATCGCTCGCCGTGCGGCCGGCGACGACGGCGGCCTGGGACATCGGGAGCGACCGGAACCGGTCCATCACGCCCTTCTGGATGTCTTCGGCCAGCCCCGCGCCGGTGAACATGGAGCCGAAGACGAGGTTCATGGCGAACACACCGCCGACCAGGTACTCCCGGTAGGAGCCACCCTCGATCTCGATCGAGCCGCCGAACACCTAGGCGAACAACACCAGCATCAAGATCGGGGAGATCGTGATGCCGATCAGGATCTCGGGCACACGGGTGACTTTGCGTAGGTTGCGGCGAGCGATCGTGGCGCTGTCGCCAAGCATCATCATGATCGGGTTCATCGCGCCACCTCCAGCTCGCGTTGGTCCGCCGGTGGGATGTCGTCGTTCCCGGTGGCACTCACCGCGTCACCCGCGGGAGCGGAACCGGTGAGCGTCAGGAACACATCGTCCAGCGTGGGGCGACGCAGGCCGACGTCGAGGAGTGGCACTCCGCTCGCGGACAGCTCCGCCAACACGTCGCGCAATGTGTCGGCTCCGCCCACGACCGGGGCATTCACCGACCGGCCATCGATGTGCACATCGCCCACTGCCCACGACGTCAGCGCGAGCTCAGCCGCGGCGAGGTCGGCCGGATCGTTGACGACGATGTCGTCGGCGAGCTGCTCAGCCTCCTCCATGTACTGCGTGGCCAACAGCACAGTGCTTCCGTTCGTGACCAGTTCGTCGATCGTCTTCCACAGATCGAGTCGGCTGCGAGGGTCGAGACCGGTGGTTGGTTCGTCGAGGAAGATCACCGGTGGTGTGGCAACGAGGGCGGCCGCCAAGTCGAGCCGCCGACGCATCCCGCCGGAATAGGTGCCGACCGTGCTCCGAAGCGAGGTGGCGCATCGTGAGCGCGTCGATCCCTTCGGTGTCGGCGACCTGGACGGCCCCGTGGAGGACGCGACCACGCGTCAGGCGTAGGCGTGGCTCCGACTCAGGCTCAACGGGCAGCGACGTGATCGCGATCACCTCCTTGCGACCACGGTACCCGGCCGCCGAGGCCGTCGAGAAAGAACGGTGGACAGTGCGTGCGCTGCGAGGGACGCAGTCCCCAGAAAGAACGGCTAGGCCCAGCGGCTCGCGCCGAAGGAGTAGCCGACGGAGCGCACCGTTTGGATGAGGTTGGCGTGCTCCTCGCCGAGCTTGGCACGCAGGCGGCGGACGTGGACGTCGACCGTGCGGGCACCGCCGTAGTAGTCGTAGCCCCACACGCGGCTCAGCAGGGTCTCGCGGGTGAAGACCTTGCCGGGGTGCGAGGCGAGGAACTTCAGCAGCTCGTACTCCATGTAGGTGAGGTCGAGGGGCTTGCCGTCGATCAGCGCCTGGTACGTCTCGAGGTTCATGCCGAGCGGGCCGTACTCGATGACCTCAGCGCGTGCGACCTGGCCCGAGCGGCGGAACTGGTGCTTCAGTCGCGCCTCCAACTCCACCGGGTGGAACGGGTAGAGGCAGAAGTCGTCGAAGAGATCCTCGCGGAAGTCGAGTGACGCCAGCTGACCACCACCGATCAGCAGCAACACCGAGTCGACATTGACGTCGCCGGACCCTATCGCCCGGCAGAACCGGAAGGCATCGTCGGGGTCGGTGTCGGCGACGATGATCGCGCCGACCCAGCCGTCGGTCGGTTCGCCGTTGCGAGCGGCATCGATGTCGGCCGCGCCCTTCCACGCCCAGCCGCCCATGTCGAGTGCCTGGACCAACTCCGGCGGGGCCGGGTCGGGGTGGACGAGCAGGGGATCCATCAGCTCACCAACTCGAGAGGTAGCGCTCGAGCTCGAACGGGGTGACGTGGGAGCAGAACTCGGCCCACTCGGCTCGCTTGTTGCGGAGGAACCACTCGAAGACGTGGTCGCCGAGCGCATTGCGGGCGAGCTTGGACTCTTCCATCTCGTCGAGTGCTTCGTCGAGCGAGCGAGGGAGCGGTTCGACACCGATCTCGCGTCGTTCGCGATCGGTGAGCTCGAACAGGTTGACGTTGGACTCCGGTGGGAGGTCGTAGCCCTCTTCGATTCCGCGCAGCCCTGCAGCAAGGAGCAGGGAGTACGCGAGGTAGGGGTTGCAGGCACCGTCCAGGGCCCGGTATTCGATCCGGGCCGACTCGGGCTTGCCCTGCTTGCGAACGGGCACACGCACCAGTGCTGAACGGTTGTTGCGGGCCCAGGAGACGTAGGGCGGCGCTTCGGACTTCTCGGCGAAGCGTTTGTAGCTGTTGACCAGCTGGTTGGTGACGGCGGTGATCTCGCGAGCGTGTCGGAGAATGCCGGCGGTGAACTGCTTGGCGGTCGTCGACATCTCGTACTCGTCGTCGGGGTCGTGGAAGACGTTGGTCTCACCCTTGAACAACGACATGTGCGTGTGCATGCCCGACCCCTGCACTCCGTTGAGCGGCTTCGGCATGAAGGTGGCGTAGACATCGCGCTCCATGGCGATCTTCTTCACCACGAGTCGCAGGGTCATGACGTTGTCGGCCATGTCGAGTGCCTCGGTGTAGCGCAGATCGATCTCGTGCTGGCTCGGACTGTCTTCGTGGAACGAGTACTCGACCGGAATGCCCATCGCTTCGATCATGTGGATCGTTCGCTTGCGCAGATCGCTCGAGACGTCGCCGGTGGTGAGGTCGAAGTAGCCGGCACGGTCGAGCGGCTGTGGTGGGCCGGCGGAACCGTCGCCCGACGCGAAGTAGAAGAACTCGGCCTCCGGCGCGGCGAAGAACGAGTAGCCGGCGGCGCGGGCCTTGTCGAGGTTGCGTTGCAGGATCTGGCGGGGGTCACCGTCGAAAGGGGTGCCGTCGAGGCTCTCGATGTTGCAGAAGATCCGTCCGCTCGGCTCGTCGGACTGCGCCCACGGCAACAACTCGAACGTCGTGGCGTCGGGACGAGCGAGCACGTCGGACTCGTGCACCCGGGAGAAGCCGTCGATGGCGGTGCCGTCGAACTGCACGCCCTCGGTGAACGCCGCTTCGAGTTCAGCCGGGGAGATGGCGACCGACTTGAGTTTGCCGAGGACATCGGTGAACCAGAGGCGGATCAGCCGGACGCCGCGCTCCTCGACGGTTCGCAGCACGTATTCCTGTTCACGTGACATTTCCTGCTCCAGACATGTCTGCTCCAGCAGCATTCGGCATCAGACCAGCTTGCCGTGACAGGCAGCCGATTCCCAGGGTGCCGCGCGTCGCGCCCGGTGTGAAGGGGTGATCGGCACCCGTTCACACTCCGTTCACAATCGGGCAACAGCATCGAAATTCCACCTTGGAACGATGGTCTCCGAACCGCCAGACTGTGGCGTCCAAACTCAAATCAAGGATTGAAATCACCATGGCCTACCGGGCTGAATACCTGTGGATCGACGGCACCGTGCCGACGGCTGAGATCCGCTCCAAAACCAAGATCCTCGCCGACGGCGACGAGCCCGGCATCTGGGGCTACGACGGCTCCAGCACCAACCAGGCCACCGGCGACAACTCCGACGTCGTCCTTCAGCCGGTCTTCCAGTGTCCCGACCCGATCCGTGGTGGCAACGACATCCTCGTGCTCTGCGAGACCGCGCTCACGGCGGATCTCTCCCCGCACCCCACGAACACCCGTGCCGGCGCTCGCGAGGCGCTCGAGAAGTACGGCAACCAGGAGCCGTGGTTCGGCCTCGAGCAGGAGTACACCCTGATCAACCCGGCCACCGGCTGGCCCGCCGGCTTCCCGAACAACGGCTTCCCCGCTCCGCAGGGCCCGTACTACTGCGGCGTCGGTGCCCTGAAGATCCATGGTCGTGACCTCATCGAGGAGCACACCAAGGCGTGCATGGACGCCGGCCTCGCCATCTCCGGCACCAACGCCGAGGTCATGCCCGGCCAGTGGGAGTTCCAGATCGGCCCGGCCGACACCGTCACTGTGGGCGATCACATGTGGGTCGCCCGCTACCTGCTGTTCCGTCTCGCCGAGAACCATGAGGTCGAGGTGAGCATCGCGGCCAAGCCGATGAAGGGCGACTGGAACGGCGCCGGCATGCACACCAACTTCTCGACGAAGGCGATGCGCGAGAACTATGACGCCATCATCGCGGCCTGTGAGGCCATGGGGGCGCTCGGGAAGCCCGAGGAGCATCTCGCCGGCTACGGCGTGGGCATCGAGGACCGCCTCACCGGCGCTCACGAGACCCAGCGCTACGACCAGTTCTCGTACGGTGTGTCCGATCGTGGTGCGTCGATCCGTATCCCGTGGCAGGTTGCGCAGGACGGCAAGGGCTACATCGAGGACCGTCGCCCGAACGCGAACGCTGACCCGTACGTGCTCTCCACCCTGCTGACCAACACGGTCTGTTCAGCACTGGCCGAGTAATCCGCTCCGGCAGTGAGTCCTGAGAAAGCACGCTGGGGTCAGACCCCAGCGTGCTTTCTGCGTTTTACGTACGATGAACGTGTGACCGAGACTCCCGAGACCCTGCGGATCGCCATCTCGCAGTTCAACGCGATCGTCGGCGACATCGACGGCAACCTCGCTCGCGCCACTGCGGTGGTGGAGGAGGCATCCGAACTCGGGGCCGATGTCGTCATCCTGCCGGAGATGACCCTCACCGGCTATCCGCCCGAAGACCTCGTCCTCAAGCCCGGGTTCATCGCTGACAACCGTGCGGCGCTCGAGAAGTTCGCCGCCGGCACCGGCCGCACGGTGGCAATCGTCGGATTCGCCGATGGTGACGACTTCGGCGGCTCGGTTGACCGCGTCATCCAGGACTTCGGCGGCATCGAGTACTTCAACGGCGTGTGGAATGCGGTGGCGGTCTGTGCCGAGGGCAAGATCTTCGGCACGTACCACAAGCGGCATCTCCCGAACTACGACGTGTTCGACGAGCTGCGCCATTTCCGTCCCGGCGACCAGTCGCTCGCCCTCTTCGAGATCGGCGGCGTGTCGGTCGGTGTCACCCTGTGCGAGGACTCATGGGTCCCCGATGGTCCCGTCACCCAGCTCGCCCGCGGCGGTGCCCGGCTCGTCATCAACATCAACGGCTCTCCGTTCCGCGGCGGCAAGCAGCAGGTCCGCGAAGAGGTGATCAAGCAGCGGGTCGAGGAGTCGTCGATCCCGGTCGTGTACGCCAACCTGGTCGGCGGTCAGGACGAGCTGGTGTTCGATGGAGGATCCTTCGTGGCCGGCCCGACCGACGATGGTCCGGCCATCACGGCGCGCTGTGCATCGTTCGTCGAGTCGCTCGATGTGTTCGACATCGACTTGCCTCCGACGCCGGAAACGCTCGATCGCTACCCGACCACATTCGTGACGCCGGCGCACGCAGCCCCC
The DNA here is from genome assembly GCA_016845585.1 of Acidimicrobiaceae bacterium. GTDB lineage: Bacteria > Actinomycetota > Acidimicrobiia > Acidimicrobiales > Aldehydirespiratoraceae > JAACCU01. The sequence goes on along the minus strand of JAERSO010000048.1, from coordinate 35,976 downwards.
CGCACGTTCCTTGCCGGACCGATGGTCGAACCCTTGAGCCCGCTCGCCGAGGAATGGCAGACACTCGTGCTCGGCGTTCGTGACTATGTCCGCAAGTCCGGGTTCTCCGAAATCTGCCTCGGGGTGTCGGGCGGCGTCGACTCGTCCCTCGTCACGGCGCTGGCGGTCGATGCGCTCGGGGCGGAGAACGTGCACGGAATCCTCATGCCGTCGCGGTACTCGAGCGATCACTCCATCAGCGATGCCGAAGCGCTGGGCATGAACATGGGGATCGACACCCGAATCGTGCCGATCGAGCCGGCTCACGCCGCCTTCCTCGAGATGCTCGTGCCCCATGTCGCCGACGGCAAGATCGAGGTCGGCGACCTCACCGATCAGAATCTGCAGAGTCGCCTGCGCGGCGTGATCCTCATGGCCCTCGCCAACGAACACGGCTGGCTGGTGATGACGCCGGGCAACAAGAGCGAGTCGGCGGTCGGCTACTCCACGCTCTACGGCGACACGGCCGGTGCGTTCGCGGCGATCAAGGACGTCTGGAAGCTGCGTGTCTACGAGCTCTGCCACTGGCGCAACGCGCAAGCCGGCCAGCCCTGGATTCCGGAAGGCTCGCTCACGAAGGCCCCGTCGGCTGAGCTCAAGCCGGGTCAGACCGACGATCAGTCGCTACCTCCCTATGAGATTCTCGATCCGATCCTGCGGGCATATGTGGAGGACGACCACACGGCCGCCGAGATCGTGCAGCTCGGAATCGAAGGCGCGGACCCGGAGATGATCCGCCGGGTCTGTCGGCTCGTCGACATTGCGGAGTACAAGCGGCGCCAGACCCCGGTCGGCACCCGCATCACCAAGAAGGCCTTCGGCCGGGACCGGCGCATGCCGATCGTCAACCGGTACCGCGGGTGACCCGAGCACCCCGATGAACGCGGCAGACAACGCGAGGGCCTGCGCGAGCCTGCAATGGGTGACGGGCCGTCTGTTCGAGCTGATGGGCGGATGGGTCGCGCTCGTCGAGGACCCTGAGGAGGCGGTGTGGCTCGCCACTCTCAGCCGGCACCTCGGGGGTCATGTCACGAGCTTCGCCGCGGTGATGCCTGACTCGGTTCTGCTGGCCGAGGATCGTGAGGTCACGCCCGCAGATCCAACGCTCGCCGCGACGCTCGATGCGCTCGTCGACACCGCCGATCCGGCCGGCGTCGGGGCCGCCCTCGCCGCCCAGTTGGCCACGGAGTGCGGCGAAATCCGGGACAAATGCGCCTCTCACGCAGATGGGTCCTTGCGCAGAGCGGTCGAGTTCCTCATGATCGACCTTGCATCGGCAGAGAAGAACAGGCTCAGGCCGATTGCGAAAATTGCCGAAACATTCCGAATGGTCACGCCGGTGGTGTGACGCCCAACACTCGGTATCGTTCGGGAACCGGTCATCTACGAGAGGGACTTCCGTGGCGAAGGAGCGAGTAGAGCGTGACGAAGAAGACCTCGTTCGCCTGTATCTGACCGACATCGGTCAGTACCCGCTGCTGACCAAGGAGGACGAGGTTCGCCTCGCCCAGGCCATCGAAGCCGGCGCCGAAGCCCGCGAGGAGCTCGAGAAGGTCGGCGGCGAGTTGACCCCGGCCAAGAAGCGCGAGCTCCGCCGCACCCTGCAGAAGGGTGAGGGAGCGGAACGCACCTTCGTGCAATCGAACCTTCGCCTCGTCGTGTCGATCGCCAAGAAGTACCAGGCGTCCGGCCTGCCCCTGCTCGATCTCATCCAGGAAGGCAACCTGGGTCTGATGCACGCCGTCGAGAAGTTTGATTGGCGCAAGGGTTTCAAATTCTCGACGTATGCCACGTGGTGGATTCGTCAGGCGATCACCCGCGGTATCGCCAACACCGGTCGCACGATCCGCCTCCCGGTGCACGCCGGCGACACGCTCGCTCGTCTGCAGAAGGCTCGCGCCCGCCTCGAGCTGAAGTACGGCCGTCCTGCCACCCTCGCCGAGCTGGCGATCGAAGTCGAGATGCCCGAGGAGAAGGTCACCGAAGCCCTGCGTTTCGCTGCCGAGCCTCTTTCGCTCTCTGAGCCGCTGCGTGAAGACGGCGATGCCGAGCTCGGCGATGTCGTCGAGGATCGTTCGGCTGATTCACCGTTCGAGGTGGCCGCCACGTCGCTGCTGCCCGAAGAGATCTCCCGGTTGCTCGGCCCGCTCGATGAGCGTGAGCGAGAAATCCTGAAACTTCGCTTCGGCCTCGATCGCGGTGAGCCTCGCACGCTCGAAGAGGTCGGTGAGCACTTCAACCTCACCCGCGAACGCATTCGCCAGATCGAGGCCCGTGCCATGTCGAAGCTGCGTCACCCGAGCAGCGACACCGGCGCTCGGGATCTTCTGAGCGTCTGACCCACTCTCACCCCGCGACGCGTGGGTCAGGTGTGATCCGCGCCGGGGTCGTACTGGGCGAAGAGGTGAACGACCCAGACGCGGCCGTCGCGGGCCACCGCAACGCCGGTTCCCATCGTGTCGAATCGTGGGTCGAGCATGTTGGCGCGAGTTGGGGGTGGGGGACGAGCAGCTCCTCGCCGGCCGCAGCGCGGTCGGTGTTGATCTGCTCGATGACCGCGCGCTGCTCGGGTGTGCACGATGCCGCGATGAAGATGACCAGGGCGGCGACGAGGAGGAGTAGGAGTCGTGGGGATGTGTTGAGCAATGGAGTCACCGAAATGCTCCGCCCGCGCTCACACCCCTGTCACGTCACCACCCCGTGATGAGGTTTGGGTCAGTTGTGGAAGTCGCGGAGTGTGCCGGCGATGTGACTCCGTATGGGTGTGGCCGACTCGATGACGTCGACGGCCAGGATCGACGTGTGGGTTTGCCCGTCACACGCCAGGTGATCGACCGCCGTGCCGGCAGCAGCGAGGGCCGTCGCGTAGGCGGTGCCTTCGTCGCGCAACGGGTCGAAATCCGCGGTGACGACCAGCGCCGATGCGAGCCCGCCGAGGTTCGGGGCCTGAAGCGGTGCGACTCGCGGGTCGGTTCGGTCGGCCTCATCCACGTAGTTCTCCAGGAACCAGTCGAGCATCGAGGTCGTGAGTGCGTAGCCCTCCGCATTGTCCGTGTGCGAGAGCCGGCGCTCGCCCGGGGATGTCACCGGCGTGATCAGGATCTGTCCGGCGAGGTCGAAGTCGCCTGTATCTCGCGCCTGCTGTGCGAGGACGGCGGCGATGTTGCCGCCGGCGCTCCAGCCGGCGAGCGCGATCGGCGTGGGCGTGGCCCCGAGTGATTCGCGATTTGCCGAGAGCCAGACGGCTGCAGTGAATCCGTCCTCGTGAGCCGCGGGGAAGCGGTGCTCGGGTGCATGGCGGTAGTCGACCGAGACGATGATCGAGTCGGATTCCACGCACAGTTGGCGACAGAACGGGTCGTCGGAGACCTGGCTGCCGATCACCCAACCACCCCCGTGGAAATAGGCGGTCAGTGGGTGTGGCCCCGGCGTCGAGGGCCGGTAGAGCCTGTACGCGAGCGGCCCTGCGGGGCCGGGGAGCTCTCCGTCCATGATCTCGCCGACGTCGGGCCCCGGTGGCCGGTTCGCCGCGGTGGCGGTCTGAAAGGCTCGGGCATCGACCGGAGACAGCGTCTCCATGGCGGGGAGGTCGAGGCTGGCGGCGTAGTCGAGGACGGCCGCCACATCGGGCTGTAGCGCTCGGGTCATGCTCGGCACGGTAGGAGAATGGCGGAGGTGGACGGGAATCGAACCCGCCGGACAGGGATCACCCATCCCACCCGCTTTGAAGGCGGGGGAGCCCACCAGGCGCTCGGACACCTCCGCCGAGGACTGTATCTCGCCGCGGCTGTACCGCGACCGAGAGGGCCGACGACACGCCGACCGATCGGTTGGCTAGCGTCGAGCCATGTCGAAGAACCGAGTTCTCCTGCTGGCGGTGCTGGGTGCACTCCTCATCGTGCTCTCCCAAAAAGTCCGCGACGTCTGAGCTTTCGGCTCCGCCACCACAGTGACGCGCCCGCCGCCACGGCGACGCCTGCCGCACCCAGGCCGATGGTGGTCGCCTGCGGTGTCGAGATCGTGCGCTCATCGCTGAGCGGTCGGGGATGGTCGAATTCACGGATCTCCCAGCCCTGCTCGGTCGCGACCTTCAGCAGTGCCTTGTCGGGGTTGACGGCCACGGGGTGACCCACCGACTGGAGCATCGGTAGATCGGTGATCGAGTCGGAATAGGCGAACGAGCCTTCGAGGTCGAGGCCATGGGTTTCCGCCTCGGCGGAGATCGCCTCGACCTTGTGTTCGCCCGCGGAGTAGAACTCCACTTCGCCGGTGTAGCGGCCCGCATTGTCGGTACGCGCCCGCGTGGCGATGGCGTGGTCGACGCCCAGGTGACGGGCCAGCGGAAGCACGATCTCCTCCGGTGACGCGGAGACCAGGTACACGCGACGCCCCGCGTCCTGATGCGATTCGATCAGCTCCACCGCTTCGTCGTAGACGAGCGGGTCGATGACCTCGCTGAGTGCGTTGTCGATGAGCCCCGAGATTCGTTCCTTGTCCCAGCCCACGCTGACCTTCAGCGCCGTCTCGCGTATCTTCTCCATGCGGCCCTCGTCGGCACCGAGGTACCGGAAGACGATCTGCCCCCACAGGGCGCGAGCGACCAGCCAGCGGTTGAGCATCCCCTCCTTCTGGAGTTTGGGACCGAAGGCGAGCATGGCGGCCTTGGCGATGACCGTCTTGTCGAGGTCGAAGAACGCCGCCTCCGTGGAGTTCATGATTGGCGTGCTCTCATAGTTGGCAATGCTAGGGCCGAGCCGTATGGTCGAGCCGTCGACTTCCCCGTCGAGCTGTTGTTCCGGGAGATGTGTCGATGTCAGTTTCATCAATGCTGTTGGTGTGTTGGTCCGCCAAGGGCGGGTCGGGCGCGTCGGTGGTCGCCGCCGCCCTGGCCCTGCGATCCGCGGAGGATGGTCAGGAGACGCTCCTCGTCGATCTCGACGGCGATCAGCCCGATGTGCTCGGCGTGACCGGTGCCGGCCTCGGCGCGTTCGATTGGCTCGCCGCGGGCGACGAGGTGCCGGTGGACGCGCTCACCGGTCTGGAGGTTCCGGTCGCCCCGCGTCTGGCCCTGCTGCCGCGGGGCACGGCGGATCGACCCTCCGATGGTCGACTTCGGTTGCTCGCCGGCATCCTGCGCACCGGATCGCGTGTCATCGTCATCGATGCGGGCACGCAGCGGAGCCCAACCGGCCAATCGGTTGACTGCTGGTGGGACGACGTCGCCACGTCGGTGCTCGTCACGCGGGCCTGCTATCTGGCTCTCCGCCGCGCCGGCCATCCGCCGGTGGGCACCAGGCTCGTGCTGGTCGACGAGCCTGGCCGAGCGCTGACGACCGGCGACGTCGTCGCCGCACTCGGCATCCCCCTCTGGTGTCGGGTCGCACTCGACCCGAGCGTCGCCAGAGCCGTCGACGCCGGCCTGCTGGCCACGAGGCGTCCCCGGGCCTTTCGCCAACTCATCGTCACCGCCGCGTGACGGGGTCCGGCGACGAGGTGGTCACGCAGGTCGTCGATCACGTCCATCGTGCCGTGCTCGATGGCGGTGACAGCGTCGACATCGGCGCGGAGCTCAGTCGGCTCGCCCCGCTGCTCACGGCCGATCAGCGAGCGGATGCGGTCGGCAAGATCGAGGCGCGCCTCGGTGGCCTCGGGCCCCTCGAGGAGATCCTGGCCGACGCCGCGGTGAGTGAGATCATGATCAATGGACCGGGTCCGGTCTGGATCGAACGTGAGGGCCGACTCCTGCGCCACCCGCTGACGCTCGATCGAGGAGAGATCGATCTCCTGATCGAACGGATCGTGGCGCCGGTCGGGCGTCGAGTCGATCGACGTTCGCCGCTGGTCGACGGGCGGTTGCCGGATGGGAGCCGGGTCAACGTCGTCATCCCGCCGATCGCTCTCGATGGTCCATACGTCACGATTCGTCGATTCGTGCTTGCAGCCCATGAGCTTGAAGCCTTCGCCGGACCACCGGTGTGTCGACAGTTGCGCGACTGTGTCGACGCCGGCGCCAACATCGTCGTGAGCGGTGGAACCGGTGCCGGCAAGACCACCCTCCTCAACGCGATGGCGGCATCGATCGAACCTTCGGCGCGCATCATCACGGTGGAGGACGCCGCGGAGCTACAGCTTCCACACCCCCACGTCGTTCGCCTGGAGGCTCGTCCGGCCTCCGCTGAGGGAGTGGGGGAGTTGACGATCCGGGCGCTCATCCGCAACGCGCTGCGGATGCGGCCGGATCGGCTGGTGGTCGGCGAGGTGCGCGGTGATGAGGCCCTCGATCTCGTGCAGGCACTCAACACCGGCCATCGAGGCTGCCTGTCGACCGTTCATGCAAATGGGCCCGTCGATGTCCTCCGTCGACTGGAGACGCTCGCCCTGCTCGGGGGCGACGGGTTGCCGCTCGATGCGATCCGCGCCCAGATCGCTGCCGCGGTCGACGTGATCGTGCATGTCGAGCGCGGCGAGGAGGGGCGGCGGCGGGTGGCCGAGATCGCATCGGTGGTGGGACCCGGTGAAGTGCGGCGAATTGCGGGTGGGTCGTGTTGACGCTTCTGGTCCTGCTCATGGTCGCCGTCGCTATCGGCCCGGACCTCCGGGCGGAGCCACGGCGAGAGGAACGCGGCGGCCGGTCGGGGTTCGGGAGTGTGGGCCTCGTTCGTCGGTGTGGGTCGGGTCGTGTTCGTCGCCGGCAACGACGTGAGCTCATCGCCGATCTCCCCGAGACCCTGGAACTGGTGGCGCGTTCGCTGCGCGGTGGGTCCAACCTTCGCGGTGCGCTGGCTGAAGTGTCGGTGCACGACTCGGCGGCGGCGCGGTCGTTGCGGACGGTGAGTCGTCGCGTCGATGCCGGGGATCGACTCGGTGTCGCGCTCGACGTGTGGGCGGCCGGTCTGGGTGATGCCGACGCCGACCTCGCGCGCGCGGTGCTCCGGCTGGGTGACGACGCGGGGGCCGCGGTCGCTGGTTCGCTCGAGCAGGCGGCTGCCAGTTTGCGCGACCGAGCCGGCCTCCGCTCTGAGATCGTCGCCCTGTCGTCCCAGTCCCGGCTCTCGGCAGTGGTGGTCGGTATGGCGCCGCTCGCGTTCCTCGGTGTGTCGGTGGTGGCCGATCCCGACTCGGCCACACTCTTGGTCACCACGGAGTTCGGGGTGCTGTGTCTCTTCCTCGGCCTCGCCCTCGATGCGACGGGAGTGCTCTGGATGCGCCGAATCGGTCAGAGCATCGCGCGATGAGCGCCGCTTCGTGGATGATCGCCGCCATTGCGATCGCCGTCGTTCTCGAACCAGCACGCCCGAGGCCGCGGGGCCGGCGGGCACGCCCAGCGACGAGGGTCCGGCTGTCCGCCGTGCCGCGTCCGCTCGTTGCGAGACGGAAGAGCCGGGCCCGTGACGACGCCGTCGACCGACACCTGCCCGAGCTCATCGATCTGCTCTCGCTCGGTGTCGCGGCCGGCCTGACGCTTCGCCACGCTGCAGCGGCGGTCGTGGGCTGGTTGCCCGCTCCCTACGACGAGTTGATCGGCACCGCGGTGGAGCGGGCGGCCCGGGGGGAGGCATGGACCGACGCCCTTGCCGGTGTCGCCCGTGATCTCGGCCCCGGACCAGAGTCGGTCTTCTCGATTCTGATCGCGTCCGAACGAGATGGTGCGCCGATCGGGCCGGCCCTCCGACGGGCGGGCGATGAGGCTCGCCGGAGTCGCCGCACCCGGGCGGAGCAACGCGTGCGGCGGGTTCCGGTCCTCATGTTGTTCCCGCTCGTGTTCTGCATCCTGCCCGCGTTCGCGCTCCTCACCGTCGTGCCGCTTCTCGTGGGAACGCTGCGTGACCTGCAGCTCCCGTAGTTCTGCACTTCCCCCACCACCTCAAACCCGGCGTGCATCGCACGCAGAGGAGCACCTCATGAATCAGAACCGATCCCCAATCCCCGGTCGCGGTGAGCGCGGCCAGGCGACCGCGGAGTATGCGCTCGTCATCCTGGGCGCCGCGGCACTCGCGGTCCTCGTGCTGGCGTGGGCGAGCACCACCTCTTCGGTGGGCAACCTCCTCGACCGGGTTCTCGACGCGGTCGCGAGCCGGGTCGCCTAGTGGTGTGGGCGACGGCGAAGACGGGCCGGGACTCGGGCCAGGCCACGGTCGAGCTCGCTCTCCTGCTCCCGTTCTTCGCCCTGCTCCTCCTGGCGATCATCCAGGTCGGGTTGGTCGTTCATGCTCGGGTGATGGTGACGCACGCCGCACGCGAAGGAGCGAGAGCGGCGGCCGTCGGCGCGACCGACGCGGAGATCCGCCGCGCCGTGGCGGTGGCCGGGGATCTGCCAGTGCATCGGTTGCGCGTGGAGATCTCACAGTCGAACGGCGCAGTCGTCGTCTCCGTGTTCTACGTCGACCCGACGTCGGTGCCGCTGGTCGGGGCCATGCTCCGCGACCTGGAACTCGTCGGCACTGCCAGCATGCGCCTGGAGTGACTCGTCAGCTGATGCGGAACTCGGATGGGTGGGTCTCGGAGCCGAACTCGATCCAGAGGTCGTGTGTCGACGTCTCGGGGACCGCCACGGTGATCAGCAGGTGGTTGCCGGCCGCGATCGTGTGGTCGACGCTGCCGAGGAACACGTCGACGGTGCCGAAGGTGCTGCCGAACCCGGACTGAGCGAAGCCCATCTGGCCGGTGGCGATCGTCGTACATCCTGACGATGGGGCGGTGCACTCGACGAGCCCGACGATGACGATGCCGAAGCCCTCGGTGAAGCCGGCGGTCGCTGCGTGGAGACGGAGCGTGGCGTGGCCCGTCAGCGTGAGCTCCTCGGTGATGGCGCTTCCCCACGCCCTCACCGACGGACTATTGATCTCGATCAACCCATCGGGCGAGCGGGGGATCGTGAGACCGGGGTTGCCGTCGCCGTCGATGTTGGCGACTGCACCGCCGCTCACGCTCGGCACGAGGTTCAGCACGTCACCGCCACCACCGCCGAGGAATCCGTTGCTGAAGGTCGACTCGGGGATCGTCGTGGTTGTCGTGGCCGGTGCGGGGGTCGTGGTGGGCGGCACCGTGACTGCGACGGTCGTCGTCGTCGGTGCCACGGTGCCACGGTGGTCGTGGTGGTGGTCGTCGTTGTCGTCGTGGTGGTGGTCGACGTCCTGGTTGAGCTCGGCGGCACGGTGATGGTGGTGGTCGGATCGGGCTCGACGAACAGGGTCGTGGTGGTGGTCGTGGATTCCACGAGCCGGAGCGCGAACTGCTCCGGGGCGGGTTCGAGATCCACCAGCGGCGTGAGTACTGCACCGGCGGTGACGGATGCGGCGACGACACTGGTTGCGATGGGGCCGACGTTTGATGCGGTGGTGGTGACAGAGGTGATGATCGGCGAGTTGGCGAGCCACGACAGGAGGCTCCAACGATGGCGTCGCTTCGTCAGGGAGAGGGCGAGGAAGGCTCGCACGACGTCCGGATCGAAGTGCTCGCCGGAACAGCTGGCCAGCTCTGATCGGGCCGCGTCGAATGACATCGGATCCTTGTAGCTCCGTGCCGCGGTCATCACGTCGAAGGCATCGACCACGGCGATGATGCGACCGCCGCGAGAGATCTCGTGACCGGAGAGTCGACGCGGGTAGCCGGTGCCGTCCCACCGCTCGTGATGGTCACGCGTTGCCTCGGCCCATTCGCCGAGCCATTCGACGAAGGGCTGCACCAGCGTCCAACCCTCGTTCGGGTGCATCTGGATCTGGGCCCATTCACGATCCGTGAGCGGTTCGACCTTGTTCAGGACCTCCGACGGCACCGAGAGCTTGCCGATGTCGTGGATCAGGCCGGCCCAGTGGAGTTTCTGGCGTTCCTCGGAGGAGAAGCCCATCTCGTCAGCGACGAGGTCGGCGTAGGCACGGACGCGTTCGGTGTGGCCCCGGGTGGCGCGGTCATGGGTGGAGAGTTGGGTGACGAGTCCGAGCAGGCGTTCGGCTGCGTACTGAGGGGTGGAGGCATCGAGTGAGTTGCCGGCGATGTCACGTTCGAGTTGTCGCGTCGTGCCGTAGCGCATGGCGATCCGAAAGCGCGAGGGAACGTCACCGGGGAAGACGATCGACATGCGGAGCAGGACGGTGAGGGGGAGGAGCCGCCGGCCGATGCGGTCGAACAGCTGAATGCCGATCGTGCAGAACACGGACAGGGCCAGCCAGCGAATGACGCCGCCGCCGACCGTTGTCGAGGGACCGAGTGCGATGTGGATGCGCCATGCCGCGAGCGTGACCAGAGCGAGGGGGACCAGGACGATCGCGGCGCGCAGCAACCGAGCGAGCCACGGGCGGGCAACCCACTCGGGAGTTGCGCTCGGAGCCTCGGCCGCGTCGGCCTTGACGACAGTTGTGTCCTCCATCTCCCATCCAGTCGGTGACCTGGGTCAGTTCGTGGATGGGCCATACGGCCTATTTCCCTTGGAACTCCGGGGCAATTGGCCGCAGGATCCGCTGGATGAGCTCGACGGACCCTGCCTTGTCGAGCGGTTCGTTGCCATTCCCGCACTTCGGCGACTGAACACATGACGGGCATCCGTCGAGGCACCCGCAACCGTCGATGACTTCGAGCGTCGCCTCGAGGTGATTCGCCGCGGCCTCCCAACCGAGCTCGGCGATGCCGGCGCCGCCTGGTGAGCCGTCATAGATGAAGACCGTGGCGCCGTTGGTGTCGGCGTGGCGGGCAGTCGACACACCACCGACGTCCCACCGGTCGCAGATGGTGAACAGCGGCAACATCCCGATCGCCGCGTGTTCGGCCGCGTGGAGCGTGCCGGGGGGATCGAAGCCGGCGTCGACCAGCTCATCGATCAGGTCGGCGTCGATCACGTACCAGAACGCGCGGGTGACGAGCTGTTGCTCGGGGAGCTCCAGCTTCTCGTTGGCGAGGATCTTGCGGGATCGCACGTCGCGGCGTTGGTAGCCATGGATCCGGGTGGCGACTTCGACCGTGCCGAGGTGGAGCGCGGCCCGGCCGACCCGCTGGACGCCATCGACGGCCAGAACTCGGATCTCGGTGTCGGATCGAGCCTGGGTGTACTCGAGGCCGTCGGCCTCCACCACCCGTGCGTGTCCTTCCTCGAGATCGAGGTCGATGACATCGAATGCCTGACCTCGGTGGAGATAGACCGCACCTGTGTGGACCGATGTGAGCGCTCGGCTCGCGTCGACGGTGCCGATCACCCGCTCATCATGGTGGTGGAGGATCTTGATCTCACCCCGTGAACCCGACCGGAGGCTGATCTCCCGGGTGGGGTATCCGGTGCCGCACCAGTGGGCGAACGGTTCCTCACGGCCGTTGCGCCATCGGCGCCGGAGCCGGAGGGAGTCGGCGCGCACCAGGTTGCGTACACCGTCGTGCAGTTCCTCTTCGCTCCACCAACGGAGATCCTCGTGGCTGAGCGGGAGCTCATAGGCGGCGCACGCCAGATGCGGGTCGAGGATGAAGGGGTTGGCGGTGTTGACGACGGATGGTTCCGGTGGCCGACTGAAGACCTCCTCCGGGTGCTGCATGAGATAGCGGTCGAGCTGGTCCTCGCCGGCGACCAGCACCGTGACGGAAGGATCGGACCGGCGCCCCGCGCGTCCGGCCTGTTGCCACATGGAGGCGATCGTGCCGGGGAAGCCGTTGAGTACGCAGGCATCGAGCGCCCCGACATCGACACCGAGTTCGAGTGCCGAGGTGGCGACGATGCCCGAGAGTTCACCGGTGGCGAGGTTGTCCTCGATCATCCGGCGCTCGTCGGCGAGGTAGCCGGCTCGGTAGGCGACCACCCGGCCATCGAGCCGCGGCGGCAGTCGGCGGGTGATGTCGGCGGCCACGAGTTCGACGCCCTTGCGGCTTCGGCAGAACGTGATGGTGCGATGACCGGTCTCGACGAGCGATGCCGTGATCGACGCTGTCTCGGAGTTCGCCGAGGATCGGGTGCCGTGTTCGTCGTCGACGACGGGCGGGTCGAGCAGGGCGAACGAGCGGGGCCCTCGGGGAGATCCGTCGGCGGTGACGGCCTCCACCGGCGCGCCACACAGCGCAGCGGCGAGTCGCTCGGGTTGGCCGATCGTGGCCGAGCAGAAGATGAAGGTCGGGTCCGAGCCGTAGTGGCGACAGATGCGCCGCAAACGGCGCAGAACGTGTGCGACGTGGGTACCGAAGACGCCACGCAGCACATGGAGTTCGTCGATGACGACATAGCGGAGCCGCATCAACAACGCGTCCCACTTCTGATGCCGGGGGAGAACGCCGCCGTGGAGCATCTCGGGGTTGGTGAGCACGACGTTGGCGTTCTCTCGGATCCACGCCTTCTCCTCCGACGAGGCGTCACCGTCGTAGGCACCGGCGGCGATCTCGGGGATGTCGAGCGCGGTGAATGCGCGGAGCTGGTCGTGGGCGAGCGCCTTGGTGGGGTAGAGGAGCATCGCCGTGCCGGGGCGGAGTGGGTCGAGTACGGCCTCGGCGATCGGCAGCTGGAAGCACCGGGACTTCCCCGAGGCGGTGCCCGTGGCGATGACCACGTTGGCACCGGAGCGGGCGAGATTGATCGCGCTGGCCTGGTGACTCCACAGCGCATCGGCACCGAGGGTCGCTGCGACAGCGGCGGGGAGCGGGCGATTCAAAAGCCCCATCGACGCGGTTCGCGCCGCGGCCTCCTCGACGTGGACCACGCGGCCGTCGTCGGCCAGATCGGCGAGCAGAAGCTCGAAGGGAGGAGGCTCGGGAAGCGCCTCGGCTAACGCCATCCTCCGATGCTACGACACTGCTGTGACGGCGACGATCGGTGTGTGACCGAGTCGCATGGTTGTCGTCGGTTACCGTCACGAGTGTGCAGGTTGTCGTTCATGCCCACACCGAGGGCGACTGGACCGTGCTCACCGTGGCCGGCGAACTCGATGTCGTCGGCGCGCCCCAATTGCGTCAATCGGTCATGGATGCCGTGAAGGACGGCAACCACCGTCTCGCGCTCGATCTCAGCGGCGTCGATTTCGTCGACAGCTTCGGGATCGGGGTGCTCGTGGGCGCCTTGAAGCGGGTCCGGCTGCTCGATGGTGATCTGATCGTGGTCGTTCCCGAGCCCCGGGTGCGGCGGGTTCTCGAAGTCTGCGACCTCGACCGCGTGTTCACCCTGCATCGTTCCCTCGTCGACGCGCTGGCCACCGTCTGATGGCCGCCGCCGAGCAGGAACCCGTCGACATCGTGTTCCGTCCCGGTCAACTCGTCTTGGAGATCCCCGCCCGCACCGAGTTCGTTTCGCTCGTGCGTGTGGTGGTGGCCGCGGCGGCAGAGCTCGAACCAGATCTCGAGCACGACCGGATCGACGACCTTCGGGTGGCCGTCTCGGAAGCAACGACGAATGCCATCGAAGCCCACGGCTTGTCGGGCTCTCTCGACCGGATCCGCATCCAATGCAACCTCGCGGACGACGAGATCAGTGTCGTCGTGCACGACGAAGGCGTCGGTTTCGACCCCGCAACCGTTCCCGATCTCCCCGAACCCGAGTCGCCGAACCGCCTCGAACACGAGTCAGGTCTCGGCGTGCATTTGATGCAGATGTTGGCCGACGAGAGCGAGATCACATCGAGCGAGGACGGCACCGACGTCACCCTGGTCGTCTACTCGTCGAAGCGACGCCGTCGGTCACCGTCCGCCTGAATCGGGATCCGACCCCGCTAGCGTCTCAGATCGACATGGCACACGATCACCTCGAACCCTCCCCGCTGACCTGGCTCGGCGGCAACCGTCGGCTGGCTCGCCGCGTCGGTCGACCGGTGCGCAACTTCCTGCGCATCGAAGCTGCCGGCGGCCTCTTGCTGATCCTGGCGACCGTCGTGGCCCTGGTGTGGGCCAACTCGCCGTGGAGCCACAGCTATCACGAGTTGCTGGAGACCCATATCTCGATCCACGTCGGCGATCTGCTCCATCTCGACGAGCCGCTCGAAGCCTGGATCAATGACGCCTTGATGGCGATCTTCTTCTTCGTCGTGGGTCTGGAGATCAAGCGCGAACTCGTCGCCGGAGAGTTGCGCGACCCGCGGGCTGCGGCACTCCCGGCCATCGCCGCGATCGGCGGCATGGTGGTACCGGCCCTCATCTATGTGGCGTTCGCGGGTGGCGGTGCCGGCGCCGACGGCTGGGGCATTCCGATGGCCACCGACATCGCGTTCGCGGTCGGGGTCGTCTCACTCCTCGGCAACCGGGTTCCCGGCGCCATGAAGGTGTTCCTGCTCACCCTCGCCATCGTCGACGACATCGGCGCCATCGCGGTGATTGCGATCTTCTACACCGAGGATCTCTCCACGGGTTGGCTGCTGATCGCCGTTGCACTCACCATGGTGGTCGTGCTGATGCGGATCGCCCGTATCTGGTACATCCCGGTCTATGTGCTGGTGGGCACCTTCCTGTGGCTGGCCGTCTTCGAATCGGGGATCCACGCCACGATCGCCGGTGTCGTGCTCGGCCTCATCACGCCGGCGGTCCCGCTCCGAGACGACACCCCGGACGACGATGTGCACATCGGTGCGGCCATCTCCGGCCAGGCCAGTGCCACCGTGGTGCGCAGGGCCAATTTCGAACTCAAGGAGCAGGTGTCCGTTGCCGAGCGACTGGAGGATGTGCTCCATCCGTTCTCCAGCTTCCTGATCATCCCGGTCTTCGCGTTGGCCAACGCCGGAATCGAGATCTCCGGTGACTCGTTGTCGGGCGCGCTGTCGAGCGACGTCACCCTCGGTGTCGTGTTCGGACTCGTCGTCGGCAAGCTCGCCGGCGTCTCGTTGTTCACCTGGATCGCCGTGCGGTCTGGGATTTCCCGCCTGCCGCGTGGTGCATCATTCACCCACGTGTTCGGTCTCGCTGCCATCGCCGGCATCGGGTTCACGGTGTCGCTGTTCATCACCGGGTTGGCATTCAGCGACCCGATCGTGACCGACGAAGCGAAGCTCGGCATCCTCGCCGCGTCGCTGATCGCAGCCATCGTCGGCTCCCTCATCCTCATGCGTGCGAACGAGGTCATCGAGATCGATATCGATGACCCTGATGTCGTGAACGCTTGACAAAACCCCTCTTCTTCCGATTGGTTCGACCATCGTGGCCAATGCCCTAGTAATCGTCGAGTCGCCCGCAAAGGCGAAAAAGATCGCTGAGTATCTCGGCGCCGGATACACCGTCGAGTCATCGATCGGCCACATCCGCGACCTCCCGCGCAATGCGGCGGACGTGCCCGCCGCCTACAAGGGCGAGAAGTGGGCCCGCACCGGAATCGACGTCGACAACGACTTCAAGCCCCTCTATGTCGAGAATCGCGACAAGAAGGACCACATCAAGCTGCTGAAGAGCCTGGTGAAGGACGCCGACGAGGTCTATCTCGCAACGGATGAGGATCGCGAGGGCGAGGCGATCGCCTGGCACCTGATCGAGGTCCTGAATCCGCAGGTGCCGATCAAGCGCATGGTGTTCCACGAGATCACCAAGGACGCCATCCAGGCCGCCGTCGACTCGCCCCGCGAACTCGATCGCAAGATGGTCGACGCCCAGGAGGCCCGCCGCATCCTCGACCGCCTCTACGGCTATGAGGTCTCGCCGGTGCTGTGGAAGAAGGTCATGCCGCAGCTGTCGGCAGGCCGAGTGCAGTCGGTGGCCACCCGCGTGGTGGTCGAGCGCGAGCGGGAGCGCATGGCGTTCATCGCTGCCGGCTACTGGGACATTGCGGGTCAATTCGCGGCCGTCGCCGGGGCTGGTTCTGACGATGCTGCGCAGCGCGAGTTCAAGGCCAACCTCGCCACGATCGATGGTGTGCGTCTCGCCAGTGGACGCGACTTCAACGACGACGGCCAGCTGTCGCGTGACGATGTCACCGTGCTCGACGAGGCCAAGGCTTCGGCCATGGTCGACGATCTCGAGGGCGTGCCCTACGAGGTCCGATCCCGCGAGTCCAAGCCGTACCGTCGCCGACCAGCAGCGCCATTCATCACCTCGACCTACCAGCAGGAAGCCGGCCGCAAGCTCGGCATGAGCTCCGCCATGGCGATGCGAGCCGCTCAGGGCCTGTACGAAAAGGGCTTCATCACCTACATGCGAACCGACAGCACCACGCTGTCGGACACCGCGATCAGTGCGGCCCGCGACATGATCCGCGAACGCTACGGCGCCTCGAACCTCCCCGATGCCCCGCGGCACTACGCCAACAAGGTCAAGAACGCTCAGGAAGCCCACGAGGCCATCCGTCCGGCCGGCGATTCGTTCCAACTTCCCGACGAGGTCGCCAAGCAGGTTCCCCAGTCCGAAGCCCGGGCCTACGAGTTGATCTGGAAACGCACGGTCGCCTCCCAGATGACCGACTGCACCGGCGACACCGTGCAGCTGCGCCTCGGTGCCAACGGCAAGTCAGGAACCGACGTCGTGTTCAACGCCACCGGCACCGTGATCACCCATCGCGGTTTCCGTGAGGTCTACGAGGAAGACACCGACGCCGACACCAGCAAGGACCAGGCCGACGACGAGCGTCGCCTGCCGCCGCTCGAGCAGGGCGACGCCGCCCGCAATGTGTCGCTCGAAGCCGACGGGCACGTCACCTCCCCGCCCAGCCGGTTCACCGAGGCCAGCCTCGTCAAGCGACTCGAGGAGCTCGGGGTCGGTCGTCCCTCGACGTATGCGTCGATCATCGGCACCATCCAGGACCGTGGGTATGTCTGGAAGAAGGGTTCGGCGCTCGTGCCGTCCTTCACCGCGTTCTCCGTGGTCAATGTGATGGAGGGCCACTTCCCCAACCTCGTCGACTACGCCTTCACTGCTCGCATGGAGGACGACCTCGACAAGATCGCCGGGGGCGCCGAAGAGGCGGTGCCGTGGTTGACCAAGTTCTACTTCGGTGAGGAGGGCGGCGAGCCAGGACTTCAGGAGAAGGTCTCGAAGCGCTTGCCCGACATCGACGCTCGTTCGGTCAACACGATCCCGCTCGGCATGACCGAGGACGGCGAACCCGTCGTCGCGCGTGTCGGCCGCTACGGCCCCTACGTGCAGAAGGGTGTCGTCAAAGAGGGCGAGCCCGAGGCCGGCAACGTCACCACTGCATCGGTCCCCGACGACATCCCGCCCGACGAGCTCTCGCTCGAGAAGGCGCTCGAATTCCTCGCCATGCCGAAGGAAGGCCGCATCCTCGGTCAGGACCCCGAAACGGGCATGGACATCTACGCAAAGGCCGGCCGATTCGGTCCGTATGTGCAGGTCGGCACCTTCGACGAGCAGGAAGAGAAGCCGAAGTCGGCCTCGTTGTTCTCGTCCATGTCGCTCGAGACGATCGACATGGACCAGGCGCTCAAGATCCTGTCGCTGCCGCGCACCGTTGGTGCCGACCCCGCCGATGGCGAGGTCATCACCGTTCAGAACGGTCGCTATGGCCCGTATCTCGCCAAGGGCAAGGACAGCCGGAGCCTCGAGACCGAGGAGCAGCTGCTCACCATCACACTCGAGGAGTGCCTCGTCGTGCTGGCCCAACCGAAACGTCGCCGCGGGCAGGCTGCGCCGAAGCCGCCGCTCAAGGAGATGGGCGCGGACCCCGAGACCGGCAAGGACATGATCGTCAAGGACGGTCGTTTCGGTCCTTACGTCACCGACGGCGAGTACAACGCCTCGCTGCGCAAGGGCGACACCGTCGAGGAGTTGACGGTCGAACGGGCCGCCGAACTACTGGCCGACCGCCGCGCCAAGGGTCCGGCGAAGAAGGCCAAAAAGGCCGCGAAGAAGAAGGCCGCGAAGAAGAAGGCCAAAAAGGCCGCGAAGAAGAAGGCCAAAAAGGCCGCGAAGAAGGCCTCTGACTAGCGACGAACGCGGGTCGGTGACCCTGCTCGCTAGTGTGCGGGGTCGTGAACGAACCGGGCACAAATAGCGCAGATCGTCTCAACGACGCGCTGGATGCCACCAAGCCGAGCGGGCGAATCGAGCGCATCTTCGGATCGTGGGAATTCTTCAAGCTGTGGATCGCGCAGGTCATCTCGGCCACGGGTGATTGGCTCGGTTTGATCGCCATCATCTCGCTGGCCGAACGCATCAGCGATGGATCCGAGGGCACCGCGATCGCGCTCGTGCTGGGTGCCCGCATCGCCCCGGGATTCTTCCTCGCCACGGCTGCGGGTGTCATCGTCGACCGACTCAACCGCAAGAAGGTGATGCTGGTCTGCGACATCGGCCGCGCGCTGGTGCTGTTCGCGCTGCCGTTCGTCGACACGCTGTACGGCCTCGTCATCGCCTCGTTCATCCTCGAGATCTTCACGATGCTGTGGTCGCCGGCGAAAGAAGCCATCGTCCCGAGTCTCGTTCCGAAGGACAAGCTCACCAGCGCCAACTCGCTGAACGTCGCCGCCGCCTACGGCATGTTCCCGGTGGCCGCAGGTCTCGCCGCGCTGCTCGCGAAACTGGCCGAGACGTTCTCCGATGAGGGATGGGTCGACACCTGGCGACTCAACGAGGAGGGGCTCGCCTTCTACGTCGACGGGTTCTCGTTCCTGGCCACCGCACTCATCGTGTCGACCATCGTCTACCAACGACGGACACCCGCGGAGCGACAAGCGGGGGAGCGCGGCAACTGGGACATGGGCGGCGCGGTCCGCGAGCTACGGGAAGGTTGGCGATTCATCGCGGTCAACCCGATTGTTCGCGCCGTGAACGTCGGACTCGCCACCGGGGTGATCGGTGGCGGCATGTTGGTCCCGCTCGGTGCCATCTTCGTCGACGAGGTGATCTCCGGGGATGACGCCGACTTCAACCTCGTGCTGTTCGCACTCGGCTGCGGCATGGCCGTCGGCGTCATCACGGCGTCGTTGTTGCAGAACAAGATCAACCGAGCCCGGGTCTTCCCGTTCGCGCTGGTGCTCGCCGGCGGTGCTCTGTTCATCGCCGGCTCCGCGTCGGTGCTCGGCATCGTGGTTCCGGTGATCGGCATCGTCGGGTTCGCCGCGGGCCCGATCTATGTGCTCGGCTTCACCCTGCTGCACGAGAACGTCGACGACGAACTTCGCGGCCGCGTGTTCTCGGCCCTCCTCGTTCTCGTTCGCTTCTGCATGCTGATCGCATTGGCGGTCGCCCCGTTCGTCTCCGAACTGCTCGACGCGCTCTCGAACCGTCTCTGGGACGGCGAGATCGGCGTTGGTGACCTCAACGTCCGGGTACCGGGTGTGCGCCTCACGCTCTGGCTCTCCTCGACCATCATCGTCGCCGCCGGTTTGTTGGCGCTCTGGAGCCTCCGGGCCGGCTCCGGAGCGTTCCTCCGTGAGTCGGCCGGGCCGACGAAGGAGCCTGCTGAATGAGGGGCAGACTGATCGCCTTCGAGGGGGCGGATGCATCGGGCAAGTCGACCCAGGCACGTCGCTTGGCTGCTCGTCTCGGAGTGCCGTTGACGTTCCAGTTCGGTGCCACCGACATCGGCGGGTCGATCCGCAGGATCCTGCTCGACCCCGAGCACCGCGAACTCGACGATCGGGCCGAAGCGCTTCTGGTCGTGGCCGACAAGGCACAACACGTCGCCGAGATCGTCGGACCGGCTCTCGAACGGGGAGAGACGATCATCTCGGATCGGTTCACGGCGTCGTCGCTCGCCTATCAGGGCTACGGCCGGGGCTTGGACCTGCAGGTTCTCGAGGACATGATGCGCTTCGCCACGCACGGGATCGAACCCGACCTCACGGTGCTGCTCGATGTCGACCTCGCCGTGGCCCGCCAGCGGCTGGGTGATCAGATCGACCGCATCGAAGGTGCCGGCGCCGAGTTCCACCAGCGTGTGCGGCAGGGCTATCTGGAGATGGCCGCCGAGGCGCCCGACCACTGGTTGGTGATCCACGCCGGGGGAACGGTCGAGGAGGTGGCCGCCCGCGTCGACGCGGCGGTCGACGACTGGTTGGCCCGACATCCATGAGCTGGGACCGAGTCATCGGGCAGGGCGACGCGGTCCGTCGACTTCAGGCCGCTGTGGAAGCGCCCGTACACGCGTACTTGTTCGTCGGCCCGTCGGGCACGGGCAAGCGCCGAGCTGCGGCCGTGTTCGCCGGGGAGCTACTCGCCGCCGCCGATCCCGAGGGTGCGGAGCGTCATCGCCGGCTCGCCGAGAAGGAGGAGCACGCCGACGTCCACGTGCTCGATCCGGTCGGCAACTCGTTGCGTCGCGACGAGGAAGCGGAGCCGCTGATCGTCCAGGCGAGCCGCTCGCCGGTCGAGGGCAATCGCAAGGTCCTCATCGTCAATCGCTTCCACACCGCCACCCCGGCTGCGGCTGCATCGCTGCTCAAGACGATCGAAGAGCCGCCGGCCACGTCGATCTTCGTGCTGCTGGCCGAAGACGTGCCGCCCGAGCACATCACCATCGCCAGTCGCTGCACTCGCGTCGACTTCGGCTCGGTCAGCGCCGATGCCATCGAGGCCGCGTTGGTCGAGGAGGGGCTGGCCGACGCCATGCAGGCCGCGATCGTTGCGGCTGCGTCGAACGGGAGCGTCGAGCGGGCCCGAGTGCTCGCCACCGACGAACAGCTGGCCCTTCGCCGAGATGCGTGGTGGTCGATTCCCGATCGTCTCGATGGCACCGGTGCTGTGGTCGCGGCACTCGTCGAGGAGGTTCGCGGGCTGATCGACGACGCCGGCAAGGCCAAGGTCCGCCAACACGACGCTGAGCTCGAGGCGCTCGAACAGCGCGAGGAAGCCCTGGGCACCCGGGGCTCCGGTCGGCGTGACATGGAGGCCCGGCACCGCCGAGAGCAACGCCAGTTCCGCACCGAGGAGCTCCGATTCGGACTGGCGACACTGGCAGCCCGCTATCGAGAGGCGATCACCGGCGGGGATGAACGTCGAGGTCTGCTCGACAGCATCGATGCACTGCGCGGCACGCAGGACTCGCTCGTGAGGAATCCCAACGAGGCACTGGCCTTGCAGGCCCTGTTACTCAAGCTTCCGGCGATGTGACCGCGAGGTGGTGGCCGACGCCGTCGGCTGCGGCTGCGGCTTCGTCCCAGTAGCCGATGAAGATGCCGCGTCGCGCGGTGTCTCCGTCAGGCCGGGCGTGGTCCCAGTGGGCGGGGTTGCGAGTGACCTCATTGGAGCGGTCGCGATACCACGCGAACAGGCGCTCGTGGAGCTCGTCACGAACCGCACCCAGCGTGGGGTCGTCGATTCGGTCGACCAACTCGTCGGGGTCACTCTCGAGGTCGTAGAGCAGGTTCGGGCCCACCTCGCTCAGGATGTACTTGTAGCGCCCGTCGTAGATCATGGTGGCCCGTTGTGATCGCTGCGGCTGGCCGGGGAAGGGGTCACCCAACTCCAGCGGTCCGAAATCGGTCTCGCTGACCACCTGAGGCCGGTCCTGTTCAACCCCGTGCAACAGAGGTACCAGCGACGTCCCTTCGAGCCACGGCGTGAGCGGATCGAGACCACCGCCGAGCGATTCGACGAATGTGGGCGCGAGGTCGATCGTCTCGATGGGCGTGGTGATCGCCTGGCCTCGTGTGGCGTCGGCTTCGGGGCGGGGATCGACGACGATCATGGGGACGTTCACGATCGGGTCGTGGAACCAGTCCTTCTCACCCATCCAGTGATCTCCCATGTAGTCGCCGTGGTCGGACGTGAACACGATCATCGTGTCGTCGCTGCGTCCGGATTCGTCCATAGCCGCGAACAGCCTGCCGAGATGGTCGTCGATCTGTTTCACCAGACCGAGATAGGCCGGATAGACCGCCCGGCGGACTTCGTCACGCGAGAACGTGCGGCCGACCCGACTGTTGCGCATCGCCGCGAGGACCGGATGCTCGTCGACGCGTTCGGCGTCGGTGCGGTTCGGCGAGGGGAGATCGTTGGGATGCACGAGTCGGTGGTACGGCTCGGAGACGACGTAGGGCCAGTGGGGCTTGATGAACGAGAGATGCAGACACCAGCGTTCGTCGCCTGCTCGCGCCATGAAATCGATGGCCCGGTCGGTCATGTAGGCCGTCTCGGACAACTCGTCGGGAACGACTGTCGGGTAGGGCGAGGCGCGAAGCAGCCAGCCGGACACGACTTTGCCGCTGTCGTCGATGACGGCGTTGGCGGCGGAGTGCCAGGGGTTCGCACCCTGGTAGCCGTGCTCGCGCAGGAAGCGGTTGTACGGCAGCTCCGGTGCCCCGGCCCGCCGAATGTCCGGGTGGAGGCCGTCGTCGCGCTCAGCGGGCTCGAAGCCGCATTCGGCGAGATAGATCGCCTCGGGTGATTCAGGGTCGAGGCCGAGCCATTCGAGGCCATGGAGGTCGGGCGCCATGTGCGTCTTACCGACCAGGGCCGGGCGCACGCCGAGGGGCCGCACATGGTCGCCGATGGTGCGCTGACCGATCGCCAACGGGATCTGGTTCCAGCGGGCGCCGTGGGATTGCACGTAGCGCCCGGTGTAGTAGCTCATCCGCGAGGAGCCGCAAACGGCGCCTTGGATGTAGGCCTGATCGAAGCGAGCGCCGCGGGCCGCGAGCGCGTCGATGTTCGGCGTGTCGATGATGCCGCCGTGACACGACAGCGCGTCGAGGCGCAGCTGATCGCACATGATGAACAGGACGTTTTTGACGGGGTGTGGCTGCTCGATCGGGTGCTCGTTCATGTGAATCCGGTGTGGAGGATCGCGCCCCGGCGTTTGGTACCTTTTCAGTCCCGCCCGAGTAGCTCAGTTGGTAGAGCGACGCTCTCGTAAAGCGTAGGTCAGGAGTTCAATTCTCCTCTCGGGCTCGCTTCTACCGCTCCGCTCGCCGGAGTCTTCCACAGGAGGTCATGTGGCCGATCAAGCCACGTTCGCCGACGATGCGATGCCGCTCATGAGCGGTCTCTACTCGGCCGCGTTGCGGATGACCCGCAACCCCGCTGATGCGGAGGATCTCGTCCAGGAGACGTATCTCAAGGCGTATCGCGCCTATGAGCGTTTCGAGGCCGGCACGAACCTGAAGGCGTGGATGTATCGCATCCTCACCAACAGCTACATCAACGCCTACCGCAAGAAGCAGCGCCGTCCCGACGAGTCCGACATCGACGATGTCGAGGATCTCTACCTCTACCGGCGCATCGGTGGTCTCACCGGTTCCACGCTCGGCCGCAGTGCCGAGGACGAACTGATGGACCTCTTCGGCGAAGCCGAGGTGAAGGAAGCCGTCGAAGGGTTGGCCGAGCACTATCGGCTTCCGGTGCTGCTCGCCGATGTCGAGGGTTTCGCCTACAAGGAGATCGCCGAGATCCTCGATGTTCCCATCGGCACGGTGATGAGTCGCCTTCATCGGGGAAGAAAGCAGCTGCAGAAGCGGTTGTATGACTTTGCCGGGGCGCGTCGCCTTCTTCCGGATGCCGATCCGGAGCCCGAACCAGCGTGTGTCGGCGCCGATTGTGATGGTGAGTGACATGCACACCCCGGACGTCAACGACGACGATCACTGCGACGACGAGTGCCAGAAGGCGCTGCGCGAGCTCTACACGTATCTCGATGGTGCTCTCACGATCGAGCGGCGCACCACGATCAAGGCCCACATCGAGTACTGCTCGCCGTGCATGGAGAGTTTCACGTTCGAAGCCGAACTGAAACAGGTAGTGGCCCGTAGCTGCCAGGAGCAGGTCCCGGAATCGGTGCGTTTGAAGGTGTTCGAGGCAATCCAGTGGGAGATCCGCGGGGAGTGACGCTCGTCAACGCTGTGACGGCTTCATGACACTTCCCGGAAATCTGGAACTGAATCGGCCTCTCACTTCGTTATTGAAGGCATGCCGGTTCACGCCGAACCCTTCATCTCCGCCGATGGCAAGACCTCTCGCAACGCCGAGGGTCGCGTCTGCCAGGATCCCGACTGCGAAACCCGCCTGAGCGTCTACAACGAGCAGGAGTTCTGCTCACTGCACGCCGTCATGGTCGTCCCCCGCATGCGCGGCAAAGTCTTGGACGACTAAGTAACGCGGGGGACAGACCCCAGCGTTACTTACGCACCTCTATGCCTCTACACTCGGCGTCATGAGCATTCTCGCGGTTGTCTGGCATTGGTGGATCGCTCCGGTTCTCGTGGTCGGAGCGCTGGCGGCGATCGGCGCCTCGGTGGTCGGCTATCTGCAGCAGGTGACGTACAAGCGCTACCCGCGCGACTGAGGCTGCGCGCATGAGTGCGGTCGACTGGGATGTTGCCCGGACGGTCGCGAGCAAGGTTGCGGGCACAGAGCCCTACAAGGCTGCTCGCTACCGGGATGGGCTCGAAGAGGATTTTGATCGATACACCGCGCAAGCGGAAGACCTGGTGGCGGAATGCACGGGTCTGCGTTCGCTCGACGGCAACGCCCGCGGGCGGGTGACCAACCGTGAGGGTTGGGTCGACGCCAATCTCGCATCGTTCCAGCGCCTGCTGCGTCCGATCACGGACAAGCTCGAAGACAAGATGGACGGCAAGGCCAGCACCCTCGGCCCGAAGTTCGCCGGCGCCGAGCTCGGCGCCATGCTCGGATGGATGAGCACTCGAGTGCTCGGCCAGTACGACCTGCTCGTCATTGAAGACGAGAACCCCGACGAGCAGGACATCGTCTACTACGTGGCGCCCAACGTCCTGGCGCTCGAGAAGCGCTACGCCTTTCCGCCCCAGGAGTTCCGCCTGTGGTTGGCCCTGCACGAGGTCACCCATCGCGCCCAGTTCACCGGTGTGCCGTGGATGCGTGAGCACTTCCTCGGCCTCGTCGAGTCCACCATGGACAGCGTCGACCCCGACCCGAAACGCTTCCTGGCCGCCGCCCAGCGCCTGATGGAGGCCCGCAAGCGAGGCGAGGATCCGATGGATCAGGGCGGCATCATGGCCCTGTTCGCATCGGAGGAACAGCTTGCGGTGATCAATGAGGTGGCCGGGTTGATGAGCCTCCTCGAAGGCCACGGCGACGTCACCATGGATCGCGCCGGACAGGGCCTCGTCCCGTCGGCCGAACGTTTCGCCAAGGTGCTGCGCAATCGTCGCCAGAACGCCAGCGGCTTCACCAAGGTATTCCAGAAGCTGGCCGGCCTCGAAGCGAAGATGAAGCAGTACGCCGAGGGCGAGCACTTCATTTCGGTGGTCGAATCGTATGGCGGCGTCGAGGCGCTCGACTTCGCCTGGGCTGACTCGGCCAACGTGCCGTCGATCAACGAGATCCGTGATCCGCAGCTGTGGATCGACCGCGTCGCGGTGCCGGCCCCCGCGGCCTGAGCGTCGGTGGACCTCGCCGTGCTGCTCGATCGGTGCGACTTCCCTGACAGCCCGCTCGCGCTCGGCGTGAGCGGGGGAGCGGATTCGGTGGCGATGGCACTACTCGCCGACGCGGCCGACCGCGAGTTCACGATCTGGCATGTCGACCACGGGTTGCGTCCCACGTCGGCCGATGACGCCGCGATGGTCGAGGCGCTGGCGTCCCGGCTCGGCGTCGGCTTCGAGCTCCGTCACGTGGCGCTCGACGATGGCAGTGACCTCGAGGCCCGCGCTCGCACTGCCCGCTACGGCGCGCTCCCCGACGACGTCTGCGTCGCTCACACCGCCGACGATCGCGCCGAGACGGCGCTGTTCAATCTGCTCCGCGGCGCGGGGCCGGCCGGGGTGTCGGTCCCGATGGCTCGGGTGAATCGCCCGATCCTCGGTCTACGCCGGAGAGAGACGGAGGCGGTGTGTCGAGGCGCCGGCATCACGCCGATTTCCGACTCGCACAATGACGATCCGGCGTTCACGCGGGTTCGTATCCGCAGCGAACTCCTGCCGCTCATCGCCGACCTGTTCGATCGTGACCCCGTCCCGCTCCTCAACCGTCACGCTGACCTCCTCGGCGACATGCTCGAGGTCATCCGCGCCGAGGCCGCCCAGCTCGATCCGGCCGACACCAGAGCGCTGGCCGCGGCGCCGAAGGCCATCACGTCGGAGGCGCTGCGCATCTGGCTCCAGGCACGGACACCCGGTGGCCGTGTCCCCGATGCGGCCTCGATCGATCGGGTGATGCGGGTGGTCGACGGCACCCATGTCGCCGCCGAGATCGAGGGCGGTCATCGGGTCAGCCGCAGCCAGGGCCGACTGTCGCTGGATCCCGCCGACGCAGATTCGGAGCGATAGGGTCCGGATTGATGGTGAAGAAACCTGAGGGAACGATCGGACGCGTCGTGATCGGCGCGGAGGATCTTGCCCAACGCGTCCGAGAACTGGGTGCCGAGATCACCGAGGCGTACCAGGGCCGGCCGCCGCTCCTCGTCGGCGTGCTGAAGGGCGCCTATGTCTTCATGGCGGACCTCGCCCGCGAGATCGACCTCCCCGTCGAGTTCGATTTCATGGCCGTGTCGTCCTACGGCGAATCGACCCAGTCGTCGGGTGTGGTGCGGATCGTCAAGGATCTCGAAACCGACATCAAGGACCGGCATGTGATCCTGGTCGAAGACATCGTCGACTCGGGTCTGACGCTCCGCTATCTGCGTCAGCTGCTCGGCGACCGTGAGCCGGCCAGCCTCGAGATCTGTGCCCTACTCGTGCGTGAGGGGGCCCAGACCGACGACGTGAAGTTCTTCGGCTTCCCGATCCCGCCCGACTTCGTGGTCGGGTACGGACTCGACGTCGCCGAGCACTATCGCGAGCTCGAGTCGATCATGGTGTTCGAACCCGCATAGCCATCCGGGTCTGGATACCCTCTCGCCCGTGAACGCATCGGCAGATTCCGACCACGAGTTCGACGGCCCCCACGCCCCCGAAGTCGATCAGCCCCGCATCGAGGCCGCAGTCCGCGAGATCCTCGCGGCCATTGGCGAGGACGTCGATCGCGACGGCCTGCTCGAGACGCCCGCCCGTGTCGCTCGCATGTACGCCGAGATCTGCGCGGGCCTCCACGAGAAGCCCGCCGAGCATCTCACCAAGGTCTTCGAAGCCGGCCACGACGAGATGGTCATGGTGCGCGACATCCCGCTCTACAGCCTCTGCGAGCACCACCTGATCCCGTTCCTCGGGGTCGCGCACGTGGCCTACATCCCCGGCCTCGACGGCAAGGTCACCGGATTGTCGAAGCTGGCGCGCCTCGTGGACGGCTATGCCAAGCGCCCGCAGGTGCAGGAGCGTCTCACCCGTCAGGTCGCCGACGCCATCGAGGAGACGCTTCAGCCGCGTGGTGTCCTCGTCGTCATCGAGGCGGAACACCTCTGCATGTCGATGCGCGGCGTACGCAAGCCGGGTGCATCGACCGTCACGTCGGCGGTTTCGGGCAGCTTCCGTACGAGCGCCGCCACCCGCGCCGAGGCGATGCGGTTCCTCGAACGACGCTGATCCCGCCCCACTAGGGTGGCCGCCGTGACGGACCAATCTCGGACACTCCCGCGCGTCATGGGCGTGCTCAACGTGACCCCCGATTCGTTCTCCGATGGCGGGCAGTGGGAGGGCGTCGACGCCGCGCTCGCGCAGGCCGGCCGCATGATCGCCGACGGCGCGGAGGTGGTCGACGTCGGCGGTGAGAGCACTCGTCCCGGCGCGGACCCGGTCGACGAGGCCACCGAGCATCGCCGGGTGGTCCCCGTGATCGAGGGGATCCGAGATCGCTGGCCCGACCTGGAGATCTCCGTCGACACGATGAAGCCGGCCGTCGCCCGTGCAGCGGTCGCAGCCGGAGCGACGATCATCAACGATGTCACCGCGTCACTCGAAGCCGTCGCTGCCGAAACCGGGGCGGGCTGGATCGCGATGCACGCCGGTGGCCCGCCGAAGACCATGCAGATCGACCCGCGCTATGACGATGTGGTGGCGGAAGTGGCCGGGTATCTCGAGAACGCGGTCGAGCGGGCCCGTGGGCTCGGTATCGAACGGATCTGGGTCGATCCGGGTGTCGGATTCGGCAAGACGATCTCGCACAACCTCGAACTGGTCGCGAACTTCGACCGTTTCGTGCAGATCGCGCCCGCCGTTCTCGCCGTCAGCCGCAAGAAATCCATCGGCGATCTCCACGCCCTGAGCGACGGCGTTGACGCTGTTGACGCGGATGATCGCCTCGAAGGTTCCGTCACCATGGCCACGTGGGGCGTTCACATGGGCGCCGACCTAGTACGAGTGCACGATGTTCGGGCTACGGTCCACGCCGTGCGAATGGTGGCTTCATGAGAGGCAAGTGGGCGCAAGGGATCCAGCCGAGGAACTTCACGTGGATCGTGAAGGATCGGTTCGCGGTCTGCGAGCGACCTGGCGGGTACGGCGCGAACCACCGCAAGGTGCGGCGCCAGGAGGAGATCGTCTGGCTTCGTCAGAACGACTTCGACTTCGTCATGTCGCTGTGTGGATCAACGCAGAACCTCCACAACTACGAAGAGATGGCAGTTCCGTTCCATCACGTTCCCTACGGCGGCCCGGCCGGCGGGCCCCTGAGCCTGACGCGAGCGATGGCC
Source organism: Acidimicrobiaceae bacterium (assembly GCA_016845585.1). Classification (GTDB taxonomy): domain Bacteria; phylum Actinomycetota; class Acidimicrobiia; order Acidimicrobiales; family Aldehydirespiratoraceae; genus JAACCU01. The sequence goes on along the minus strand of JAERSO010000048.1, from coordinate 7,571 downwards.
TCGATTCGTGACCATGTGAACGACGGCGACAAGATCGTCGTCCATCGTGAAGAGGTCGGCGAGAAGATCACCGGTTTGGTTGCCGCGTATCTCCTGTGGATGGGTCTCGTGCCCGATGGTCCGGCCACCATCAACATCACCGAGCGCCTCTTCGAGCGCGAGCTCGGTCAGCTGGGGCGTGAAGCCGTGGCGATGGTCGAGCGGTGCGACCCGTCCGACGAAGTCCCGGTCGGGGCGTTCATCGACATGCCGATCGAGTTCGAGGACGACGACGAAGTGTTCGACGATTCTGACGGTGGCGCCGATTCCGAGGAGGAGTGACCGTGTCGGTCGAGACGATCATGCTGTCGGGTCTGCGGCTGCAGTGTCTCTGTGGCGCCCTTCCGGAAGAGCAGCATCGACGGCAGCCCTACGAGTTCGACATCGAGATGACCGCCAACGTGGCGGCCACGGAGTCCGACGTGTTGGCCGACACGGTGAACTACGGCGAAGTGCTCGATCGGATCGAGATGGTCACCGAAGGCGAGGCCTTCCAGCTCTTCGAGCGGATGGCGGCCCGGGTGGCGGACGCGGTCCTGGAAGATGAGCGCATCCAGTCGGTCACCGTTGAGGTTCGCAAACTGCGGCCCCCGGTCCCGCAGGATCTGGCATCGAGCGGGATTCGGTTGACGAGAAGCCGATGACGCATCGAGCGTTTCTCGGCCTCGGCTCGAACATCGGCGATCGTGTGGGCTACCTGCGAGATGCGGTGGTGGCGATCCCTGACGTGGTTGCCGTGTCCTACGCCTACGAGACCGATCCGGTTGGCGGGCCGGAACAGGATGCGTTCCTGAATCTGGTCGTGCGGCTCGAGACCGACCTCTCGGCTCGCGAACTCCTCGGTGTGTGCCAGGAGCGCGAGGAGGCGGCGGCCCGGGTGCGCGTGATGCGCTGGGGTCCCCGTTCCCTCGATGTCGACGTGCTGTGGGTCGACGGCGAGACGGTCGACGAGCCGGATCTGATCGTGCCTCACGCCCGAATGTTCGAACGCGCCTTTGTGCTGGTCCCGCTCGCCGATGTCGGCGCCGATCTGTTGCCTGCCGGCTACGACGTCGCGGCCGCGGCCCACGCCGAAGGTGTGCGCAACGTCGGTCCGCTGGAGTCGCTGGTGTGAGGTCGGTGCGGATCATCGGCGGAGGTCGTGCCGGTGGTGCACTCGCCGGCGCGCTCGACGGGTCGTCGTGGGATGTCGTCGAGGTGCTCGGCCGGGGCGACGTCGGCGGCGCGGCAGAGGCCGTCGACCTCGTCGTCATCGCCACACCGGACGACGCCATCGCTGACGTGGCCCGCTCGGTGCGGCCATCGGTGACCACCGTCGTGGCGCACTTGGCCGGGTCACGGGGGCTCGATGACCTGCGTCCGCATCCCCGGCGTGCCGCCATGCACCCGCTCGTGGCGCTCCCTGACCCCGAGCGCGGTGCCGAACTTCTCCGGTCGGGAGTGTGGTTCGCCACCGCCGGTGATCTGCTCATCTCCGAGCTCGTCGCGGAACTCGGTGGTCAGGAGTTCACGATCGCGGACGAGGATCGAGCGAGCTATCACGCTGCCGCGGCCATCGCCTCGAACCATCTCGTGGCGGTGCTGGGGCAAGCCGAGCGGATCGGGGCCACGGCAGGTCTCCCGTTCGAGGCGTTGATGGCACTCGTGCGGGCCACTGTCGACAATGTGGCCGAGCTCGGGCCCGCAGCCGCACTCACCGGCCCCGCAGCCCGGGGAGATGATGAGACGGTCGAGCGACACCGTGCCGCGCTCGCCCCCGACGAGTTGGCCGCCTACGACGCCCTCGTGGCCGAAGCCCGCCGGCTCGCGGGGAAGGACTGACGTGGAGGTCGTCACCACGATCGCGGAGGCTCGCGCACGGCTCGATGCTGCCCGCCGGAGCGGTGGCACCGTCGGCCTCGTCCCCACCATGGGCTACTTGCACGAGGGCCATGCCTCGTTGATGACGGCATCGGTGGCCGACAACGACTTCACGATGGTCACGATCTTCGTCAACCCGCTGCAGTTCGCGGCCGGGGAGGACCTGGCCTCGTACCCCCGCGACCTCGAGCGCGACCTCGAAATCTGTTCCGCCGAGGGGGTCGATCTCGTGCTCGCACCAGGTGTCGACGAGATGTACCCAACGCCGATCGAGACGACGGTCACCGTCGACGCCGTCGCCCGTCCGCTCGAGGGTCGCTCACGGCCCGAGCACTTCGCCGGTGTCGCCACCGTGGTCGCCAAACTGTTCTCGATCGCCGGGCCGTGCCGCGCCTACTTCGGGGCGAAGGACTGGCAACAGGTCGCCGTCGTGCGACGCATGGCCCACGATCTCTCCATGCCGGTCGAGGTCGTGCCGTGCCCGACCGTGCGCGAACACGACGGTCTCGCCATGTCGAGTCGAAACGTCTACCTCGCTGCCGAGGAGCGAGCCCAAGCGCCGGTACTTCGCCGTGCCCTCGACGCCGGCCTCGTCGCGATCGCCGAGGGCGAACGCGACGCGGCTGTCGTCGAGTCGGCGATGGCCGCCGTCGTGGCCGAGGCCGACCTCGGCACCGTCGACTACGTCGCCGCCGTCCAGGCCGACGCCCTCATCACCGACGGCCCCCTCCACGACGAAGTCCGTCTCCTGATCGCCGTCCAGTTCGGCAAGGCCCGTCTCATCGACAACGACGGCTGCCACATCGACTAGCCCTTCACCGGCCACCCTCCTGCGAACTGGCGGCACAAACCGTCGGAATCCGACCATATGTGCCGCCAGTACGCCCACGCTCGGTGGGGGAGGGTCTTAGGGCCATGCCATTGGCGACGGATCTTTGGGAACATGGCTCTGTCGTTGATCCGTGGTGCCGATTGGATCGGCGGCAGGAGAGAGCATGCCGAACCCACCATTCCCCGGAACCCGGATCACCACGAACGGGAACCAACTCGTCTCGTATCACACCGAAGCGAGGATCACGCAGGGCGGAGTGTTCTACCCGATCACCCCGTCGACGGAGATGGGTGAGAACTACCAACTGGCGTTCGCCGAAGGAGCGCTCGACGTCTACGGCAACTCGAAGGTCGCCATCGAAACCGAGGGTGAGCACTCGGCCCAGGGTGGTGCGATCGCCCTGTCGATGACGGGTCGACGTGTCGTGAACTTCACGTCGGGGCAGGGGCTCATCTACGGCTTGGAGCAGTATTTCCACGCGCCCGGCAAGCTCTCGACGCTCGTCGTCGAGGTGGCGGCGCGGGCGCTCACCAAGCATGCACTCAACGTTCATTGCGGCCATGACGACATCTATGCCGCCCTCGACACGGGCTGGATGATGCTGTTCGCGAAGGACGCGCAGCAAGCGGCGGACCAGGCGCTGATCGCGCGCCGGGTGGCCGAGCTGTCGCTGAACCCGGCCATCAACATCCAGGACGGGTTCCTGACGTCGCACCTCGAGCGCACATTCTTTCGCCATGAGTCGGAGATGATCCGCCAGTTCCTCGGCGCCCACGACGACGTGATCGAGAGTCCGACCCGCGCCCAGAGGAAGCTGTTCGGCCCGACCCGGCGGCGGGTACCGCGGATGATCGATCTGAAGAACCCGATGCTGCTCGGCCCGGTGCAGAACCAAGAGCACTACATGAACGGCGTGATCGCCCGCCGCAACAACTTCGCCGATCATGTCGCCGGCTTCCTCGAGGAGGCGTTCGAGGACTTCGAACGGTTGACCGGTCGCCGCTACGGCATGATCAGCGAGTACCGCTGCGACGACGCGGACACCGTCTTCGTGTCGCTCGGTTCGGCGGCCGAGAACATCGAGGCCGCCGTCGATCACCTGCGCGAGGAGGACGACGCCGAGGTCGGGTCGATCCACGTCAACGTCCTGCGGCCGTTCCCCGAAGCAGCGTTGGTCGAGGCGCTACGCGGCAAGAAGCGCGTCATCGTGCTCGAGCGCACCGACGACCCGTTGTCCGGCGACAATCCGCTCGGGCGTGAGATCCGAGCCGCGATCAACAAGGGCGTCGAAGTCGGCCGCGATCACCCCGCCGGCGACGTGCCGGTGCTGGAGCCGTCGGAAGTGCCGCTGCAGTTCGCCGGCACATACGGGCTGGGTTCACGCGACTTCCGCCCCGAGCACATTCTCGGGGCGTACGAGTTCGCCGTCGGTCAGACCCTCCGCCAGGACGGCGCGAGCCCCGAAGACGGCGTCCGCAACTTCGTGCTCGGCGTCGATCACCCCCACGCCGTGATCTCCGAGCGTCACCCGTCGCTGCTGCCCGATCATGCGATCGCCGTCCGGTTCCACTCGATCGGTGGCTGGGGCATGATCACCACCGGCAAGAACCTCAGCGAGATCATCGGCGAGATCGGGGAGGATCTGGCCCGTCGCAACGAGGACTTCGACGAGTTCGGCCGGCCCCGCGAAATCGTCCACGTGTCGGCCAATCCCCGCTATGGCTCCGAGAAGAAGGGCGCGCCGACGCAGTACTTCCTCGTCGCCGCGCCGGAGCGGATCAGGCCGAACTGCGATCTGCGCCATGTCGACGTCGTGTTGTGTTGTGACCCGAAAGCCTTCACCCACACCGACCCACTCTCCGGTCTCAACCCCGGTGGCACGTTCATCATCGAGTCCGATGAGGAGCCGGAGCGGGTGTGGCAGCGCTTCCCCGTGGAGGCCCGTCGCAAGATCGCCGAAGACGACATCAAGGTGTACGCGCTGCCGGGCTTCGACATCGCCAAGGCCGCGACTGACCGCACCGATCTGCAGTTGCGGATGCAGGGCAACGCGTTCCTCGGCGCCTTCTTCGCCGTGTCGGGGCTGCTCGACGAGTACGGCGTGAGCGAAGATCAGTTCCGGGATCTCGTGCACGCCCAGTACGTGAAGAAGTTCGGTCGCTTCGGCGACGCCGTCGTCGAGTCGAACATGACGGTGATGACGGAGGGCTTCTCCCGGATCCGCGAGATCCCCCGCGGTGACATCGACGCCCCCGACCGGTCGACCATGCGCCAGCCTGCCCTCGATCGTTGTGACTCGTGTGGCCCTCTCCCCGCTGATCGCGTGCCGGTTGAGCAGCCCGTGCGTATCCCGCTGGCCAGAGTCGCGACGTTCGACGCCGAGTACCGGGCCGGGTTCGGCTACGACCAGCCGTCGTCCGCCCTGGCCTCGGTCGGCATGATGCCGGCGGCCACCGGCGCCACCGCCAGCAAGTACGGTGCCCGCCGCCAGACGCCGGTGTGGATCGCCGAGAACTGCACCCAGTGCCTCGACTGCATCACCGCGTGTCCTGACACGGCCCTCCCCAACACGGCGCAGGACATCGACACGATCCTGCGCACGGCCGCCAACGCCTACGTCTCCAACCTCGACGATCGTCGCGCGGTGATCGACGCGATCCCCGCTCTCGAGTCGACGGTGCGCGCCGCGATGACTGAATCGATCGTTGACAAGGACGCCAAGCCGTTCGTCGACCTGTTGACGGCAGCCGTGACCGACACGCCGGAGATCGGCGACCGAGCACATGAACAGTTCCTCGAGCTGTTCGAGCGGGTGCCGTTCGCCTACTTCAAGACTCCCTCGGTGTTTCGAACCCTGGAACGGAAGGAGCCCGGCACCGGCGGGCTTTTCGGGATCATGGTCTCTGAGCTGTGCAAGGGCTGCGGCGAGTGTGTGGTCGAGTGCGGCGAGCACGAGGCCCTCTACATGGCCGACGAGACGTCTGACCTCAACGCCGACCATGTGAGCGGCACCAACTTCTTGAAGATGCTGGTCGACACGCCGTCGAAGTACCTCGGCCGGTTCGACCCCGAACACCCCGAGGACTCCCACGTCGCCCAGCTCAAGAACCACCTGATGCTGCGCAGTCAGTACGAAGCGCTCGTGAGCGGCGACGGCGCGTGTGCCGGGTGTGGCGAAAAGACGGTGCTGCACGCGGTGGCCTCGCTGACCGAGTCGTACATGCGGCCGCTCTTCCACGCCAAGGCCGATCGTCTCACCGAGAAGGTCGAGCGACTGATGGACGAAGGCGAGGATCGTCTGGCCGTTCTCGCCGAGAAGCACCCCGAGGTTCACGCCCGCTTGCGTCGTGTAGTGGCGCGGATGCTGATGGGGCTCGGTGGCAACGATCCCGAGGACACCGATGCCCGACTCGCCGCTCACGGCAAGATCACCGACGCCGAGGTGGTCGACGCGCTCGCCGAGGTGATGCGTCGCGACGCGTTCAACCATCGCGATCTCCAGGCGGTCGACGGCATGACCGCCAACGGCATGTCGGTGATGGCCATGGGTGCGCACACCGGATGCAACACCGTCTACGGCTCGACGCCGGTGAACAACCCCCATCCGTATCCATGGATGAACTCGTTGTTCCAGGATGGCTCGACCGTTTCGTGGCTGCTCGGCGAAGGGTTCATGCTCACCCACGCCCGCCGCTCCGTCGTCCCCGAGCGACTCTGCGATCACCTCCTCGCCGGCGAGGCGGGAGAGATGACCGACGACGAGTACCACACGATCGTCCACCTCACCGATGCCGAGATGACCGCCCAGGAAGTCCGCGAGATGCCCAAGGTCTGGGCGATCGGCGGCGATGGCGGCATGGGCGACATCGGCTTCCAGAATGTGTCGAAGGTCGTCCTCCAGAACCGGCCCAACGTGAGCATGCTGATGCTCGATACCCAGGTGTACTCGAACACCGGTGGCCAGAACTCCGACTCCACACCCATGCCCGGCGGCGGCGACATGAACCAGTTCGGCCGGTCGTCGCAGGGCAAGCTCACCGAGAAGAAGGGTGTGGCCGAGGCGTTCCTCGGCGGCCACGGGTCGCCGTTCGTCGCCCAGGTCTCGGCGGCCAACACGGCGCAGTTCTACAAGGCCATCCTCAACGGCCTCGAGTACCGGGGCACGTCGTTCTTCCAGTGCTTCACCACCTGTCAACCCGAGCACGGCGTCCCCGACGACATGTCGACGCAGCAGGCCAGTCGGATACGCGACTCGCGGGGCATGCCGCAGTTCGTGTTCATGCCGGCGCGGGGCGAGTCGTATGAGGATTCGCTCGATCTGGCCGGGAACCCGAGCGTTCACCGCGACTGGTACCAGAAGTCGTCCAAGGCGAGTGGCCGGCACTACCAGTACATGCCGCCGCACTGGGCCGTGACCGAGGCCCGGTTCCGTCGCCACTGGAAGCCCTCCGATTCGACCGATGGTCTCATCGAGCTCGGCGACATGCTGACGCTCGTGACCCAGAACGATGTCGTCGAGCGCCGAGCGTTCGACGAGGACCATCGTTCGTTCGTCTCGGATTGGGGGGTGTACACCGGGATCGAGGATGCGTCGGGTGCCGTGAGCACGATCGTGTTGTCGCGCCAGATGGTGCTGTTCTGCATCGAGCGGCGCCGCAGCTGGCGGATGCTCCAGAGCCGAGCCGGTGTGGTCAACGTCGACTACGCCGCCCAGAAGGTCGCGCTTGCGGCATTGGATTCCGGCGAGCTCGACGGTGACGACATGGTCGCTGCCGTCGCCGAGGTCCGCGACCAGGAGCTCGACCGCCTCCTCGCCGCCCTCGAGTAGTCGCCCCCACCC
>JAERSO010000047.1 GCA_016845585.1 Acidimicrobiaceae bacterium | reverse complement strand
ATGTAGACCCGTCGAGCGGGTCATCCGCCTCGGAGGTGCGAAGCAGGCCTCTCCATCGGAATCCATCGCCGATTTGTGAGCGGCTGTTACGGTGCTCGCATGAATCGCCGGTGCGCTCGTCCCGGCTGCGGACAGGCAGCCGACACCACGCTCTCCTACGCCTACGCGCAGCAGATCGTCTGGTTGGACGACCTCGTCGGCGAGGACCACCCGGCCAACCATGACCTCTGTCGCCGACACGCCGATCGCACCCAGCCACCACGGGGCTGGGAGCTTCGTGACCGTCGCCAGGAACACGGCGTCACCCGGCTTCGCTACGTCAGCTAGCAACGCTCACATGGAAGAGCCATCCGTGGTGCCACAACCGTCGTGGCGGGTCATCGTCGCGATCGTGTCCGTCGGCGCAGGGATTCTCCTGGCGGCATTCATCGGACTCGCGATCGTGGAAGCGGGCGGCTGGGACATCGACGTCTCCGCTGCCCATGGTGCAGAGATCGGCCGCACCGCGGGGCAGGTGGCTGCAGGTGCACCACTCGACGACAACCGCATACCGACCGGTGTCGTCGTCGCCCTGAGCATTCCGCTGTGGCTCTGCCTCGTCGCCGGTCCGATCTGGGCCCGCGCCGAAGGGCTCGAGTGGCGGCGGGATCTGAACTGGGGGTTCCGGGCCATCGACATGCCGATCGGGCTCGCCCTGGGCGTCCTGACCCAGGTGGTGGTCGTGCCGTTGGTGTACATCCCGGTGTTCGCCATCTTCGGTGAGCAGGACGTCGAGGCGGTCGCCCGAAACCTGATCGCGGGAGTCGACACGCCGTTCGACGTGGCGGCATTGATCCTGCTGACCGCGATCGGAGCACCGATCGCCGAGGAGATCCTCTATCGCGGCCTCCTGCACCAGAGCCTGGTCGACATGCACCTCGACATGGGTCGCGCCGGACTGGTGCTGGCCACGTGCGCCTCCTCGCTGCTGTTCGCGGCGTCACACTTCCAGGCGCTGCAGTTGCCCGGACTCTTCGCGTTCGCCGTCATCGCTGCTTCGGTGATGCATCGCACCGGCCGTCTCGGTACGGCGATCTGGACCCATGTCGGCTTCAACCTGACGGCCGTGGTCACCCTCCTCGCCCGGACCTGAACCACTCACAGCCCTCAGAATTCTCACGAAACGTGAGAAAATCTGCGATGTATGGCTCAAATGGCCCACTCCGTGTCCGAAGGAGGTTGGACGCCGAGTGGAGAGTACGCCCATGTCGAATCCTGTGATGTCGAACCCCGCCTGCCCCGCTTGTGATTCCCCTCTGGTGACGATCACCATCAATGTCGGAGCGGGAGAACGGACGATGTGCAGCTGCAGCCGCTGCGATCAGCGTTGGTGGCAGCGAGACGGCCGCCTCACCAATCTCGATGGTGTGATCGGTGAGCTCGGACAGCCCGAGGCTCCCCGTGCGAGGTACCGCCGGTAGAACTCCGATCGGGCGCCGCGATCAAGCCGCGCCCAGGTGGCAGCATGGGCGACACCATGATCGACACGACCGGGCCGGAGCACACCGACGACGAGCTCCCGCCGATTCCCACTGACGACGTCGCGCCATCGGACCCACCGCGTTCGTGGCCTCGCCCGTCCCTGGAGACGGTGATCACGATCCTGCTCGTGGGTGGCGCGACCCTCTTCGTCTTCGCGAGTCTCGAGCCCACCCACTGGTTCACGTCCACGACTCCGACGGGCGGGGACATGGGCGCTCACGTCTGGTCGCCCGCGTACCTGCGCGACGTCCTGTTGCCCGACCTGCGGTTGACGGGCTGGTCACCGGATTGGTACGCCGGATTCCCAGCGTTCACGTTCTACATGATCATCCCGTCGCTGTTGATCGTGATCGTGAACGTCGGCTTGACCCCCTGGCTCGCCATTCCGGCATCGGTCGCCATCGCGGCGGGCGCCCTCTGGCTCCGTCCTCGGTACGGCACCACCATGGCGCGGATCGCCGGTATCTACACCACAGCGTTCTTTCTCTGGATACTCGTGGTGCCGGTCGAGTACGGCAAGGCGATGAAGCTCGTCGTGGTCGCCGGCATGTTGCTGCTGCCGATCGCCGCATGGTCCGCAGGCAAGCTGGGCGGACTGGCCTTCCCCGGGCCGGCCGTCCTCGCCGTGATGACGCTGCCGTTCCTGTTCGACCGGTCGTACAACATCTATGGCGGCAATCTGATGTCGACCATGGCCGGCGAGTTCGCCTACTCGCTCGGGCTCACGATCGCCGTCGTCTACATCGGTGTGGTGGCGCGAGGCCTCGAGACCGGCAAGGGGCGAGGTCTCTCCGCCGCACTGATCGCGCTCGCCGGGCTCACACACCTGTTCGCCGCCTTCTTCGCCCTGGTCGCCACGTTCGCCCTGGTCCTCACCCGACCGAGCGTGCGCACGGCGGTGTGGACGATGGTGATGGGGGCCATGGCCGGTCTGCTCGCGGCATTCTGGGTCCTGCCGTTCTTCTGGAACCGGTCGCTGCTCAACGACATGGGTTGGGGCAAGGAGCGCCGCTACGTCGCGGCGCTGTGGAACCGGTCGGGCTCGTTCGGTGATCAGGAGTTCCTCGTCAACGACCCGCCGCTTCAGTTGTTCGTGATCCTGGCCGTCATCGGCGCTGTCGTGTTCGCCATCCGTCGCGTCCGGCTCGGGATGGCCTTGTCGATCGTGGCGCTGGTGTTCGCGTTGGCCTTCGTGCTCCTCCCCGAGGGTCGGCTGTGGAACGTCCGCATCGTGCCCTTCTACTACCTGGCCGTCTTCCTGAGTGGCGGTCTTGCCGTGGCCGAGATGGGCCGCTGGGTCGCAGAGGCGTGGCCTGCGAGGGGCTCTCGCTCGAGCGACGCCCGCACCGTGATCGCCGCGGGGCCCGTGGTTCTCGGGTCGGTTGTGCTGATGGTCATGATGGCACTTCCACTCCGGCAGCTGCCGTTCGGCGGGGTCGATGGCTCCGGTGAGTACGGGTGGCCGGGGCTGCGCACCACCGAACACAATCTCGGGCCGGGTTGGCTGCGCCACAACTTCAATGGATACGAGGGGGCGAGCGGCTGGACCGAATACGCCTACCTCGTCGTCACGATGGACGAAGTCGGCGCCGAATTCGGGTGCGGTCGATCGCTGTGGGAGTACGGGATCGACCGGCTCGGCAGCTACGGCACGCCCATGGCCCCAATGCTGCTCCCGCACTGGACCGATGGCTGCATCGGTTCCATGGAGGGGCTCTACTTCGAGGCCTCGGCCACCACCCCGTACCACTTCCTCCTCCAATCGGAGCTCTCGGCGCAGCCATCGCGAGCCCAGCGGGATCTTCCCTATTCCAGCCTCAACGCGCTCGACGGGGCGCGCCATCTCCAGGATCTCGGCGTCCGGTACTACATGGCGTTCTCCGAGGAAGCGGTGGCACAGGCCCGCGCCGTTCCGGAGCTGACCGAGATCGCGGCCGCCGGGGCGTGGGTCGTCTTCGTCGTGAGTGACTCGGGTCTCGTCGTGCCGCTCGATCACGAGCCCGTGGTGCTGGAAGGGCTCGACGCCGGGGGCGAGGAATGGCTCGTGCCGACCGTCGCCTGGTGGGAGTCCGAGGACGCGCCACTGGTGGCGGCCGACGGGCCCGAGGAATGGACGCGCACCTCGCTCGCCGAGATCGAGGCGGCCTGGCCCGGTCTGGAAGGCCTCGAGTCCGAGAGTCGGGTCGCGATGATGAACGAGTTGGCAGCGGCATACCCGTCGGTTCTGTCGCGTGTCGACGTCGCCCCAGTCGAGGTCTCGGGAGTCGAGGCCGACGAGTTCTCGATCAGTTTCGACGTCGACGAGGTCGGAAGGCCCGTCCTCGTTCGCACCAGCTTCTTCCCGAACTGGACGGTCAGCGGGGGAGACGGGCCCTATCGGGTCGCCCCGAACCTCATGGTGGTCGTGCCGACGGACACCCACGTGGAGCTGAGCTACGGCCGGTCGGGGATCGAGATCTTCAGCATCTTCTTGACCATGCTCGGCCTTGCGGCCCTCTTCCTGCATCGCCGATTCGACGTCAGTTCCGACGCCGTGCTCTGGGATCTCGGCGCCGCTCGTGCCGAGGTCGGCGAAGCCGAGCGACTCGTGGACGACGTGTCCGCCGGCACCCAAGGGTGGGCCGGGATCGACGAACTCCTCGATGAGGTGGACGACCTGCAACGACGAACTCTCTGGGTCGGTGCCGCCGCGTCCGTGGCCGTGTTCCTCACCTTCGTCGGGCGAGTCGCGGTCGCGCCTGGCGCCGACGACACCGTGGCGGCCCTGGCCGTCTACCTCCCGGGTGTCATCGGAGGATGTGTTCTGGTCTTCTGGGTGCTCCCGGCGATCATCGACACCGGCAGGGCTCGTCGTGCGACCAGGGTCGCCGGTCTGATCGCCGGTGCGGGCCGACCCGCGGGAAACGCACCGCAGAACGACGACCCGTCGTCGTGACGCTCCGAGACCGATGACGCCTCGAGTCCCGTGACCACATCGCTCGATCCCTCATTCGGGTCCACGCGGCCTGATCCGCGGCGATTCGTCGCCGTCGGGGTCCTCGCCACGATCATCGACGTGGGGCTGGCGGTCGGCTTGACCGATTCGGTCGGTCGGGCGTTGGCCGACCTGGTCGCCCTGCTCGCCGCGGCGTTGGTCGCTCGGTTCCTCCACGCGCGTGTGACCCTGCGCGGTGACGATCTCGATCGTTGGATCCGCCAACCAGCGGTGTTCTTCGTCACGGCGTTGATCGCCGGCGCTGTCGACTTCGCCTTGTTCGTGGGCCTGACCTCGGCAAGCGACTGGATCGCGAAGGTCGTGGCCATCGCAGTGGCCGCGGCCGTGCGAGCGGTCTTTCACCGAGCGGTCCTGTTTCGCCACGTCCGACGAGAGCAGGGGACCCCGATCGACCGGCCACCGTCGGTCGGATCCGTTCGCGTCTCGTTGGTCGTTCCGGCCTACGAGGAGGAGCGCCGGATCAGCGAAACCATTGCGACCGTGCGCCGCGATCTCGCCGTCTACCACGACGAGGGTGAGCTCGAGATCGTGGTGGTCGACGACGGATCCGATGACGCCACAGCTCATGTCGCACGCGAAGCCGGCGCCGACCAGGTCATCGTGCAGCCCCGCAACCGGGGAAAGGGTGCCGCGGTACGAGCGGGCGTGGCGGCAGCCAACGGCCGCACGGTTGCATTCACCGACGCCGATCTGGCGTACTCGCCCGACCAGCTGGTGAGTTTCGTCGACGCCATCGAGTCGGGCTACGACGTCGTCATCGGCAACCGTCACCATGAAGAGACCGAGACCCTGCGCGGCACGTCGGCACTTCGATCCTTCGGGAGCCGGGTGGTGAACATGGCCACCAACATCCTCCTGCTCGGCAACTACCGCGACACACAGTGCGGGTGCAAGGCGTTTCGGGGCGACGTCGCCAAGATCGTGCTGGGGGCGGGAACGATCGACGGGTTCGCGTTCGATATCGAGATCCTCCACCTCGTCGAGCGCTACGGGTTCACGATGCGGGAGGTCCCGATCGCTGTGGTCAACAGCGACACCTCGACCGTGAGCGCGGTCCGCGACGGTCTCCTGGTGTTCCGCGACATCCTGCGCGTTCGAGCCGCGGGTCGCCGGGGCCGCTACCCGGCGCTGCAGCCCGATGCACTCCCGGCGAGCGTGTCGCTGCCGACGAGTACTGTCGACGACCAACCCCCTGGCGGAAAGTAGCTTCCTCTCGTGACCGACTTCGACGCGATCTTCAAGGCCTACGACGTGCGGGGCACCGTGCCCGATCAGCTCGATGCCGGCGGCGCTCGCGCCATCGGCGGGGCCTTCGCCCGGTTCGTGGCGAGCCACGGGGCCGAGGCCATCGTCGTGGGCCGTGACATGCGGCCCGACGGTGAGGAGTTCGCGGCCGCATTCGGCGACGGTGCGATGGATCACGGCATCGATGTCATCGACGCCGGGCTCTGCGCCACCGACATGATGTACTACGCGTCCGGCGCCCTCGGAGTTCCCGGCGCCGTTTTCACGGCTTCGCACAATCCGGCCGGGTACAACGGCATCAAGATGTGTCTCGCCCACGCGGCCCCGATCGGCACCGATACCGGCCTCGGCGACATCAAGGCGATGGCGATGGCCGGTGCCGAGCCGACCGCGGCCAAGGGAAGCCGCAGCGAACAAGACGTCCTCGAGGGCTATGTCGCCCATGTGCGTTCGTTCGTCGACGTCGAACGACTGAAGCCGCTCAAGGTCGTTGCCGACACCGCCAACGGAATGGGAGGCCTGGTGGTGCCGGCCGTCTTCGACGGGTTGCCGTTCGCGCTCGACCACATGTACCCCGAGCTCGACGGCACGTTCCCGAACCATCCGGCCGACCCGATCCAACCGGAGAACCAGAAGGATCTGATGCAGCGGGTGCTCGCCACCGGTGCCGACATCGGGTTGGCCTTCGACGGGGATGCCGATCGTGTGTTCCTCGTCGACGAGACGGCGCGCCCGATCAGCGGGTCGCTGACCACGGCCATGGTCGCCCGCTCGATCCTCGAGCACGAGCCGGGGGCCACGGTGCTGTACAACCTGATCTGCTCCAAGACGGTGCCCGAGGTCGTGGCCGAAGGGGGCGGCACCGCGGTACGCACGCGGGTGGGTCACAGCTTCATCAAGAACGTGATGGCCGAGACGGGCGCAGTCTTCGGGGGCGAGCACTCCGGTCACTACTACTTCCGCGACAACTACCGCGCCGACAGCGGGCTCATCGCCGCGCTCGTGGTGCTCGAGGCGCTCGGCAACCACCCGGCCGGTCTGGCTGATCTCGTGTCCACTCTGGATCGCTACGCGGCATCCGGGGAGATCAACACCACCGTCGACGACGCGGCTGTCGTGATCGAGCGGGTCGCCGCCGCGTACTCCGATCACGATCAGGACTTCATGGACGGACTGACGGTCGATCTCGGCGACTGGTGGTTCAATCTCCGGGCCAGCAACACCGAGCCGTTGCTGCGGTTGAACCTCGAAGCCGCCACAGCGGACGACGTCGACGAGCGGGTGTCCGAGGTGAAGGCGCACTTCGGATCGTAGAATCGGCACCATGACCCTCGACGCCCGTCTTCTCGAGATCCTCGCTTGTCCGATCGACAAGGGAGCGTTGTTGTACTTCGCCGACGACGAGATCCTGTACAACCCCCGCCTCCAGAAGCAGTACCGGATCCACGAGGGCATCCCCGTGATGCTTCCCGATGAGGCCGCCGACATCGACGACGCCGACCACGAGCGGTTACTCGCGAAGGCTGAGGCCGAGGGGATCACGCCGACGTTCGGCGGCTGACATGACCCCGGACGAGCTGCTCGACTCGGTCCGCCACCTGCCGGATCAGGTTCGCGACGTGGCGGTTGCCGCCGCGGATGCCGAGGGGTTGCCCGACGCGGACGAGGTCACCGAAGTGATCATCCTCGGGATCGGTGCGGGCCGAGTTGCCGGCGACGTGATCGCTGCCATCTGTGAGTTGCGCGGCAGCGTGCCGATCGTCGCCACGGGAGGTCGCTGCCCTGCGTGGGTCTCGTCGACCACCCTTGCCATAGCGCTCTGCGACGGGGGCGACAACACCGCGCCGAAGGCCGCCGTCGAGGAGGCCAGGGCGGCAGGGGCCCGCCTCATCGCCGTTGCGGTGCCCGGCACGTTCGCCGACACGTGTGCGAGTTGGGCGGTGCCGGTTGTGCCGATCGACCCGGACGCGGGGCCGGCTGCGGGCCTCGGTGTCTCGATCGTTCCGGTCCTCGTTCTGCTCGAACGTCTGCGCTTCGTGAAGGGGATGAGCGGAGCGATCTCGAAAACGGCCGAGCAGTTGGGCGAACGGGTCGCCCAACTGGGCGAGACCGCCGAGATCGATGCGTTGGCGGCGGCGCTCGACAACCGTCTCGCCATCGTCACCGGCGCCGGCGCGGTCGGCAAGCACGCGGCTCGACGGTGGGTTCAAGAACTCGACCGTGTGGGGGAGGTCGCCGCCGTGCGCCGCCGCCTTCCGACCGGCCCGGCCGACGTCGCGTCAGGGGCGCGACTCGCCGCCTCGACTCGTGACGGGGCTGTCCTGATTCTGTTGCGGCACGACTTCGAGCCCGACGGCCTCGACCAGGGGGTTGCACTCCTGCCCGAACACTTCGACGAGATCCATTCGTTCTCGGCCTCCGGGGATGGCCCGCTGGCCCAGATCCTCGATCTCGTGCTGCTGGCGGATTCCGTCGCTGCCGCACTCCTGCGGCGACGCTCGGCCGAGTGAGCGACGGTCTCCGACTCTCCCTGGGCGAAGGACACGAATGCAGCTGCTCGAAGGCCTGATTCGACACTATGACTGGGGTTCGGTCGATGCCCTTCCCGACTTCCTCGGCCGCCCGGCCACCGGCGAGCCGTGGGCGGAGTTGTGGCTGGGCGCGCATCCGTCCGGGCCATCGGCCGTCGGCGCGTCCGGCCAAACCCTCGATGCCCTGATCGCCGCGGACCCCGACCGTGCGCTCGGGGCGGATGTCGTCGCGCGTTTCGGTGGCCTGCCGTTCCTCGTGAAGGTCCTCGCTGCCGGTGCGCCCCTGTCGTTGCAGGCGCACCCGTCGAAGACCGATGCCGAAACCGGCTTCGATCGTGAGAACGAGGCGGGCATCCCTCTCGACCATCCTGGGCGTTCCTTTCGTGACCGGAACCACAAGCCCGAACTCATCTGTGCCCTGACCGAGTTCGAGGCCCTCTGCGGGTTTCGTGAGCCCCGGGCGACGCTCGCGATCCTCGAGACCATCGACACGCCCGCCCTGACTCAGGTCCGAACGAGTATCGAAAACGATCCCAACCGGGTCGGGCTGGACACCGTGATCCGCCATCTCCTCAGGCTCGGGAAGGAGGACGGGGCTGCCGTCGCTGATGAGGTGGTCGCGGCATGTCGGGCCGATGGTCCCGATCTCGGTCGGTCCGAGCGGTCCATGGCAGTCGCGCTCGGAGAGCGCTACCCCGGCGACGTCGGCGTCGTCACCGCGCTCCTGTTGAACCTGGTGACGCTGGCTCCTGGGGAAGCCCTGTTCCTCGGAGCCGGGAACCTCCACATGTACCTCCACGGCATGGGGGTGGAGATCATGGCCAATTCCGACAATGTCCTTCGTGGCGGTCTGACGTCCAAGCATGTCGATGTCGATGCCCTCCTGTCGGTGGTGGACGCCACCCCGATCGAGGCGCGGATCCAGCGCCCGCCCCTCATCGACGGGGCGGCCACCTACGACGTGCCGGTGGCGGAATTCTCCCTGCGGCGCATCGAGGTCGATGGTGAGATCGGCGTCGGCACGGGCCCGGCGATTCTCCTGTGCACCAGTGGCGCCGTGCACGCAGGCGCCCACGTCCTCGACCGCGGGGCAGCCGCGTGGGTGTCGGCGGAAGAATGCAGCGTGACGTTGTCAGGGCTCGGCACGGTGTTTCACGCCGGGGTGGGTGCGCTCGACGGCTGACACGTCGCCGTACACTGCATCTCGCGGGCTGCGCAGAGATGGTGTCAGTTGACCCCGGCCCCGGACTTCCAAACACGTACCGAGAACCAGGGAGGCCCCCATGGGCACCATCACTGGCGACTTCAAGGTCGCCGACATCGAGCTGGCCGACTTCGGCCGCAACGAGATCCGCCTCGCCGAACACGAGATGCCGGGCCTGATGGCCCTGCGCGGCAAGTATCTGGACGAGCAGCCGTTGGCCGGCGCCCGCATCGCGGGTTCGCTGCACATGACCGTGCAGACGGCCGTGCTCATCGAGACGCTGGTGGCGCTCGGCGCCGACGTCCGTTGGGTCAGCTGCAACATCTTCTCCACCCAGGACCATGCCGCCGCCGCGGTCGCAGTCGGCCCCGAAGGCACCATGGAGAACCCGACCGGCACGCCGGTGTACGCCTGGAAGGGGGAGACGCTCGAGGAGTACTGGTGGGCGACCGAGCAGTTGTTCCACTGGCCTGACGGCGGTGGCCCGAACCTGATCCTCGACGACGGCGGTGACGCCACCATGCTCGTCCACAAGGGTCTCGAGTTCGAGAAGGCCGGCGCCATTCCCGCCACCGACGAGGACGCTTCCGAAGAGGAGGGTGTCTTCATGGAGCGCCTCCGCGACATCGCGGGCCGCGATGCCGACTTCTTCACTCGCATCGCCCCCGGCATCCGTGGCGTCTCCGAGGAGACCACCACCGGTGTGCACCGCCTGTATCAGATGAAGGAGAGCGGCGACCTGCTGTTCCCGGCCATCAATGTGAACGACGCCGTCACCAAGTCGAAGTTCGACAACCTGTATGGCTGTCGCCACAGCCTCATCGACGGCATCAACCGCGCCACCGACGTCATGATCGGCGGCAAGGTCGCCGTCGTCTGCGGTTTCGGCGACGTCGGCAAGGGCTGTGCGGAGTCGCTGCGCGGCCAGGGTGCCCGCGTCATCGTCACCGAGGTCGACCCGATCTGTGCGCTGCAGGCCGCGATGAGCGGCTACGAGGTCAACACCCTCGAAGCCGTCCTCGACATCGCCGACATCTTCATCACCACCACCGGCAACAAGGACATCATCCTCGCCGGCCACATGGAGAAGATGAAGCATCAGGCGATCGTCGGCAACATCGGTCACTTCGACAACGAGATCGACATGGCCGGCCTGTTCAAGATGAGCGATGTACAGCGGGTCACGATCAAGCCGCAGGTCGACGAGTTCGTCTTCCCCGACGGCCATTCGATCATCGTGTTGAGCGAGGGCCGGTTGCTGAACCTCGGCAACGCCACCGGTCACCCGAGTTTCGTGATGAGCTGCTCGTTCACCAACCAGGTGCTCGCCCAGATGAAGCTCCACGCGGAAGCCGACTCGATGGAACTCGGCGTCGAGGTCCTGTCCAAGGAGCTCGACGAGGAAGTCGCCCGACTCCACCTGGAGTCCCTGGGCGTCAAGCTCACCGAGATGACCCAGGACCAGGCCGACTACCTCGGTGTCAACGTCAACGGCCCCTACAAGCCGGATCACTACCGCTACTAGAATTCTTGGCTCGCCTTCTCGCACGCGGCGTGCCGCTCGCATTGTTCGTGGGAACCCCAACCCCACTCACGCGCGTCTGGGTTCACGTGAGGGTCAGTCGTCCCACTAACGTCGCCGGTCATGACGACATGTGATCGAGGAGTTTGGTTCGCGCCCGATGGTCTGACCGGTGAGCAACTGGTCACCTTCGGGCAGCGCACCGAAGCGTTGGGCTATTCGAAGCTGTGGGTGGGGGAGACCTTCGGGCGGGACCCATTCGCCCAGCTCGCGCTGATCGGCGCGGCCACGAGCACCCTTGGCCTGGCCACGGGCATCGCGAACATCTACCACCGGCATCCGGGGGTGATGCTCATGGGGGCCAACACCGTTGCCGAGGCCACCGGTGGACGAATGACGCTCGGCATGGGTGTCTCGAGCCCTGCGATCGTGAACAAGGTACGTGGCGTCGAATACGACAAGCCGCTGTCGTTCCTCCGCACGTACCTCGAAGCGATGGAAGGGTCGATGTACACCTCGGTCGCGCCCGCTGAGCCGGTGCCGGTCGTGCTGGCCGCCCTCGGACCCAAGATGCTCGAGCTCGCGGCCGAGAAGACGGCAGGTGCACATCCGTACAACACGACGCCGGAGCACACCGCCATGGCGCGCGAAGTCATGGGACCCGATGCCGAGTTGTGCGTCGAACAGAAGGTCATCCTGACCGAGGATCCCGAGGTGGCCCGTGCCACGGGAGCCAAGGTGCTGAAGTTCTACAGCCGGGCGCCCGGCTACGCGAATGCATGGAAGCGGATGGGCTTCACCGACGACGACATCTCGACGCAGAGCAACCGCCTGGTCGATGCCGTGGTCGCTTGGGGCACCGTCGACCAGATCGAGGCGCGCCTGCAGGAACACGCCGATGCCGGCGCATCACATGTGTGCATTCACCCCCTGCATCCCGAAGACGGGCAGGGCCGACCCGACGATGACGCACTCGCTGCGCTCGCACCGGGGAGCAACTGATGGACACCGAACGCATCACGATCTACCTGGACGGCGGCGTCGCCGATGTCCGTCTCAACCGTGGCGACAAGATGAACGCCATGGACGGCCGGATGTTCGCCGCCCTCAACGAGGCATCGGAATCGCTCGCCTCGGAACCCGGACTCCGCGCCGTGGTGCTCTCCGGAAACGGACCGAGCTGGTGTGCGGGCCTCGACTTCAGCAACTTCCAGGCCATGGGGAGTGGAGAGCGCGGCAAGGCATCCCAGGAGAACACCATCGGCGCCATCGACGAAGGGCGAATCACCCATCGGGCCCAGCAGGCCGTGTGGGGTTGGCACGAGCTCCCCGTCCCGGTGATCGGTGCGGTACACGGCGTGGCGTTCGGTGCCGGCATCCAGCTCGCCATCGGATGCGACATCCGCTACGTCCATCCCGACGTCCGCATGTCGGTTCTCGAGATCCGCTGGGGACTCAGCCCCGACATGACGTGCACCCAGATCCTGCCGGGACTCGTGGGTGCGGACATGGCCAAGGAGCTCATCTGGACGGGACGTGAGGTCAGTGGTGAGGAGGCGGTCCGGATCGGCCTCGCCACGAAGATGGCTGACGATCCCCATGCCGAGGCAATGGAGCTCGCCCACACGATCGCGGGCAAGAGTCCGCACGCCATTCGCGCCGGCAAGCGGCTGGTGGAGGGATACGCCACGCAGGACTACGCCACCGGGTTCCGCAATGAGCGCGAGGAGATCGGCGCGCTGATCGGTTCGCCGAATCAGGTCGAGGCCGTGAAGGCCTTCTTCGAGAAGCGGCCGCCGGAATTCGTCGACGTCGAGGACTGACCGTGAGCGAGGATCGATACGACGACGGTGTCTTTCTCGGCACCGTCGACACCGAAGTCGTGGATGGTCACATCCTGACAATGGCGATCAACCGGCCCGCGAAGTTCAACGGCTTCACGCCGCAGATGATGGATGACATGGTCGATGCGTTCACCCGGCTCGACGAGGATCCTGACCTGTGGGTCGGCGTGATCCATGCCCATGGCGACCACTTCACCGCCGGACTCGACCTGCCCCGATGGGCCGATCGGATGAAGGGCGGGGGAGAGGACGGCGAGCGCCGGGGTGGAAGGATCGACCCCACCGCGCTCGGCCGGTCGTGTCGCAAGCCGATCATCTCGGCCGTCAAGGGCATCACGTACACGCTCGGGGTCGAGATGATGCTGGCCGGCGACATCGTCGTCGCCGCCGATGACTGCCGGTTCCGTCAGCATGAACCGCTCCGCGGAATCCACGCCACCAGTGGCGCCACGATCCGCATGGTCCAACGCGGTGGTTGGGGCAACGCCATGTATCACCTGCTCACGAGCGACGAATTCGGTGCCGAGGAAGCTCGGCGATGTGGGTTCGTGCAGGAGATTGTCGCAGTCGATGACGTGCTTGCCCGGGCTCTGGAACTCGCCCGTGTCATCTGTGAGGGGGCTCCGCTCGCCGTGCAGGCCACGAAGGCCTCTTCTCGCCGGTATCTGCTCGAAGGCGAGAAGGCCGCGATCGCCGCGTTCAATGCGGCGCAAGCGGAACTCGCTGCGACCGATGACTTCACCGAAGGCCTTGCCAGCTTCACCGAGCGGCGGCCCCCGAAGTTCACCGGACGCTAGACGCCCGGGGATGTCACGTTCCCCGGTCGGTTGATCGTCGGCTGTCACACCCGATTCGTAGGGTGCCGTCATGTCGGACATCGTCACCATCGACGTACGGGCGTGCTGGGATCACTCGGGCCGCGCCGCCGACCTCGTCCGCGATCTCAAGTACGGGCGGGCCACCGCGGCGGTGACGATTCTCGCCGATTCGATGGCCGAACTGGTTCCCGGGGTCGATCTCATCACGTGGGCTCCGGCGTCGCCGGAGCGGCGGCGACGGCGCGGGTTCGACCAGGCCGAGTTGTTGGCGCGCGCGGTGGCGGGCCGACGGGGCATGAGGGTGCGCCGGCTCGCCTGTCGCCACAACGATGTTCCGCAGACGGCGCGTGATCGCGTGGGTCGAATCGCCGGACCGGCACTGAGCCCTGTCGGCCGACGTCTTCGAGGTCGGCCGTCGGTTCTCGTCATCGATGATGTCTCGACGACCGGGGCCACGATGCGGTCCATGGCACGACTTCTCGTGGCTCGCGGGGCCGGTGATGTGCACTGCCTGGTCGCGACGCGCGCCGCGCTCCGGGACCAAGGTCACGACTCGTGAGGCTGGTACCCCGCGCCCTGTGGAAAGGGTGTACCGTCAAAAGCAAACCACTATCGGAGGTAACGAATGGACGTCTCCATCAGCGCACGGCACGTGAAGATCACGCCGCGGTTGGAGGAGGTGATCCAGGAGAAAATTGGCGGGCTCGATCACTTCCTCGACGGGCTCGACCATGCCGAGGTCCACTTCGACGAGGCCCAGAATCCTCGGATATCCGACAAGGAATTCTGCGAAGTCGTCGTACAGGGGCACGGCCATCACTTGCGTTGCAAGGTGCACGCTCCGGATCCCTTCACGGCGGTCGACATGGCGGAAGCCAAGCTCGAGCGCCAGATCCGCAAACTCCGCACGAGGATCCAGCGCCGCCACCAGGGCAATGGCGCCACGATCCGTGCCGCGAGCGATGCCGATCTCATCGCGTTGAATGAGGTGGCGACCGGCGTCGCCGTGGATCAGTCGGCCGAGGAGGCCATCGACGCGGACGACGATTTCATGCCTGCCATCGTGAAGACGAAGCGGTTCCACTTGGGTCCGCTCACCCCCGACGAGGCGGTTCTGAAAATGGAGCTGCTGGGTCACGGGTTCTTCTTCTTCATCAACAAGGACACCAGCCGAAGCGCGGTCGTCTATCGCCGTGAGGACGGCGATGTCGGCCTGATCGACGAAGCGGGCTGAGAAGCCCGTCAACGGCACGGCGGGCTGAGAAGCCCGCCGGTCAAGAAGCATGGCCGGTGTCCGATAGGAGGCGGTGCCCTCCGGACGAGATCTGCGCGTCGTCGTTTGCGACGATCACGCCCTGTTTCGGCGCGGGTTGGTGATGGAGCTCGACGATTCCGACGACATCGAGGTCGTCGGGGAAGCCGGCGATGGTTCTGAGGCCGTGGAGGCCTGTGTCCAGGCGTCGCCTGACGTCGTGTTGATGGATGTCCGCATGCCGGAGATGGATGGCATCGAGGCAACGCGTCGAATCGTCGAGGCGTTGCCGTCGGTACGCGTCCTGATGTTGACGGTGTCCGATGAGGGTGACGATCTCGTCGATGCGGTCAAGGCGGGCGCAGCGGGGTATCTGCTGAAGGAGATGTCGATCTCGACGATCGTGTCTGCGGTCCACTCGGTGGCGGCGGGGCACAGTTTGGTCAGCCCCGCGATGGCGGCGAAACTGTTGGCGGAGTTCCGCGCGTTGGCAGCGCGAACGGGGGGACCGTTGGCGTCCTCGATCGGCACGGTGTCGTTGACGGAACGCGAGATCATGATTCTGGATGCAATGTCGAAGGGTGGCGACAATCGTCAGATCGCGACCCATCTCGATGTGCCGGAGCGGACCGTGCACAACCATGTTCGAAACGTGCTGCAAAAGCTGCAGCTCCACTCACGCACCGAGGCGGTCTTGTACGCGGTGCGTGAGGGACTGATCGACCCGTAGACGGGCTTGGTGGGCTGCCGAGGCTCGCCGGAACGGGTCGGTAGACTCCGTCGCAGTTATGAGCATTTTCAGCAAGGTCCTCAGAAGTGGCGAGGGGCGCAAGCTCAAGGCGCTTCAGGCGTTGGTGCCCGACATCAATGCAATGGAGCCAGAGATCGAGGCGTTGAGCGATGACGCGCTCAAGGCCAAGACCGGGGAGTTCCGGTCACGGCTCGATCAGGGTGAGGAGCCCGACGATCTGTTGATCGAGTCGTTTGCGGTGGTGCGTGAGGCGGCAAAGCGGGTGCTCGGTCAGCGGCACTACGACGTGCAGTTGGTCGGCGGCGCGGCCCTGCATCTCGGCTGGGTTGCCGAGATGAAGACGGGTGAGGGCAAGACGCTCACCTCGACGCTGCCGATCTACTTGAACGGCGTGACGGGCAAGGGTGTCCACGTCGTGACGGTGAACGACTATCTGGCGTCTCGCGATGCCGAGTGGATGGGTCAGGTGCATCGTTGGTTGGGCTTGGAGATCGGCCTTGTCCTTCCGGGCAACCGCGACAGTGCGTACAAGCGGTCTCAGTACGCGGCCGACATCACCTACGGCACGAACAACGAGTTCGGCTTCGACTATCTACGCGACAACATGGCGATGGCCCGCCACAAGCAGGTCCAACGGGGCCACCACTACTGCATCGTCGATGAGATCGACTCGATCCTGATCGACGAGGCGCGGACGCCGCTGATCATCTCGGGTCGTGTGGCCGATGCGGCCAAGCTCTACGTGAAGTTCGCATCGATCGCCCGTGGTCTCCAGCGCGATGTCCACTACGAGGTGGACGAGGAGAAGCGCACGGTCGCACCCCTCGAGGAAGGTGTCCACGCGGTGGAGCGGGCCCTCGGCATCGAGAACCTCTATGACCAGGTGTCGTCCAACCTGGTTCATCAACTGCAGGCCGCTCTACGGGCGAAGGAGCTCTACCGCAAGGACAAGGACTACATCGTCAGTTCGAAGGGCGAGGTCAACATCGTCGACGAGTTCACGGGCCGTGTTCTCGAAGGCCGACGGTGGTCCGATGGTCTGCACCAGGCGGTGGAGGCCAAGGAGGGTGTGTCGATCAAGGAAGAGAACCAGACGCTCGCCACGATCACGCTGCAGAACTACTACCGCTTGTACGACCGCCTCGCCGGCATGACGGGTACGGCCGAGACCGAGGCTGCGGAGTTCGTCAGCACCTACGGCCTCCATGTCGTACCGATTCCGACCAATCGGCCGTTGGCCCGGATCGACGACGGTGATCTGATCTACAAGACCGAGGCCGCGAAGTTCCAGGCCTGCATCGACGACATCACCGAGAAGCACGAGCGCGGACAACCGGTCCTGGTCGGCACCGTCTCGGTCGAGAAGTCCGAGGTCCTCTCCCGCGAGATGGAGAAGCACGGCATTCCTCACGAGGTGCTCAACGCGAAACAGCATCACCGTGAGGCCGACATCGTGACCCAGGCCGGGCGCCTTCACGCCGTCACGGTCGCCACCAACATGGCCGGTCGTGGTGTCGACATCCTGCTCGGTGGCAATCCGGAGGGTCTCGCCGCCCGCGATGTCCAGGCCGAGGGACTCGATCCCGACACCGACGAGGGCAAGGCCCGTTACGCGGAGTTGCTGCCGAAGCACGAGGCCACCACCGAGGCGGAGAAGGAGAAGGTCCTCGAACTCGGTGGCCTGTACGTGCTCGGCACCGAGCGCCACGAGAGTCGCCGTATCGACAATCAGTTGCGCGGTCGGTCCGGCCGCCAGGGTGATCCGGGCGCGAGTCGCTTCTACCTGTCCCTCGAGGACGATCTGATGCGGCTGTTCGCCACTGGCGCCATGAGCTACGTGATGGAGCGAGCCCTGCCCGACGATGTGCCGATCGAGGCCAAGATGGTCACGAAGGCGATCGAACGGGCACAGAACACCGTTGAGCAGCGCAACGCCGAGACCCGCAAGAACGTCCTCAAGTACGACGAGGTCATGAACGAGCAGCGCAAGGTGATCTATCGTCGCCGCGGACAGATCCTCGATGGCGCGGACCTTCGTGACGAGGCGATCGAGTATCTCAGCGACGCCGTCACCGGCGCGGTCGGCACGTACTGCGTTTCCGACATCTTCGAGGAGTGGGATCTCGAGGGGTTGCTCACCGAGATCGGCACGCTCTGGCCGACCGAGTTGACGCTCGAACAGGCCCAGGAGTGCCGCACGATCGAGACACTCGAGGAGCTGCTGTACGACGAGGGTTTGCGCCTCTATGAGGGTCGCGAGGCCGAACTCGGCGAGGAGGTCCTCCGTCAGGTCGAGCGTCAGGTGATGTTGCGCATCATCGACCAGAAGTGGCGCCAGCATCTGAAGGAGATGGACCTGCTTCGCGAGGGCATCCACCTGCGAGCCATGGGTCAGAAGGATCCCGCCACCGAATGGCAGCGTGAGGGCTTCGAGATGTTCGGAATGATGATGACGAGCATCGCACTCGACTTCGTCAAGTACGTGATGCACGTGCAGGTCGCCACGAAGGAACGCGACGAGGACGGCAAGGCGATCCCGCAGGATGCCGCCGATGAACCCGCCCTCGAAGGCGTCGCCGAGCAGAAGTCGGAAGCCTCCGCCGGCACTCCGGTCTCACAGATTCCCGACGCAGGTGCACCCGTGCCGGTGAAGGCGAACGAGCCGCGCAATCGGGCTCCTGTCGTGAAGTCCGAGCTCGAAAAGGTCGGACGGAACGAGCCGTGCCCGTGTGGCAGTGGCAAGAAGTACAAGCAGTGTCATGGGCGGGCGAACGCCACCGAATAGCCTCGGCACGCTCTAGCGTTAGCCGGGACATGCAGGACTTCTCAGATCAGATCACCGCGATTCGTGGCCGTGTCGATGAGGCGCGGGGTTACCTGCGAATCGACGAGCTGGAAATGCGTCAGCCTCAGCTCGAGGTCGAAGCGTCGCGCCCCGATCTCTGGGACGATCAGGACAAGGCTCGCCTGGTCACGTCCGAGCTCGCTGCGGTCAACGAGGATCTCGAGCTCTACGCCCAGCTGGCCGGGGATCTCGACGATGCCGACACGCTCCACGAGATGGCGCGAGAGGAGTCCGACGAATCGCTCGAGCCGGAGATCGGCGAGGCATTGGCCGCGCTGGAGACCCAGCTCGAGGAGCTGGAGATGCGTGCCCTCTTCACCGGCGAGTTCGATGAGGGTGACGCTGTCTGCCAGATCAAGTCCGGCGAGGGCGGCACCGACGCCCAGGACTGGTCGGAGATGTTGATGCGGATGTACAACCGTTGGGCGGATCGGCGGGGATTCGACATCGAGATCACCGCGGTCAGCGAGGGGACCGAGGCCGGGCTGAGCAGCGTCGAGTTCATCTTGAAGGGTCGCCATGCCTACGGCTTGATCAAGGGTGAGCACGGCGTCCACCGCCTCGTGCGGATCTCGCCGTTCAACAACGAGGGCAAACGGCAGACCGCATTCTGTGCACTCCAGGTCGCCCCGTTCTTCGAAGCGGTGTCCGACGAGATCGAGATCGACGAGAAGGAACTCCGCATCGACACATACCGCTCGTCGGGGGCCGGTGGCCAGCACGTCAACGTCACCGACTCGGCGGTGCGAATCACGCACCTGCCGACCGGATTGGTCACGAGCTGCCAGAACGAGCGCAGTCAGCACCAGAACAAGGATCGTGCCATGCAGATGATGGCGGCGAAGCTGCTCGATCTCGAACGCAAGAAGCGCGAAGAGGAGATCGCCGGGATCACCGGCGAGCAGCAGAACGTGGGCTTCGGGAGCCAGATCCGCAGCTACGTCATGCAGCCGTACCAGATGGTGAAGGACCTTCGCACCGAGCACGAAACGGCCCAGGTGGAGAATGTGCTGAACGGCGATGTCGAGCCCTTCATGGAGGCCTACCTCCGTTGGATGCGCGCCCAGGCGGCCGACGCGTGAGTCACTCGGTCGATTCGATCGAATCGCTCGAACAGGAACGCTTCGCGGCGATGGTCGCCGGCGATACCGACACGCTGGACCGGTTGTTCAGCGATGATCTCGTCTACACGCACAGCCATGGCGGGCGTGACACGAAGGCCTCGATCATCGATGTCTTGAAGAGCGGCGAGATCGGGTACCGCACGGTCGAACGAAGCAAGACGTCCATCCGGTTCGCGGGCGACACGGCATTCGTGATCGGCAGAGCCGAGCTCGGGGTGAGCGACGGGCAGCGCGACATCGAACTCGATCTGCACTACCTGGCGGTGTGGGTCCTCGGCGCCGACGGCTGGAAGTTCGAGGCCTGGCAGTCCACCGGGCGTAGATGAGCGCTCGGTCAACGGCGCGAGGCATGCGCGGGTTGGCGGTTGGGGTGGCCCTTCTCGCGCCGGCCTGCTCGGGGCCTCAGGCCGAGTACACCGAACGCGTCGAGGTGCGGGAGGCAGAGCTCGTGATCGTCTTTCATGATGATGCCGTCGACGGCGACGTCGATGCCTCCATTGCGCTCGTCACGGAAATCGTCGGGGAGGCCGAGCCGCTCCGTCTTCAATGGCGGGACACCGAGGAGGTGGCGCTCGATCCGGAGCTCCTGTCCCGCGTCTACGGCGACGACACGGACGCACACGACGAGGTGGGTGAGGCGTTGCTGATCGACCTCCCCGGCGACCGATCCGACGAGTGGTTGGTGGCGACCGGCGATGTCATGGCTCGCCAGCGAGGCGTGCTCGACGTGTCGATCAGCGGGCCGGATCGGCGGCTCGACCCGCTCTGCTACTGGGGAGGAGACGATGACCTGGTCGTCTGGCTGGCCGAGGATGCTTCCGCCGCACCGGAGTCGTTCAGCGATGAACACCTCGCCGGTTTTGCCGTCGAAGTCATCGATCGGGACACTGCGTTCGCACAGATGCTCGTCCTGCTCGAGTACCAACCCAGGCTCGTCGAAGGGCTGACGGCGGCCGCGATGCCCGTGGGTCTGATCGTTGACGTCGGCGCGGATCCGATCTTCTCCGAGCTCGCCACGATTCGTGACGTCCTCGGCTCGCTCGACGAGGTGAGTTCGGTTGTCGTACGTCCCCCCGCCACCGTCCGCACGGTATGTCCGGGGTGACACTTGATCGAGGCGCCGCGCTGGTAGCGTCTCGCAGTCAGGCGTAGCGGTTTGTCCACAGGATCGGCATGATCAAACTCGAGAACGTCACCAAGGTCTACAAGGGCGACAATGTCGCGTTGCGCGACGCCACGCTCGACATCGGCAAGGGCGAATTCGTGTTCCTCGTCGGTGCCTCCGGCTCCGGCAAGTCCACGTTCATTCGGCTCCTCAATCGTGAGGAAGTGCCCGAGCACGGAAGGATCTATGTCGCGGGGAAGGACATCGCCCATCTCGGCGCCTGGAAGGTGCCATACCTGCGGCGCAACATCGGCTACATCTTCCAGGATTTCAAGTTGTTGCCCAACAAGACGGTCGCCGAGAACGTCGCCTTCGCCCTCGAGGTGATCGGAAAGCCCCGTCACGTCGTGAAGAAGCAGGTGCCGGCGATCCTCGAACTCGTGGGTCTCAGCCAGAAGATGAGCAACTTCCCCCACGAACTCTCTGGTGGCGAGCAACAGCGTGTGTCGATCGCCCGAGCGTTCGTCAACCGCCCCTTGATCCTTCTCGCCGATGAGCCCACGGGCAACCTCGACCCGCAAACCTCGGTCGGCATCATGCGTCTGCTCGATCGGATCAACCGCACGGGCACCACCGTTGTCATGGCCACCCACGACCGCGGCATCGTCGACACGATGCGTCGGCGCGTGATCGAACTCGACCGAGGTGTGATCGTGCGCGATCAGGCCCGCGGCGTCTACGAGTAGGGAAGGCGAACCATGGCAATCAGTCCTCTCTACGCCGTGCGCGAGACCGGCCAGAACCTCTGGCGAAACATCCTGCTCACCACCGCCACGATCATCACGATCGGTGTCTCGCTGCTGATGTTCGGTTCGTTCCGACTCTTCAACGACGCCGTCGACAACGCCACGGAGCGTTGGGAGGGCGGCATCGAGTTCGTCATCTGGATGAACCCGGAAGCGTCGGTCGAACAGGATGCCGCGATCCAGGAAGCGCTCAACAGCAGCCCGCAGATCCGGGACCACACCTACGTCGATCAACTCGAGACGTTCGAGGAGTTCAAGGAGCTCTTCGCCGACACGCCCGAGATGATCGAGGTCGTCACGCCCGAGGCCATGCCGCCGTCTTATCGTGTCGTGCCGCTCGACCCGGGCGCCGACGTCGTGGAAGAGCTGGCGAACCAGTTCCGCGGTCGTCCGGGCGTGAAGGAGGTGGTCTCGGCGAACGAGACCATCCGGTCGATCCAGGATCTCGCCGATCGGGCCGGCATCTTCTTGTTCGCGGGCTCGTTCGTGCTGCTCGCGGCTGCCACGCTCCTGATCCTCACCAACATCGTGAGCGCGATCCGAAATCGTGGTCGAGAGATCGAGATCATGAAGGTCGTGGGTGCCACCAACTGGTTCATCCGCATCCCGTTCATGCTCGAAGGCCTGGCCCAGGCCATGATCGGTGCCGCGCTCAGTTGGGGTGGGCTGTATGCCTTCGACCGTTTCGTGCTCTCGGAGTTCAGCCAACCTGACGGTCTCGAACTCCTGGCCGGCTTCCGAGTGAGTGACGAGCAGTTCCTCACGACCACGATCTGGCTCCTCGGCATCGCCATCGTCGTGTCGGTCATCGGCTCGCTGGTCGCGGTCACCCGCTATCTCGACGCCTGAGCGCCGCGGCCCTAGAGTCGCTTCGTGGCTGACATCTCAACCGTCCTGACCGGCGTCGATTTCGGCGAGGGCCCGCGCTGGCACGACGGGCGGCTGTGGTTCTCCGACTTCTATCGTGGCGGCGTCTTCGCCCTCGACTCCGACGGAAACGCCGAGCGCCGACTCACCATCGACGATCGCCCCTCCGGGCTGGGCTGGCTTCCTGATGGCACCCTCCTCGTCGTGTCCATGGTCGACCGGAGGGTGTTGGCGGTCGACGCCGACGGGTCGACGCGAACCCATGCCGACCTCAGCGAGATCGCCACGGGGCTGTGCAATGACATGGTCGTCGCCGCGGATGGCACCGCGTATGTCGGGAACTTCGGTTTCGACTCAGAGGCCGGGGGCGAGTTCGCGACAGCGACGCTCGCCAAGATCAGCCCGGACGGCGATGCGAGCGCGGCGGCCCCCGACCTCATGTTCCCGAATGGCTCGGTCATAACGCCAGACGGCTCCACCCTGATCGTGGCCGAGACCTACGGGCAGCGGTTCACGGCATGGGACATCGGTGCCGACGGGAGCCTCTCGAACCGGCGACTCTGGGCCGAGGTCGAAGGATCGGCGCCGGATGGATGCTGCCTTGACGCCGAGGGTGCGATCTGGATGGCGGACTTCGTGGGTGGTCGGGTCGCCCGGGTCTGCGAGGGAGGGGAGATCACCGACGAGATCGCGACTGGCGAGCACGCCGTGGCCTGCATGCTCGGCGGCGACGATCGTAGAACGCTCTACATCCTCCGGTCGCCGAGTTCGAGCCCCCAGGAGCTTCGCGGCAAGGGTCTCTCCACGATCCTCACCACGGAAGTGGCAGTCCCCGGCGCCGGCCTGCCATAGTTTCGCCGACCTGACCGAGGAGTGGCGATGGCCATCGACTTCACCCTGACTCCCGAGCTCGAAGCGATCCGTGATCGTGTGCGGGCCTTCGTGGCCGACATCGTCAAACCCGCTGAGGCGGTGCTGGACGGACATGGCGATGATCCGGCGCTCCACGGTCGTGAGCGTCTCGACATGCTCGTTGGCCTCCGTAAGCAGGCGTTCGAAGCCGGCATCTGGTTGCCGCACATGCCCGAGGAGTGGGGTGGCATGGGGCTCGGACATGTCGAGCTGGCCATGGTGCAGGCCGAGGCGGCGAAGAGCCGGTACGGGCCGTGGGTCTTCAACTGTCAGGCCCCCGATGAGGGCAACATGCACACCCTGCTGCATTGGGCCACGCCGGAGCAGGCAGAGAAGTATCTGAAGCCCTTGTGCAAGGGCACGGTGTGGTCGTGCTTCGCCATGACCGAACCCGAGGTGGCCGGCTCGGACCCGACCTTGATCCGCACGAACGGCTACCAGGACGGCGAGGAATGGGTCCTGAACGGACACAAGTGGTTCATCTCCAACGCTCACCGGGCCAACTTCGCCATCCTCATCGCTCGCACCGAGGACGACCCCGACCTCCCGCAGGCCGCCAACACCGCGTTCATCATCGATCTTCCCCATGAGGGCTGGAACGAGGTACGTCAGATCGAGACGATGCACGGTGGCACCGGTCATTCGGAGATCCTCATCGAGGACCTCCGTGTCCACGAGAGCCAGATGCTCGGCGGTCGTGGTCAGGGCCACATGCTCGGTCAGTACCGTCTCGGTCCCGCTCGCCTCGCCCACTGCATGCGTTGGATCGCTCAGGCCGAGACAGCGCTCGACATGATGGTCGAACGGTCACTCGATCGCTATAGCCATGGCTCGATCCTCGCCGAGAAGCAGGGCATCCAATGGCTGATCGCCGACTCGGCCATGGAGCTCTACCAGTCGAAGCTGATGGTGCTGCATGCGGCGTCGAAGATCGATGCCGGCGTCGACTTCAAGAGCGAGGTCTCGATGGCCAAGCACTTCGTGGCGAACTCCCTGAACCGGATCATCGACCGGTCGATTCAGGTCCACGGTGCGCTCGGTTACTCGACCGACACGCCGCTGGCTCACATGTACCAGCACGCCCGGTGGGCACGATTCGCCGATGGCGCAGACGAGGTTCACCAGATGCGCATCGCTCAACGCACCATCGCCGCGTGGAAAGACCATGGCACGACCCGTGCCGCAACAGGAGACCTTCCGATCTGATCATGACTGACGAATTCGACCTCACCGGAAAGATCGCGCTCATCACGGGCGGCGGACGCGGCATGGGCCGCGAGATCGCCCGTGCCTACGCCGAGCATGGCGCCGATGTCATCATCGCCAGCCGGAAGCTGGAGATCCTGGAAGCGGCGGCCCTGGAGATCGCCGAGGCCACGGGCCGACACGCCGTGGCGCGGCAGTGCCACGTGGGGGAGTGGGACGAGGTCACCGCGCTGGTCGAGTCCGTCTACGACGAGTTCGGCCGAATCGACGTGCTGGTCAACAACGCCGGGATGAGCCCGCTGTATCCGTCGTTGTCCGAGGTCAGTCAGGCGCTCTGGCAGAAGGTCATCGACGTGAACCTGACCGGGCCGTTCCGGATGTCCGCCCTCGTCGGCGAACGCATGCAGGCCGGTGACGGCGGCGCCATCATCAATGTGAGTTCGACGTCATCGATCCGCCCTGGCAGGGCCGAGGTGCCGTACGCCGCCGCGAAGTCGGCGATCAACTCCCTCACCACCGGCCTCGCGCAGTCGCTCGGCCCGAACGTGCGAGTGAACTGCATCATGCCGGGTCCGTTCCGCACCGACATCAGCGAGGCGTGGGACTGGAACGTGATCGACCGCGCGATGGCCTCGACCCCGATGAAGCGGGTTGGTGAAGCGGACGAGATCGTGGGGGCGGCGCTGCTGCTCGGCAGCAGTGCCGGCTCCTACATCAATGGTGCGATCATCCGCGTCGACGGTGGTGTTTCGGGCGTGGTGACCGGCGGCTGAACACTACCCAGCGTCACGTTGCGACATTGTCACGCACAGCTGACAGGTGATGACGTAGCATGCGCCCATCCAATCGATGCAGGTGGGCGGACCACCTGATCGGAAAGTGGTGGGCGATGGCTCCTCGGCGGGAGGTCATCACAACCGAGCGCTTCTCCATCAGCTATCTCGTCGCGGGCGAGGGGCCGCCACCTGTGATCGCCCCGTCCCATGACCAGTCCGCCGAGTGGTGGGCGGATGTGGGCTACCTCGATCTCCTGGCCAACCGGAGCCCGTCGTCGGTGCGCTCGCCACGCTGTTCGAGCATGAGGATCTGGTGGCGGCGGCCGTGTGGGGTTTCGTCACCGGCGCAGAGTTCATGACCGTGCTGGCTCGACGCCGCACCGACCTGGCCGCGCTGGTGATCGTCGGAAGCCTGTACCTCGGCGACGCTCGCCAACCGTTCACCGACATGCGGATCGATCGCCGCACCGTGCTCGAGGAGATGGCGAGTGCGCTCGACGAAGGCGACTGGGGTCGCTACTTCGACCTCCTGCCATCACCGGTCGACCCGCGGTATCAGGCCGGTGTCAGACATCGCAACGACCCGGCGGAGCCGGCGCAAAGCGTGCGGGCCGCCGAACGACGAGCCGGCGGTTTCGTCCTTCCCGGCGTGCCGACGTTCGCCTACTGGGGCGAAGAGGAACCCTTCCATCGAGCGAACGTCGACCGGGTGGAGGGCATGCCGGTCAGTTGGGCAACCGTCCCCGGCAACGTCGCCGGCGTGTTCCACGCCGTGGAAGAGGTGGTCGAGTTGGTCGATGGTTTCCTCCGCCCGGTGACGGTCCACTGAAATCCTCACATTCTTCGGCGCCGGTCCGATGGAGGAAAAACAACCCCCTCCAGGTTGATGCAGCGCCGGACTCGGTTCCCAGAGCCGCAGCGGCGCTGTGTCGCGACTCCCTCCCGGGACTACGGTCCGGCGACATGGTTGAGATTCATGGTCACGTAGAGGACGGCTTCGGTGCGGTGGCCGATGCGTTCAGGGCGAACTTCGCTGGGGTGGAGCTCGGTTCCGCGTTCTGCCTGTACGTCGACGGCATGCCGGTCGTGGATCTGATGGGTGGCTACGCTGACATCGGCCGAACGCAGCCGTACGGCGCCGACACGCTCCAGCTCGTCTTCTCCGCGACCAAGGGGGTCGCCGCGATCTGTCTGGCCATGCTGCATGACCGGGGTGTCCTCGACTATGGCGCGACGGTGGCATCGGTCTGGCCCGAGTTCGCGGCCGCCGGCAAGCAGGACATCCCGATCTCATGGGCGGTCAGCCATCGCGCCGGCTTGGCCACCGTCGACAATCCGCCTCCGATCGAGGACGTGCTGAAGGTCCAACCCATCCTCGAAGCGCTCGCGGCCCAGCAGCCGCTGTGGGAGCTCGACGGCCGCCACGGCTACCACGGGATCACCTACGGGTGGCTGGCGGCGGAGTTTCTTCATCGCCTGACCGGTGTGCGGATGAACGAGTGGCTTCAGGCGAATGTCGTCGAGCCGCTGGGCGTCGAATTCTGGATGGGGCTCCCCGACGAGCATCAGGAGCGGGTCTCGCCGATGTTGCCGGGCGGGCCGCCGTCGGATCCGGTCGACCTGAAACGAATGCTGAAGATGTTCGCGCCGGGCGCCATGGGCGGACGGGCGCTCACGCTCGACCTGGCGATGGGGTTGATCGACGAGAACATGACCTGGAACCGCCCCGAGGTCCGGGCGTCGGAGATCCCGGGCGCCGGTGGCGTGACCAACGCTTCCTCCCTGGCGAAGATCTACGCAGCGACGATCGGGGAAGTCGACGGGGTCCGCCTGTTCGGCGACCGGACCCGTGAGTTCGTGACGACGCCGGTCACCACCGGCACCGACATCAGCTTGCTCCTGCCCACGAAGTTCGGGATGGGGTTCATGTTGACCGATGGCAAAGTTCCCTGGATCGGGCCCCGCACATTCGGCCATGTCGGCGCGGGCGGCTCAGCCGGGTACGCCGACCCGGACCTGGGTGTCGGCTTCGGCTACGTGATGAACCAGATGATGCCGGGGATCCTCGGAGACGAGCGGGCCCGATCACTCACCGCCGCTGTGCGCCGCTGCGTCTAGTCCCGCTCAATCTCGTGGCGTTCAGTCGCGCTGTGTGCCGACTTTCAGGTCCTTGAACGGCACTCCCTTGTCGACGGCGATGTCGCGAGGGAGACCGAGAACACGGTCGCCGATGATGTTGCGCTGGATCTCGTTCGTTCCCCCGGCGATGCCCATCTGGAGACCGGTCAGGGCATTGCGCTGCCAGGACGCGTCGGCCGGATCGCCCCACGCAACGCTCTCGCAGCCGACGATCTCGAGCGAGAGGTCGCGGTGGAGATTCCCGATGTTGGTGGCGATCAGCTTGGTGAGCGATCCGCCGGGGCCGGGCGTCTTGCCGGCCTGTAGTTCGGCGCGGGTGCGCATACGGACGAGTGAGGCCGTGGTCTCCATCTCCCGTAGCTTCATCAGCTTCTGGCGCAGCACAGGGTCGGCGATCTTGCCGTTCTTCTTCGCCACCTCGATCAGTTGATCACAGCGGTCGGTGGTGATGCCCGACGTGGTGCCCGTGCCGATCGCGACCCGTTCGTACATGAGCATGGCCGTGGCCATGTTCCAACCATTGTTCAGTTCGCCGAGCAGGTTGTCGGCTGGGATGCTGACGTCGGTGAAGAACACCTCGTTGAAGTGGGTGCCACCGTCGATCTGGTGGATGGGTCGTATCTCGATACCGGGAGCGTCCATCGGAACGATGAACATGGAGATGCCGGCATGCTTGGCCACCTCGGGGTTGGTCCGGGCGACGATGATCCCGTAGTCGGACAGGTGGGCGAGGGTGGTCCAGACCTTCTGGCCGTTGATCACCCAGGTGTCGCCATCTCGCTCGGCCTTGGTCTGGAGGCTGGCGACGTCGGAGCCGGCGCCGGGCTCGGAGAACATCTGGCACCAGACCGTGCGGGCGGCGATGTTGTCCGCGAGGTAGGCGGCCTTCTGTTCGTGCGTGCCGTACTCGTTGAGCATGGGAAGGCACATGCCGTGGCTGATGGTGAGTTCGGCTGTGGAGTCGGGGTACTGCGCGTACTCCTCGCGCCAGATCCGGTCGTGTTCGCGACTCAGGCCCTGCCCGCCGTACTCGGTCGGGAAGGTGATGCCGGCGAGATCGGCCTGGGCCAGTGCGGCCTGGAACTTCTTCGAGATTGCCATGCGTGCGGCCCCTCGGTCCCCGACGCCTCGGTCAACGTGCATACCGGTGGAGTGCTCGTCCAGGAAGGCGGTGCACCTGGCGCGAAAGTCATCGGCGTCAGCGGGGGAGAGAGCGGTGTCCGACATTCGGATCTCCTGAAAAGTTAGCGACCGTTCACATCCTAGCGAGGGTGCGGCGCAGCGTGCCAACGTCTGGCAGTCTGTCGCCATGAGTCGAGACGTCTTCATCTATGACGCCGTGCGTGCGCCGCGGGGCAAGGGCAAGGCCGGTGCCCCGTTGTCGCACGTGCTGCCCCACGAGTTGGTCGGCCAACTCATCGACGAACTCGATCGCCGACACGGCGTCGTGCGGGACGAAGTGGAGCGGTTCACGCTCAGTTGCGTGGGCCAGACCGGTGCGCAGGGTGGGCACATCGGTCTCGTGTCGAAACTGCAGGCGTCGCTGAACGACAGCGCGGTCGTCCACACGATCAACAACTACTGCGTCGGGGGTCTGACCGCGATCGGCAACTCGGCGCTCGCCATACAGGCCGGAGCGGTCGACCTCGCGCTGGCCGGTGGCGTGGAGATGATGTCGCACGTGCCGTTCGGCGGCGACAAGGCGGCCTTCTTCTCCGACCACGCCGTGGCCGAGGAGCTGTCGTACGCGCCACCTGGCATCGGCGCCGACTTCCTGGCTCACACCAACGATGTACCTCGAGAGAAGCTCGACGAGTGGGCGCTACGGTCTCATCGTCTGGCCGCGGCGGCGTGGGACGAGGGCCGCTATGACGGCTGGGTGGTTCCGGTCGTCGATCGTGACGGCGTTGAGTTGACCGCGCGGGACGAGACGATTGCCGTGTTGACGGCTGAGAAGCTGGCCGAGCTTCCGCCGGTCTTTGCGGGTATGGCCGGGGGAGCATTCGACGCGATGCTGGAACGGGAGCGGCCGGGCACCGGTCCGATTGATCACCGCCACACCATCGCCCACTGCCCGCCGATCGCCGATGGTGCCTCGGTGGTGCTGCTCGGTTCGGCCGAGGCAGGGGAGCGGTACGGGCTGACGCCGCTGGCCCGGCTCGCCGAACTGGTGGAGGCCGGAGGGGATCCGGTCGCCCAGCTGACAGCCGGCGTGAAGGCCATGGATCGGGTTCTCGATCGCGGCGGCTGGTCCATGGGCGACATGGATGTCGTGGAGTACATGGAGGCGTTCGCGGTCGTTCCGGCACTGTTCGAGCGTCGTGACGATGTCGACCTCGACCGGGTGAACGTCAACGGCGGGCATCTGGCGATGGGGCACCCGATGGGGGCGACTGGCGCGATCCTGGTGACGGCCACGGTGGCCGAGATGCAGCGGACCGGTGCCGCCCGCGGCCTCACGGTCGCCCACGGCGGTGCGGGAGTCGGCGTCGCTGCGGTCCTGGAGCGGGTGTAGCGACCTGTGGCGCAGCCGACGCAGGCCGACGTCGAGGCCCTCGACCGCGTGGTGGTCGAGGCACTCGAGACGCTCGACTACTCACCGTTGAAGATGATGGGCAACGGGGAGTTGACGGTGGTGTTGGGGTGGCCGGCCGAGCAACCGACGTGGGTGTGCAAGCCCGCCGGCCCGTTCACGGCTGAGCAGTTCGCCTGGTATCGCGACACGATCGACCGCTACGCCGCGAGGCTGCGGGATCGTGGGGTCGGTGTGACCGAGACCTCGGTCTTTGGAGTCGAACGCGAGCGGGATTTGGTGGCCGCGTACATGGCCCAACCCGTGCTGCCGCGCGAGACCCTGGTGGAGGTCATGCTGCAGAGTGAGGAACCGGATCCCGAGCACCCCGTCCTCGTTTCGATCGCCGACGCCGTGGCTGCGATGGACGACCGGCTCGGGCTCGATGCACCGGCGACGAACTGGGTTTGGAACGGCGTGTCGGTCGAAATGCTCGATGTGGGTCTGCCGCTCATGTGGGACGACGACGGCACGAGCGCGGCCCTGGAGAACCTGAAGACCGTCTTCTGCGCGTTGCCGGCGCCGGCTCGGGCAATCGCCACGAAAGAAATCGGCAAGCTCCTCGAGCGCTATCGGGAGGCTCGGGTCTCCGCGGTCGAATGCGCGGGACGAATGCTGTCGTTCCCCGGCCTCGAAGGTTGGCACGATCCGGCGATCGAGTGTTTCAACCGCCGCCTCGGACTCGCCGAGCCGATCACGGTGGCGGAAACGGAGGCGCTCAACGCCGGCGACGAGAAGGAGATTCCGCGCTGGAAGACGATGCAGCGCGTCCAGCGCGGTTGGACGCGCCATGTGCGCCGTCGTCGCTACGACTGGTTCGTCGTGCCCTCGACCTACGGCCAACTCGACTGAGTGCGTGTGAGAAACGACGGCATGGCGGTACCCGGCCGGGGGGAGTCTTCTGGCCCCCAGGCCAGAAAACTCCGAGGAACTCGAAGAGTTCCCGTGGAGCTGGAGGGAATCGAACCCTCGTCCGTCAGGTGGTCACCCAACGCGCTACGACCATTCCCGTAGTCCTGACTCACGGCAGTCAGCTCGTCGGGTCGAGTGGGCACGAGGCCCCGCCGCCGGATCTTTCTCCGATGTCAGCGGTCTTTGCCTGCTGTCAGTGGTCTTTCCCTACCGTCCACCACCGCTTCTGGTGACAGGCTGCGATGGTCAGGCCCC
The DNA here is from genome assembly GCA_016845585.1 of Acidimicrobiaceae bacterium. Taxonomy (GTDB): domain Bacteria; phylum Actinomycetota; class Acidimicrobiia; order Acidimicrobiales; family Aldehydirespiratoraceae; genus JAACCU01. Next base: position 6,257 of record JAERSO010000047.1, on the reverse strand, counting down.
GCGTGGCATTGCTGCTCGCGATGACTCTCTGCTTACTGACCTAGATCAGGCAGCGAGAGTGAGATCGTCCGTATTGGCGTCTCTGTGTTTGCCCCGTTTTGGGAGTCTGAGCAACTCCGGTCGCACGCCTAAGCATCCTGGTCCCAACGTCGAAACCGATCAGCCCCGTTGTGCCGTCGCTTGTCAATGTACAGCCCCGATGGATCCGAGGATCCACCAGGACTCACCATTGTACCGGGCCGCCGTGACGGGTAGTCCGCGCGTTGATCTTGTACTTACGGTGTAACCGTCTATTCTGTCGTCATGACCGACACGGCTGATACTTCCGCGGACCTGCACAAGAAGGAAAAGGTTGCCTCCGACGAGGCGATCTGGGCCCCGGGTGGGCCGGTGGAGGACTGGACCACGGACTACGACATCCGTGACGAAGACTATGTGAACGATCCGGTGCCGATCTGGGCCGAGATGCGCGAGAAGTGCCCGATCGCGCACACCGATCGTCTGGGGGGTTCGTGGAACCCCACTCGTTTCGACGACATCCGGGCAATGGCGAAGATGGTGCCGGAGCTGTCGTCTCGCCAGGTCTTGGTGATGCCGCCTCCTCCCGGCCAGGAGGAGCAGTCGCGCTACGAGCAGCAGATCGCAGCTGCGCCGATCACCGCCGACCCGCCGATTCACGACTGGACCCGCCGCATGTTGCTGCCGGCGTTCGCGCCGCGCGCCGTGCTGGCCTATGAGGAATACACCACCGAACTCGCCCACTCCCTGATCGATGGGTTCATCGAGAATGGCCAGTGCGATGGCGCAAAGGACTACGCCGAGCAGATCCCGCCTCGCGTGATCGCGCACATGATCGGCGTCGACCCTGGCATGGCCGATCAGTTCGTGATCTGGGTCAACGGCGTCCTCGGCGAGGGTCTCAACGACCCGGAGCTGCGGCTGAAGACGCGCGACGAACTGCTGGGTTTCATCGGTGCAGAGGTGCAGAGCCGGATGGAGGATCCGAAGGAGGATCTCCTCACCCAGCTGCTGTTCATGGAGCTCGATCACCCCGAGGCCAACATCACGCCTGAGGTCGTGATCGGCATCACGAACCTGCTGATCGTCGCCGGTATTGACACCACCTGGAGTTCGATCGGCTCGGCGCTATGGCACCTCGGCACCAACCCGAGCGACCTCGAGCGTCTGCGCAACGAGCCCGATCTGATGCCGATCGCGGTGGAGGAGTTCCTCCGCTACTACGCACCGGTCACGATGGCTCGAGTGGCCGATGCCGATGTCGAGATCGGCGACGTCTGCATTCACGCCGGCGACAAGGTGCTGATGAACTTCCCGGCCGCCAACCATGACCCCGAGCACTTCGAGAACCCCGATGAGTTCATCATCGACCGGGCTCGGAACCGCCACGTCGCCTTCGGCTCCGGTCCGCACCGCTGCGCCGGTTCGAACCTGGCCCGTCTCGAGATGACCGCAGCGCTCACCGCGTGGATCGAGCGCATCCCCGAGTTCCACGTCTCGGACCGCGAGCCCATGAAGTGGGCCGGCGGCCAGGTCCGCGGCCCCCGCATCATGCCGATGTCCTTCCCGCCCGGCGAGAAGCGCTAACCAACCCCACCCCAGGGCATTTCCTGACGAGTTTGTCGGCGCACAGCCGACCAACTCGTCAGGAATTCAACCGCGAGGGTTTCGTGACGGCGAAGTCGGCTGTGCGCCGAGTTGCTCGTCAGGAAAGCTGGTGGCCTCAGCCGTACTTGTTGCGGCGGGCGGCGACGCGTTCGGTGTCGCGGGCAGCGTCGCGCTTGGCGATGTCCTGGCGGCGGTCGTGCTGCTTCTTGCCTCGGGCCAGCGCGATCTCGACCTTGGCGCGCCCGTCCTTGAAGTAGAGGGCGAGCGGGATCATCGCGAGGTTCTCGCGGTCCAGCCGTGAGGCCCAGGCCTCGATCTGGTGACGATGGGCCAGGAGTTTGCGGCGCCGGTCCGTCTGGTGGGCGAAGGCCGCGGCGGAGTGCGAGTACGGCGAGATATTGAGCCCGGAGAGCCAGAATTCGCCTTGGTAGTGGATGGCGTAGGCCTCGTTGAGCTGGACCTTGCTCTCGCGCAGACTCTTGACCTCGCTGCCCTTGAGCATGATCCCGCACTCGAGGGTGTCGAGGATGTCGTAGTCGCGGCGCGCGACGCGGTTGGTGGCGACCGCCACTGCTCCCGCGGGAATGTCACGCTTCTTCTGGGACTTGGCCATGGACGCACCGTATCGGCCGAGCGGTAGCCTGCGCGTCGTGTTACGGATCCCCGTATCGATCCATGCCGAGATGGTGGCCCACGCCATCAACGGACTGCCGAACGAGGCCTGTGGCCTGTTCGCGGGGGAGTTCGGTGGCGATGACGTCACCCGCTTCTTCCCGATGCGCAACGTGGCGGAGTCGTCCACGATCTATCAGCTCGACGGCCAGGAGATGATGGACGTCGAGCGCACCGCCGACGAGTCGGGCGTGGCGATCATCGGCGTGATGCACTCGCACACGCACTCGACGAACTACCCGTCGCCGACGGATGTATCCGACGCTGCCCGGTTCGATCCGTTCGGCTCGTGGCGCTTCATCATCGTGTCGCTCAAGCACGCCGACGCCTCGATCCGCAGCTTCCGAATCCTCGACGGCGACATCACCGAAGAGCCCATCGAGATCGTCTGAGACGGGAATCCCGAGAAAGATGACTGGTGAAGTCATCTTTCCGTCTCTATAATCCTTAGTGTCCCGATCGGAATTAACAGCATTCCGGTTGGGTTGAGGACACAGATGGCGCTCACACCACTGATCACCGGCAACGTCGCCCACGACGTGCTCGACCTCATCGGCAACACGCCGATGGTCGACGTCAGCGCGCTGAGCCCGAACCCGAGCGTCAACATCTACGCCAAGCTCGAGGGTCAGAACCCCGGCGGCTCGGTGAAGGATCGCATCGCCAGGGCGATGGTGCTCGAAGCGGAAGCCGACGGCACGCTCACGCCCGGCAAGACGATCATCGAGCCGAGCTCGGGCAACACCGGCATCGCCCTCGCCATGATCGCCCGCCTCCGGGGCTATCCGATCAAGATCGTGATGCCGGAGAACGTGTCGATCGAGCGCCGCCAGATGCTTGAGATCTATGGCGCCGAGATCATCGTCACCCCCGGCAAGGAGGGCAGCAATGGCGCAGTGCGTCATGCCCGTCAGCTGGCCGACGAGAACCCCGAGTGGGTGTTCCTGTACCAGTACGCCAACATGGCGAACCCACAGGCGCACTACGACACCACCGGCCCCGAAATCCTCGCCGACGTCCCCACGATCACGCACTTCGTGGCCGGCCTCGGCACCAGCGGCACCCTCATGGGTGTCGGGCATTTCCTGAAGGACAACAAGCCCAGCGTGAAGGTGCTTGCTGTCGAGCCGCCGATTGGCGAAATGGTCGATGGCCTCCGCAACCTCGAAGAGGGTTACATCCCTCCAGTCTTCGAGAAGTGGGGAGGCCTCGACCTGCTCGACGGGAAACGCATCGTGCGTCCTCGGGAATCGGTCGAATACGTGCGCAAGCTCGCCGATCTCGGCATCTTCGCCGGCGTCTCCGCCGGCGCCGCCATCGCCGGTGCCGTCCGCACCGCCGACAAGATCGACGAAGGCACCATCGTGGTCATCGTCGCCGACGGCGGCTGGAAGTACCTCTCCACTGGCGCCTGGACCGACGACCTCGACGACGTCGTCGATCGCACCAAAGAGATCATCTACTTCTAGATCTCCGCACTCATCCGAGGATGGTGACCGACTCAGTTCTCGTGATGCGCGTCGTTTCCAGGTCACCCGGCAGTGCCGGGGCGATCACCAGGTCAACGTCGAGTGACAAGGTCACGACGAACTCGGGTCGGCCGAGGGCGTCAGCTTGGATCCCGACGAAGTCAATCGTGGCGGTTGGCAGCGGTCCGGCGGCAACCGACTGGGCGACGATCATCTCGGCCCGGGCACGGTCGAACGAGATCTGCCCGTCACTTCGGAGCGCGCCGATGTCGAGCGAGGCCAGTGCGTCGTTGGCCGATGACGCTGCCACCGACTGGAGCTCTCGTGCTCGAACCTGGCTCAGTCCGACATCGATGGCGAGGCCGCCGAGTACGAGAACGATGAGCATCGCGGCCGGGAACATCAAGAGGACAGTGCCGCGATCGCGCGTCGGCTTCAACATGATGCAGGCCCCGGGAGACCATCGCGGAATGGGTCGATGAGTTCCGTGTAGGTCGACTCGACAGGGGCAAGGTCACCGAACCCACCGATGAACGGGACGACCAGCGCCGGCACGTCGTAGGAGACGGTGATGGTCACCCGACCGCATCGGGTGAACCCATTCGGGAGCACAGGTGTGGAAACGCTCGCCCGGTCGCCGCTGCGTCCGTAGGCAGCGAGCGTTTCATTGGCTCGGAACTCCGCTTCCGCTGTCGCTGCGGAGAGGTCGTCGCCCTCGACGAACGCTCGGGCCGCCTCCCGAGCCGCGCTGGTGGTGGCGAGCTTGGCATCGATCACACCCCACACATTCGCGAGGAGGAGCGTCCCTGCGATGAAGACCAGGAAGCCGAAGGGGAGGACCTCGATCCCGCCGATCTGTCCCGCGTCCCCTCGGCAACGCCGGATCTCGTCGTTCATTGGAACTCCTCGATCCGAACGACGATCGTGCGATCGAGATGGCCGAGCGAGATCAGTCCGGCCATTCGAGGAGGGAGGACGGTCGGGTGGTCGGCGACCACTCGCACGCTGACCACCGCGGGGTCGGTGCAGTTCCAGCTCAACGTGGCGCGACCGGCCTCGCCGTACTCTCCCAGTGCCTCGACGAATGCGACGCTGGCGTCACTGGCAGCGGCGCACCGATCTGCTGACGCGTCGAAACCGGCCACCTCTCGTGCCGCGTCGTGAGCGGCGGCTGTGACCATCGAGTTCGCGTAGAGGTTGAAGAGGATCTGGACTGCGGCGAGCATCAGGAGCAGGAACACAAGAAAGCCGGCGCTCGTCCCGATGAGTCCGGCGCCGCGGGCACCCTCCCCGCGGCGATCGGTCACCCCGAGGCGCCGATGCGGCCGACTTCCCCTTCGATGTTGGTTTCGGCATTGCCCCATATGCGGTCGAACGCGACCCACATCGCGGCGCCGATGAATGCCGTGATGAGAACGGCGATCGCCGTGCTGATCACACCTTCGCCGCGGTCGCCGACCGTTCGCCCGGTGCGAGCGTTGATGGCTCCGACGAGCATCTGGATCTCCATCCAGGTTTGTTCGGTGATGCTCATTCTGATTCTCCCTCTCGTGGGATCTGTGGTTGAGACATTGGTGGTCATGCCCCGAACAGGGTCAGGGCGTCGAGGAACGGAATACCCATCAGCAGGACCCCGGGTAGGAGTGCGGCGACGGTGACCGGGATCCAGACCTGTTGGTTGCGGCGCTCGATCGACTCGATCAGTTCGCGCTGGGCTTCACGGCGAATCGATCGGGCCTCGTCGGCGATCAGGCGACCGAGGTCGGTCGCCTCGCGGTTCATGGCGAGGACGGCGACCAGCCGGTCGAGTTCATCGACATTGGCGAGTTCGGCCCACTCGCGGAGGGCCTCAGTCTCTGAGAGCCCTTGCCGCATCCGTTGGAGCACACGCGCGAGGTCAGCGGAGCAGCTCCCGGAACCCCGAGCGGCGACTCGGGCCAGTGCGGCTCCCAATGACCACCCGGCAGACGTGAGCATTCCGAGTTGTTCGGCGACGACGGGAAGCTCGAGGAAGATCTTCCGCTGCCAGGCGGCCGATGCGGCAGCGACCTGCTGCTCCAGCAAGAGGAACGTCAGGATTGGGCCGCCGAGAACCGACATGATTGCGAGCGGTGCTGGGGCGGAGAGCGCGAGCGCCGCCATGGCGCCGAACCCGAATGCCGCGGCAGACCAGCCGAGCTGACGAATCCGGAAGGTGACGACGTCGAGCGGGGAATGGATACGGCGGAGCCGGGTTCCGAGTTCCTCGCTGACGCCAAAGAGCTGTGCCATCCGCTCACCCACCGCTTGCGCGAGTGGCGCAATGACGCCGCGGAACGATTCGACCGACAGAATGCCCGAGCGATGGTGTCGGGAGCCGCCGGGTGCGTAGGGCGCCAACCTGTCCCCCAGCGAGGGACGCCGGAACCAACGGGACTCCGACAGCAGAAGGGTGAGGCCGGCGAAGCCGGCGAGTGAGAAGAGGATCACCAGGCGGCTCATCCGCTGAAC
>JAERSO010000046.1 GCA_016845585.1 Acidimicrobiaceae bacterium | reverse complement strand
GGCGGCGCCCACCGGTTGCTTCGCGCCGCGAGCGCACGGCGGGGTGTAGGCGAGATTGCTCTCGCAGGAGAGCGAAGGAGGGCGGGCAATCTCCGACTGGATCAGGGAGAATCAGCGCTTGGCGGCGGTGATCGGTGGAGTTGTTCTACTCATCGTGATCATCATGCTCACCAATCGTGGCGATGGGTCATTCGCGCGGGAGTCGCTGCAGGCCAGCACCACCACGGTTTCCGCGTCGACCACAACGTCGGCCGCGGCCACCACGTCTGACCCTGGAGCTCGTCAACCTTCTGACCCGCTTGCAAGACACCGAGCTGGGTACCACGCTGCCCGTCTTTTGTGAGCCTCGACCAGTCACTGACCACCGTGGCGTCGGAGTGGCATGCCTTCAACGAGGACCTGACCGATGAGGCGATCGACGACATCGGTGGTCACCGTGCGGTTCCCTACGACGCTCCGAGCAAAGCCCTGTCGATCGGGGGACCGGTGGTGATCATCGTGTCACCGCCGGCCTTCGGCCTGAAGCGGGTCGAGCTGCACGTCGCGAACGACATGATCGCCTGTGCGAGTCATCAACGGCTCAATGTGTCGGTGTCTCGCCGCGATGGCCCGGTTGCCTCGCCCGGGGGTGGCTGGGGAGCAGAGTTGCCCGAAGAGATCGAGCGCAACTCGACCTGGTTGGTCACGGCGACCGTTCCGGACGGGGTCCACACCATCACCGTCGACAAGGTCGTCGATCAAGATGACGGATGCGAACCCGAGCCCGAGCCACCAGATGACGACTGCGGCCTCGGCGAGCACGATGTGGGAATGGTGTGGGTTCAGATCCCACCCCGGCACGCTCTCAGGCGCAGCAGTTCTCGCCGCGCCAGGCTTCTCGTCCTTCCCTGAGCGCCACTGCCGCGATGACGAGTCCCGCGGTGGGATCCATCCACCACCATCCGAACGCCGCATTCGTTCCCAAGCCGACGAGGAGTACTGCGGAGAGGGCTGTGCAGAGCCAGGTCTGGGTGCTGTCGGCCACCACGGTCGATGCGCCGAGGGCCAGGCCCGTGCGCCGCTTCGTGGTGGCGAGGACTGGCATCACGATCAGTGAGACGATCGCGAGTCCGATCCCGATGTAGGACTCGTCGGGCTCATGGTTCGTCAGCAGATCCGAGATCGAGGAGAAACCAACCCATGCAGCCAGGAGGAAGAACGACACGGCGATGAGCCTGAGGGCCAGCGCCTCCCGATCATGGGCGTTCGGCGACCGGAGCTGCCAGAGCACCACCAGAGCGGAGGAGACCTCGATGGTGGAGTCGAGCCCGAAGCCGATCAGCGCGGATGAGTCGGCGGCCGCTCCCGCAGCGAGTGCGACGACAGCCTCGACGACATTCCACGCGACGGTGAGCCAGGCGAGCGCGATGGCACGGGCCTGCAGGGTCGTCGTCGGAGACGGTGCAATCATCGCCAAGAGCTTGGCACGCGACGGGGGCAACGCGAGGACTCACCGCTGACCGAGTCGGTTGGCTCCGGGCTCGGCCCGGTTTGAACAACCGGACACCAGAGAACGAGTCACCGACCCGGGGCGTTGACCTCGAGCATCTCCATGGTGGCCGCCTCTCCACGGTGTGGCGACAGGAGGAGGATCAGCCGGTCGACCCCGAGTTCGCCGTACGCCTCGACGTCCTCGGCCGTCGGGATGCCTGGTGGCGTGATGCTCACTTCCAGCGTGCCGAGATGCTCGGGTCGCTCGGTCTCCTCGGCGGCACTGCGGAGCCGCTCGATGTCGGCAGCCGTGGTCTCGAGATCGCGGCGGAACCCGTACCAACCGTGAGCCATCGCCACGCTGCGTCGAGCCGCCCGCGTGCTGTGCCCGCCCACCACCGTGTGGATGTCGGTCTGGACCGGCTTGGGGTTGGCGGTCACACGATCGAACTGGACGTACTCGTTGTCGATCGAAACGGCGTCTTTCGTCCAGAGCGCGCGCATCGCTTCGAGGTAGCGATCGGTGCGTTCCCCTCGAGCCGCCATGGGGGTGTCGCACGCAGCGAACTCGCGGGGGATGTAGCCGACCCCGAGTCCGAACAGCAGTCGCCCGCCAGACAGAACGTCGAGCGAGGCCAGGCTCTTCGCGAGGATGGCCGGGCGGCGCTGCGGGAGAATGATGATCCCGGTACCGAGTTTGATCGTCGTCGTGACCCCGGCGAGATAGGAAAGCGTGGCCACGGTCTCGACCATGTCGGCGTCGGGCGGGGCCGGCGATGGCGCTTCCTGCGGGTCGGGGAGGACGATGTGCTCACCGGTCCACAGCGACTCGTAGCCCATCGCTTCGGCCGACTGTGCGATCCGCGTCATCAACGCCACATCCGCAGTCATGTTGATCCCGAACAAGCCAACAGTTGGGCGCGTCATCTCACGAATCTAGGCCAATCGCCGGAGGCGACCAGCCCGGACGCTTCCAGACATGGCCCCACCGGTCGCGCCAGTTCGATGCGCGCCGCACGTCCCGGGCGATGTCGGCCATCTCGTGGTAGGCGATGCGGAACGGGTTGAACGTCTCGATGTTCTTCGTCAGCCCGTACTTGATTCGACGGTGCTCGGGCTCGAAGGTTCCGAAGAGCTTGTCCCAGGTGATGAGGATGCCGCCGTAGTTCTTGTCGAGGTACTGGGGGTTCGCTCCATGGTGCACACGATGGTGCGAGGGCGTGTTGAGCACCGTCTCGGCCGACGGCGGCAGCCTGTCGATCGCCTCGGTGTGGATCCAGTACTGGTAGAGCAGGTTGAGTTGGCCGGCCTTGGCCGCATGGCGTGGAGCGATCCCGAGCAGCGGCATCGGCATGTAGCACCAGGCCAGCAGGTAGCCCGACCAGGGTTGCCGCAGCGCCGTCGACAGGTTGTAGTGCTCGCTCGAGTGGTGGGTGACGTGGTTGGCCCAGAAGATCCGCTTCTCGTGCTGCCAGCGGTGCGACCAGTAGTAGAGGAAGTCCCACATCACCATCGCCAGCGGGAGTTGGAGCTTGGCGGGAAGTCGGACAAGACGGTGGCGGAAGAGCCGGTTGTTGATCCGTCCGTACACCCCGGCGAGCGCGAGGTTGACCGTGATGTTGCCGGCGAGCATGAGCAAGCTCGCTCGCGTGTCGTTCTGCTCATAACCGACTGGCACCAGTGGGTCGGGTGGGCCGCTCGTATCGGCGAGCTCTGCCTTGGTCTCGTGGTCCATGTCACCCGGCTGGCGAAGCTCTCGGTTCCGCATCGAGCGGGCCTCGGCGAGGATGGTGGTGACGAAGAAGGGGACAGACAGAAGATCGATCAGGTCGATCGGCAGGTCGCGCTTCCTTTTCGGGCTGGCCATCACTCACAGTGTGCCCGATGCTCGCCTGCCACCGACGTGCAAGGATCGGGTCATGCCAGTTGCGAACGTGAACGGTCAACAGATCACCTACTCCGACACCGGCGGCGACGGTCCGGTGATCATCTGGAGCCACGGGTTCTTGATGGACCACACGATGTTCGGCCCTCAGATCGACGCGCTCGTCGAGTCACACCGATGTGTGTCGTGGGACGAGCGCGGGTTTGGCGCGACCCCGGCCACGGGTCCCTTCACGTACTGGGACTCGGCAGACGATGCCGTCGCACTCCTCGACCACCTTGGGATCGACCAGGCGATATTCGCCGGGATGTCGCAGGGCGGGTTCATCTCGCTGCGCGCTGCGCTCTCTCACCCCGGGCGGGTTACCGGCTTGATCCTGATCGACACGCAGGCGGGCCAAGAGGACCCCGAGATCGTCGAGGGTTACCGGGGGATGATCGCCCATTGGATGGGCAGCGAACCACTTGGCGACGTCGGCCTTTTCGTCGGAAGCCTGATCCTCGGTGCGGAGGATCTGATCGCCGAGTGGATCCCGATCTGGGAGGAGCGTCGGCAGGACTTCACCGACTATGTGGCCGACTGCCTCCTCGAGCGTGACGACATTTCGGATCGCGTGGCAGACATCACCGCCCCCACGTTGGTGATCCATGGCGACGCGGATGCGGCGATCGCCCTCGAGCTGGGTCAGTACCTGGCCGACACCATCCCGAACGCGTCGATGGCGGTGATGCCGGGCGGCAGCCATTCGGCGAATCTGACGAATCCGGATGCGTGCAACGCCGCGATCGAGGCGTTCCTCGCCGGCCTGTGAGCTGTGCGGACTAGGCGTCAGCGATGGTTGGGCAGCACGATCGGTCGAGTGGAGCGTTGCTCCCTGAGTTCGGCGAAGGCGTCGTTGACGTTGTCGAGGCGGTGACGTTCGCCGGTGAGACGGTCGAGGTCGAGTCGACCCTGCCGGTAGAGCTCGCCCATGAGCGGGAACTCGATGTGGGGGTCCACCGAGCCATAGATCGAACCGGTGAACGTCTTCTCGTAGAGCAGGTGGAAGGGCGAGATCGTCACCGTGGCATCAGCGGCGGGGAGGCCGACGACGACCGCCTTGCCGCCGGCCCGGACGCAGTCGAGGAGTCGGGCCATGACGTCAGGGCTACCGGTCGCCTCGATGGCGACATCGACCCCGCCGCGGGTTCGGTCGAGGATCTCGCCGGTTACTCCGGCCGCTGACCCCGGATCGACCGTGGCGGTGGCACCGAGGTGGAGCGCGAGTTCGCGACGGGTCGGGTCGGGGTCGACCCCGATGACCTGGACGGCGCCGGAGATGCGGGCGCCCTGGATGGCGGAGAGGCCGACGGCACCGCATCCGAAGACCGCGACGCTGTTGCCGACGCCGATGTCGGCGGTACGGACGGCAGCCCCGTAGCCGGTTGCCACACCGCAGCCGATGAGGCAGAGGGCCTCGGCGGAGAGGTCGGCAGGCATCGGGACGACACGCTCCTCAGGCAACACGACCTGCTCGACGAGACAGCCGAGTCCCATGTATGCGTTGAGGGCTTCGCCGTCGAGCGCGAGACCCCCGGTGTCGGCGCTGGTCGTCAGCTGCTGGCACAAGTTCGGCCTGCCCTCCACACATCGAGGACACCGGCCGCAGCGCGGCGACCACGAGAGGACAACATGATCTCCGGCGCTCAGCGCACACTCGGGCCCGACCTCTTCGATCACGCCGGCACCTTCATGGCCGAGTACAGCGGGGAACTCGATCGACTCGCCGGTGGCGGCGACATGGAGGTCGCTGCGACAGATCCCCGTGGCGTCGACACGAACTCGAGCCTCGCCAGGTCCGGGCTGCCTCAGCTCCGCATCGACGACTTCCAGCTCGCGTCCGGGGGAACGCAGGACTGCAGCACGGACCTTCATGAGTCGACATCCTCGGTGGCGGACATCGCCATTCCATCACCGCCGGGGTCGGCGGCGCCACGTAGGCCGTCGGGGGTGACGGCGATGCCGTGGACGAGCGCGAACGCATAGCTCCCCGGCCACCGGATGACGTCGTAGCCATCGGACTCGAGTCGTTGCGTGATCGAGTGGGGGATCCGGTTGCAGACATCGATGGCGTTGCTCGTGCCGGAGAACCGTGGCGCGATGATCGCATCGAGGATCGGCATGTCGAAATCGATGGCGTTGAGCAGGACCTGAGTGACACCCATGGCGATCTGGGTGCCGCCGGGGGCGCCCATCACGAGGTCGAGTTCGCCGTCGCGGAACACCATGGTCGGACAGAGCGAGCTGAAACGTCGCTTACCGGGCGCGAGCGAACCGGGTCGACCGGGACGAGGATCGAACACCCCCATGCAGCCGTTGTACATGAACCCGAGGCCGTCGGTGACCACGCCGGACGGCATACCGAGCGAATGGGTCATGGTCACTGCGTTGCCGTCGCCATCGACCACGCACACATGGGTCGTGTCGGGCGGCTCGCCGGCCATGCGGTCGACGTTGGTCCGCTCACCACGCCGGATCCGCTCGGCGAGTGCTGTGGTGTGCGTGGTCGAGAGGAGTCGATCGAGTGGGACGTCGATGAACTCCGGGTCACCGACGTGGGCGTCCTTGTCGGCCGTCGCCAACTTCATGGCCTCGCTCACCGTGCGGATGTAGTCGACGCTGTTGTGGCCCAGGGCCGCGAGGTCGAAGTTCTCGAGGATGCCCATGATCTCGGCGACCATCACTCCACCGCCCGGGGGACGATTCGTGGTGACGTCGCGCCCCCGATACGTCGTACGCAGCGGTTCGCCCCAGACCGTGCGATAGCCGGCAAGGTCATCGGCCGAGAGCAGGCCACCGTTGGCCGCCATGTCCGCAGCGATCTCTTCGGCGATTTCGCCGCGGTAGAAGACGTTGGCGCCGCCCTCGGCGATGCGCTGCAGCGTCCGGGCCATGTCCGGGTTGCGGAGGTTCTCGCCGATGCCGCGTAGGGTGCCGTCGTCGTGGAAGTAGATACGGCGGCCGGCGGGCGTGTGGCGCAGACGCTCCACCGCGCTGACTCGGCCCATCGTGGCCCCTTCCAGCCACCAGTGGTGAACGGCCGGACGAATGGGGAAGCCGTTCTCGGCCCACTCGATGGCGGGCGTCACCACATCCGCCCAGGGCAGTCGGCCGTATCGGGTCTGCGCCTCGTAGTAGGCGAGCAGCGAGCCGGGTGTGGTGATGGACTGGTACCCGACGTCGTTGACGTTGCCTTCGAGCAGGAACCCGAAGCCGTCGCGGGTTTCGCCGACTACGAGATGCTCCCACTGATCGGGTCGAGTGCCGGCGGGGGAGGTGCCGTGGAAGTCGACGCAGGTGTGTACACCTTCGCCGGGGAGATAGAGCTGGGCGTTGCCGAACCCGGCGATCCCGCACATCTGCGGATCGACGACGCCCGCCACGAGGCCGCAGGCGATGGCTGCATCCACGGCGTTGCCCCCGGCCCGCAACGCGTTGACCCCCGCCTCGACGGCTTCCGGCTGCGCCGCCGCAACCATGCCCTTGCCAAACCGAGAGTTCGTCATCCCCCCAATCCTGACACGCTGAGAAAGCACGATGGGGACAGACCCCATCGTGCTTTCTCAGCGTGTCAGGATTGGATCGTGATCGAGTACGGAGTGGGTGACGCCACCAACCCGGTTGCGGACGGGACCCGGGTCATCGTCCACGTCTGCAACGACATCGGCGGGTGGGGACGTGGGTTCGTGCTCGCGATCTCGGCGCGCTGGCCTGAGCCGGAGGAGGCATATCTACGGTGGCATGCCGAGCGGGAGAGCAACGACTTCGAGCTCGGTGCCGTCCAACTCGTACCGGTGGAGAACGACCTCTGGGTGGCGAACCTGGTCGGTCAGCGCGACATCATCGCCGGACCAGACGGTCCGCCCGTTCGCTATGACGCCATCGAGGCCGGTCTTGCCGAACTGACCGACGAGGCCAACGCCATGGGCGCGGGCGTTCACATGCCCCGCATCGGCTGCGGACTGGCCGGCGGGGACTGGGAGCAGGTGGAGGCGATCATCGAACGCACGCTCGTTGCCGGCGGGGTAGCGGTGACCGTCTACGACCTGCCGTGAGAACGCACGATGGGGTCTGTCCCCAGCGTGCTTACCGGAGGTGGCGACGGAAGAGGGAGTGGACGCGCTCCCAGTGGAGTTCTGACGCTTCGCGGTTGTAGTTGGTCCCGTATGGCGGGGCGTAGCCGTGGACGGCTTCGGTGAGGAAGTCGAGTTCGTAGTGAATGCCCGCCTCTTCGAGGCACTGGCGGTACTCGTGCATCTCTTCCTCGGGAGCCGTGGCGTCGTTGTCGGCCCAGCCGAGATAGATCTCCGCCCGCACCAAGTCCAGGTTGAGGTGCGGGGAATCCGGCGTGTCCTTGACCATCCAAGCGCCGTGGATCGACGCGACCGCAGCGACACGGTCGGGCATGGCCCGGGCGATCGACACGACGAGCCCGCCGCTCATGCAGAAGCCGACCGCCCCGATATCGCCGTCAGCGGCGTCCGGGTCGTCATCGGCGTAGTCGAGCATCGCCGTGGCGTCGCCGAGGACGTTGGTGGGATTGACGCTCCCCATCAGCTCTCGGCGGTGATGCATCTCGGCATCCTCCTCGCCGAAGATCTTGTAGTCGCTGCCCCGGTAGAAGAGGTACGGCATCATCACGTAGTACCCGGCGCTCGCCAGGCGGGAGGCCATCTCGAACAGCGCAGGGCGAATCGACGGGGCGTCCATCATGTAGAGCACGACCGGATGGGGGCCGTCGTGTTCCGGATGAACGATGAAGGTCTTCATCGTGCCGTCGTCGGTCTCGAGGTCGATCTCACGTTCGATCATGCGCCGAGTCTCACACCTCAGGGGCCGCGAGCACCAGTGCGGTCCCGCGATGCCTTGTCTTCTACGCTCTTGGGATGGACATCGACTCTGCTTGGCTCGAACCGACGTGGTTCATCGACTCCGACTCTGAGGCCGTCGAGGCCTACGCGGTCGAGGCGGCCGGCGACGCCACCGAACCGACCGACATCGCCGTCCGCCTGTTCCACACGGTGCGGGATGGGCTTCGCTACGACCCCTATTCCATGGACCGCACTCGCGAGGCGTTCAAGGCAAGCTCCGTGGCAGCCTCCGACAGCGCGTGGTGTGTTCCCAAGTCGATCCTCCTGACGGCGGCGGCTCGCAATCGGGGGATTCCCGCCCGCCTCGGATTCGCCGACGTGCGCAACCATCTGTCGAGCGAGAAGCTGCTCGAATCGATGGGCACCGACCTGTTCATCTGGCACGGTTACAGCGAGCTCCTGCTCGGAGACCGCTGGTTCAAGCTCAGTTCAGCGTTCAACATCGAGCTCTGCGAACGCTTCGGCACGAAGGTGCTGGACTTCGACGGCACCGAGGATGCCCTCATGCATCCGTACGACCAGGCCGGCAATCGGCACATGGAGTACACGAATCAGCGGGGGAGCTTCGATGACTTCCCGTATGAGGAGATGTTCGCCGACTTCGCCGCGATCTATCCGGAGTGGCGTGCCGAGGGCGCCGGGGCGGATGCGGCCGGCGACGAAGCGTTCGCGGGCTGACTCAGCCCGGTTCCCAGCCGGGCGGCGCCAGCTCGAACCCATCGAACTCGAAACCGGGTGACACGGTGCATCCCATGAGCGTCCATTCTCCCAGCGACGTCGCGGCCTGCCACTCGTGCGGTTCGACGACCAGCTGCGGGCGCTGCCCCTCGGCAACCGCTGGTCCGAGGATCCGGGAGATGATGGGTCCCCCATCGCTGAGAGCGGTCTGCAGCCGGAGTGGTGCCCCCGCGTAGAAGTGCCACATCTCGGTGGCGTCGACTCGGTGCCAGTGTGATCGTGCGCCTAGCGTCGTGCGGATGAGCGAAGCGACTTCCGTTGACGCGCGCCCGTCCGGCGGTTCCCCGATCGGCGCGGGACTGCGGCTGGTCAGCGGATACGCACGCGCCCAATGGCGCACATTCGCGATCGCGTCGATCGGATCGGTCGTCTACGCCGCGGGAACGGTCGGCTCGGCCTTCGGATTGGGTTGGGCGGTCGACGAGGCGCTGGTCCCGCACTTCGACGGAGCAGACAGTCGGCATTGGGCGGCCGTCGCGCTTCTGATCGGGATCATGATCGTGCGCACGGTCGGTGTCGTCGCCCGGCGCTACTACGCGGGCATGACGGCTTCGCGTATTCGCACCGAGCACCAGCGCGACATGTCGGAACGAATCGTGCAGATGTCGCTGGCCCGACTACGGAGCCGCGCGCCGGGCACGATGCTCGCCGGCATCGATGCCGACACCGAGGCTGCGGTGGACGTGATGCACCCAGCGCCGTTCACCATCGGTGTGCTGAGCATGCTCGTCTTCGCCGTCGCCGGTCTCGCGGCTATCGACCTGCCGCTCATGTTCGCCACGGTTGGCGTGCTCCCGCTCGTGCTCTTCGCCAGCTGGGCGAGCACGATCCTGCTCGAGAGGCCGACGGCAGCAGAGCGCCAGGCCAACGCAGACGTCACGGCGGCCACCACCGAGATGATCGCCGGCACCCAGGTCATCAAGACCCTCGGCCGAGAGGATGCCGAGCTCGAGCGGTTCGGCGGGATCGTCGAGCAGCATCGATCCGCGCGAGTTCACGTCAGCGTGCTGAAGATGTGCATCGACACGTTCTTCGCCGCGATCCCACAGCTCGCCATGATCCTCATCGTGGTCGTCGGCGCCAATCGGGTGGCGAACGGCATTCTCGAACCCGGCGATCTGGTGCAAGCGGTGGCCCTGTTCAGCGTGCTGGCGTTCCCGATCCAGGTCATCGGCTTCTTCCTCACCGATCTTCCGGTGTCGGTCGTCGGTCGACGCCGCATCGACGAGATCCTCAACGAGCCCGACGACCCCTTGCGCTCTCCACCCGTGAACCCCCGCCGGTTACCCGACGGTCCGATCGCGGCACAGCTGAGCGACGTGCGCGTGGGTGACATCGAACGCCCACGGATCGCTGCGCTGTCGTTGCCCATCATGCCGGGGGAGACCCTGGCGCTCGTCGGCCCCACAGGCGGCGGGAAGTCGACCGCACTCGAGGTGTTGGCCCGACTCCGCCCGATCGACGACGGCGACGTGACCTACGACGACATCCCCGCGGCCGAGGTCGCCGAAGCCGGTCTTCGTGGCCGGATCACGGTGGCGTCGCAAAACGCCGTGCTCTTCACGGGCACCGTCCGCAGCAATGTCGACTACGGGAGAGAGTTGAGCGACACCGAGATCGAGGCCGCGTTGGCCGCGGCGGGCGGCGCCGATCTCGTCGACATCCTGCCCGACGGGTTCGACACGGTCGTCGGCGAACGTGGCGTGGCCGTCTCGGGCGGCCAGCGCCAGCGCATCGCGCTGGCGCGGGCTCTCGCCGGCTCTCCGGGCCTGGTGCTGCTCGACGACGCGACGTCAGCGGTCGATCCGGTGCGTGAGGAGGAGATTCTCGCCAACCTCGCCGAGCTCTCGACAACGGTCGTCATGGTCACCCACCGAGTCGCGGCCATGGCCAGGGCCGATCGGGTGGCGCTGGTCATCGATGGTCGAGTCGCCGAGCTGGGCGATCACGAGTCGCTGCTCGGAAACCCCGTCTACCGCGACCTCGTGGCGGCCTACGAGCGGGAGGCGGCGCTGTGAGCGACTCGACCCCGGACCAGACGATCGAGGACACCGACGTGACCGCGTTCTCGATCCTTCGGGCGGGACTGGCGCTGAACCCGGAGTTCCGACCGGTGATCCGATTGCTGCTCGGCACCGGGGTGATCCTCGGACTCGGGCGGGTCGTCATTCCCGTCCTGTTCCAGCGCCTCATCGACGGCGATCTGCTCCAGGCCGGCGGCTACGACCGTGGTGAGCTGCTGACCCTCGCCGGGATCACAACCGCGGTGGTCGTCGGGGTGGTGCTGCTCTCGGTGATCGGCCAGATCGTGCTGATCCGCACGAGCGAGATGGCCCTCGCCCGGCTCCGCAGCGTCGTCTTGCGTCGTGCCGTCGACCTTTCGCTGGCCGAGCACGCCACCGAACGGCAAGGTGACCTCGTCAGCCGCACCACGGGTGACATCGAGGCCCTGACCCGGTTCGTCGACTGGGGTGCCTACTCCTGGCTGGTCAACACGAGCATCGCGCTCACGGCCACCATCGCGATGTTCGTCTACTCCTGGCCTCTCGCCCTGATCGCCACCGTGGCGCTGGCGCTGATGGTGCCGATCCTCGTGAGCCTCCAGCGGGCGCGCCAGCAACGCATCGGTGTGGTGCGCGAACACACCGCGGATCTTCTCAGCGACGCCAACGAGGCGATCGCCGGCGGCGAGGTCATCCGCGCCTTCGGTCAGCACGCGTCGGCCTCGGGCCGGCTCAACGACGATGTCGTCCGCCTGTACGACAGCCAGATCCACGCCAACAAGGTGATGGCGTGGCTGTTCACGATCTCCGACATCTTCGGCACCATCGCGATCTCCGCTGTCGTCCTCACCGCTGCGTGGCTGGGGTCAGACGGCACCACGCTCGGCGAGACCGTCGCAATCCTGTTCCTCGTGCAGATCATCCTCACGCCGATCGCGGAGCTGACGGAGGTGATCGACGACACCACGCTTGCGCTCGCCGGCTGGCAGCGCACGATCGAGCTCGCCACCCGCCCGCAGGCGATCCCTCCGGCCGTCGATCCGCTTCCCATCCATGCCGGGCCGCTCGAGGTCGACATCGACGCAGTGTCGTTCGCCTATGACGATCACGCGGTTCTCCACGAGGTTTCGCTGCACATTCCAGCGGGAACGGCGGTGGCTGTGGTGGGAGCGACGGGCTCCGGAAAGACGACGCTGGCCCGGCTGCTGTGCCGACTCGCCGACCCCGACCAGGGTTCGGTGGCGCTCGGTGGTGTCGACGTACGTCGCCTGTCCGAGGCCGATCGCCGTGACGCAGTGCGCATGGTGCCGCAGGATGGCTTCCTGTTCGCCATGCCGGTGAGCGAGAACATCCGGATGGGCCGTGACGACGCCACTGACGCCGACATCACCACCGCAATCGCCGATCTCGGCCTCACCGTCTGGGTGAATTCCCTGCCGGAAGGCCTCGCAACCGAAATCGGACCGGCCGGCGACGGCCTCTCGGTGGGTGAGCGTCAGCTGGTCGCCGTGGTGCGGGCCGCACTCGCCGATCCGGGGGTCCTGATCCTCGACGAAGCGACGTCATCGCTCGATCCGGCCACAGAGCTGGCCATGACCGAGGCGCTGGACCGCCTCAAGCAGGGCCGCACGACAGTCACCGTGGCGCACCGACTGTCCACTGCTGAGCGTGCCGATCTCGTCGTCGTGTTCGCCGATGGTCGGGTGGTCGAGACCGGCACCCACGCGGATCTGATCAACGCCGGGGGCGAGTACGCCACGCTGTACGACGCATGGAGTCGCGGCGTCGCGATCTAGGGGCTCACTGGAGGCGCGTGGCCACACCGCCGACCGCGATGGCAGTGACGACTCCGTCCTCGACCTCCATCGCCGTGGTGATCAGGCTCGGGCGTCCCATTTCCACACCCTGCTCCGCTCTGACCGTGTGGGCACCGGTCGTGCCCAGGCCGTGGATGTCGTGGCGGGCGAGATGACCAGAGACCGCTCGGTTGGTGGTGCCGGTGGCCGGCGCCTCATCGGTGCCCGTGGCGGGGCAGAAGTCGCGTACCCGGATCGTGCTTGCCGGGTCACCGGCCACCGATGAGTAGGCGGCCACGGTGTGCACCCCGTGCGCGCGGCAGAGGTCGGCGAGTCCGACGAAGTCCGGTGAGAGCGACGCCAGCGCATCGAGCCCGGTGGTCGGCACGATCAGGTGGACGAAATCGGATGGGCTCTGCTCGAGGGGGATGGTGCCGAACGCGTCGCTCGATGCGCCGAGCACACATGCGAGTTCATCAGCGCGGATACTCGTCGAGCGCAAGGGTGCGGGGCCGAGGCTGAGCATGACTTCGGGGCGGCCATCGGCCCGGCGACGTAGTCGCAGCGCCGCACGGCTGGTCGGCGTGACCAGATCGACACGTCGAGATTCGGTCTCGCATTCGATCCGTCCTGCTTCGACGAGCGCGGTGAGCAAGGCGATGGTGCCGTGTCCGCACATGCCGTATTCCGTCAGCGTCGAGAAGAACCGCACGTCCACCTGTGCCGGGCTGACGTCCTGGACGAAACACGTGGCGGGAACTCCAACGGCTTGGGCGATCGCCTGCATCTCGTCGTCTGTCAGGCCGGTGCCATCGTGCACGATCCCAGCGGCGCTTCCGCCGGCCGTCGTCTCGCAGAAGGCCACCCAGGTGTCGACGGGTACCTCGCCGGCCGCGTTCACCGGCGGTGATGCCACGGCGTGGCGATTTCGACGGCGCGGGCGAGCTGTAGGAGCAGCGGCTCGCTTCCGAGCGGGCCACCGATCTGCACGCCGATCGGCAGACCATCGGCGGACTGGCCGACCGGCATGGTGGCCGCCGGGCCACCGGTGAGGTTGAACAGCGCAGTGAACGGGATCTCGTCGAGCATCCGCTGGAGAAAGCCGTCCCAATCGGGGGTTCGTGGATCGAGTTCGCCGAGAGGAAGCGGTGGGTTGGCGAGAGTGGGGGACATGACGACATCGATGTCGGCGAAGTATGCGGCCATGCCGGCGGTCGTGGCTCGAGCGAATGCTTGGGCGTTCACATAGTCGACGGCGCTGAACCGGCCCGCCCCGTCGGCGCACGCCACCGTGGCGGGCTCGAGCAGATCGTCGACCGGCAGGTGTGGCATCGCGGAACGGAGCATTCGGACGATGGCATCCATGTTGACGCTGAAGAGGCAGTCGAGGGCACCCCGGAGGTCATGCCCGTCGATCGGAGGGGTCACATCGATCACCGCATGGCCGAGCGACTCCATCACGGCGCCCGCGGCATCGACTGCGGCCACGTTGTCGGCGTGCACGGGCTCGCCGGCGAGGCCGGCGACCCAGCGGCCGATGCGGAGCGGCCGGAGCGGCTCGTCGAGCACGCCGACGAACGACGGTGGCCCGGCGGGGGCGAAGTAGAAGTCGGTCGACAGCGGACCCGATGCGATGTCGAGGGCGAGGGCGGAGTCCCGCACGGAGCGACTCACCGCGTTTCCGGTGCTCAGTCCGGCCAGCCCCTCGGATGCGTTGTTGCCGAGCGGCACGCGGCCACGCGTCGGCTTCATCCCGAAGAGGCCGCAGTTCGAGGCCGGGATGCGGATCGACCCGCCGCTGTCGGTTGCATGGCAGGCGGGGAGCATTCCGGAGGCGACGGCGGCGGCTGACCCTCCGCTCGATCCGCCCGCAC
>JAERSO010000045.1 GCA_016845585.1 Acidimicrobiaceae bacterium | reverse complement strand
TGGTTCACCGGAGGACGAGAACCCGGTTGTCCATAGGCTCACCGGTGGGGTCGTCGTTCACGTCGTCGTCGGTCGGCACGGCCGCCGTTTCCACCGCGACCACGACGGTGTCACCTTCGCCATATCGGCCCTCGAGAATGGCCAGGGCCAGTGCATCTCCGATCTCACGCTGGATCAGCCGCTTGAGCGGACGAGCACCGAACGCCGGGTCGTAGCCACGATGAGCGATGAGCGCCTTCGCGTCGTCGGTGACGTCGAGCGAGATGCGGCGATCGCCGAGGCGTTTCGCAAGACCCTCCAATTGGATGTCGACGATCTGCACAAGATCGTCCTCGCTGAGGGCACGGAACCGCACGATGTCGTCGATCCGGTTGACGAACTCGGGGCGGAAGAAGTCTCCTGGCTCTCCACGCAGGTTCGACGTCATGATCAGGATCACATTGGAGAAGTCGACCGTACGCCCCTGCCCATCCGTGAGACGGCCGTCGTCGAGGAGCTGCAACAACACGTTGAAGACGTCGTTGTGGGCCTTCTCGACCTCATCGAGCAACACCACTGCATACGGGCGGCGCCGAACGGTCTCGGTGAGCTGACCACCCTCGTCGTAGCCGACATAACCAGGCGGGGCGCCGATGAGCCGACTGACGCTGTGCTTCTCCATGTACTCCGACATGTCGATGCGCACCATCGCTCGCTCATCGTCGAACAGGAAGTCGGCGAGGCTCCGAGCGAGTTCGGTCTTGCCGACGCCGGTCGGTCCGAGGAACAAGAAGCTACCGATCGGCCGGTTCGGGTCCGAGAGCCCGGCGCGGGAGCGCCGGATCGCGTTCGCCACGACATCGACGGCGGCGTTCTGGCCGACGACCCGTTCGTGGAGATGGTCCTCCAGCCGGATGAGCTTGTCGACCTCGCCTTCCATCAGTCGTGACACCGGAACGCCGGTCCAGCGGCTGACGACTTCGGCGATGTCCTCCTCGTCCACCTCTTCCTTCAGCATCGATGCCTCGGCCTGGATCTTGTCGAGCTTCTCCTTGGCATCGGCGAAGCGGCGTTCGAGATCGGGAATCCGGCCGTAGCGGAGTTCGGCCGCCTTCTCGAGGTCGGTTTCTCGTTCGACGGCGCCGCGCACGGATTCGAGTTCCTCGTTGACTTCGCGCATCGCGGTGATGGCGTCCTTCTCCGCCTGCCAGCGCGCGGAGAGTCCGGCCGACGACTCGGTGAGGTCGGCCAGTTCGCGATCGAGATCCTCGAGGCGCTCGCGTGAGGCTGCGTCGGTCTCCTTGGCCAAGGCCAGCCGTTCGATCTCGAGCTGGCGGATGCGACGCTCCACGACATCGATCTCCGTCGGCACCGAGTCGATCTCGATGCGCAGGCTGCTGCCGGCCTCGTCGATGAGGTCGATCGCCTTGTCGGGGAGGAAGCGGCCGGTGAGGTAGCGATCACTGAGGACCGCGGCGGCGACCAGCGCGGAGTCCTGGATGCGCACGCCGTGGTGGACTTCGTAGCGCTCCTTCAGCCCGCGCAGGATCGCGATGGCCGCTTCGACCGAAGGCGGCTCCACCAGCACCTGCTGGAAGCGGCGCTCGAGCGCCGCGTCCTTCTCGATGTACTTGCGGTACTCGTCGAGCGTCGTGGCGCCGATCATGCGCAGCTTGCCGCGAGCGAGCATCGGCTTGAGCATGTTGCCCGCGTCCATCGCACCCTCGGCGCCGCCGGCACCCACGACCGTGTGCATCTCGTCGATGAAGGTGACGACTTCACCATCGGCGTCCTCGATCTCCTTCAACACGGACTGAAGCCGTTCCTCGAACTCGCCGCGGTACTTGGCGCCGGCGACCATGGCCGACATGTCGAGCGAGATCAGCCGCTTGTTGCGCAGACTCTCCGGCACGTCGCCCTCGACGATTCGGGACGCGAGCCCTTCGACGATGGCCGTCTTGCCGACACCGGGCTCGCCGATGAGAACCGGGTTGTTCTTGGTCCGACGGCTGAGAACCCGGATGACTCGGCGGATCTCCTCGTCTCGACCGATGACGGGATCGAGTTCGCCGTCTCGAGCGGCCTCGGTGAGGTCGCGGCCGAAGCGTTCGAGCGCCTGATACTGGTTCTCGGGGTTCTGACTCGTGACCCGATGCGTGCCGCGCACCTCGCGCAGGGCGTTCAACAGGCTCTCCTTGTCGACGCCGAGCTTTTCGGCGCCGGCGAGGAGGATGTGCTCTGTCGAGAGGTACTCGTCCTGCAGGTCACCTCGAACCCCGTCCGCACGCTCGAGGAGGGCGCGCAGTTCGCTGCTCAGCTGTGGGTCCGAGCCATAGGCGTTGGGCAACTTGGCGACCGCGGCCTCGGCGTCGGTGCGGGCCTTGCGGGGGTCGATCCCCACCTTGTGGAGCATCGGAAGGACGATGCCTTCCTCTTGGCCTAGCAAGGCCACGAGGAGGTGTTCGGGTACGACCTCGGGATGCGATGCGGCGCGAGCCGCTTCAGTGGCCGCCGAGAAGGCTTCGGTGGTCTTCAGCGTCCAACGGTTGGGATCGAGTGCCATGGGTCCTCCAGTCGGCCGGGCAGGGTTGTGGCGATGACGTTCTCGCCAAAGTTGAGTGCATATGACTCAACTTTGGAAGGGTGTCGGATATTCCTACTTCCGGCGTTTGTAGAGCGTGATGGCCTGATTGATCGGCACCAGCTCACCGCGGTATTGCCGCAGGGTGGTCTCGGCCGCGAGGTCAGCGGCCCCGAGCGCTCCCGCGAGCTTCGCCTCCAGATCGGCGACACGCGCCTCCAACGCGAGCACACGCTTGACGCCGACCAGGTTCAGACCCTCGTTGGTGAGTTCCTGGATGCGGTTGAGCAGGGCGATGTCGGCATCGGAGTACCGGCGGCTCCCGCCACCGGTCCGCGCCGGGTCGACCAGACCCTTGCGTTCGTAGATGCGAAGCGTCTGGGGGTGCATGCCCGAGAGCTCGGCGGCTACGGAGATCACGTACACGGCCCGGTTGAAACGATCATTGTCGTTGTCGGGGATTGACATGAGTGCTCCTTTCGGTAGCGATGGGGTCAGACCCCGAGGTGTGACCTAGGGCTGTCGGGTGATGCCGCGGCGAGGGCTTCCACGGCCGCTCGTTGATCATCGGTGAGATCGTCGGGGACGGCGACCTCGACCGTGACGACGAGGTCGGGGTTTCCCCCCTTGCCGCGAACGCGGAACTTCTTGCCGGTGGCGGTGCCCGCGGGGATACGGATCTTCACGGTGTCGCCGTGGAGCGTGGGAACGGCCACGTCGGCACCGAGGGCGGCCTCGGCGAACGAGATCGGGACGTGGAGCGTGAGGTCCTTGCCGGAACGCCCGAAGAGATGGTGATCCCTGACCTTCACGTGCACGAAGAGATCGCCGGGTTCACCACCGTTGCGACCGGGACCACCACGACCCCTCAGCCGGATCTTCTGGCCGGTCTTGACGCCGGCGGGGATCCGCACCTTCACGTCGCGGGGGCGCACCTCGGTGCCTTGGCCCCGACACGTCGAGCACGGGTCGGTGATGATCGAGCCTCGACCACCACACGCCTGGCACGGGCGACTCATCGAGAAGAAGCCCTGATTGTCGTCGACGAGCCCTCGCCCCTCACACTGCTGACAGCGCTTGGGGGCGGAGCCCGGCTTCGACCCCGAACCCGAACACGTGGAACACGTCGCCTCGCTCGTGAGTTGGATCGAGGTCTCGAGACCGTTGACGGCGTCGTCGAAGTCGAGCTTCAGTTCGGCCTCGAGGTCACTCCCGCGCTGCGCCCGCGACTGTTGCGGGCCGCCTCGTCCACCGCGACCTCCACGGCCGCCGCGGCCGAACAGACCACCGAGCAGGTCACCGATGTCGCCCATGTCGCCACCGCTGAAGCCCCCGGCACCCGGCCCGCCGCCACCGCCGAACATGCCACCCATCGGGCCCATGTGGCGGACTTCGTCGTAGCTCTTCCGCTTGTCCTCGTCGCCGATGACGTCGTAGGCGGAGGACACTTCCTTGAAGCGTTCCTCGGCCGTGGCATCACCGGGGTTGGCGTCGGGGTGAAGCTCGCGGGCGAGCTTGCGATACGCCTTGGTGATGTCTTTGGCCGAAGCAGTCTCTGACACGCCGAGCACGGCGTAGTAGTCCTTCTCGAGCCATTCACGTTGCGGTTCAGCCATCAAACACCTCCTTCAACCCTTCGGGACTCAGCCCTTCACCTTGACCATCGCCGCCCGCAGGACCCGCCCGTTCCAGGCGTATCCGGTGCGCAGGACCTGTCCGACGATCGGCTCGGTCTGGCCCTCGTCACCGGGTTCGGTCATCGCGGCTTCGTGACGGTTGGGATCGAACGGCTCGGACTCGTCGGCGATCACCTGCAACCCCTGGCGCTCCAACGCACCCTTGAGCTGCGAGGCGACCGCATCGATGCCTTCGACCCCCTGCTGCGCAGCGGCCTCACAGGCATCCAGCACCGGGAGCAGCGCCAGGGCGAGCCGCGACCCGGCCTGGGCCGCGTACTCGGCGTTTCGCTTCTCGGCCTGCTTGCGGAAGTTGGCGAACTCCGCCGACACGCGCTGCCAGTGATCGAAGTTCTCATCTCGCTCTCGGGAAACGGATTCCAGCGCGTCGATGAGATCCTCGACCGTGGGTGGTGCGAGTTCGGGCTCCTCACTGGCATCGTCGCCGACGATGCCATCTGGCTGCTCCGGATCCGACGCTCCGTCGTCGGCGACGGCGGAGTCCGTCACGCCGACTCTTCCTCGGCGTCGTCCTCGATGATCTCGGCGTCGACGACCTCGTCGTCAGCCGGGGCGCTGGCCTCCGCCTCGGACTCGCGCTCGGCAGCGGCCGCCGCTTCGTAGAGACGCTGGCCGAACTCCTGGCTCGCGGTCATCAGGGCCTCGGTGGAGTCCTTGATGACGTCGAGATCGGTGCCCTCGAGGGCGGTCTTCACGTCGGCGAGCTTGGCCTCGATGGTGGCCTTCTCGTCATCGGAGACCTCTTCGGCCTGATCCTTCAGCAGTTTCTCGGTCTGGTAGACGAGGCTGTCGGCGGTGTTGCGGATCTCCGCTTCTTCCTTGCGCTGGCGATCCTCTTCCGCGTGCGCCTCGGCGTCCTTGATCATCTGCTCCACGGCATCCTTGTCGAGCGAGCTCTGACCGGTGATGGTCATCGACTGCTCCTTGCCCGTGGCCTGATCCTTGGCGCTCACGTGCACGATGCCGTTGGCGTCGATGTCGAAGGTGACTTCGATCTGCGGCATGCCGCGCGGCGCCGGTGGGAGCTCGATCAGCTGGAACTTGCCAAGCGTCTTGTTGTAGGCCGCCATCTCACGCTCGCCCTGGAGCACATGGATCTCGACCGACGGCTGGGAATCCTCGGCCGTGGTGAAGGTCTCGCTCTTGCGGGTGGGGATGGTGGTGTTGCGCTCGATCAGGGTGGTCATCACGCCGCCCTTGGTCTCGATGCCGAGCGACAGCGGCGTGACGTCGAGGAGCAGAACGTCCTTGACCTCACCGCGCAGAACACCGGCCTGGACCGCCGCGCCGATGGCGACGACTTCGTCGGGGTTCACGGTCTTGTTCGGCTCTTTGCCGGCGATCTCCTGCACGAGTTCGGCAACCGCAGGCATACGCGTGGAACCGCCGACCAGCACGACCTGGTCGATCTCGCCCTTGGTGAGGCCGGCATCCTTGATGGCCTGTTCGAAGGGGCCCTTGCAGCGACCGAGGAGGTCGGAGGTGAGGTCCTGGAACTTGGCGCGGGTCAGTTCGTAGTCGAGGTGCAGCGGTCCCGCGTCGGTGGCGGTGATGAACGGCAGGTTGATCTGCGTCGACTGGGTCTGCGACAGCTCGATCTTGGCCTTCTCGGCCGCTTCCTTGAGCCGCTGGGCCGCCATCGGATCCGCCGTGAGGTCGACGCCGTGGTCGTTCTTGAACTGGCCGGCGAGCCATTCGATCACCGCATCGTCCCAATCGTCGCCGCCGAGCTTGGTGTCGCCGGCGGTCGACTTCACTTCGAAGACACCGTCGCCGAGCTCGAGCACCGACACGTCGAAGGTGCCGCCACCGAGGTCGAAGACGAGGATCGTCTGATCGTCGGTCTCCTTGTCGAGGCCGTAGGCCAGCGCGGCCGCGGTGGGCTCGTTGATGATGCGCAGAACTTCGAGGCCGGCGACGGCGCCGGCTTCCTGGGTGGCGGTGCGCTGGGCGTCGTCGAAGTAGGCGGGCACGGTGATGACGGCCTGGGTGACCGTGTCGCCCAGGTACTCCTCGGCGTCGCGCTTCAGCTTCATCAGGGTGCGGGCCGAGATCTCCTGGGGGTTGTAGCCCTTGCCGTCGATGTCGACGGTCCAGTTCGTGCCCATGTGGCGCTTCACCGAGCGGATCGTGCGGTCGGGGTTCGTGATCGCCTGACGCTTGGCCACCTCACCAACGAGGACCTCGCCGTCCTTGGCGAACGCGACGACGGACGGGGTGGTGCGTGATCCCTCGGCATTGGGGATGACGACCGGGTCGCCACCCTCGAGGACAGCGACAACAGAGTTGGTGGTGCCGAGGTCGATACCGACAGCCTTTGGCATGGGGTTTCTCCTGATTCTTGCTGCGGTTCTGCACCGCGGTGTGGGGGATTCGAGTACGTGAACCTGGAGAATACCGAACCTATTCCGCAAACTGGCAGAAAGTTGAGCGCCCATGCATCAACTTTCCTCCGAGGTGCACCATCACCTCGAGCGCAGGGGAGGCAGGCCTCCCCTCGGAGAGTGGTGCGAGCACCCTCGACGGCACGCAGCCGTACCCGTTCAATCGAACGATGCGCCCTCTTCGCCGCAGCCTCGCCGCACTCACCGTCATCGCAACAATCACGTTCGGCCTCACGGGCACGGCCGGTGCTGATCCATCGGGCACGTCCACAGCGGGGGACCGACGAGCTGCGGCGGTGATCGCCGCCGGCAACTGGCACACCTGCGCATTGCTGGACGACGCCCCGGTGAAGTGCTGGGGCAGCAATTCGAGGGGCGAACTCGGACTCGGCAACACCGACACACGCGGTGACGGCGTCGGCCCGATGGGCGACGATCTGCCGACGGTCGATCTCGGCACGGGTCGGACCGCGGTCTCGATCACCGCCGGCTCGCAGCACAACTGCGCGATCCTCGACAACGGTGACCTCAAGTGTTGGGGCGCCAACTGGGGTGGACGCCTCGGGCTCGGCGACACCGATCATCGCGGAAACGGCATCGGGTTGATGGGGGACGATCTGCCCGCGGCGACGGTGTCGGCCCGATGGGCGACGACCTCCCTGAGGTCGATCTGGGCGATGCCCCGCTCGCGCTCTCACTCGGGCGCAGGCACGCGTGCGCCCTCTTCGACGACGAGACCATCGCCTGCTGGGGGGCGAACGACAGCGGCCAAGGCGGGATCGGCATCACGACGAGCCGTGGCGACCACCCATCGCATATGGGCGACGCCCTCGAACCCGTCGATCTGAGCCATCGGGTACGGCCGATCCAGGTCGAGTGCCCGATCTCGCCGCATCACGGGTTCCCAGACGTCACTGGCGCCTCCTATGCCGATGTTCACGTGACGTGCATGAAGGAATTCGCGATCACGACCGGCACCGACGGCGGCACCCTCTACTCGCCAGGCGACTACGTCACCCGCGAACAGATGGCCGCCTTCATCGGCCGCCTGATCAACGCCAACCGCGAAGCCTGAGGTCTTGTAACGCTGGGGACAGACCCCAGCGTTACAGACCTCGTCAGCTGAGGCCGACGGTCTCGAGGCCGTAGCCGGCGGAGCCGTGTTCGGCGACGTCCAGACCGGCCGACTCCTCCTCAGGATCGACTCGGAGGCCGATCGTGCGATCGAGGACCTTGAACAGGGCGAAGCTGGTGGCGCCGACCCAGGCAACCACGATCACGACCATCACGGCCTGCACCACGAGCTGCGAGGCACCGCCGCCGTAGAACAGACCGACGTTCTCGGCGCCCAGGAAGGCGTCGTCGTAGCGGGCGAAGAGGCCGATCGACAAGGTGCCCCAGATGCCGCACACACCGTGGACGGAGATGGCACCGACCGGGTCATCGATACGGATGCGGTCGAAGAACAGGACAGAGACGACCACGATCAGACCACCGAGGAAGCCGATGACCACCGCGGCCCATGGTTCGACCGTCCCGACGGGAGCGGTGATCGAAACGAGGCCGGCCAAGGCGCCGTTGCCGGCCATGGCCACATCAGCGATGCCGGTCTTGAACCACATGATCGCCGTGGCGCCGATGACGCCGGCCGCTGCGGCCATCAGGGTGTTCATGGCGAGGAACGGCACGATCGCGTCGGCCACGAGCTCCGAGCCTGCGTTGAATCCGAACCATCCGAACCAGAGGATGAACACGCCGACGACGGCGAATCCGACGTTGTGACCGGGCAGGGCCCGCGGCCGACCGTCGGGTCCGTACTTGCCGAGGCGCGGGCCGAGCATCGCGGCGCCGACGAGGGCAGCCACCGCGCCCGTGAGATGGACGATCGTCGAGCCGGCGAAGTCCGAGTAGACACGCCCGCCGATCTCGATCTGGGCGATCAGGCCGCCGCCCCAGGTCCAGTGGACGACCACCGGGTAGATGATGGCGGTCATCACCGCGGCAAAGACGAGGTAGGTCGAGAACTTCGTGCGCTCCGCCATCGCTCCCGAGGCGATCGTGACGGCCGTGGCCGCGAAGACGACCTGGAAGAAGAACCCGGTGGCGGGGGTCAGCCCACCCGACGTGTCGAAGATCGCGGCCGGGTCGGCAGAATCCTTGAAGAAGAAGTCGTTGAGGCCGCCCCACCATTTCGAGTCGGACGTGCCGTAGGCGATCGACCAACCGACGATGAAGAAGGCCATTGTGCCGATGGCCATGTCGGCGAGGTTCTTCGCCATGATGTTGCCGATGTTCTTGGCCCGGGTCAGACCAGCCTCGACCAGCGCGAATCCTGCCTGCATGAGGAACACCATGCAGCCGGCGATGACCAGCCAGAGGTTGTCCATGACGGCCTGTACCGCCTCGGCGGACAGGCCCTCCTCCTGGGCGCTGGCGGGCGATGCCCACAGGGTGGCGGCGACCACGGCGGGGCTGATGAGTGAACGTTTCCTGAACATGACGGCAAGCTACGAAGCGTCGGTTTCTCGGCCGTTCGCCGACGGTTACCGATTCGGATCCAACGCCTGACCGCTTCCTGTCAGGTCGCCACCGGTCACCCGGTCTCGAGGAGGTAGCCGCGCGAACGAACGGTCCTGATTCTGAGTCCGGATGCCTCGAGGCGGCGCCGGAGCCGGGAGACGTGAACATCGAGGGCGTTTCGTCCTGGATCGTCACCATCCCAGGCCGCTCGCGCGAGGTCGGATCGTGACACGACGGTTCGAAAGGCCGCCACGAGCGGTCGAGCGAGTCGGGCTTCGACCGGGGAAAGCGGTGCCAGAGCGCCGTCGAAGTGAACGACATCGTCCGTGTCGATCGAGGGAACGAGCAGCCGCTCTGCTCGCTGCGCGAGTGTGGCGACCCGCGCCCGGATGTCGCCCTGATCCACAGGTGTGCGGACCCAGTCCTCGAGTTCATCGATCGGTGACGGCGGTGGTGCGTTCTCCGCGACGACGAGCAGCCGGGGCGAACGCTGCTCTCGCAACCGCTCGAGTTGGTCTGCTCCGGCCGGCCAACGCACAAGTGCCACATCCATGCACCCAACGGTAGGAAACGGCCGTTTCCCGAGTGTTTCGGAGATGTGAATCATCGCCGGGCCCGGTGTGGCGGTACCCGGATGGGACAGGGGTCTGACCCCAGCTGTCCCAACTGGGTTCGCCAGTGCGCGAGCGCGGTGCAGAGAGAGGTATCTTTGCGGCGCCATGAAATCGCGCCTGAAGCCTCACCAACTCGTTCGAGCCATGGGCATCGGTATTGCCCTGTTCACGTTCGGGTCATACGTCCTGCCGTTCATCACCGACTGGCACGACGAGTCGACCGTCACCCGCGAGGTGTTCGACAACATCCCCGATGCGATCAAGCTCGGGTTCTACACGGTGATCCCGGCGACATTGGTGTGGGGCTCCTGGCAGTTCTCCAACCGGATGAAGAACTGGGAGCGTGGCCGTCCCGACAACCGCCGCACCACGACCAAGAACGCCAAGCGTCGCCTCGCCGACTTCCGTGCCGGCGTCTACATGCAGACGCTCATGCGCGAGCCGGGCGCCGGGATCATGCACTCGATGATCTACTTCGGGTTCATCATCCTGCTGGGTGTCACGACGGTGCTCGAGGTGAACCATCAGATTCCGGAGGACATCAAGTTCCTCCACGGCGACGTCTACAAGGGCTACGTGCTGGTCGGTGACGCGGCCGGTCTCATCTTCCTCGTCGGCATCGTGTGGGCGATCGTTCGCCGCTACGGCCCGTGGGCCTGGCGGCCCTACCGCATCCGCATCAAGTCGACGCCCGAGCACGCGGTGATCCTGGGCGTGTTCTTCGCCATCGCTGTCACCGGTTTTGCCGCCGAGGCCTTCCGCATCGCCCATGACGGCATGCCCGACTTCGAGAAGTGGAGCTTCATCGGCTATCCGCTCGCCACCCTCGTCGAGGACAACGGCAGCATCTCCGGTTGGCATCAGTTCTGGTGGGGCGCCCACGTCGTCAGCTTCATCGCGTTCCTCATCATCCTCCCGACGACGATGCTGCGGCACATGTTCACCTCACCGCTGAACATGTACCTGAAGGACAAGGACCGTCCGAAGGGCGCCATGAAGGCGATGCCCAACCTGGTGGAGGGCGACACCGAGCTCGAGACCTTCGGTGCCTCGGTCATCGAGGACTTCACCTGGAAGCAACTGCTCGACACCGATGCGTGCACCATGTGTGGCCGCTGCACGTCGGTGTGCCCCGCACATGCAACCGGCAAGCCGCTCGATCCGCGTGAGATCGTGCTGAAGACGGGCGAGATCATGGCCCGCACCGGCGACCCCACCGTTTCGCCTCCAATCGGGGTCGACGACGAGATCACGGTGCCGGCCAACTGGATGTTCGACCGCATCACCCAGGACGAGCTCTGGAGCTGCACCTCCTGCAAGGCCTGTGACGAGATCTGTCCGGTCAACATCGAGATCCTCGACAAGATCCTCGACATGCGGCGCTACCTCACCCTGATGGAGAGCGACTTCCCGTCCGAGTTGGGCCAGGCCTTCCGTTCGATGGAGAACTCCGCCAACCCATGGGGCATGAGCCAGGGCGAACGGGCCGACTGGGCCAACGGCATGGACGGCATCAACCTGATCGACGGTGGCGACCCGATCGAGTCCGAATACCTCTACTGGGTCGGCTGCGCCGGCGCCTTCGACGACAAGAACCGCAAGGTCACCCAGGCGATGGCCAAGCTCATGCAGCGGGCCAACGTCGACTTCGCCATCCTCGGCCCCGCCGAGAACTGCACCGGTGACTCGGCTCGCCGTTCGGGCAACGAGTACCTCTTCCAGATGCTCGCCAGCCAGAACATCGAGACGCTCAACACCATGGGCGTCAAGAAGATCGTCACCCAGTGTCCGCACTGCTTCAACACGCTCGCCAACGAGTACCCGCAGCTCGGCGGCCACTACGAGGTCGTGCACCACTCGCAGTTCCTGGAGTGGCTGGTCGATCAAGGCCGCCTCGACCTCAGTGAGGCACAGCTCGAGGAGCGCGTGGTGTACCACGACTCCTGCTACCTGGGTCGTCACAACGACGTCTACATGGCGCCCCGCAAGGTGCTCGGCAAGCTCGGCGGCATCGAGATCGTCGAAGCCGAACGCAACGGCACCAAGGGGATGTGCTGTGGCGCCGGCGGGGCTCGCATGTGGATGGAGGAGACCATCGGCGAGAAGGTCAACGACGTCCGGGCCCAGGAGCTGGTCGACACCGGCGCGGCCCGCGTCGCCACGGCGTGCCCGTTCTGTTACGTGATGATGGACGACGGCGTGAAGGCCGCGGGCAAGGAAGAGGACGAGGTTCGCGTCGCTGACATCGCCATGCACGTGCTCGATGCAATCGAAGCCGGTGAAGCCGACGCCATGGCCGCCGAACTCGCATCACAGCAGGAGCTCGCCGCCGCGAGCAGTCCCGTGCAGACCCTGGTCGCCGAGCCGGAGTCAGAAGTCGCGGAGGGTGCTCCGGCTACGGCCGACGAAGGCAACGCCGGCGAAGACACCGAACCTGACGATCTGAAGGTGATCAAGGGGGTCGGGCCGAAGCTCGAAGCGCTGCTGCACGAGCTCGGGATCGTGCACTTCGAACAGATCGCGGCGTTCCCCCCGGAGTACATCGTGAAGCTCGACGACTATCTGGCCTTCGATGGCCGGATCAATCGTGACGGTTGGGTCGCTCAGGCCGCTGAGCTGGCCGGGGGACGCACCCCGCGAAACGCTGAGCTTCCCGATCTTCCCGAGGCACCACCCGAGAACGCAACCCAGCAGGACTGATGACGGATCACGACGACACCGGCGCCGATGCCAGTGTTCTGGTGGTCGCTGCCGATCCTGATGCAGCCGGTTTCATCGCGGACACCTTGACCCGCGCGGGTGTCGCGGCGCGGGCGAGCGACCTTGCTCGAGCCGCGTCGGAGATCGTCAACACCTATCCGGGTTTCGCGGTCGTGGCGATCGACACCGACCTGGGCGCCGTCCGCTCGATCCGGGCGTTGGCGGATCCGAGTCGAGCGGCGATCCCGATCGTGGTGATCGGCCCGGAGGGCGCTCCCGCTTCCGCCGCGGGTGAGGCTCGCGAGGCCGGCGCCACCGCCTGGATCGATCGACCGATCTCGGAAGTCGACCTCGTGACCGGCATGCGCCACATGGTCGAAGCCGCGGAATAGCCGGCAGAGCCGAACGACCGGGCGGGTAGCCTCTCGGGGTGTCCGCCGAGCGCCCCACGATCCTCGTCATCGACAACTACGACTCGTTCGTCTACATCCTCGTGCAGTATCTGGGTGAGCTCGGCGCCGCGCCGGTCGTCCACCGTCACGACGAGATCGACCTCGACGGCATCCGCGCGCTCGATCCGGACGGAATCCTGATCTCCCCGGGGCCGGGCACGCCCGACGACGCCGGTGTGTCGATGGACGTGCTCACCGACCTTGCCGGCACCGTTCCGATCTTCGGTGTGTGTCTCGGCATGCAGTGCATGGGGCAGGCGTTCGGCGGCGAGGTGATCCGCGCGCCGCAAGTGATGCACGGCAAGACCTCGCTGATCCGCCATCACGATGCCGGCGTGTTCAACGGTTTGCCCGCTCCGCTGGAGGCCACGCGCTACCACTCACTGATCGTCGACCGGGAAACCCTGCCCGACGTCTTCGAGATCACGGCCGAGAGCGACGACGGCCTGTTGATGGGTATCCGCCATCGCGAGCACGACATCGAAGGCGTACAGTTTCACCCCGAATCGGTGCTCACCACCGCGGGGCACGACCTGATCGGCAACTTCCTGAGCCGCTGCCGCGGCTGACAGGAGTGCCGTCAGCCACCCCCGCCTTCGGTGGTGGTCGTGGTCGGCGCCTCGGTCGTGGTGGTCGTCGTCGTGGTCTCCGCGGTGGCCTCACCGATCGTGATGGTGATCTGCGAGCCCTGATCGACTTCCTCGAACGCCGCCGGCGACTGAGCGATCACCCGGCCGACCTGCGGTGACCCGACCGGAACCGGTTCGAACACGGGGATCGGGTCGAGCCCGAGATTGCGAAGGGTGGTGATCGCCGTGTCGGCGAACAGGCCGTCGAGCTGTGGCACGACCACCTGCGGGAAGCCGGTGGACACCACGATGCTCACCTGAGACCCGGACGGTACAAGCGTGTTCAGGGCCGGGTCGGTGCGGACGACCTTGCCTTCCTCGATCTCCTCGGATGGCTCTTCGAGCTGCTCGGGTGAGACGGTGAAGCCCTCCGAGCGCAGGAGGTCCACCGCGGCGATCACGCTGAGACCTTCGACGTCAGGGACGGCGACGACCTCGGGACCGCTGGAAACGATGATTTCGACTTCGTCGCCCGCCGCGAGCGCAACACCGGCGCCGGGGTTCTGGTCGATGATGGTGCCGGGGTCGAGCGGGCTCGTCGCCGGGGTCTGCAGCACGGAGTAGCCCTGCTGCTGGAGCTCAGCGGTGGCTGCTTCAACGTCTTCGCCGATCACGTTGGGCACGACCTTTTCCGTGCCGGCGCTGACCTGCACGGTGACCGTGGAGCCAGGGTCGACCCGCTCGCCTGACGGCGGGTTCTGTCCGAAGACCTGGTCCTTCGGCACTTCGCTGTTGGTCTGGTACTCGATCGAGACCACCAGGTTCGACTCGAGCAAGGTGGCCTGAGCGTCCTGGATGTCGTCACCGAGAACACTGGGAACGTCGATCAGGACGACATCGGTTTCACCATCGTCGGCATCGTCACCGGTGTCGTCGCCACCGAGCGCGTCGAGGAACTGCACGAACAGGAGGCCGAGAATCACGACGAGAACGCCGAGGGCCGCGAGCAGGCCGACGGTGCGCCAGATGCCACCGCCCCGGGGGGCTTCCTCGTAGTAGTAGCCACCCTGGTACTGGGCAGCCATCGCCGCCGCGTTGGGGTCGGTCGCCACGCCGGCAGGCGCTGAACCCGGTTGCATGGCGGGCTGGGCGGCAGCAGGCTGTTGCACCGGCTGCGCAGGCTGAGCCGCCGCAGTGACGGGTTGGGCCGTGGTGGCGTCCACCGGCGCAGCAGATGCCGCACTCGCTCCGGCAGCCGCAGCAGCGGCGCCACCAGCAGCTCCGGCAGCGGCCGCGCCGCCGGCCTTGCCGGGAATCTTGTGGGCACCGGCCAGGTAGCGACGAAGATCGTTGCGCAGGTCCTCGGCCACCGGGTACCGGTTGGCCGGGCTCTTCGCCAGGAGCTTCATGGTGATCGCTTCGAGCGACTGCGCGACGTTGACGCCACGCGCCCGAAGGCCTTCGGGCTTCTCCTGGACGTGCTTGTATGCCACCGCGACCGGAGTCTCGGCCTGGAACGGTGGCGCGCCCGCGAGCATCTCGTAGAGGACGACGCCGAGCGAGTAGAGGTCGCTGCGGCCGTCGACGGCCTTGCCCTGTGCCTGCTCTGGCGAGAAGTAGGTGGCGGTGCCCATGACGGAACCGTGCTGGGTGAGCCCGGCATCGGTGCCGCCGTGCAGGGCGGTGGCGATGCCGAAATCGGCGACCTTCACGTCGCCACCGTCGGACACCAGGATGTTGCCGAGCTTCACATCGCGGTGAACGAGCCCCGCCGCGTGGGCGACGCCGAGCGCACCGGCCACGTCGGAGGCGATCTCGGCGGCACGATCCGGCGACAGGGGTCCGGTGCTGCGAAGCACATCGGACATCGAGCGGCCCGAGACGTGCTCCATGACGATGTAGTAGGTGCCACGCTCCTGACCCCAGTCGTAGATGCCCACGATGTTGGGGTGGTTGAGGTTGGCGGCGGCCTGTGCCTCGCGGCGGAAGCGCTCCACGAAGCTGGGATCGTTGGCGAACTCGGGGAAGAGAACCTTCAGCGCAACTTCGCGGTCGAGTAGTTCGTCGCGCGCGAGATAGACGTCGGCCATGCCCCCGCGGGCGATGTGACGGAGCAACTCGTAGCGACCGTTGAAGACGGTGGGTCCTTGTTCGGACATGGCAGCCGAGTCTAACGGGACCTACGTCGGCGACCGATGCACGCCGGCTCAGCCATTTCCGAGCCGGAAATACGCTTCGATCACCTGTCGGGCGATCGGAGCCGCCACCGCACCTCCCGTTTGTTCGCCGGCACCCTCCTGAGCCTCGACGATCACGGCGATCGCGAGTTCGGCAACACCGTCACCGGTCCCCGCGAAACCGACGATCCAGGCGTGTGAGTTGGGCGGATCGGTGCCGAGCTGAGCCGTGCCCGTCTTCCCGCCCACCAACAGCCCGTCGACCGCCATGTTGCGAGCGGTACCGTTCACCGCCACCTCGACCATCGCGGCTCGAAGCACATCGGCGCTGCTGGGCCGGATCGCCTGACGCCACAACCGCGGCTCCGTCGTGTCGTAGCTGACGCCGTCGCTCGCCGTGAGTTCCTCGACCACATGCGGGACCATGATCTGCCCGTCATTGGCGATCGCCGCGGCGACCAGCGCCATCTGGAGCGGCGTCGCGGCGACGTCGTTCTGGCCGATCGACGCCTGAGCGAGGCGGGCCGAGTCCTCGTAGACATCGACCGCTCCGTTGGCGAGAATCATGTCGTCGGCGCCACGGTAGAAGTCGACGTCGGCCAGCCGGACCCCGTAGTCGGTCGGGAAACGGGAGGTCGCCGCGTTCGGGAGATCGATGGGCGGGGTCTGGTTGAAACCGAACAACTCCGCGGTCTCGATCATCTGCTCGGGCCCGACCCACTCCGCTCCCATCTCGGCGAATGCCGTGTTGCACGAGACGCGGAGAATCTCGACGAGATCGCCTCCACAGGAGCTACCGGCGAAGTTGCGGATGGGCGAACCAGCGGGGATCGGTGCATAGGAATCGCTGACCGGGAACTCCGGCGCGAAGGCACCGACCATCCCGGACTCGACCCCGGCGGCGGCGGTGACGACTTTGAAGGTCGAACCCGGAAAGAAGAGCTCACGGTACGCCTTGCCGAGCAGTGGGTCGTCGGCGTCGTTCAGATATGCCTCGAACGCGGCGTTGGCCACCGAGCCATCGGGATCGGCGAGCAGATTGGGGTCGAAGCTCGGCCAGGTCCACATGGCGATCACGGCCCCCGACCGCGGATCGAGGGCGACCACCGAACCACGCCGATCACCCAGCGCCTCACGGGCCACCCGTTGCACATCGTCTCTGAGTGTGATGTGGAGTGTGGCAGTGGTGTCTCGATCACTGAACAGATCCATCACCGAACGAAACTGCTGCTCCACGGTCACGCCGGCGAGCTCGTCGTTGTAGACGCGTTCCAGACCCGTCGCCGCCACATTGAGCGACTGGTAGCCGGCTACATGGGCATACAGCTCACCCTCGGGATACTCCCGCCGGAAGTCGACCGGTTCGCCGATCTCGACGGAACGAGCGATCACCACGCCGTCGGCCGAGACGATCGAGCCACGCTCCTGACCAAAGTCCCGGATGAGGCCGCGGGAGTTGATGGTGTGCTCCTGAAGCCGCTCGGCGCCGAAGAACTGCACTCGGTTGAGCTGGACGAACAACGCCAGATAGAGCACGACGAAGGCCAGCCCCAGCCGGCGAATCCGACGGTTCACGCCGCGGCCTCGTCCCGCGTCACCCGCTGATCGTGGGAGAGCCGCAGCAGCAAGGCGAGAAGCACATAGTTGGCGATGAGCGATGAACCGCCATAGCTGACGAACGGAAGGGTGATCCCGGTGAGCGGCACGACCCGCAGCACGCCGCCCATGATGATGAACGCCTGAACCCCCAGAAGCGTGGTGAGGCCGACGGCGAAGAGCTTGTCGAACGGGCGCGTCGCCCGAAGGGCGATGCGCAGACCCGAGCCGATGAGAACCAGAAACGCCATCAGAACGGCGGTGGTGCCCGCGAGTCCGAGCTCCTCACCGATCGCCGCGAAGATGAAGTCCGTCTCCACGATCGGAATACGATCCGGCTCCCCCTGTCCGAGCCCGGTGCCAGTCAGTCCGCCGTCCGCGAGTGCGAACGACGCCTCCACGATCTGGAAACCGGTGCCTCTGGCGTCAGCCCACGGATCGAGCCAGATGTCAACCCGCTGCTGCACATGGTTGAACTGTGACCACGAGAAGACCGCACCGACGAGGAAGAGTCCGAACCCGAGCAGGAGAACCATGGTGCGTTCGGATGCGACCCACAGCAAGACGATGAAGACGGTGAAGAACAGCAGTGAGGAGCCCAGGTCGCGCTGAAACACCATCACACCCAGCGAGCCTGCCCAAGCGATACCGATCGGCACCAGGTCCCGGATCTCGACCCGGTTGCGCAGAAGGTCTCGGGCATCCACCAGGTAGGCCGCGAAGAACGCCGCCAACGCGATCTTGGCGAACTCCCCGGGCTGGAGGTTGATCGGGCCGAGGCTGGCCCAGATTCGTGCACCACGGATCTCACGCCCCACGCCGGGCACGAACGGGAGGACGAGAAGCCCCAGCCCGGCGGCCCCGAGCAGATAGCGGTAGTCCACGAGCATCCGAACCGGTCGAATGAGCGCGAGCGTCACGATGAACCCGATCATCCCGACTGCAGTCCAGGTCGCCTGCAGGCCCGCCAGATCCGAGCCGCCCGGCACGTGCTCGGCGAGACGGGCGATCATCACATAGCCGAGCCCGTTCAACAGCAATGCCATCGGGAGGATCACCGGGTCAGCACCGGGGGCCAGCCGGCGTACGGCCATGTGGGCCACCATCCCCAGGGCCAGCATCCACGCCAGGAACGGGCCGATGTTCGCCGGCATGGACGAGGTGCGTCCAAGGCTCGCCAGGACGTACGCCACGACCACGACGATCGCCACCATGGCGAGAATCCCGGCCTCGACACGGCGGGGCCGCAGCACGGCGTAGATCGGCGCCACACGCTCGCGGCGCGGCTGGCCCAGCGCGGTCACGGCGCGTCGGGCGACAGCTGCTCGCGCAGGTTCTCGACGTGCGCCTCGGCATCCTCGAGGTTGTCGAACTCGAGACCGTTGAGCGCAAGTTCGGCATCATGGGGCTCGAGGGCGTCGACGAGCAATCCGGACCGTTCCTCGAGCGTGGCGTCGAACCACAAGACCCCGCCGGGTCGGCCCTGATAGATCACGATCTCCTCGCCCTCGACACCGACGAAGTACGCCGATCGTGCGTAGATCGCCAACGAGCCGATGAGCGCCACGAGCACCATCAGCACCGCTACGACAAATGCGGCGAGGCGCCAGGTGAACACCTTGGTCGCCTGCGGCATCACGATCTCATCAGGATTCGGATCGTCGGCATCGTCCTCAGGGAGGGCGTCACTGATGTGCTGACCCTCCAGTACTCCGTCGGGCAGCGCCTTGCGGATGTCGGTGACACGATCGTCGGGAACGTCGTCCACCGAATCGGCTCGGGCGATGTCGACAACCACGACCGTGACGTTGTCCCGGCCCCCGGCGGCGCACGCACGCGAGACGAGATCCTCGGCGGCTTCCTGTGGATCCGCAAGCGAGTGCAGGACTTCGCTGATCTCCGGTGCGCCGATCTCGCCGAAGAGACCATCGCTGCAGATCAGATAGCGGTCGCCGGTGACCGGCACGAGTTCCCATGCGTCGACCAGCACCTTCTCATCGATGCCGAGCGCCCTGGTGACGATGTTTCGCTGAGGATGGATGGCGGCCTCGGCGCGCGACAGGCGGCCGCTGCGAACGAGGGCCTCCACGAGGCTGTGATCCGCGGTGTGCTGGTGAACTCCATCGTCGGTCAGGCGATAGAGGCGGCTGTCGCCGACGTTCGCGATGCCCAACCGGTGGGGACCGGCCCGGCTGAGATCGGCCAGAAGGCACACCGTGGTGCCCATTCCACGCAGAGCCGGCTCGCGTCGGCCCCGAGCCACGACCTGGGCGTTCGCCTCCTGGATTTGATCGATCAGCTCATCGAGGGTACTGACCACCCCGGACTCGCGCAGCGCGTCGACCGTGACCTCGGAGGCGATCTCACCGCCGCTGTGACCACCCATGCCGTCGGCCACGACGAACAAGCCATCCCTGACGAGGTGATGATCCTGGTTCGCCCGGCGAATCCGGCCGACGTCGGTGGCCGCTCCCCACTTGAACTGGGTCATACGAGCTCCATCACGACATCGCCGACCTGGAGGCGCGAACCGATCCCGAGTGGTTGGGACGATGTGAGAGGTTCGCCGTCGAGGAGCGTGCCGTTGGTGGAGCCAAGGTCCTCTGCGTACCAGGTTCCACCCGATTGGAAGACACGGGCGTGGAGTTTCGAGACCCGGGCATCGTCGATCACCACGCCACAGCCCGCGGCGCGGCCGATCGTGGTCTCCGGCTCCAACGTGAACCGGGTGCCCGCCCCGGCGACGGGGGCGACGAGTACGAGTGCCGCCGCGTCGACGAGCCCTGCGGGCGCCGCGGGAGTCGTGGGCAGAACCTGGCGGGTCCCGACGGGCGCAGGAGCCGGCGCGTCGGCGGCGACCGACATCGGCACCTCGGCGCGCAGCTCGACGACCACGGCCCGGATGACCCGGAAGAAGGTCAGATAGACGAGGACGAGCAGGCAGATTCGAAAGACATCGAGCAGCTGATCCGACATGTCAGCCGGCCCGGAACTCAAAGAACGTGGTGCCGCCCAGGCACACCCGATCGCCATCGTCGAGACGGTGCCGTGTCACCGTCGTGTCGTTCACCAGGGTGCCGTTCGTGGATCCGATGTCGCTGAGGACGAAGCCGGTTCCGTCGGGACGGATCTCGGCGTGCTCACGGCTGACGTTGGAGTCGTCGAATGTGATGGTGCACTCCGGCAAACGACCGAGCGTGAGCACGAATTCGCCCAACACGACCTGTTGCCCGTTGGCGAGATGAAGGACGCCGACGCCGCCGTCCGCCTCTTTCATCCGGGCGAGCACGGAGAGACCGCCACCCCGGAGTTTCGGATCGGCCACGAGCTCGACCTGCACCGGCCCCATGAAGACCCAACCCTCATCGCGCGCCGTCTCGCGCGCGGCGTCGCACAGCTCGCGGATCAGCGAATCGCGCACATCGGCGAAACGATCGAGGTCGACAGGGGCCAACGCGACAGAGAAGCGGTTGGCGACGACCGGTTGACCACGGACTCCGACGGATCGCGAATCCGCCATCTCACGAGCGACGCGATGGCTGATCTCGACGGGGCGAACACCCCCGCGGAAGAACCGTCCGACACTGTCTTCGACAAATCGTTCGAGCCGTCGCTCGATGGATCGCAAGCCCACGCAAGAGAGGCTAGCCCTGCCGCAATCGCCGGGGGTTGCGCTACGCTTTATGATCACGTTCACCCGGTGAGCGGCCACGCGCGAGTGGCGGAATTGGCAGACGCGCAGGCTTCAGGTGCCTGTGCCCGAAAGGGTGTGGGGGTTCAAGTCCCCCCTCGCGCACAATGGTGATCTGAAGCTCCCGAGCCGCCGGTTCGGGGGCTTCAGCCGTTTCGGACCGAGCGAGCTTCGGTCGTAATCCAGCGTGCATCCGGTTCGAGCCGACGCCTCCGCCCGATGACCATGCTGGCGAGAAGCAGCACGACGCCGCCGAGGGCGAGCATCGCGGCAACGGGAACGATGGGCAGATCGCGCAGGCCGGTGAAGGCGAGTTCGTTCGGTGCGGCAGGCGGCTGGCCGTCGTAAACCACCTGCACGCCTGCGACCTCGGCGAGATCGCCCGAAGCGACCTGAATGCTGCAACCGACGCCTCGAATCGCCTGCGCAGCCGATGGCGGACACGTGGCCATCTCGCTGGCCCCGACCTGCCCGACGATCACGACCACATCGCTCGCCGTGAAGCGACCACCAGGGTCGATTTCGTAGCCGGTCGAGCCCGTACCCACCAGGCTGCAACGAGCGATGGAGTCGCCGAGGCGCTCATCATCGTTGCACAACAGCAGAAACACCGTGTCGCCGGGCGCGAACCCACTGCCGTCGACCGTGAGCACGTCACCGTCCTGCAGTACGCCACCCGGCGAAACGTCGACCCGTGCCGGATCCTGGGCAGTCGCGGGCGTGGCCGCGGCGATGAAGACCACCACCGCTGCCAGCAACGTGCGGACAGGACGCATCAGACGTCGCCTCCCGCTTCCTCATTCTCTTCGTCGTCTTCGACCGGCTCGTCGCCGGAACCATCATCGGAGTCGTCGATATCGTCACCCTCGACGTCGTCAGCATCCTCTTCGTCATCGTCGATGTCGTCATCGTCGGAGTCGCCGTGATCATGGTCGTGATCGTCGTCAACGTCATCGTCGTCACGAGGCAGGTAGCCCTGGAAGTCCGGCGGCGGCTCGGTACCGATGGGGTCGCTCGCGCGCAACGGGCCGGTCTCACGTGC
Organism: Acidimicrobiaceae bacterium; assembly: GCA_016845585.1. Lineage (GTDB taxonomy): Bacteria > Actinomycetota > Acidimicrobiia > Acidimicrobiales > Aldehydirespiratoraceae > JAACCU01. Next base: position 25,168 of record JAERSO010000045.1, on the reverse strand, counting down.
CTCGCCGAAGGCCCAGGCCTGGAGGTCGTCGGCGACGACCCATGTGCCAGTACCGTCGAGGAAGGTGACCATGCCGATCGTGTCGTCCCACGAGCATGCGGCTCCACCGCGCTCAGCACCGTCGAAAGCGGCGTCGCCGAATGTCAGAACCTGGCCCTCCTTGGTGAGGACCCAGTAGCCCTCACCGGTGATGGTGGTCTGGACCGCGATGGGACGGACGAGTCCGACGGCCTCGCCTACATCGCCGTGGGCGAGCACCGTTTCGGCTCGAACGAAGCAGCCACTGTGTCCGACGAGCTACTCGATTCGGTCCTGGATGCGGCAGAGGACTGCCCCCAGGACTGCATCTTCGTCGCAGCGTGAGGTGCTCATGATCGCCCGCCGCGTCGTCGCTTCGATCCGAGGTCTCCACCTCCCCGGATCGGCTGTGCACGACGCGGCGGGCTCCACACCCCGGCCCAGGTCCCGGAGGCCGAGGTCACCCGACTCGTGATGGGCCTCGGCGTCGTTGGTTCGGCGCTGGCCGTTCTGGTCCCGACCGTGTCAGCGCGTCGGTCCCGTCGTCGGCCCAGTCACATGGTTCGCGTCGAACGCGCCGAGTTGCGGCCCGTCGCCGCGTTGAAGCGAGGCCACTGGATCAATCACGCCGAGAGTTGGGCTCGCATCGACGAGGCCGGTTTCGGGAGCGGAGGCCGGCGTTCCGCGCTGCTCAGCAGTGGGGAAATCATCGACCTGCGCGAGCCGATGTTGGTCGCCACGGGCCGGTTCGAGCCACACGGTACGAGTCAGGTCGCGCCGTGAGTTGTCAGAATGTTCGGACACCGATGGGCGGGAGACTCTTGATTCTTCCGGGCAAGCTGTATCATATTGCCGACATATGGATTTCGAGCATTTCGCGCGTCGATCCGTCGGAACGCTGGACGATCCGGTAGCAGGTTTCAGAATGGGTTGGGTTGAAGAACGTCCTCAGGACGCAACAGAACAGCTGTTGGAGTACGCCGACACCGGCCGTCTCATCGACCTCGATCCCAGTGCGCGCCTGAACACCGCGGACAAGTCCTCGACCGTCCTGGTCACCGTGTTCACGAGCGCCAGCGTGGGGATCGGCGCCTGCCTGCTCACCCTCGCCATTCGTAGCGGCTCAGGGTTGGAGACCCTGCTCGGGTTCGGCCTGACCGTGATCGGCCTCTCCCTGCTCCTCCCGGCCGTGCGGCTCGTGCGTCTCCACACGGCGTCCGCCGGCGTCGAGATCAGCCCCGGCGCGGTGCTCCCACCTGAGCTCGTACGTCCCGGCAACTGGATCTTCCGGGAAGGTGCCTGGGTCCGCATCTCCGACATGGGACGCGATGGTGCCGGCAACCTCAACGCGCTGCTCAGCGATGGTGACGTCGTCGAGCTGCTCACGCCCGTGACCATCGCCGGCGGCACATTCCGCGGCCCGAAGGACCCCATCGCCGGTCTCCGGCGCTGAGCCGGCGCGGCCGAGCGTCGCTTCTACGCCTGGTCGTTGCGCAGGAGCCAGTCGCGGCTGGGGTCGGAGTCCGAGTCACCGGCAAGGAAGGACTCGAATGCCGCGTCCGCTTCGTCCTCATGACCAAGAGCGGCGGCGAGTTCCTCGGCATCGGTCTGCTGCAGGAGGCGGAAGCCGTGTTCACCGAAGAGGGCGCTTCCCTCCCCGGTGCTCTCCTCCTCGGTGGCTCGCGAGAACAGGCCGGCGCTGGGGGCGACGGGAGCGGGCGGCACCTCGTCGAGGATGTCGAACACTTCGTCTTCGGCAGACGTTTCGGCCTCTTCTGTGTCGTCCACGATTGGCGCCCCGCCGAACAGTGCGGTCGGAGCTGCCGCGTCGGGGTCGGCGGCGAAGTCGGTGACCGGCACTTCGAACGAGATGTCAGCATCGATCGGGTCACCGTCGGAGGTGACCTCCTCGACCATCTGTTCGAGTGGCACGTCCACGATCGCTTCCTCGGCGGCGAGCTCTTCGGGGGCAGTGAGCTCTTCGGGGGAAATGAGCTCTTCGAGCGCGGCCGTGGCCGCGATCGGGGGTTCGGTCGTCATGAAGATCACCATCGACTCGGCGAGCTCCTGGACCCTCCGGCGTAGTTCCCCGTGATAGGACTCGAGGGCTTCGCGTTCGCCTTCGAGGGCCTCTCGAACCTCGCTCAACGACTCGATCTCCTCGACGACGCGAGCCCGTTCGGTGGCGATGAGGTTCGCCGCCTCGGTCTCCGCATCGGAGCGGATCTGGCCCGCGGTATCGTGCGCGGCGGTCACGATCGACTCATGGTTCTCCGCCTCGGAGCGCATGGCATCCGCTCGTGCCTCGGCCTCGGCGGCGAGCCGCGTCGCTTCATCGCGGCGGGCTTCGGCGTCGGCGGTGACTTCAGCCACGAGCTCGTCGGCTTCTCGACGCGCGTCTGCGAGCGCGGCGTCCACCGTGCTTGCGGCGAGGGTCAGGAACCGGGACGCGGCATCGCCGGCGTCCATGCCGTTGGCGGCTTCCAGCTCGGCCTGAAGGCGCGCCACCTCGAGTTCGAGTTCGCGTTCGCGCATGGTCGACGGATCGGTCCAGTCGCCGGAAGACTCGTTCATTTTCGTGACCTCCACGTGCTCGATCGGTCCGAGCGCTGTTGCCGTGCCCATCACGGCGGTACTGAGACAATCGGCCCATCACGGCAGGTCTTGAGGCCCAGCTGACGATCGGCCCCCCGCTACGCTCCTGCCATGACACGGCCGGGCAGCGATCACCTCATCTGGTACGCGTCGTACGGATCCAACGTCAACCGGGCCCGCTTCCTGTGTTACCTGCGGGGAGGCAAGCCGGCCGGCGCATCCGTGCCTCAGCGAGGGGCGCGTGACCGATCCCTCCCCCTCGCCGATGCCCCCTGCACCTTTCGCTCGGGGATCCGCTTCGCGGGCCACTCGGTGCGGTGGAACGGCGCACCGGCCTTTCTCGAACATCGTCCCGCCACGGTCGGGGCGCTGGGGCGGCGCTACCTCATCACCAAGGAGCAGTTCGCCGACGTCGTTGCCCAGGAGAACGGCGCCGACATCCCTCTCTCGATCCCGTTCGACCAGGTTCGCGCCGACATCCACACGGTGATCGCCGCGAGGGCCTACGACACGATTGTCGGGCTCGAGCCCGTCGACGGTGTCCCGGTCGCCACCTTCACCAGCTCGTCACCACCCGAACGCCGAGCCGCAGAACCTCCGTCGGCCGCCTACCTCGGCACCATCGTTCGGGGCCTCGCCGAGGCACACGATCTCACCGCTGCCGAGCTGGCCGAACACCTTCTCCACGCCGGTGGTGTGGCGCCCACATGGGACATCGGAGAAATCCAACGACTTCTCAACATTGGGACAACCGGGCCGGTTTAGTTCCTCGGACCCATGCGGCGGATTGGGAGTCGCCCTACCGTTGGACATGCGTTCGAACAAATGGAGGGACTCATGACCACGCTCTCAGATGCACTCCGCAAGGCGGCGCTCGAGCGGGCCCACCACAGCGGCGAGGTGGTCGACGGGGTCATCCTCGAACCCGACGGCGTGATCGATCTCCGAACGCTCGAGACCGAATCGCTGCGCGGAGTCCAACGGAGCACTCCGATGCTCCCCACGCTCGGGCTGACCGAGGCAGGCATCGATCTCCGCGAGGAGGAGCCGCCAACGAAGTCACGCTGGCGCCGCTCGGACAACAACGGTCGCAAGCCCTGAGCCGTCAGTGCCCGAACATCATGAGCCACTGTTCCTTGGACTTGGCTCGATACACCACATTGCGCTGACGGGTGATGCCCATCGTGGCTGATGACTCCACGGAGTACTGGTGCCCGGGGTACAGGACGGTGTCGTCGTCCACCCGTGCAAGGCGTGTGGTGAGGCTCTCGTACATCTGCTCGGGATCCGAACCCGGAAGATCCGTGCGGCCGCAACCGTCGAGGAACAGCGTGTCGCCCGCGACCAAGCGTCCGTCCACGAGGAAGCACTGACTTCCTGGAGTGTGACCGGGTGTGTGGATGAGCTCGATCTCGACCGCGCCGACCGTGACGATGTCGCCGGACTCGTGCGAGACGAGCGACGCCTCCTCGACCCCTGTCACCTTCTTCACGTACTCGGCCTCGTCGCCCTGGACGTGGATCGGCACGTCGACGCGGTCCAACAACGCTGCGACGCCTTCCAGCTCGAAACCCATCATGGAACCGCCCACATGGTCCGGGTGGTAGTGGGTGGCGAGCACACCCGTACAGGTCATCCCGTCCGCCTCGAGCGCGTCGATCAACCCGTTGACGTCATACGCCGGGTCGACCAGTACAGCCTCTCCGGTTTGACGGTCACCGATGGCGTAGACGAAGTTCACCATCTGCTGCGCGATGGGATCATCCGTGGCGAAATCTCGACCGGACAGCAGCTGGCGGAAGTAGAAGCGATCGCTCATGGCCGTCACTGTACGGCAGAGAGCTCCGCTCGGAAGAAGCCCGTCAACCGGGTCTGGTAGCCACGGAGGTACTCGGCATAGGCCGTGCGCAATCGTTCAGCCGGCCAGTCCGACGGCCAGAGGGCCTCGGGCAGTAGCGGATCCGACACCAGGTGCCGGAGTGACTCGGCCGCCAGCTCGAATCCGCGGGCGAGGGACGCCTCACGGTCCGCACCGTCCAGGGCCTCACACAATCGGTTCGCCGTCGCGGCCCAGCCATCGGTCTCGAACAGTTCCAGGACCAGCGCGGAAGCATCGCCGTCCGGGACCGCGAGCAGGCGCTGGGTCTGGGCGTCGACGATGGCGCGAGCGGCGGGGAGCCGATCGCTGGCCAGGTTGTCGGGGCGCATCCAGACCCCCTCGCGCAGCTCGCGCAAGCCGAGATGGAGACAGGCGCGCCGCAACGCAGCCCGGTCAGCGGATTGGCGAGCCCCGGCTGGCACAATGCACATCTCCCAGTCACCCGACCATGACCGGGTCGACGGATGGAGGCCGGCCTCCTGGCGCTGGTGGCGATCGAGCAGCTCACCGGCCAGTTCGTAGACCCCACCGTCCACGCGGCGCAGTTCCCCACCATCGACCATGCGCGACAACGCGACGCGCGTCGTGCCCGGTTGGATGCCGAACTCGCCGGCGAACGCGACCAGCAGCCGACCCGGGAGCCCGGGTGGAACGGTGCCGAGGAGTGTCGACGCAACGATGCTGCGCGCCGAGAGCGACGCCACGCTCAGTCGTCTCTGCGCCAGAGTTTGCCGATGAAGTTCCAGTAACCCGGATAGGTCATCGACTCGGTGATGTAGCCGTCCTCTTCCAGGATCCGATGCAGCTTCGCGAGATTGACCATCGGGATCCCCGAATCGACATGATGCGCCAGGTGGTAACCGATCCCCTGCGGCAGGAACACGTACTTGGCCAGGAAACCCTGATGGATGTTGTGCGACGTCAGGCGCCGATCGTCGCTACGGGTCATGCCGGCGTGCTCGGCCAGGGCCCGCAACCGGTTGAACACCCGGTACATCGTGGCCCACGGCAGCAACCACAAGAACAGGTACAGCCACGGTTGACCGAAGGCGAAGAAGATGCCGAACACCGCCAGTTGCCCACTGAGGTAGCGGATCGCTCGTTGTCGACGACCCGGCTTGAACAGCCCGACGAACGCGGGCTTGAGGTTCTTGTAGCCCGAGACACCCGAGATGTCGCGCAGCATCTTGCGACGCATCGATGCCATGCTGATCGGGTAGTTGGCATACAGCAGGAAGTCGGGTTCCTTGTCGCCGAACTCGTCGCGATGATGCTGGGTGTGCGCGAGTCGATAGCCGTTGCCCCCATCACCGAAGACGAGCCAGCCGATCAGCTTCTCGCCAACCCAGTCGTTGACCGCCTTCTTGCTGAAGAGCAGGCGGTGCGCAGCCTCGTGGTGGAGGGTGAGGATTCGTTGGAAGTACACCGCCATGGCCAAGAAGGCGAGCACCCACGTCACGGGGTGATCGACGGCGACCGCCGTGCCGATGTAGATGAACGGAAGGGCGAGGTTGAAGACCGTGTGGAACGCGTTGACCGCATTCGGGATCTTGCGAAGCTCGGCCCGCAGTTCGGGCTTCGGTCGGCCATCGGGGCGAAGCCGGTCGGAGCCCGTGAACTCCGAAATCGCACCCTCAGCCGGGAGCATGCCCCCGGTGAACCGCGCGACGGCCTCGTCGTGTGACATCTTCGGCGTCATCATGTCGGTCATCCATCACATGTTACGGGATGGAGTGCAGGCGTTGCAACCGGCGTAACACCCCTGATGACCACTACGACGTAGTGATCACCTCACGCGGGTGGGATTCGATCTGCGTGTCGCGCGGCAGACCCTGAGCCGCGCAGGTACCGGCCCGGGGGCGCGAACCCACGATCCGATCGGCCTCGCCCCCCACGCGGCGCACGCCGAGGACGAGCGGCCTCCGACGCGGCGACATGGTGGACGTAGGCCTGTCGCACGGGGCTCATCACTCCGAGCGATCCGGTGACCAGTAGGAAGAAGGGCACCGCGACCCAGAACGAGTCGGTCGCGCCCATGACGACCAGGCCGATCGAGGTCGTGATCGAGCCACCGAGGATGATCGAGCTTCGGCGAGTGCAGCACCGGGTGAGCAGCTCGACAACCCAGACCGCGTCGTCCTCCAGGAGCTCCAGGAAGTAGGGCTGGGCGGCGTAGAACGCCCAGCCGAGGAACGCCCCGCGTGTCAGTCCCGCGAGCATCAGCAGCCGCAAGCCGGGCTGGTTCCACCCATAGGCCACCCCGACCCTCGTCTGTTCGCGCAACTCCGTCCCGACATTGGACAGCTTCAGCGCCCGCGGGGTGAATCCGAGATCGTGCATCGTGCGGCCGGCCACGAGCAGCAGGCCGGCCAGGAGCACCGCTCTCGCCACGAACGGGACCGCGAGGTCAAGCTGACCCAGGAAGCCGCCCGATGTCGTACCCACGAGCATGGCAAGTCCGGTCACCTGCTGCGATCGAGCGAAGACGTGATCCAGATCGCCGTCCACACCAACCGATCGCAGGGCGCCGACCAACCAGGCCTCGAGCGCGCCCGAGTAGAACGTGAAGCCGAGTCCCATGAAGAGCGACACGATCGCGAAGACGACGATGCCGGCCCCGGCCCGCGCCGCAACCAGGTAGAGCACCGTCGTGGCAGCGAGACGTGTTGACACCCCAGATGAGCGATGCCGCGAGCGTGTAGAGACCGGCCAGCACGTAGTAGTTGCGGATGATTCGTTGCTCGGTCACGGCGCGACCCTAGGCACGCGCCGTGACCATATCCCGAGCGACGGCAGGCCCTCGGCCGTATCCTCACCACTCGTGACCGCAATCGATCCCACCGCCAGCATCAGCTACCTCGGTCCGACCGGCACGTTCAGCGAGCAGGCCGTGACCGGTGAGCCCGACCTCGCCAAGCTCGACCTGCGGCCCTACGGCACGAACGTCGAAGTACTCCTGGCCGCCGAACGCGGCGATGTCACCTATGGGTTCGCGGCGATCGAGAACATGATCGAGGGATCGGTCAACGCCACACTCGACACGCTCGCGTTCGAGTCCGACGGCCTGCTGATCAAGCGTGAAGTCGTGATGAACGTGAACCTCAACCTCATGGTTCCGTCCGGGGTCGTCCTGCGCGATATCACGGAGGTCCGTTCACACCCAGTGGCGCTCGCCCAGTGCCGCCGCTATCTGTCCGACCAGCTCGCGGGTGTCACCATCACGACGGCGGGCTCCACCGCCGATGCCGCCCGCGAGGTCGCCGAGGGGGATCTCCGCACCACCGCCGCCATCGCACCGCGCCGGTCGGCCGAGGTCTACGGCCTCGACATTCTCGCCGAGGACATCGAGGATCACCCCGAGAACCAGACCCGTTTCGTGCTCGTCGGCCGCGACGGCATCGATCACCCATCGGGCCACGACAAGACCACGATGCTGATCTACCAGCGCGAGGATGCGCCCGGATCACTCGTCGGCATCCTCCATGAGTTCGCTGCTCGCTCGATCAACCTCAGTCGCCTCGAGAGCCGCCCCACCCGCAAGGGTCTCGGCGACTACTGCTTTCTCATCGACGCCGAAGGTCACATCTCCGACGAGGTCCTCGGCGACGCGTTGCGCAACATCCACATGAAACAGGGCAACGTGAAATTCCTGGGCTCCTACCCGTCGGCGTACGGCACCGAGGAACAGCAGACGACCAATCGCGAAGCGGTCAGCAACGCCGACAACTGGCTCTCGGATCTGCGTTCACAGATCCGCTGACGGCGCGCTCAGATCGGGCCAGCCACGAAATGGTCGCCATCGAGCGTCGGCACCGACTCGCTGACGTGAGCCTGGGCTGCCAGATCGACGTCCTCGGGAAAACCCCCAACGATCTTCTCGCGGCCTGAGGCGCAACCTCGGAGTCGGTCGACGATGTCCGGTTCGGCATCTCGCCACGCGGCGACGGCCGTCGAGGCCTCGGGGCTGAGGTCGTCGGAGTCGAACATCGACAGCACGGCCCCGGCGCCGTAGAGATCCTCGACCGCCACCCTCATCGGACCGGACGTGCCGCCCCAGCGCTCGCCACCTGCGATGACCGCCACGGTGACGTCCTCGTCGGCGTAGACGCTGCCCACCGCGGCCCCGTTGCGCAGGCACGCCGCGACCACCGTCGAGGCACCGGCCTCCGCCGCGCCGAACGACAGGGTGGATCCGTTCGGCGACGGGAGAACGAGCCGGAGCCCAGCCGGCACATCGACGAGCGACGCGGGCCGAAGGGACCAACCATGAGACTCGCCGTCACAGCTTGCCACCTCGGCGCCGACCGAATCGGCAAACGTGAACTCAGAGCCGTCGTGCCACCGGTAGGGAAAGATCACCGCGCCCCGGCCGAGCGCGATGTCGACCGATGTCGTGAACGACAACACGTCGATGACGACGCAGACATCGACGGTGGGCGCGAGGATCGCGAGGCCCTCGGGCCCCCAACCGAACCGAACCCGAGACGTCGTTTGGTCGTACGGGTTCGCGGTGGTCACGACCAGCCGCCGTAGGCGGGTCGCTTGCTCCACCACCGTCCGGCGTATCGCCAGCGCGGGGAAGACTCGGGCTCGGTGGCGGTCGACGGCTTCGGCCACAAGGCCTCGTAGGCCGCCATGATCGCGGCGAGCTCCTCCTCGGTCGGAGCCGGGGAGACCTGGACGCCGGACGGTGCGTCAGCCGTGCTCACAGCGGCACGTTCCCGTGCTTGCGCTCCGGGATCTCCTCGCGCTTCGATTCGAGCAGGCGAAGGCCGGCAACGATCTTGCGCCGTGTCTCCGCAGGTTCGATGACATCGTCCACATAGCCACGCTCGGCTGCGATGTAGGGGTTGGCGAGGCGGTCGGTGTAGTCATCGACCAGCTCGGCTCGTCGTGCGGCGGGGTTGGCGGCGTCGGACAATTCGCGCCGGTGGATGATCTCGACGGCGCCCTGCGAGCCCATCACCGCCAGCTCCGCGGTCGGCCAGGCGAACGAGAGATCGCAGCCGACCGACTTGGAGTCCATGACGACGTAGGCACCGCCGTATGCCTTGCGGGTGATGACCTGGATGCGGGGGACCGTGGCCTCGCAGTACGCGTAGAGCAGCTTTGCGCCATGGCGGATGATGCCGCCGTACTCCTGATCGACACCCGGAAGAAAGCCGGGGACGTCGACGAAGGTGAGCAGCGGGATGTTGAAGGCGTCACAGGTGCGGACGAATCGAGCGGCCTTCCCCGACGACTCGATGTCGAGGACGCCGGCGAGCATGGCCGGCTGGTTGCCGACGATGCCGACGGCTCGACCGTCGACGCGGGCGAAGCCACAGAGGATCGAACGGCCCCACGAGGCGTGGTACTCCATGAAGTCACCGTCGTCGACCACGGCCTCCACGACATTCTTCATGTCGTACGGCACGTTCGGGCTCTCGGGGAGGACCGTGTCGAGCTCCGGGCACAGACGGTCCGGGTCATCGGTGGCGGGCAAGATGGGCGTCTGCTCGAGATTGTTGGCGGGGAGGAAACTCAGCAGGTACTTGACCTCGTCGAGGACCTCCTCCTCGGAGTTGGCGACGAAGGTGGCCACCCCGGACTTCGTGGAGTGCGAGCCGGCGCCACCGAGCTCCTCGAGTGTTACCTCCTCACCCGTCACCGTCTTCACGACATCGGGGCCGGTGATGAACATGTGCGACTTCTCGCGCACCATGAAGATGAAGTCGGTCATGGCGGGGCTGTAGACGGCGCCACCGGCACACGGGCCGAGAATGACGGAGATCTGGGGGATCACGCCCGACGACTTCACGTTGCGGTGGAAGATGCCGCCGTAGCCGTCGAGGCTGACGACACCCTCCTGGATGCGGGCGCCCGCACCGTCGTTGAGCCCGATCATGGGTGCGCCCGTGGCGAGCGCGAGGTCCATCACCTTGTGGAGCTTCTCGGCGAAGACCTCGCCGAGCGCCCCGCCCATGACGGTGAAGTCCTGGCTGAAGAGGAAGACCTTGCGGCCATCGACCGTGCCCCAGCCGGTGATCACACCATCGGTGTAGGGACGATCATCGAGGCCCGCCTCGTGGGCGCGATGCCGAGCCAACATGTCGAGCTCGTGGAACGAGCCCTCATCGAGAAGGTACTCGATGCGTTCGCGAGCGAGCATCTTCCCCTTGTCGTGCTGGCGCTGGACCGATCGCTCGGAGCCGGCGTGCAGCGCCGATTCCTTGCGTTCACGCAGGTCGTCGAGTTTCGCTTGCATCGATTGGTCAACCACGGGCGGCAATCTACTCGCTCTTGCGGCCGGTCCCGGAAGTCCGGCTACCTCGGGGGTCCGTGCATGACCACGTCGAAGAGCCGGTCGAGGTCGACAACGGCCGGGAACGACTGGAGAAGCCAGGTCCCGTGTTCGACATAGGACGGCGGATCCCCGCCCGGGTCCATCTTGAGGCAGATGTCGAAACCGTCGAGCGAACCTCGAACGGCGACCACCTCTTCGAGCGCTGCGGCGAACTGGTCCTCACCCATGTCGATCGGGAACATGCCTTCATAGCGAGCGGCGCGGCGCAGCGGCTTCTTCCCGACGCGAGCGGCGAACCACATCGGCGGCCGGGGGCGTTGGAACGGTCGAGGTTCGAGCGACACACCGTCGACCGTGTAGTTGCCGTCGACCTCGACCACCGTCTCACCCTCGAGGAGCGCCGCGAGCAGACGGGCGCCGTCGTCGAGCATCTCGCCTCGGACGCGGTCGCGCGTCTCCTCGGCGAACCGGGCGAGCTCACCCCCCGAGTCGACGCCGAGTCCGAGCCCGACGGTGAGGCGGCCCTGACTCAGGAGATCGAGTGTGAGGATCTCCCGGGCCAGCTTGATCGGGCGACGACGGGCCACCGGTGTGACCATCGGGCCCATGCGGATCCGCTCCGTACTCGTGGCAACGGCAGCCATGGTGACCCATGGATCGAGAATCTCGTTGCTCTCCGGACGCAGGACATGATCCCAGAAGAAGAGACCATCCCAGCCCGCTTCTTCGACCGCAGTGGCGAGCTGGATCACACGATGGGGATCGGCCAGCGGACCGAACGGCGCAATGAAGATGCCGTGCTGCATGTGGTGATCGTAGATTCAACGGGTGACCTCACTCCAGCGTGTCTGCGTTTTCTGCGCATCGTCGCCCGGCTCCGACCCGGCGATCACCGATGCCACCGTCGCCCTCGGCACCCTGCTCGCCGAGCGGGACATCGAGCTCGTCTACGGCGGTGGTGCCGTCGGCCTCATGGGCTTGATCGCCGACACGGTCATGAGTGCGGGCGGACGGGTCACCGGTGTCATCCCCGCCGGCCTGTTCTCCGCGGAGGTCGGTCATCGGGAGATCACGATCCTGGAGGAGGTCGCATCCATGCACGAGCGCAAAGCACGGATGTACGACCTCGCCGACGCGTTCATCGCCCTGCCCGGTGGCTTCGGAACGCTCGAGGAGCTCGCCGAAACCCTGACATGGAACCAGATCGGGATCCTCACCAAACCCGTCGGTGTGCTCGATGTCGGTGGCTTTTGGCAGCCGCTGCTGACGCTCTTCGAGGGAATGGTCGAGCGCACGATCCTCAAGCCGAAGAACCGGTCGATCCTGCTCGATGATCCCGATCCCGCGTCGCTTCTCGATCGCCTCGCCGCTCAGGAGCTGACCTACGAGCCCAAGTGGATCGGCAGCCCCGACAGAATCTGACGGCTGCGCGGCCGGCGCCGGGTCCCGCCCCACGAAATGCGAAAGGATGGCGGGATGGCCACGACTGACACGTACATACAGGGCAACTACGCGCCGGTTCGCGACGAGATCACGGCGGTGGACCTTCCTGTCACCGGCACGATTCCCGCGGCACTCGACGGCCGGCTGATGCGGATCGGCCCGAATCCCGTGGAGGATGCCGCCGCTGGTGATCACTGGTTCACCGGCACCGGCATGGCACACGGGGTGCGTATCCGTGACGGTCGCGCCGACTGGTACCGCAACCGCTACGTCGTGTCGGACCGCGTCAGTGAAGCGCTCGGACGTCCGATCACGCCCGGACCTCGGTTCCACGACGGCGAGGGCACGGCCAACACCAACATCATCGAGCACGCGGGGATGACGCTGGCGATCGTCGAGGCCGGCAGTCCACCGGTGCTGCTCACCGACGAACTCGAAACGGTCGAGCGAATCGATTTCGGTGGCACGCTCGATGGATCGTTCTCCGCCCATCCGAAGCGCGATCCGCTGACCGGCGAGCTCCACGTCGCCACCTACCACTGGACGTGGGATTTCATCCGCTACCTCGTCGTCGACACCGCCGGGTCGGTTCGTCACTCGGTCGATGTGCCGGTCGGTCACAGCCCGATGGTTCACGACGTGGCGATCACCGAGTCATCGATCCTCCTGCTCGACTTTCCGTGCCACTTCGACCTCGATGTCGCCATGACCGGCGCTCAGCTGCCCTACGTGTGGAAGGACGATCAGCCATCCCGGGTGGGCGTGCTTCCCCGCCATGGCAGCGCCGACGACGTGACGTGGTGCGAGGTCGATCCCTGCTACGTGTTCCACCCGCTCAACGCATTCGACCTCGCCGACGGTCGGATCCAGCTCGACGTCGCCCGCCACGACTCCGTGTTCAAAACGGTGCGCAACGGTCCCGCTGAGGGGAACCCCACCCTCGATCGGTGGATTCTCGACCCAGCCACCGGCCACACGACCGAGACTCGTCTCGACGACCGATCCCACGAGTTCCCGCGCCACGACGAGCGCCTCGAGGGTCGCGAGAGCCGGATCGGCTACACGGTCGGCTTCACCGGCGCCGAAGGGCCCGCGTACAAGCACGACCTGGTCAGCGGCGACGTCGAGGTCCACTCGTTCGGCGAGGGCCGTGTGAGCCAGGAGATGGTGTTCGTACCTCGGTCCGTCGACAGCGCTGAGGACGACGGCTGGTGCATGTCGTACGTGCATGACGCCACCACCGACAAGGCCGACGTTGTGATTCTCGATGCCCAGGATTTCACCGGAGAACCCATCGCGACGATCCACCTACCGCAACGAGTGCCGTTCGGATTCCACGGGAACTGGGCGCCGGCGGAGTGACGTGAATCACCTGGCATCGCGCCAGTTAGAGCCTCTAACATCCGGATATGTCTGACGCCGTCGCCCCCTCCGCCCGCACCACCCTCCGCCGCGGCACCAACCGCGCCGTCTACGAACGCGATCGGGTCCTCGAGATCCTCGACGCGGGCATGATCGCCCATGTCGGTGTGCAGACGCCCGACGGTCCGCTCGTGCTTCCGATGGCGTACGGCCGAGATGACGAAAAGCTGTACCTCCACGGTGCCGCCGCCAACCACCTGCTCGGCACCGGACAGGGCCACGAGATCTGTGCCACGGTCACGCTCATCGACGGTCTCGTCATGGCGCGCACGCCGTTCCACAACTCGATGAACTACCGCTCGGTCGTGGTGCGGGGACTCGCCACCAAGATCGAGGATCCCGACGAGAAGCTGCGCACCCTCAAGCTGATCACCGATCATGTGGTGGCGAACTGGGACGAGGGCCGCGACGTCAGCGAGATCGACAACCGCAAGACGCTCGTACTCGAGATACCGCTGGCGGAAGCTTCGGCCAAGGTGCGCGACGGTGATCCGATCGACGAAGAAGAGGACATGGCCGGCCCGTGGTGGTCCGGCATCATCCCGATCGAGACCCGGTTTCTCGAGCCCTACCCGGCTGCGGACTTCACCGGCACCAACGAGATGCCCGCCCAGTACGGGGCCCTCGCCGGCAAGACCCCCGACGAACGAGTTTTGTGATGTCGGGGTCAGACCCCAACATCACAAAACTCTGAAGGCCTTGCGGAGTTCGGCGACAAAGAGGTCTGGGACTTCCCAGGCGGCGAAGTGGCCGCCGCGGTCGACATGGTTCCAGTACTGGATGTTGCGGTAGCGGTTCTCGGCCCAGCGGCGCGAGGTCGTGATGATCTCCTTCGGGTACATCGAGCACCCGGTCGGGATGTCGACCGGCATCCGGTGGGCGGCGCCGCCGAAGCTCTCCCAGTAGATGCGGGCCGACGACGCGGCCGCAGCGTTGAACCAGTAGATCGAGATGTTGTCGAGGATCTCGTCTCGGGTCAGCGCCGACTCGGGATGGCCGTCATTCTCGGTCCAGCCGTGCATCTTCTCGGCGACCCATGCGGCCTGACCGGACGCCGAGTCCACGAGCGCGTACCCGATCGTCTGGGGCCGAGTGCCCTGGATCTTGCCGTAGCCCGACTCGATGTTCTGGTAGTACTTCGACAACTCGAGCACCCGTTGTTCGATGTCGTCGAGCGGCTCAGCCTGGTCGGGGCGAGGCGGCGACACCGGCATGTTGATGTGGATGGCCTCCAGACCCTGAGGAGCCTGGCCACCCATGGCCGACGTGACGATCGCGCCCCAGTCACCACCCTGGGCGACGTAGCGGTCGTAGCCGAGTCGGCTCATCAGGACGTGCCACATCTCGCCGATCTTCTGGACCGACGTGCCCGGTGCCGTGGGCTTGCCGCTCCAACCGAACCCGGGCAGCGACGGCACGACGAGATGGAACGCGTCTTGCGCCGATCCACCGTGTTCGGTCGGGTTCGTGAGCGGGTCGATGACCTTCATGAACTCGGCAATCGATCCGGGCCACCCGTGGGTGAGGATCATCGGGCGCGCCTCAACGTGGGGCGAGCGAACGTGCATGAAGTGCACGTCGATACCGTCGATCTCGCTCAGGAAGTTGTCGTACGCGTTGACCGCAGCCTCGAAACGGCGCCAGTCGTAGTCGGTGGCCCAGTATTCGCACAGCTCTTGCGTGTACGCGAGTGGGATGCCCTGGGACCAGTCGTCCACGACCTCGGTCTCGGGCCAACGCGTGCGCGCCAGGCGCTCGCGAAGATCGGTGATCTCCTCGTCGGAGACGGCAATGGTGAAGGGGCGGATGTCGGCACTCATGCCAACATCGTGGCTCAGAACGAACCGATCGGCGAAACGATGCCACGGAACCTGAGGCGCCACTCCTCCGGCTCCTCGCCGCGCAGATCGATGATGAACGGTTGTCCGTTCACACGCGCGCCCGATGTCCAGGTGTTGGAGTTCACGAACACGAAATCGCCGGTGTGATGGGTCGAGACAACGTTGAGGTCATCGGGACCGTCGAGATCGGTGACCTGCCAGCCGAGGACCTGATCCCCGGTGGCGATGTCGACGGCTTCGATACGCCACGGATCCGACGCCTGTTCCTCGGCCGCGCCGTCCCAATCGGGGCCCTCGGCCCACAACACCACCGACGCATCCGGCGTGAACGTGGCCGCGGTGATGTAGGGCGGCGCGTTGTAGTCGAGTGAGTCGGTGGGGCTGGCCAGCTCGGCGTCGACCCCGTCGGTGGTGGTGAACCGAACCCACTCGGTGAGATCGGCGATCGCCGTCACCACCATCAGCCCCGACGCCACGTCGATGTTGGTGACGAAGTACTCGCTCGCCGAATGGGGGCCGAGGTCCGGGTGGACCCACTCCAGGTTGTCGACATCGAAGGTGCGGATCGGCCACGCGCCATCGGTCCCATCCACCACACCGACCACGGCGACCTGGCGGCCGTCGAGCCAGCCGAGGTCGTACAGCTGGGTGGCGCCGGGCACCATGTCGGACGTTCCGTCCGGGTGGTAGATCCACACCTCGGGCCAGTACTCCTCGTCACCGTCGGGATAGGTCTCCTGGACGATGAACGACCCGTCGCTCATCATGCGCACTTCAGTGACGTCGCCATCGACCAACCTCAGCGGGATGATCTGATCCTCGTGGGGGAGACTGCCGTCGACGACGAAGACCTGCCGCCAATCCGCCCCGATCATCATCGGGAGCGCGGCGGAGTCGTCCACCGGTTCGAACCATGCGGGGTCGACATCCCAGGTGACAGGCGCATCCGGATCGATACAACGGGTGCCTCCAGCGGTGACCACGGGCGTGAGATCGCCGCACATGCCGACCGGCGCAGCGGTCGTCGTCGTGGCCGTGTCGGCGTCGCCGTCCTCGACGGCAGTGGTCGTGGTCGACGGTGCCGTTGACGTGGAGGTCGAGGTCGAGGTCGAGAGTTCGATCGTGTCGAGGTCCTCGGCCGGGCCGCTGACATCGGTGGCCGGGTCGTCCGTGCACGCAGCGATCGCGAGAACGACGGCGACGACGAAGGCGGACCAACGCAGCGACTGGCGCACGATTTCTCCCTGGGGGTTGGGGACGCCTCATGCCCCGCAGCACGGCGTCAGACCCCCAGCGTAGGCTCCTGCCCATGGATCTCCCGGTCACTCCCGCGGTCAAGCCGATGCTGGCCAAGGCGATCGACGGCATTCCCGAGGTCGGCGATCTCGCCTTCGAACCGAAGTGGGACGGATTTCGCTGCATCGTCTTTCGCGACGGCGCCGAGATCCATCTCGGCTCCCGAAACGAGAAGCCACTCACTCGCTACTTCCCCGAGCTCATCGAGCCGCTCAAGGAGCGTCTGCCCGACCGCGCCGTCGTCGACGGCGAGATCATCGTCAGGATCGGTGACCATCTCGGCTTCGACGCCCTGGAGCAGCGCATCCATCCAGCCGAGTCTCGGATCAACAAGCTGGCCGAGGAAACCCCCGCGGAGTTCGTGGCGTTCGACGTTCTGGCGGTGCACGACACCGATCTCACCGACGAGCCGTTCCGTGACCGTCGACAGATCCTGGAGGCCATCGGCGCCCACTTCGAGGCACCGATCCACCTGATGCCCTCGACCCTCGACCGCGGACTCGCCCACGAGTGGTACGTGGCGTTCGAAGGCGCGGGTCTCGACGGCTTGATCGCCAAGCCCCGAGACGGCACCTACCAGCCGAACAAGCGTGTTCAGTACAAGGTGAAACACACCCGCACGGCCGACGTCGTGGTCGCCGGCTACCGAATGCACAAGGACGGGAACGGTGTCGGTTCGCTGCTGATCGGGTTGCACGAGACGGCCGATGACGGCGGATCCGGCCGGCTCCAGCACATGGGGGTGGCGTCGAGCTTCAAGGCCTCGCTGCGCGCCGAACTGGTCGAGACACTTGCGCCCTATGTCACCGACGATCCCGACGAGCACCCGTGGGGCGACTGGATGATCGCCGAAGCCCACCAGGACGGATTGATGCCCGGCGCACCGAATCGGTGGAGCAGTGGCCGCGACACGGCGAGCTGGGCACCGCTGCGCTGCGAGCTGGTGGCCGAGGTGAAGTACGAAGCAGTTCTCAACGGACGCTTTCGAGGCACCACCCGATTCGTGCGCTGGCGCTCAGGCGTGAGCCTCAGGCCTCCCCGGCCACCCACCGCAGGTAGTCCTCGATGCCGGCCACGAGCGTCTCGGCTTCGGTGCGCAGGTCGATGACGAAGTCGTGTGGCAGGGGATCGAGGTCGTAGGGCTCCGTGTTGACCACCGATCGGAGCTTGTGGGCGAACTCGACCATCCCGGAGAACGTGTCGGGCTTTCCCTCGTAGCAGTGGCGCCATAGGCGAAGGCCCGCATCCGACCCTCGGGTGACGGCGACTCGGCAAAGACGGCCACGGGGATCTGCCAGAAGACGGGGTGGTGTTGCAGGCGCATGAGCGTCACCTCCGCCAACAGCAGCCGGTCGTTGCGATCCGGGTCCACCATGACGATGGACACTCACGGATGGGCGGTCTCGACGACCGGTTCATGACTCTCTCGATGGTGTCCTGCTTCCGGCAACATGGCCGTTCGCCTCCTGATCATTCGCTCCCTTGGTTCTCCAGACCCCGCAAACGAACATTCCATCTCACTTGTATGGTGCGCCTCCTATCGGATGTTGGCCAGCAAGTTGAGCTGAGCCCAATTGCTCAATTGGTCGACGCAGAGTCACCGACCTCTTCACGCAGATCGGCGAACCCGGTCACGGCGGGTGACTGTGTTCGTCAGCTGACAGAACTAGACCGGCAGATCGCCGTCTTCGATGGCCCCATCGAGGATCGCCTCGGCCGCTTCCCAGACCGTCGGAAGGCCCCAGGCGATCTTGCCGTTGACCTCCTTGACCTGGTGGGCCTTGATCCCGTGGTGCTTCCAACTTCCACCGCCGATGGCGAGGTTCAGCAGCATCGGTTGGAGCCGATCGCAGGAGTACGCGAAGCGGGCCTCGGGTGACTCGCGGGCCTCGTACTCGTCCCACAGCGCCCGAAGCTCGGTTGCCTGGGGCTCCGGGAGCAGGCCGAAGATCCGGTCGGCCGCCTTGATCTCCTCGGCCGCCTTCTGCTTCCGAGCCTCGGCGTCATAGATGAAGACGTCACCGGCGTCGATCTCGACGATGTCGTGCACCAGCAGGATCTTGATCGCCCGTTCGGTGTCGATCGGAGGATCCGCGAGCGGGGCGAGCGCCATCGCGGTCATGGCGAGATGCCAGGAATGCTCGGCGGAGTTCTCCTGCCGGCTGTTGTCGGCGAGCATCGTCTGGCGGAGCACGTTCTTCAGTTCGTCGAGTTCGTAGATGAACCGAAGCCGAGCGGCCAGGTCGTCGCCGAACCGGGCTGCGATGTCGAGGGCACGCTCTTGATCCAACGGTCAGGTCTGTCCGTGTTCGGCCCACAGCTTGTGGAGCCGGGCGGCTTGGCGCTCGGCGCCGATGGCGGCACAGCGTTCGTCGAAACCGGGCTGAGGACCGAGCCACACCATCTCGTCGACGGTGGCACTCACCGGCGCATCGAGATCAACGGTGGCGATCCGTCGAAACAGCCGAGCGTCCTCGAGGTTCTCCCGCAGGGTCAACGCGAGCTTGCCCGCACCCCGCACATTGACGTCCCATTCCTCCACGTCGAGAGGGATCTGGTCGATGTGGCCATAGCGGGTGAGGATTGCCGACGCCGACTTTGCGCCCCACCCCGGGAGTCCGGGGAACCCGTCGGCCGTGTCACCGACGACACCGAGATAGTCGGGGATCGACTCGGGTGGCACACCGAACTTCTCGATCACTCCGGCCCGGTCGTAGAGGACCTCACGGCGACGGTCGAGCTGAACCACCCGACCGTCCGCAGTGACGCACTGAGCGAGGTCCTTGTCGGGGGTGCAGATGATGACCTGCTCCACGCGTTCGTCGGCTGCGGCCATCGCCGCGCCCGCAGCCATCGCATCGTCGGCTTCGTGGGTGACCTGGGGCCACACCTCGAATCCGGCCATGTCGAGCAACTCCTCGACCTCGGGGAACTGGGCGAAGATGTCGGGGTCGATGTCGGACCCGTCCTTGTAGCCGTCGTAGAGATCATTGCGCCACGACTCGATCACGTGGTCGGTGGCGATTCCGATGTGCGTCGCCCCATCGGCGACCAGATCGAGCACCGTGTTGAGCACGCCGCGCTGCGCTCCGAGCCGGGGTTCCTTGTTCGCCGGCGAGAAGTGATACCGAAAGAGCTCGTACGTTCCGTCGACCAGGTGAACCTTCACGGGCGTGAGTCTGCCATCATCGGGCGCACCATGGCAGTGCCACCCACCGGGCTTCCGATCGAGGAGCAGATCGCCGACCTCTCCGCCGCGTTGGAAGCGACCGGACACGCGGTGCTGACGGCCGAGCCGGGAGCGGGCAAGACCACGGTCGTGCCCCTTCGACTGCTCGAGTCGGACTGGCTGAGCGACCGCAAGATCGTGGTGCTCGAGCCTCGACGGGTGGCAGCTCGCGCCGCTGCCCGGCGCATGGCCGCGATGCTCGGCGAGGAACCCGGTCAGACCGTCGGCTGGGTGACTCGTGACGATCGACGCGTCGGCCCGGCAACCCGCATCGAGGTGGTGACGGAAGGCGTGCTGACGGCGCGGCTGGTTCGCGACCCATCCCTCGAGAGCGTCGGGGTCGTCATCTTCGACGAGTTCCACGAGCGTTCGCTCCCGGGCGACACGGGGTTCGCGCTGGCGCTCCACTCCCGGGCGACCGCGGGGCTCGAGGCCAAGCTGCTCGTGATGTCGGCCACGATCGACTCGGGGCAGGTCGCCGACGCGCTCGGCGGCGAAGGCGGGCCCGCACCGGTGATCGAGTGTCCGGGCCGCACATTCCCCGTCGACCTCATTTGGCGACCTCGAAGACCCCGGTCCCCACTCGTTCCCGCGGTCGTGAAGACCGTGTCCGAAGCATTGCGCGGCAGTGGGGATGTACTCGTCTTCCTGCCTGGCGTGGGCGAGATCCGCCGAACCGAACGGGAGTTGGGGGCGGCGCTCGGGCCGAACGGCCCTGCGATCCTTCCCCTCCACGGCTCGCTGCCGTCGGTGGAGCAGGACGCCGCCCTCATTGCACGGGCCTCGCAGCGGGTCGTGCTCGCGACCGACCTCGCCGAGACGAGCCTCACCGTCGACGGCATCACCGCTGTGGTCGATGCCGGCCTCGCCCGTGTCCCGCGCTTCGACACCCGGACCGAGATGACCGCACTCACGACCGTGTCCGCATCGCGCGCCTCGGCGGACCAGCGGGCCGGACGCGCCGGGCGACTCGGGCCTGGTGCGGCCTTCCGTATGTGGTCGAAGGTCGAGCACGCGAGCCGTCCGCCGTTCCTTCCTCCGGAGATCACCGAGGTCGAGATCGCCGGGCTCGTGCTCGATCTCGCGCGCCGGGGTATCCGTCATCCCAGTGAGCTTCCGTTCCTCGATCCACCGGCGGAGACCGCCTGGGCGGCGGCGGTCGAACTGCTCGGCCGACTGGGCGCACTCGATGAGGCAGGACTCCCGACCGAGCTGGGACTGGAGATGGCTGAACTCCCGCTCCACCCTCGCCTCGCTCGCATGGTGGTCGGCGGGCGTGACCCGTGGCTCGCCTGTCAGCTCGCGGCCCTCCTGGAGGATCGCGATGTCCTACGAGGACGGCCGGCCGACCTACCCGCCGACATGGGTGAACGGCTCACGCTCGTCCTCGACGAGGACCACCATCACCCCAGCGCCGATGGCCGCGCGCTGCAGCAGGTTCGGCGACGAGCCGGCGATCTGGCGCGCCGGCGCGGCATCGCCACCGGTCTGGTCGATCGGGGCGAGATCGGGCGCACTCTCCTGCTCGGCTTCCCGGACCGGCTGGCCCGACCTCGAGCCGGCGTCCGTGGCCGCTGGATGCTCGCCGACCAACGACCTGCAAAGATCGACCGGCAGGACCCGCTGGCTGGTGCCCGCGGACTCGTCGCCGTCGACCTCGGCGGCCGACCGAAGGAGCCCGTCATCAACCGCGCCGCCCGCCTCGAAGCCACGATCGACCACATCGTGTACGCCACGCCCGATCTCGATGCCACCACCGCCGAGATCATCGAGCAGTGGGGGGTCAAACCGACGATCGGCGGAAGTCATGACGGTCGCGGCACACGCAACGTATTGCTCGCGCTCGGCGGCCCGACCTATCTCGAAGTGATCGGCCCGGATTCCGACCAACCCGAACCCGACCAGCCCCGGCCCTTCGGGATCGACGACCTCGATGCCCCTGCGCTGGTGAACTGGGCCGCCGGTGTCCCCGATCTGGACGCCTGGATCGAGTGGGCTCGCAGCCGCGGCGTCGACCCCGGGCCGACGCTCGACATGCAACGCACGACTCCGGCCGGCCATGTCCTGAAGTGGCGACTGACGTTCCCGCTCCCCGAGGGTGAGGGCATCCTGCCGTTCCTGATCGAGTGGCCCGGCGAGACACCGGCCGCCACCGCAGCCCCGGGCCTGAGTCTGATGGAGTTCTCGCTCCGCCACCCCGATCCCGCCATGGCGAACCGACTGCACGAGTACGCCGTTCCGGTGGACTGTGCGCAGGGCGAGCGCCAACTGCGAGCCACCCTCCTCGGTCCCACCGGCGTCATCGAACTGAGCTGACCATGTAGCGCTGGGGTCTGTCCCCAGCGTTACACCTGAACGAGTTCGATGAGCGTGCCGAACGAGCCCTTGGGGTGCACGAAAGCAACGGTGGTGCCGCGAGAGCCGGGGCGAGGGGACTGGTCGATCGGGGTGGCGCCGGCCTCGACCATCTGAGCGAGGGCGGCGGCGCAATCGTCGACGCGGTAGCCCACATGGTGCAGACCCTCGCCACGCTTCTCCAGGTACTTGGCGATCGGTGAGTCGGGCCGAGTCGCCGCGGTGAGCTGGATGTAACTGTCGGCCACCTTGATGAGCGCCTCGTCGACACCGTCGGACTCGACGACCTCGCGGTGATGCACCTCCGCACCGAAGGCTTCGCCGTAGTACGCGATCGCGGCCTCGAGATCGTTGACAGCGATGGCGATGTGATCGATTTCGGTGAGTTGCATGGGCGGAATCGTAACGACCACGACCACCGAGCGCGATGTCTCCACCACCTGAGTCACGGACGGTGGAATACTGACTCGATGGCCGCCAGTCCCGAAGATTTCGAGAACGTGGACCTCCCCTCGGTCGACGAGGGTGGGCTCGATCCGGACGCTGTGGCCACGCTGCTCGGCGAGGCCGCTGCCCGCATCCGCGAGCTGGAGCAGGAAGGTGTTCGCGCCGTCGGCGGAACCGTCGCCGAGATGCTCGATCAAGCCGTCAAGTCGGGCGAGGCTCTCACCGAGAAGGCGGCCGCCGGCGCAGAGGCCACTCGGGAAGCCGCCGAGACCGCGGCAGCCGCGCTGAAAGTCGAGACCGAGGCCGCGAACGCCGCGGCCGAGGCAAGTCGAGCGAAGGCCACCGAGGAGGCCGACGCGCTGACCGCGGCGGCCAAGACAACGGCTGGCGAGCTCGCTGACCAGGCCGAGGCCGACGCATCCACCACCCGCGAGGATGCGACGGCCGAGGGCGAGCGCATCACCGCCGAGGCCGCCGAGATTGCTGCCAAGCAGATCGCTGACGCCGAGCACACCGCCGCCGAAGCGATCGCCGCCGCTGAGGCGCAGGCGAGCGATGTGATCGGGAAGGCTCAGGCCGATGCGATCGAGCGGTCCACGAAGGTGATCAATGAGGCGCAGCAGCGCCTGGATCGACTTCTGGCCGCCGAACGCGACGTCCACGATCGGCTGCAGGCGGCAATGGCCGACATTCGCAACTCCGTTGCCCGTGTCGGTGTCGACCAGGAGGACGAACTCGCCCTCACCGTGGAAGATCCGAGCCCGACTGTGGCCGAGGAGGCCACATGGGCCGACGACCCTTCTGACGAGGTCACAGCACGGCGCAAGTCCGCGTAACGACTGCCGCCGGGGTGACCAAATCAACCACGGACTGCGGTCCTCGTCGCGCGACCGGTGATGTCAGTGGGATTTCGGCCGTCGCACAAAAGAAATCTTCGGAAACGACTTGTCATCTGTATGTCAAAATCGTAAAGTAACTGCAACACAAAGAGAGACCAGGAACAAGCATCAGTAACCCCGGTTGTGAAGCGAAGTCCTCCCCCCCCTCACTTTGTGAAGTGGTCGAGGCGTCGTCCTGGGCCTGCCGGAATTTGTCCATACCGCCCGCGCAACCCGGCAGGCACAAGACGGCGCCTCGCCGCGTTTTTCGCCGAGGTCGTCGGCTACTCGCCGAGCGGGGTGCGACCCTCGAGCGCCCGACCGAGCGTCAACTCGTCCGCGTACTCGAGATCTCCACCCACGGGTAGCCCGCTGGCGATCCGGCTCACCTTCACACCCATGGGCTTGAGGTACTTCACCAACAGCGCCGCAGTGGCTTCACCCTCGAGATTGGGGTTCGTGGCGATGATGACTTCCTCGATGTCTTCTGCGCCGACGCGAGTCATCAGTTCCTTCACCCGGAGCTGATCCACACCCACCCCGTCGATCGGGCTGAATGCTCCCTGCAGTACGTGGTAGCGCCCACGAAACTCCTGGGTTCGCTCGATGGCGACGATGTCCTGTGAATCCTCGACGACACAGACCATCCGCTCCTCGCGGCGGGGATCGCGGCAGATCGCACACTCGTCGCCGCCCTCGCTGAGGTTGAAGCAACGCTCGCAGAACGACACCCGCTCCTTGGCGTCCACGATGGCGCGGGATAGGCGAACGGCGTCTTCCGTCGGTGCCTTCAGGAGATAGAACGCCACCCGCTGGGCCGATTTCGGGCCGATGCCGGGAAGTCGGCCGAGCTGATCGATCAGTTCCTGAACCGTGGACGAATAGCTCACTCGGCGCCGCCGAGCAGGCCCCCGAGTCCGCCGAGATCGAGTCCACCGAGATCACCCATCGCGCCCGACTGTCCAGACTGCAACTGACCGACCGCATCGCGCAGTGCGGCGAGAACGAGGTCCTCCAGCAGCGACGGGTCGTCGGGATCGACGGCCTTCGGATCGATCGAGACCGACTGGAAGCCGAAGTGGCCGTCGACCTCGACCGATACCAGCCCGCCGCCCGACACGCCGGTGACGACTTCGGAAGCCGCGGCCTGCATGTTGGCCATCATCGCCTGAGCCGACTCCAGGAGACCGCCGAGATCCGGCATGCTCCCTCCGAAGGGATTGGCCTCTTCGGGATTGTCGCTCGGTTCGGGGAGGTTGGTCATGGCTGTTCTGTGTCCTCGGAGACGTGGAGTTCGGCGCCCGGGAATGCCTCGGTCAGCTGATCGATGAGATCTTCGGTGTGCGACGGGGCATCGACGAGATCGTTGAGGTCTACCTCGTGGTCGGCCGCCGGGCCGGGATCATCGACCGGGATTCCGGGGTCATCCGCGTCGTCGTCATACGGCGGCGGCTCATCCGCAACCGCGGCCACCGGAGC
>JAERSO010000044.1 GCA_016845585.1 Acidimicrobiaceae bacterium | reverse complement strand
GCACCAACTCGATCGTGCCGTCGCCCTGGGGCCGGAAGTAGCCCGCCTCGGCGTGCAGCGGCATGCCCGACCCGCGCTGCTTGGTGCGCTGGTTGAGCGCCACGAACGGCTTGCCGACATGGCCGAGCACCAGCGTCTCGTCGTACGAGAACGAGTCGATGGTGGGATACGCGCCCTCCCCCGGCCCGTGCCATTCGCCGAGCAGCGGGATCAGCGGGGCGTTGAGCGGATGCAGTTCCGGGGCGTTCATGACGGCACGGTAGCGCACGCCCGAAAACGCGGAACGACCCCCGCCAGCGCGGGGGCCGAACCTCTCGTTTTCGATTCTGGGGAAGGTTCGTCCGCTCTACGCGGCAGTCGGCTCCCCAGAACCCGGAATCAGGATCGCTCGGAACTGCTGATCGAGATCAGAAGTCCATGTCGGGCATGCCGCCGGGCATCCCGCCGCCCTCTTCGGGAGCGTCGGCGATGACGGCCTCGGTGGTGAGGAACAGCGCCGCGATCGAACCGGCGTTCTGCAGCGCCGAACGGGTGACCTTGGCCGCATCGATGATGCCGGCCTCGACCAGGTCGATGTAGTCGCCGGTCGCGGCGTTGAGGCCGTGGTTGCCTTCGAGGCCGCGCACCCGCTCGACGACCACGCCACCCTCCATGCCGGCGTTGACGGCGATCTGGGTGAGCGGACCTTCGAGGGCGCGGGCGACCATGCGGGCGCCGACCTGAGCGTCGGGATCGTCGATGCCATCGACCATGCCGTTCACCGCGGCCTGGGCCCGGATGAGGGTGGTGCCGCCACCGGCGACGACACCCTCTTCGATGGCGGCCTTGGTGGTGGAGACGGCGTCCTCGATGCGGTGCTTCTTCTCCTTGAGCTCGACCTCGGTGGCAGCGCCGACCTTGAGGACGGCCACGCCACCCGACAGCTGGGCGAGGCGCTCCTGGAGCTTCTCGCGGTCGTAGTCGGAGTCGGTGTTGTCGATCTCGGCCTTGATCTGCGCGATACGGCCGGCGACGTCGGCGCTGTCGCCGGCACCCTCGACGATCGTGGTCTCGTCCTTGGTGACGACGATCTTGCGAGCCGAACCGAGCATGTCGAGGCCCACACCGTCGAGCTTGAGGCCGACCTCTTCGCTGACGACCTGGCCACCGGTGAGGATGGCCATGTCCTGCAGCATCGCCTTGCGGCGCTCACCGAAGCCCGGCGCCTTGACCGAGACGGAGGTGAAGGTGCCGCGGATCTTGTTGACCACGAGGGTGGCGAGCGCCTCGCCCTCGACGTCCTCGGCGATGATCAGGAGCGGACGACTCGACTGCATGACCTTCTCGAGGACCGGCACGAGCTCGCGCACATTGCTGATCTTGGAGGCCACGAACAGGATGTAGGGGTCATCGAGAACGGCTTCCATGCGCTCGGCATCGGTGACCGAGTACGGCGAGATGTAGCCCTTGTCGAACCGCATACCCTCGACGAAGTCGAGCTCGAGACCGAAGGTCTGACCCTCTTCGACGGTGATCACGCCGTCCTTGCCGACCTTGTCGATGGCGTCGGCGATGGTGGAGCCGATCTCGGCGTCGGCGGCCGAGATGGCGGCGACGTTGGCGATCTGGTCCTTGTTCTCGGACACGTCCTGGCTGTTCGCGCGGATGGAGTCGACGGCGGCCTCGACGGCGGACTCGATGCCCTTCTTGAGCGACATCGGGTTGGCACCGGCGGCGACGTTGCGCAGGCCCTCGCGAACCATCGACCAGGCGAGCACGGTGGCGGTGGTGGTGCCGTCACCGGCGACGTCGTCGGTCTTCTTGGCGACTTCCTTGACCAGCTCGGCGCCGATGCGCTCGAACGGATCCTCGAGCTCGATCTCCTTGGCGATCGACACACCGTCGTTGGTGATGGTGGGGGCGCCCCACTTCTTCTCCAACACGACGTTGCGGCCCTTGGGGCCGAGGGTGACGCGCACGGCGTCGGCGAGCTGGTTC
The DNA here is from genome assembly GCA_016845585.1 of Acidimicrobiaceae bacterium. Taxonomy (GTDB): domain Bacteria; phylum Actinomycetota; class Acidimicrobiia; order Acidimicrobiales; family Aldehydirespiratoraceae; genus JAACCU01. Next base: position 704 of record JAERSO010000044.1, on the reverse strand, counting down.
ATGCCCGCTTCGAGACCACGTCGGGCCTGCTCATCGAACTGAATGGTCTTGGCCATCATTCCTCCGGAGGACTGGGTTGAGGGCGTTGGCACTCTCGTGCCGCGACTGCTAATTCAACCTGCACGGCCCCGGAATCGCAACCAACGAGTTGGAGTTGGGACGTTCGACCCGGCGGTCGTCCGGATCGAGGCCGGCGATCAGCCGCCGGCGACGGCCGGCACGATCGAAACGACCGTGTCGTCACCGACCGCGGTGCCCAGACCATCGAGCGTGCGGCATTCGTGGTCGCCGACGAAAACGTTGACGAACCCGTACAGTCGGCCGTCGTGGCCCAGCACCCGCTCGCCGAACCCGGGGTGGGCCTCGTCGATGGCCGACAGCACGGAGGCCAGATCGGCGCCTGCGACCGCGACCTCGCCGGCGCCGCCGGTCAACGGTCGCAGTGTGTTGGGGACTCGGACGACGGCCACAGCGCGGCATCGTAGGCCGTCGACCCAGGCCTGCCACATGTCGTCCCGACCGGCCGGACCGAGTTCGACGGTACGGCGCTCGGTGGGCCCGACTCCTGGGCGAAAGAGATCCGGGCGGCACCCCCACGTGATCGCGAGCGCTGCCCCACCACGCCTACGATCGGGGGATGACCTCCGAGAAGACCGCATCATCGGGCCCGTCGTTGTCGACCCGCATCCTGGTCGGTGCAGTCC
>JAERSO010000043.1 GCA_016845585.1 Acidimicrobiaceae bacterium | reverse complement strand
CTTGTCCATGAGCGCCTCCATGTCGTCCTGCTCGAAGATGGTGTCGCCGGTGTCCGGGTCGACGATGCAACCCTGGAGCGTGCGTGCCCACATGCCGAGGACCTTGTTGGCGTCGATGCCTTCGCCCTGCTGGGCGAGTTCCATCACGGCAGCCCGTGACTTCGCAGACATCGGCTTGATGCCGACCGTCACTCCCCACTCCGGCACCTCGACCGTTTCGGTCTGCGTGTCGGATGCGGCGAGGATGGCGGCTCGGAGATCGCTCATGGTGTGCTCCTGTCGTGGTCGTCTCACCCGGCACGCTACCGGGGAGGGCGGCGTGCCGGGTGGACGTCACGATCAGGTCGTGGTCCGGGTGACGGTTCCGGTGACCTGGAAGTCGGCGCTGAACGTGTTGACGTCGCCGACCGGGGACGACAGCGAGTAGCTGGTGAGGATGCACTCGCCGGAGTAGATCGCGTCGCCGCTGGTCACGCCGGGCTTGTAGATGAACGAGCGGCTGGCCGGTTCGGTGCCGCCCTTCAAGTAGCCGTCGACGGTGGCGTCGTACATCCCGGAGATCGAGATGGTGGCCGACTCCAACGACACGATGTAGCTGCGGGACGATGCGCCGAACGCAGTCACCTCAGCGGTGTCGGTCGTCTCAGGGAAGTCGATGCTGTTCAGGACGTCCGAAATGTCTCGGGCGCTCCCGCCGGTGTCGTCGATCGAGAAGACCGCGGCCTTACCGGTGCTGAATGTGGGCATGGTCGGTTCCTCCTAGAACCTTGCGAACGACACCATGAAGGTGATCGCTCCTGACGAGCCTGCGGTTGACGCCGTGACGCGCAGGTAACGATTGACGGTCCCCGTCACGGCGGAGATCTGAGAGGTGATAGCGGCAGAGCCGACGGCGGTGAAGCTGATGAGGTCGGCCCAGGTCGAGTCGTTCGCCGAGTGCTGGATCTTGATGGTCGTGTTGCCGTTGACGGTGTTCGTCGGGACATGCAGCACACCGGCTCCGCCGTTGGCGCTCGACGCCGAGTTGTCGACCGAGGCGAGGTTGCCGAGCGAGCCGTGGGCGATGGATGCGCCGGTCGTGAGCTGCACCGCGGAGGCGACACCGAAGTCGACGTTGTTGGCCGGGTCGGCGGAGCACTCGAAGTCGGCGGTGACCGAGTTGATGTCGGCGACCGGTGACGAGAGCGTGTAGCTGGTTTCGTTGGCTCGGGCGATGACGGCCCGGTTGCCGATGGTGCCGCCGTCGATGGCGACGGTGAGCAGCGGGTGGGTGGTCGAGCCGAGGATCGCCTCGAACTCCTTGTCGGATGAGCCTGCGCCGGTGATGGCGTCGTAGAGGCCACCGAACGACAGCGTGCCGGACGCCTGCGATGGCATGAACGCTCGGGACGTCGCTCCGTAGGCGGTCGTCTCAGCGGTGTCCTGAGCGTGGTTGATGTCAGTCGAATTCAGATATGCGCTCATCTCGAATTCATCCAGGTACACCTTCGAGTTCTTGCCGTGGACGAACGTGGGCATCTGCTACTCCTCCTCGTCAGCCGGGGCGGCTGCGGTCTTGCCCGCCGGGGCCAGGTAGCCGTCATCGACGAGCCACTTGACGTCCTTCGCGGGTGCGTCGAGGTCGTCGCCGGGTTCGTACCGCTTGTCGCCGATGTCGATCCCGGCGTCGCCGCTAGGGCCTCCGGTGACTCTGTAGCGTGGCATCTGGTCTCCCTGGACATGGGTGTCCCCCGTCAGGGAGGCCACCGGGGCACGGGGCGACTGAGCGCACTATGGGCAGTGTAGGAAAACGGTGAAGCCCCCGCCATAGAGGGCGAGGGCTTCACCGGGGGATCGGGGTGCGGATTAGGCGGCGACTTCGACCCAGGTGTAGTCGAGCGAGCCGTTCAGGCCCTTCTTGTCGGCCCGTGCCTGGAGGGCGTCGAGCTTCTCGATGACGCTCGCCAGTTCGTAGGCGTAGTCGTAGTTGCGGGTGATGGTGGTGGGGTGCGTTTCCATGTCGTCATTATAACCACACTTCACGCGTAGTTGACAACTATGCGGGCAGATTCACTTTCCGACACCTCGGACACATCACCCGGAACGGCGCATTCACCAGCTCAGCCAACAACTTCCCGCACTCGACGCACCGCAACTCGTCGGGCCACCGGGCGTCGACGTCGTCGCCGTACGGGTCAGGAGACCTCACGGGTCACGAGGAAGTTCACGACGTGCAGCATCCGGTCCTGGTCGTCACGGTCGAGCGCGAACGGCGACTGAACCGGGTCGGCCAACAGGTACCGGGTCGAGTTGATCGTCTCGTTGTCGATCAAGCAGAGCGACACCCACACGTCAGTACAGAGCGCCTCCGATGTCGAGTAGGCGGCGGCTCGCGTGATGACCTGCAAGCCGCGGGTCTCGACCGGCGGTGCGGAGTTCGTGCCGAACACCAGCTCCGGGGCGGTGCCGCCGGTCTCGTACACGGCGACAATCGTGTCAGGGTCGTTCGGGCGGCGACCGAGGAACAGGTTCGTGCCGAGCGTCAGGTCTGCGGCGGGGATCGTCGCGGCGGCGAGGTGCGTGCCGATATCGTCGAGGAAAGCCATCAGCGAAGTCCTCTCGACGCGGCGACCGATCGGGCGATGATCTTCTCCGCCTTCTTGCCGACCTGGCGGGACGGGAACTCCAGATACTTCGGGCCGCGTCCTGCGCCGGGTGCGACCGGGCTGCCGCCCTTCGACTTCGGCGGATGGCTGAGCGTTGCGTCCTCGTGCTGGACGAGAGCGTATGGGGCGGCGGGTCCGCCGTAGCCGATCTCGCCGGTCACGGTCGTGTTCGTGGTCTTGACCGACGTCGACTGAGACCGGGACAGCGTGCCGGTGTCGAACGGGACCAGCTCGTCGGCGCGTGCGCCGATCTCCAGAAGGATCTGACCGACGCCGAGCTTGACGCCACGCTTGACACCCATCGACGTCTGACGGGCGACCTTGTCGAAGTCCGACGTCACGCGGCTCATCGGTCTCGTCGCCCGATGTAGACGACCTGCCCGACCTGGCCGAGCGGATC
>JAERSO010000042.1 GCA_016845585.1 Acidimicrobiaceae bacterium | reverse complement strand
GGACGCGGGCCGGTGGCAACGAGAACGTCGGTCCGCCTGACCGGGAGCTTCCCCGAGCCCGTCTACGTCTGGTTCGGCGAGCAGCCGGGTGTCGTGATCCACCAGTCGGACACCGCGATCGACGTCTCCACGCCGCTTCGTGCCGATGCGGGCCCGGTCGAGCTCACCCTCCGGCGAACGGGTCTCGGCACGGTCCTCGCCGTACCCGATGGTTTCGTCTTCGAAGCGGACTCGCCGAGCGTGCCGTCCCCCACCGAGCCCGTTCCCGCGATCCCATCTCCCTCCGAACCGGCTCCCTCAGATCCGGCTCCGTCCGATCCGGGTGCCCCGCCCCCTGGGTCCGCACCGGGTGACCCATCGCCGCCGGCGACTGAGACTCCCGTCACTCAGCCCCCGACCACCACGATCCCGAACGCCCGCCAGGGACGCAGCGACGTCGCCGCCGAGTTGACGGATCTGGGTGGTGGTTTGCGAGGTGCCCGTGTCATCGGATCCGACCCGACCACGGCCGCAGCGAACTGCAGTACCGACCCGTGTCGGTGGGGCTGATCGGCCGCTGATCCGCACGGATTTCATCGAGCGATCGCGCGAGACGCGCGATCGCTCGCGCGGTCCGCGCGATTTTCCTGTGGATAACCACCGATCAGCGGACCCCCTGAGCTAATTTCCTGCCACGAACAGGGCCGGGTTGGGCCGTCGTTTTCACGCTGTTCGCAACCGGAAATCGCTCGAACCATGCTCCACCTCCTCGATGATGCTCTCGAAAGCTTCCTGCGCCACTCGGTGCCGCTCGACAGCCGGGAGGTCGACGTGGCATTCGACCCACCCGACCGGGAGTGGGGCGCCGCGCTCAACCGGCCGACGGTCAACATCTTCCTCTGGAACATCCTCAAGGACGGCGCTCGAACCGTGGCCGGCACCCGTCCCACCGTGACCGACAGCGGCGTCGTCTACGCCGCGGCACCGACGCCGATGGAGTTCCGCTATCTCGTGACCGCGTGGTCTGCCCGGCACGAGGACGAGATGCAGCTCCTCGGTGCCGTACTGAGCGCCGTCAACTCCCACGGCAGCCTCCCTGAAGCACATCTCAGCCCGGAGCTCGCCGACATTCCTCCGCCCGAGCTGAGCCTCGCCGCCACCGGCGCAGAGCGACAGTCCGAGCTCTGGAACGCACTGGACGGCCAGCTCAAGCCCGGGCTCCAGGTCGTGCTGCGCAGCTATCTCCCCGGCCCGGAGCCCACGCCCGCCGGTCCCCCGACCGAGGACATCGGCTTCACCCTCAACGACCAGAACACCGACCGCACGGTCAGCCGGCGTCGAGTGTCGGGCCGGGTCACCGACGAGGCTGCTCGTGGGGCCGTCGTGCGTGCGCCGTTCGCCACCACCCGCGTCGATGGTGTCGGGCGATTCGCGATCCTGGCAGTCGCCGGTGATGAGCTCGTCATCGAGACCGAGCCGCCCCGCACCGTCACGGTTCCCGACGTTGGTGGCGTCGTCGTCGACTGACCATGCTGTCGCGCACCACCACTGACCGGATCGAGGTCCAACCCGGCGCCAAGGGAACGATCGAGCTCGAGGTGACCAACCTTCGAGACGTGATCGACGGCATCTCGCCACGGGTCCGCGGTCTCGATCCGGCCCACTATTCGATCCCGGTCCCCTACGTGTCGGTGTTCCCGGACGCGGCGGAGAAGATCCGTATCGATCTCGAGCTGCCCCGCTCGTTCGCGGCGGGTGAGCACGAGATCGTGATCGAACTCCGCAGCACCGTCGACGGCGGAGCCGAGGTGAACCACCCGATCACGCTCGTGGTCGAGCCGGTCGACGAGATCGGGATCAAGTTGTCACCCCGCGCGGCGACCGCCGGGTCGAAGACCGAGTTCGATGTCGAGCTCATCAACAAGGGCAACACCACGCTGGATCTGGTGGTCGACGCGGCCGACGCCGAACGAGTACTCAAGGTCGAGACCGATCCGATCTTCGTGCGGGTGCCGAACGGTCGAACCGCAACGAGTCGGGTCATCGCCAAGGGTCGCCGTCCGTTCATGGGCTCCCCTGTGCGCCGGACCATCACCGTCACCGCCGAGAACTCCGACCATCAGCTCGCCGAGACGTTCCAGTTCACCCAGAAGGCCCGGCTTCCCACGGGTCTCGGCACCGTCATGATCCTGGGTGCGATCGTCGCGTTGTGGGCACTCGTCTTCGTGTGGGCGATCAACAATGTGTTCGCCGGGGACAGCTCGGCCAAGACCGCGGGCGAGGGTTTCGCCACGACGGGGCCGACGAGTCTCGACATCGCGGGGGTCAACGGCACTATCGATGGCAGCATCGTCAACGCTGCAGGCGAGGGCATCTCGCGCCTGACCGTCTCCGCCACCCGCATCGGAAGCGACGACTCGGCCATCGCCTCTGTCGCCACCGACGACAGCGGCGCGTTCTCGATCCCCGTGCTCCCCGGCAGCTACACCGTCCAGGTGGGCGGCGAGGGTTACCCGACCACGAACTTCAGCAGTGGCGAAATCAGCGTCGACCCGTCTGCGTCGACCGCAGCAGGCGAGCTCGTGCTCGCGGGCCAGTCGGGCACGATCCGAGGCCGGATCATCGCCGAGAGCCAGAACGACGCCGGGCCGCCGGTCTTCTCGATTCTCGTACGTCCGGTGATCGATGACGTGGCCGGTGAGCCCATCGAGGCGAACATCGTGATCGAGGACGACGGCGGCTACGTCATCGCCGGGCTTCCGACACCGGCGGTCTATTCACTCACGCTGATGGCCGAGGGATTCGCGCCCCAGTCGATCATCGCTGAACTCGAGGGCGGGGCTGACATCGTCGTGAACACGCGACGTCTCGGTGCGGGCTCGGGCCTGGTGCGAGGCCGGGTCTTCGCCGGCACTGTGCCGTTGGGTGGCGTCACCGTCACGTTGACCGCGGGCGATCTGGAGATGGAGACGACGACACCGACGGTCGGGGCCGATGTCGGCGTCTATGTCTTCGAAGGACTCGAGTCCCCCAACACCTACCTCCTGACCTTCACCCTCGACGGTTTCAGCACCGAAACCGTTGCCCTCGAGGTCGGCCCGGGCGAGCAACTCGATGCTGACGACCTCGAATTGCTGCGTGGCACCGGCGAGGTCGCCGGCACGGTCCGCGACGCAAGCGGCAATCCGCTCGGCGGCGTCATGGTGACTGTCGTCGGCGCCAAGGGTTCCGCTGAGGTCCAGACCCTCACTGCCGATGCGATCGGTACCTTCCGCGTCACGGGGCTGCCCACCCCGGGCAACTACTCCGTCACCTTCGCCCTGGCCGGCTTCACCCCGACGACGCGTCTGCTCGAACTCGGCGACCGATCGAGCGCCACGGCCTTCGATGTGAGTCTCAGCCTGTCGACGGCCACGATCAGCGGCACCGCGTCCATCAATGGGGTCGATGCCGCAGGCGTGACGGTCACCCTTGCCGACGGCGAGACCGCTCGAGCCACGGACACGGTCTCCTCCCCCGCCGCCGGGGCCTACACCTTCCCCGATGTCGAGCCGGGCACGTACACCGTCACCTTCGAGACACCGGGGGCCACCTATGTCGTGTTGCTCACGGTCGGGAGCGGCGCCGTCGTCACCAACGCCGACGCCAATCTGGTGGTGGCCGGAGGATGAGAGTCCATCTGAGCTCCTCGCAGTTGGACGTGCCGATCAACGAGAGCGCAACCGTGACGGTCGCCATCTACAACGATGCCGATGTGATCGCCGGGTACCGGGTGACTCTTCTCGGTGCCGACCCGGCATGGGTCACGACGGCGGGCAACGACACTGCCGTCTTTCCGAGCGAGACGGCCTCGATCGAACTGACCGTCCGCCTGCCGGAGGACTTCCCCGCCGGACACCGCCCCATGGCCGTCCAGGTCGAATCCCTCGAGGATCTCGAGGACCCGGTCACGGTCGCCCTCGACCTGGTGGTCCCTCGCAGGGACCAACTGAACATGCGCATCGAGCCGTCGTCGGTGACCGGCGGACGCTCCACCACGTTCGGGATCCTGATCGAGAACCGCGGAAACGACAAGATCACGACCTCACTGTCGGGCACGGACGAGGAAGCAGTCGTCAAGGTCGCCTTCAGCCCCAACGACATCACGCTCGAGCCGGGTGAATCCGAGATCATCCGAGCCGAGACACGCGGCGGGCGGCGCTGGTTCGGGGTACCGACTCCCCGCATCATGACCTTCGCTGCCGCCGGAGTCGATCCGGCTCCTGAAGGCATCGCCACATTCATTCAGAAGCCCCGCATCGGCCGTTGGGTGCTGTCGCTCGCCGGGCTCATCATGGCGATCTCGGTCTTCGCGATCGTGATCACGCACAGCTTCGAGCAGGTGGCCGAGAGCCAGAAGCAGGGCCAGGACCTGATCGAGGCGGCCCTGGACGACGATCCCACCAACGCAAACGCCGTGGCGACGAATCCGGGTTCGGTCGCCGGAACGGTCACCGGCCCGGCTGAGGCTCCCCTCGCCGGCGTCACCATCGAACTCGTCGGGCTCGACGACATCGACGGAGTGATCGCAGCCACGTCGAGTGCCGCCGATGGCACGTATCAGATCCCGGGCTTGAGCGATGGCACGTTCAAGATCCGGGCCACCGGGGCGGGCTTCTCCACTCGATGGTTCGGCGGGGAGAGTTTCGCCGAGGCGGGCGAGGTCGGGGTCACGCTCGGCGAGGTGAGCGAGGGTGTCGATTTCGCTCTCGAGGGCCGGCCGGGATCGATCGCCGGTCAGGTCGTGGCCGAGGATCCGACCGGTGCGTTCGTCGTGCTGGTGCGAACCGCGGAGTCGATCGATGGCATCGCCGACGCCGAGGTCGAGCGCGTCGAGGTCGCCCCCGACGGCACGTTCATCTTCCCTGAGGTCCCCAGTCCCGCCACCTACGAGATCCAGGTCGCCAAGCCTGGGTTCACCGCTGAGCCGCGGCCCGTTCGCCTCGCCGGTGGCGAGGCGGCCCAGGGCATCGAGATCCTGCTCCGCGAGGGCAACGGCATCATCGGCGGTGTGGTGCTCGAGGCCGCCGGTCCATTGGGCAATGTCACCGTCGAGGCGACGGACGGCGTGTCGACGATCACGACCGTCTCGCTCACCACCGGCAACCTCGGTGCGTTCACGCTGCGCTATCTTCCGACCCCCGGCACCTACACCGTCACGTTCTCCCGGGTCGGCTTCGCCACTGAGTCGATCAGCGTCCCTCTCAATGACGTCGTCACCGTCGAGGACATCTCCGTTCGTCTGGTGCCCGCCCTCGGCACCATCAAAGGCGTCGTCCGCACCTCGTCGGGCGCTCCCCTCGGCGGAGCCACGATCACGGTCTCGGGCGGAGGCATCAGCCGGTCCACCGCCGCGGCGTCCACCGGACTCGCCGGGGCCTACATCCTCGACGAGCTCCCGATCCCCGGCACCTACACGGTCACGTTCAGTGCACCGGGCTATGCGTCGGAGACCCGTGCCGTGGATTTGGCATCGGTTGCAGGCACCAGTCCGGCGGTGTCCATCGATGCGAATCTGGCGCTGGGCACTGCCGCGGTCGAAGGCGCCGTCACGGCCGCCGAGACCGAGGTCGCCCATGCCACGGTCTCGCTCACGAACGGGATCTCGACCTACACGACGACATCTGCGGACGAACCGATCGGCGTGTACCGGCTCGCGAACATCCCGGCCGGCGTGTACACCCTCACGATCGTCCGCACCGGTTCGGCCACCTCCTCACAGCTGATCTCGCTGAATCCTGGTGATGACCTCACGATCGATGTCGCACTCGAGCCACAGGCCAGCATTTCCGGCCTGATCTTCGATGACAACAATGGTTCGCCCGTCGTTCGCCCGAACGCGATCGTCGAGCTCCATCTGGTGGACACCTTCCCGGGCGCCGCACCGGTGCAGACCGTCACCACGGGCACCGATGGCGCCTACGCCTTCCACGGGCTCGACGCTCCGAACAGCTACGTCGTCGCCGTCGTGGCCGCCGCCAATGATCCCACGCTGGTGGCATCCAGGCTCGTCGCGTTGCTTCCCGGCCAGCAGGTCACGGGCGCCAACGTGACCGTCCCTTGATCGACCAGCTCACGATCGCACCGGGAACCGCCCCACCGCTCCAGTTCTCGGCGATACTACCGATAGTTGTTCTGCTGCTCTCGGGCGGCATTTTCTCGTCCGGATGATCGGTTTGTCGTTGTGATCACAGCCTTGCTGCATAGTCGTGATGTTCACATCGCGCCTGGTGCATCAGCGGAAATCACACTCGATCTGGTCAACAACGGCCGGGAGCCGATCCTCCCCCGGATCAGTGTGTCGGGGGCTCCCGCCGGCGTCGTGGCCGTCCCGCAGCTGGCGCAACCGATCGCACCGGGCGAGACACGGCGCACCGCGCTCGGCTTCGTCGTTCCCGGCACGTTCTCGTCGGGGCGTCACCAACTCTCGCTGCGGGTGCAAACCAACGGGGCGGAGAGTGATTCCACGGCGGTGTCGTTCACGCTCAGCGTGCTCGCTCTCGACAATGTGGCGATCAGCATCAACCCGGCGTCGGTTCATGGACGCTGGCGGGGTCGCTTCAAGCTGGTCCTGCACAACCGATCGACCGCTCCGACAGAGCTCGACCTCCGTGCCGAGTCCGACGATGTCACCGTCACGTTCAAACCCGAGAAGGTCCGAGTTCGTGCGGGCGAGCGCACCACCACACGAGCTGTCGTTCGTTCCAAGCCGGTCTTGTTCTCGACGTCCTCGCGCAAGGCGTTCACCGTGTTCGCCCAGGCCCAGTCGCGGCCGCTCCAGACCGGAGCCGTGTTCTCGCAGCGACCGCTGATCGGCGGCTTCGCTCGCCGCGGTGTGTTGATCCTGGCCATGCTCGCCCTGGCGGTCGGCGGGGTTCGGCTCACGCTCGATCTCCTTCACGGCGAGGAGGGCGACACCGCTTCCGACACCCTGAGCCAGACCGCCGACGATTCCGACGGGGATGGTGGCGACTCCGGCGGCAGCGGCAACGGATCCGACGGCGGCGGCGCCGCAGGCGATGGCACCGGATCCACAACTGCCACCGCCACCGGCGAGGTCGCCCTGGCCGACGAGTCCGAGCCCTCTGGGGTCGAAGTCCAGCTTCGCCCGATCTCGCTCAATGATCCGCTGTCGCCCAACACCAACGTCGTGAACGACGACATCGACCGCGGCCGAGCGAAGTCGTTGGCGTGGGTCACCCATCGCGTCCGGGCCCAGCAGGGTGGCTCGGCGCCCATCAGCGTCATCACTGGCGAGAACGGCACCTGGAAGCACGCTTCCCTGGTGCCCGGTGGGCACTACGAGCTCCTGTTCTCCAAGCCGGGCTACACCAGTCAGGCCTTCGTCGTCTCCCCCGTGGAGATCGGCGAACAGATCGAGCTCGAGGTCGAGCTCAAACCCGGCAATGGCGCACTCGGAGGCACCGTCACCGACGGCTCCCGCGGGATCGGCGGAGCCAAGGTCACCATCACGGACGGCACCCTCGTCTACACCGCCACCACGTCGACCGAACCCGGCCAGATCGGTCAGTGGGAGATCGAGGGCATCGGCACCCCGGCCCGCTATGTCGTGACCGTGGAGATGCCCGGTTTCGGCACCGAGGTGCGATCGGTGGAACTCGGGCCCGGGGAGAGCGACCGTGGCGTCAGCGCCCGTCTCACCAGTGGTGTCGGGTCGATCGTCGGCACGGTCTCCAGCGGCGGCATCGGGCAGGGCGGGATCACCCTGCGTCTCACGGGTGGCGATGTCGAGCTCACGACCACGTCATTGTCCGACGATCCCGTCGGCTCCTTCGCGCTCCCCCAGCTTCCTCTCGGCGTCACCTACACGTTGGAGGCCAGCGGTCCCGGATGGCTGACCCAGACTCAGGACGTCTTGCTCGACGGCGCTGAAACGGCTTTCGTCCAGCTCATCGCCTCGACCGGGCGCCTCCAGGGAACGATCGTGTCGGACACGCCGGTCGACCCGGCCAATCCGGGTCTCGGAGATGTCCGGGTCACCGTCACGGGCAATGACCTCGAGTTCGCCACCACATCAGCCGACACGGGCGACTACACGTTCCCGGCGGTGCCGCCCGGCGAGTACGTCGTCACGTTCGACCGGTTCGAACATCAGCCTCAGGCAATTCCGGTGGTCCTGCACGCCGGCGTCACGACCACCCAGGACGCCACCCTCGAGTTCGCCCCTCACACGGTTCCGGAGGCCAACGCCCGCCTGTTCGGCAAGGTCACCAACCAGCGAAACGAAGATGTGGGTGGGGCCGTCATCACGGTGCTCGGACACGCACCCACGACGCAGAGTCCGGGAGACGACGGCAACGGGAACCTGCAGGTCATCGCCGACGGCAACGGCAACTACGACATCCAGGGCCTCGACTTCGGTGCGTACGCGGTCCGCATCCAGGCCGCTCAACATCAGCTGTCGGATCAGAGCGAGAGTTTCGGACTCGACGCCGAGACCCAGAGCGATCGTCAGATCCTCACGCTCGGCTCGTTTGAGGGCCACGTTCGCCCCTCCTGGGACATCGACCAGACGATCGGTATCGACGGAGCGAGTGTCTTCGTCACAAACGGCGCCACCGTCATCCCGGCGACGGCCGCTTTCGTGGCTGGTGAGGGCGAGGGCTACTACGCCCTATCCGACACCCTGACCCCGGGCGTTTGGACGGTGAGCGCCACCGCACAGGGGTTCATCGGCGGCTCCACCACCGCCACCGCGGGGTTACTCGGGGAGACACACACCGTCCCCGACCTCCACCTCCATCTTCGCCCGTCGCTCGAGGTGCTCGTGGTCGCGGCCCAGGACGATGGCTCGTTCGACCCGATCGAGAACGCTGTCGTCACCCTCACCACTGCTCCTGTTGACTATTCGGGTGATGTGGCGCTGACCACGGACGCCGCGGGCGAGGTCATCTATCTCGAACCGACCACCGGTGTGGTCACCGCGGCCACCCCGAGTCCCGTCCCCGGCAGCTACATCCTCGACGTCACGGCGACGGGCTACGAGTCCGTCATCGGCGTTGGCGCCGTCCTGATCCCGACGCCGGCCGCATCGCAGACACCGGCCACCACCCGGATCCAGGTCGCCCTGGTTCCGTCCGCTCTCCCCGGCGCCGGCTACCTCGTCGGAGGGACGATCTCCTATCAACGCGATGGCACCGCCCTCCCGGTGAACGGTGCCCGCGTGCAGGCCACGGTCATTTCGTCGTTCAACACCTCGGTCGACCCTGCTGAGCCCACCGCCGTGACCACGCCGATCGACGTCACGTTCCCGACCAATGTGTGGTCGGTTCCCCAGCACCGCCTCGGCGAGGCCGACTACACGTTCAGCCATGCCGACTTCCAGACCCTGGTCCAGGCGATCAATGCGTCCACCGACGTTCCGGGCGGGCCGAACGACGACCTCGCCATCGAGCTCACCGCGTTGGCGTCGAGCGCCAGCGGCACCGTGGTCCACTCGATGGTCGGCGCCGTCGACACCACCCAGTTCCAGATCGTCGCGAGCTCCGCCACAATCCCCGGTGCCGTCGACCAGACGATCGACATCGCGGGCGACGGCTCCTACAGCGTGCCGAACCTCGCCCCGGGCACCTGGGACTTCGCGTTCCAGCACGATTCGGACAATGACGCCCGATTCAGCTTCCCGGCACCCTTCAGCCTCAACCTCGGCCCCAACGACAACCGTGTGCTCGTCACACCGTCGACCATCGTCGAGAAGGTCGATCTCACCGTCGATGTCACCAGCGTGCCTGAGCAGGCCTCCATCTCGGTCTACGACGGCGGCACGCTCATCGCCACGTTGACCGACCCGAGCAACACCGTCACCTTCCCGAATCTCGACTCGGGCATCGTGTTCACGCTGGAGGTCTCAGCGCTTCGACACGAGACGAAGACAGTTCCGTTGGCAGCTCTCTCGCCGGGTGGCGACCACACCGAGGTCGTCGACCTCGAGGCATGGTCCACCGTGTCCGGCCATGTCGCCGGTCAGATCGGTGTCGCCATCCCGGTCGACCGTGATCTCGACCTCGTCACCGTCACCCTGACCGACACATCCGGGCTCCTGGTGCCGGTCTCGTACAACACCACGACCGCAGTCGATGGCACCTGGAGTCTCCAGGTCCCCGCCGGCACCTGGGCGATCACCTATGCCCGCACCGACTACGGGTCCACGCCGGTCACGCCCCCCGCCGACGTCGTGGTCGTCAACGACATGACCTACCCGCAGGGCACGGCGGTGCTGCTCGTGACGCCTGTTTCAATCCAGTTCCAGATCCTGAGTGACGAGACCGTCATGGGAGATCAGGTCATCCTGGATGGCGCCACGATCACCCTGACGCACGCGAATGAGCCCGCGGGAGCCGCGCAGGTCCAGGGCGCCACCGGGTTCGTCACGTTCACCGACCTCCAACCCGTCACCTGGACGGTGACGGTCACCGACGGCAACCACACGACCCTCATGTACAACCTGGTCGTCGACCCCGGTGGTTTGGCCGGGCCAGAGGTGCTGACGCTTTACCGCAACCAGAGCACCATCCACTTCATTGCGACGGCGCAGGTGAACGTGGGCGGCAACGTCAGCATCGGGCCGGTCGAGAACGTCCGGATCGAGTTCCCGGACAACTCCGGTGACTATTATCTGACCGGCAGCGACGGCACCTACGACATCACGAACGTCGAGAACGGCAACTACAACAACATCGATTTCGATGCCGAACCCGGCGTGACCAACGTCAAGTACAGCTTCGAGAAGATCAATGTGAGCGTGAGCGCCCAGCCGAGCACAGTGAACGCTCCCGCAGTGCTCGACGCGTTCGACGGGGGGATCGATCTCACCGTCACCCAGATCGACGCGAACACATCCGCTGACTTCACCAACCTCTCGGCACAGCTCTACTTCGTCACGGTCGCCGGCGGCGAGGTCGCCCATGGTTCGGCCCAGACGATCGGCGTCGACAAGACCCACAGCTTCACGGTGCCGCCATCCAAGCCCGACACGCTCGCGTCGGGGAGCCGCTTGCACTATTGGGAGATTCGCCTGACGGGCACCGGGTTCGAGGACACCGTCAGCGTGCCGATCGATGTCGACCCCAACGCCGCAACGCCCATCTCCGTCCCGGTCAAGACCACGCCGACGGCACCGACCGGGCTCGGACTCACGACAAGCGCCGGCGAGTTCGTCGCGACCTGGACCGCCGTGCCTGCGAACGCCGACGGCGGCGCTGCGGTCACCGACTACCGGGTCGAGTGGGGCCCGACGGGTGGTGCATTCCCCAACTCGCTCCTCACGGGCGGACCAGTGACCCTGGCCGCCACGACCAACTTCTCCGCCGGCGACACGATCGATGTGCGCGTCCGGGCGGTGAACTCGGTCGGCGACAGCCTGCCCAGCACGGTCCAGACGATCACCATCCCCGACGCGCCGGGACAGGTCGGTGACCTCGCCCTCGCGGTGTCAGCGGTCGACCAGCTCACGGCCACATGGTCGACTCCCGCCGCGAACGGCGAGGCGATCACCTCCTACGAGCTCCAGCGTCGACTCTCGACGGGCAGCTGGAGCACTCCCGGCGACATCACCACGGTCGATCCGGCCACCAGCCCCACAGTCGTGTCGAGCCTCACGGCGAATCAGACCTACGTCTTCCGAGTCCGGGCCGTCAATGCCGTCGGCAACGGCGCATGGTCCTCCGATGTCAGCCGGAAGGCGGTCGGCACACCGGGCACACCCTCGATCACATCGGTGTCGATCGGATCCGGCCATCTCACGGTGACCTGGACGGCTCCCACATCCACTGGTGGCAGCGCGATCACCGACTATGAGGTCAGCGCCACTGACGGCGGCACCCCGGTCACCGCCAGGACGGGCGACAACAGCCTCACCCTCGACCTCAGCGGCCTCACCAACGGATCCGACTACACCGTCACCGTCCGCGCCAAGAACTCCGACTTCTGGGGCGCCTTCTCCACCGGTTCCGGCCCCCACACACCGCTCGGATTCCCCGGCGCACCAACGGCCCTTGCGATCGTCGCCACCGCAGACGGCTTCACGGCCACATGGACCGCTCCCGCCAATACTGGTGGTGGTGCCCTCGGCAACTACCAGTACCAGGTCGAAGACTCCGCTGGCGTGGTGCGAGCCTGGACCACGACTGGCTCGTCGACGACGGGCTACACAATCACGGGGCTGAGCTCCGGTGACTACACCGTCAAGGTACGCGCCACCAACGCACTCCATACGGGTACGGCGTTCGACAGCGATACCGGCACGGTGCCGTAGCGTTCCTACCGGGCTCGGCGGCGATCACCAGGTCCAGACGTAGCCGATGAGCAGGAAGATCACGACCACCAGCAATGCGGCCACGGCCCAGACCGGCCACCTCGGCGGATCGGCGAGCGGCGGTGGGGGCTCGTGCGGTGCCGGCCACGGCAGCGGCGTCGGTGGCGGTGCGGCCGGTGTGACGAGGAGCTTGTTGCAGCGGACGCACAGCTGACGATTGATGTGGTTGCGCTCGCCGCAGTGAGGGCACTCGCGGTCTCCGATGGCGTCGCGACCCTCAGCCCCGGGAAGACGACGGAAGGCATCACCGGATTCGTCCAACCCTTCACCGGGGGGACCGGCCCAGAACAACGGGAAGTCGCAGTCGGGGCAGAATTCCTCTGCCGTGCGGCGGATCTCCTGGAAGACGGTCTGGAACGCGCAACGGGGGCACGTGACTTCGACGCTCATGCGGCTCGGCTCTCTGAGATCGGCCACAGGGTCCGGGGACCGCGGTGCAGGTCGAATGTGACGGTGGCGGGGAGCTCGCGCTGAACGATACGCAACAGATCGTCGTCGGATGCCCACCCTCCGTCGGGGACGGCCACAGTGACATGGCTGCGGATCCCCGCGGGGGCCGGCTCCCACTCGTTCGCCGCGGGCGGTGGAACGGGATAGGCCGCTGCATCATCTCTCACCACCACACCTTCGCCGGTGATGGCGGTCAGGAGCCGTTCGAGTCCGTGTTGCGTGCCCCGCCACGCCACCAGGCTGCTGTACTCGCGAACGAGGTTGCGCTGCACCTCATCGGGCAGTTCCTCGTCGAGGTACTCGAGACCGATCCAGCTGCCCAGCACACGGACCATGGATGTCGGTGTGACGGACGGATCGAATGCGTATTCGAGATTGTCGATCGTGTCGAGGTACGAGTCACCCATGTCCTGGAAGATCCGCAGGAAGCGCATGAGGAAGTCGTCCTCGTGCATGCCGCCTGGCAGCTGGTTGACCAGCCACTGTGGATTCCGCCCGCTCATCGGACGACGACCTGATGACGCGCCGACAAGAACAGGGCGCGATCAGTGAGGCGCAGGACGTCGTGGGCCTCACCGTACCGGCGGTTGTTGTTTCGAACGTCGACCTGGAAGAGGACGGCATCGTCGACCCGCTCGACACCGTCGATGTCGGCGATCAGCTGCGTGACCGCGGCGGCGTTGAGATCCACACCGAACGGCCACCCGGTGCCGTCCGGGCCGCCGACGAGCGGGTCGATGAAGGAGTAGAGGGCTTCGGTGACGCGAGCGCGCACGGCCTCGGGCGGCCGGCCCGGCAGCACACCGATGAGCGCGGCGACGCTCGCGCCCTGGAAGTAGGGCGTGCCGTAAGCGACCGACGTGCCGAGAATGCGGCGCTCGTTCAGGTACTCCTGCACTCGCTGCTCGACCTCGGTCGACAGGGCGAAGTCGTCGAGCGAATGCTGGTGGTCGTCGTGGCCCTCCACGTTCGGAACGAGAAGGAGCCGAGTGGAGCCGCCAGTTTCGAGTGGGGGGAGGCAGCGGGCCCGGGCGATCGAGGGGTCAGCCTGGAGTGCAAGCCGTTCGTAGTCCTCCACGGTCACGGCGCGACCACCGGCACGAAGTGTCATGGGGCCACGCCGTTTGGCATTGTCGATCGTCTCCGCGTCCACGCCGCCGCTCGCCGCCCGTAGGTTCTCGACGCCGGCGATTCCGACGAGCGACGTGCGCGGCGAAACGAGCGTTCGGGCGCCGACATTGCCCTCGACCCCGCCGCCGTACCGGTAACCGGTGGTGCGGATGACGGCGGCCTTCGGCGGGATCGCACCGTGCTGTCGGTACGTGCCCTGCGGATAGCGGATGCGCGGACCGAAGTGAACCTCGCCGGTGGCATCGTCCCAGACGAAGTGCTGGTCATCGGGGCTGGAGTGTTGGAAGTCGGCGACCTCACGCCAGGCGGTGACCACGCCGTCCTCATCGACGACCTCGATCGTCTCGCCTTCGCGGCGTTCGAGCACCGGACGGTTCACGACCTGGAAGACCTGATCAGTCTCCCCGGAGGAGATCCCGAGGAATTCCTCGCCGATCAGGAGCGCGTGTTCGGCCCGAACGGTGCCACCAATCGTGCGAGCATCGATCGAGGTGACGACCGGCGAAACGCGGTACGAATTCTCGTCGCCAAGGCCCCGGGTGAGCACGACACGGACCCAGAAGCCGGCGTGCTGGCCGAGCGTCAGCGGCTCGTGCGCCATCGGGATCAACAACTTGACGACGCCGTTGCGGTTGAAGCCGCCGGTCGTGTCCTCGTGGACGGCGACGCGGGCCCAGCCCTCACCGGTCCAGATCTCCCATGTGACGGGGGGATCGTTGGGGTCGATGCCGATGCCCTGCACCGTGGCGTCGATGCGGAGCTCGAGCACATTGCCCGCCAACGAACGGTCGAACCCGACATAGAAGCCATCGCCGGCGCTCAACGGATTCGTCGAGAAGAGCGGGGTGGCCGAACCCGACTGGACCGACGTGGTGAGGTCCACGAAGACCTCCTCGTGAGCCGACGTGAGCATCCGGATCAGTGCGGGATCGACGATCTCGAGATCCTCGGTGGTGGTGAAGACGACCGGGTCCTCGTTGCCCGAGACGCTGGTGGCGATCTCGGTGCCGCGGGCGATCGAGGCCGTTTCCTGACCGGCGGACACCCAGAACGTGAGATCGGCCGTGGCCGCCGACGCCGGGAAGGTCTCGATGCCCAGCAGGTTGAGCATCCGCAGGTAGAACCCATCAGGCACCTGATTGAGCCGGAAGAGCATCATCTCGCTCATCCAGGCGAAGAGCTCGATGAGAGCGACACCGGGATCAGAGAGATTGTGGTTCGTCCACTCCGGGCAGTAGGTGGGAATCAGCCGCTTGGCTTCATCGACCAGCTGCTGGAACGACCGATCATCGAGGTTGGGGACGGGCAAGCTCACTCGTCATCTCCGGGGATCACGTAGAACGGGTAGACGAGGTTGCGCACGTCGTTGGTCGACTGCACCTCGTAGGTGATGTGGATGTCGACGGCACCATCGGCACCGGGCCGCGGGCTGACGACCACATCGGTGACCTCGGCTCGCGGCTCCCACTGGGCGAGCGCCTGGCGGGTGTAATCGGCCATGAGCCCGAGCGTGTTGCTGTTGATCGGCTCGAAGAGAAGCTCCCAGACACGGCAGCCGAATTCGGGACGCATGAGCCGTTCGCCGGGCGCGGTGCACAGGATCATCTTGATCGAGGAATCGATGTCGTTCGTACCGCTCGACGTGGCGATGGCACCGGTGTGGTCCACGCGGAGCGGGAAGCTGATGCCTCTGCCGATGAAGTCGGCTTTCTCGTCGCTCATGTCCACCTCAATTGACCTTCACCATCGAGCCCTTGATCTCGGTGATCGCGCCGGACTTCACCGTTGTGCCGGCAGACGAGTCGACGGTGGCCTTGGTGCCACCCTTGACGTCCAGGTTCTGCTGGCTCTCGATCTTGACATTCGCACCCTTGATGGTGACGTCTTTCGTGGCAGAAAGTGTGAGCTTGTCCTTGGAGTCGATCTTGATCTCGCCGGTGTCGGTGATCGTGATCGACGAGCCCTTGTCCGCGACCGTGATCTTCAGCGTGCCCTTGGCCAACTCGAGCAGCCCGTTCTCTTCGTAGATCCGGAGTTTGCCGTCGGTCTTCCCCGCCTCGATGGACAACATGAGTTCGGTGTTCGCCGCCGATTCCTTGCCACTGAAGAGCTTGAGCTTGGCCTTGCCGTCGACCGACGTGACGTAGGAGGCCTCACGCTGCTCGATCTCGTCGGCCGAGGGCGGTTTGTTCTTCGCGCTGTAGACGCCGCCGATCACGATCGGTCGCCGTGCGTCGCCGTTCTGGAAGAGAATCAGCACCTCGTCGTCGATCGCGAGCGGCGTGATCGTGCCGGCCTCGGACCCGGCCCGGGCGGTGAGGACCCGGGCCCAACCGCTCTCGAGCTTGTCGTCGAGCTGGGGATACTTCACCTTGACCCGCCCCAACTTGTCGGGGTCGGTCACGTTGGTGACCACACCGATGACGGGGCCGCGCTCGGCCCACGTCGGTGCCGACGGAGCGTCGAGAACCATCTGAGCGAGGTCGGTCCGTTCGTTTCCCGCGAGTGAAAGGGTCGTGGACTCCGACCCTGCGCTCAATCGATGTTCGATCCCCACGATCCGGAGTTCCCCCTGGGTCTGCGCCAGGACCGGGAGGAGCGCCTGTTCCACAGTTGCGAGCTCAGCCAGCTTGACGGTCGGCATCAGCTCGCATTCGACCTCACACCAACCCCCCTCCTCGACGGCCTCCCTGCCGCGAGCGCTGGCGAACAGCTTCGCCTCGGCCTGGGTGAGTGCCGGGTTCGTCGGGGAAACGGGGTCGACCTTCAGCCCGGCCGGATCGGCCGGCTTTCCCACCCACGAGGGTTTCGTCACCGTTCCCTTGCCTACGATGGCTTCCTGTTTGGCCGCGTCCCAGTCTCGGACCGAGGCGGTGAGATTCGTGTGGGTGCCGTCGAACCGGGCGGAGATCCGTCGGACGTTGGCGTCGTCGAGGGTGTGCGTGGTGCCTGATGTGGCCGGTTTCTTGACATTGAGGGTCGAACCCTCCAGCCACCAGTCGAGCCCGTACCGGCCGGTGAGATCATCGAGCATCTCGCGGTCACTGATGTACTGCTGGACATGATCCTGCGGCTCGCCGATGGTGTCGATCGAGGGCGACAGGCCAACGTCGCCTGCCATCGCCGAGATGATGTCACTCGGCTTCTGGTTCAGACTGGCCTTGAACTGTCGGCCGTTGTCGAGGCGACGGGCCTTGTCGAGCGCGTAGATCGAGATGCTCAACACACCGCTGTCGTACTCCTGGCCAACAGCAGTGATCTCGCCCGTGAAGAGGACGCTTCCATTCCCGTCCGGGTCGTACCCCGTGATCTCCAGCACCTTGCTGATCTGGGTCGGTGTGATCAGTTCCGATGGTTCGACGAAGCTCACCGGAACCACGAACCGCACCTCGGCCGAAGCCGGCTGGTTCAGCGCCTTGTCGACGACGACGGTCTCGACGAGATTCGTCCAGGAGGCGTCGAGCTCCGCGCCGTCGAGCTTCAGGCCGGGCCCGTAGAGGCGACTCCCGGGCATCAGGAGGTCCCCCGCTTCGGAATCGCGAGGATCATCCCGGGGCTGATCGCCAGCGGGTCGGCGATGCCGTTGGCGGCAGCGATGTCGCGCCAGGCGGTGGCGGCCCCGTAGTGCTCGGCCGCAATTCGATCGAGGGTGTCGCCGGGTCGGACCCGATGGGTGCGATGTGGCTGCGGCGTGCCCGATGTCGGGTTCTGCTTCGACCAGGTGTCGTCGGGCTCGTACTGTTTCAGGCTGAGGTTGGCTCTGGCTCGCAACGGTTTCCCGTCGTCGGCGAAGTACGTGTACGTGACGTCGAGACTCTCGACGACGCTCTTGAACGAATGGAAGTCGCCCCAGTGGAACTTGACCCACGGGGGACGTCCGGTCTTGGTGTCCTTGTCGTAGGTCGACAGCTTCGTGTCGAGCTCCATGAGGTTCATGAGCTTGGCCGTGTGCTTCGTCACCGGATCGCCGGTGTCGGTGGTGTCGAGGGTCAGTGAGAGGCTGATCGAACCACTCCCACCGCCATCGAAAGTCAACTCCGGCGCGGTGCGCCCCGCACCCTGGTCAGCGGACCAGCTGTTGGATTTGGAGATGCTGAGCTCGTTCGGGTTGAACAGACACGGGATCTTGTCCCCGCCCTCACGCTCGAGATATGCCTTGACTTGCGCCATGTCAGATCCTTCCTCGGAACGACTGGCCCCGACGGACCCGTTCGCCGATGAGCTTCTTGGTCAGACGCCGTTCGACCTCCCGCACGAGTGCGTCCATGTCGATGTGCTCGGGACCCGCCTGGGTGGAATCGCTCGCGTCGACAGCCGTTCGCCGGATCGTTGCGTCGGCCGCAGCGCTCGAGAGCGCCCTTGCGCCCCCTGCCGCGGTGCGGCGGACGACGTCGCCCCCCGACCGGCCGGAGGAACTCGCCGAAGCTTGAGCGCCGCTCACCGACGAGGATGCGCCGGCCGACGAATTCGGTGAGCCGCCGCCGTGGATCTTGTCGACGAGCGACTGCGCGGTGGTGCCAGACGAACCAGCCGGGCCGGCCGGTGAGCGTCGGATCAGGTCACTTCCCGAGCCCGACGCTGCGCCCGACGAGCGGTCGGTTGCGGGAATGGCGCCACCGACGGACCGCCCTCGGGCAACGCTCGCCGGTGCGACCGCTTCGCGGATTGCGCGGCGAACGACCTGCTCGGCCCGCCGGGCTTCTCGCTCCTCGGCGGTGACGACCGGGTCATCGAAGAACCGCGGCACGGCCGATGGCTCGGCCACGTGGGTGAGCTCGTGGGCCAGGATCTCGTGAGAACGTTCGTCGGAGCCGGGGCGCTCGGCGAGATGGATCGTGGAGCCGACAGTGGCTGCGGGACGACCAACGGCGCGAAGGGCTCGGCGTGAACCCGCACCGGTGGCGATCGAGACCGGCGCGGAGCCGGTGATCTCCTCGGCCAGCGGTCGGAACGCCATCGGGAGCGCTTCGGTCTCGACCTGTTGACGGCTGCGCAACTCATGGAGGAAGCGAACCGCGAGCGGCGGAACCGGCGCGCCGTCGATGCTGGGCGACACGGGTGCCTCGACAGGTGCTGCTGCCCGAGGGCTCCCTGGATCGGTGGGCGCCGGATCGGCGCCCGCCGAGGGCTCGGTCGGTCGGGCCGGCGCGGCAGTCGGGGAGGCCGCCGTGTCCGCTGGCGCGGTCGCCGGAGTGGCGACGGCCGAGGACGACGTGCTCGAGGGTGCGGGACTCGCTACTGACGACGACGTGCTCGCCGTTTCGCTCGGCGCGGAGTCGCGCCGGATCATCGAGGGAGGTGCGGCCGTTGATGGACCGGGAGGTGGGGCCACCGGCGCAGTGGCCGAAGCGTCGACGGGGGTCGGACGGGTCAACGGAGCCGATTCCGTGGCGGCAGGCGGGTTCGGTCTCACCGAATCGGAGGACGCGGGGTCCGGCGAAGCCGGAGCGTCCCTCAGCGGTCGCGCCGTACGGAGGGGAGAGTCAGGTGCTGCGATCGGGGCCAACGCGCGGGCGAGCGCGCTCGGCGCGGCAACCGTGTCCTGGGGAGGCGGCTCGTCGCCCGGCCAGGTTCGGACCGACGCCGCCGTCGCCACATCACCAGTGATCGGGTTGGCCGTTTCACTCGGCATCGTCGGCGCGTCTGTACCCGACCGGGCGTCTGAGGTGGGCGCTCCGGGTGGCGGCGACGGTGGTGCGGCGCGACGCGGCGCGGAACGAGACGGGTCGCGGAGGTTCTCCAGCTGAGCCAGTTTCGAGAGCATGTCGGCCTGCGAGCCTTGCTCGTGGCCGGTGTCACCGAAGTCGATCTTGCCGTCGCTCGTCAACTGCGCCCGGACCGGTTCCGTGGACGCGGACGGAGCCCGGGTGGGTGCCTCTGCCGTCGGCTGTAGCTGGGCAGCCGCATGGCGGTCGAACTGTGGCGCCGATCGCTCCCCCGGCGCCATGTCGCCGGGCCATGCCGGGACCGTGCCGGGAGTCGGCGGAGCAGCCGGCGCAGGCAGGATCTCAGGCGCCGACGGGCCGGCCGGCCGCGGCATCGCCCCGGTGGTGGTCGCGGAGTCGAAGGAGGTGGCCGCCAGGCTCGATGCCCGGAGGGCCTCGAGGGCCGCCGCCGCGGCCGGGAGCATGCCGGCCGGAGGGGACGTCTCCTCGGCGATGCGAGGGGTCGAAGCGGGCTCGATGTCGGGCCACGCGGAGACAGCCTGGGACTCCCAGGCCTGAACGAACTCCCGCGGTGAGATCGCCGATCGGCGAGCCGGTTCGATCTCCGCCGGCGAGAGGCCGGGCCCCGCGGTCGGGGTCCGGGGCGGTGTCGCTTCCGTTGTTCGGGGCGCGGCGCCGTCACGCAGACGATCGAGCTGCGCCAACTTGGAGAGCATGTCGCCGCGGCTTCCAGCCTCATGGCCCGTGTCGGCGAACTCGATCCTGTTGTCGTCGGTGATCGCCGGGACCGCAGGCTGCGCAGCGATCGGCGCGGCGAGAGACGAGGCAGACCGAGCCTGCCGGTCGGAAATGGCCGAATGGGCACGATCGGGCCGGTGGCTGGTGGCGGCAGTGGTCGGCGGTCGGTGCCGCCGAGGCTCCGCGACCGCTTCGCGTTGGGTGCTCAGCAGACCACGGATGGCGGGAGCGGCCATCTGGTCGCTGATCTGCCACGGCGACCATGGTCCACTGTCACCGCCGATCGCGGCGAAGTCAGCGGCAGGGTCGGGCGTCCACTCCTGAGGCGGTCGAATGGGCTGACCGGCCGAGGCCGACGGCACGTCGAGATGTCGGCGTCGTGCGCCGAGGCCGAGGCCGATTCCGAAGCTGACCGTTCGCGATCGTGCGCCCACGCGCCCCGGGCGTCGGCTCGATGACGCGCCGACGCGCGGCGTCGAGGGCAGCAGGCCGGCTGCGATGGGAAGGGGCGCCAGCGGCGAAGCCGTGTCGGTCATTCGACCGTGAATCCGTGGTGCGCCATCTCGAGCTCCTCGACGAGGGCCTCGGCGCCGGACGCGGCGAACGTGGGTCCGCCCCAGCGCACCGGGATGACGTCGACGAAGCTCCATTTGCGGAGCTGCTTGCCGTTGCCGTCGAGCAGGATGACCGCGGCCGTCTTGCGGGGCGCCTTGTTGCCGCCCTTGGTGAAACCGGACCCGGAGGCATCGCCGAGCCACTCGAAGAGCGCGTCATTGTTGGTGAAGCCACGCTTGAGTGTGATGTTGGGCCAACTCATGCGGCCCGGAAGCTTGTGAACGTAGCCGTTGACGCCGCCCTCCTCGATGTCTTCGGTGTCGATGGATGCTTCCAGGCCCGAGATCTCCTGGAAGTTGCCGACTTCGACACCGTCGATCTCTACACGGAAGAACGCGGTCGATGCGTCGAGAAAGTGGTTAGTCGCCATGTGCTTGTGCCCATGCTCGGTCGTTGAGGTCCGCGACCGCCTCGATCATGTGCACACGGTCGCGGTGCTGCAGATCGAGGAGTCGATCGAGGTCCCAGTGGAGGTGGTAGGCGAGAAACGCCAACTCATCCCACAGGTCGGCTTCGCGGTAGGTGATCACGGCTGGGTGCCCCCAGCCACCTCCTCCACCCGGGCGCGAACGCGGGGCGGACTCGCTTCCTCAGCCAGATCCATCGCAGGAGCCGGTGCCGTCTCCGGCGCCGCCGCGGCGGTTTCTGGTACGACGCGCTCGGCCGCGGTGGCGGCGCGAAGCGCTTCGATCTCCGCCGGGTCACCGAAGTTGATGATCCCGTAGAGGTCCTGGAGGTAGGCGAGGTCAGCCGCGAACAGTGATTCGACGTGCCGCGGCGTGACCTCGGTGATCGTGCCCAGCGAGACGATGACTCGCCCGAGGATGACCAGCGTGAGGTACGGGTCGTCGGGGCCCGCGATACGCGGGTCGCGAAGGGGTTCGATCTCATCGCGCGCCGTGGCGAGCCGCATGACGCCGTCGCGGTGCAGGACACCGGAGTCGTCGACGAAGCCCTTCGGCAGCGTGAAATCGAACTCGACCTGCAAACTCACAGGGTGCGCTCGAGGAATTCGTGGGTGAGCGTGACCGATTCGGTGACCACGGAGCCGTCGCCGGCATCGAGATCACTGACCGAATACTTCATCGGCCAGGCGTTCTGGAAGGCCCAATTGGCAACGGGGTTACCGGTCTCGTCGAGCAGGTCGACCGAGCCGTTCTTGCGCTCGACAACTGCCTCTGCGCAGGTATGGCACCACGTGTACAGCTCCATCGACGTGTTGATGGGGCGGGAGAGCTCCATCTCGTCGTAGTCGATCGGGCCGGCCATCTTCTTCAGTGAGTGCGTGGAACCCGAGACTTCCTTCTCGATCACTTCCATCGAGTAGCCGAGGCCACTGATCTCGGTGAACAGCATGGGTTCCATGCCGTCGATGGTGAGGAGGAAGCGATAGGCGAGAAACGGCAGTTCCTCTACTTGGCTGACGCCACGATGTTCAGACATTGATGACTCCTTCGTTCTGCGTCAGGCTCACTGCACCCGCACGAGGTTCTCGTGCGAGATGGTGAGCGACTCCACTGCTGCTTCGGTGCTGGTTGCACTCATCGACGGGCCCGACCACTTGGAGGGCCAGCCGTTCTTGAACTCGAACTGCGCGACGACGTCGCCGGTGAGCGACATGATGCTGATCGCACCATCGCTGCGGGCGCCGGTGATGTCGCCCTTGGCGACCATCTCGGCCCAGTCCTCGAGCGTGGTGTCGCTCGTGAGTCCTCGCGACAGTTCGATGTCGCCGAACGACGTGCGACCAGGGATCATCACCTTGGTGTACGCACCGCTCGGGGTCATGGTCTTGTGCTCAGCGCCCTCGATGTCGATCGACATGCCGGAGCACTTCGTGAAGTACGAAATACCGGCCTGACCGTCGACCTCGAGCATGAACGCAAAGCCTTGGAGACCTTCTTCGCCGGTGTCCAAACCGCTGTATGCCATGGCTTACTCCGAATCCTTGAACTGGCTGATACGGAAGATCACGAACTCGGCCGGCTTCACCGGAGCGATGCCGATCTCCATGATGACCTTGCCCTGATCGATGCTGTCGGGCGGGTTGTTCTCGGCGTCGCACTTGACGAAGAACGCCTGGTCGACGGACTCGCCGAACAGGGCGCCGTCACGCCACAGGCCGGTGAGGAACGACGAGATGGTGCGGGTGAGTCGACCCCACAAGCGCCAATCGTTTGGTTCGAACACGGCGAACTGAGTGCCTTCGAGGATCGTGGTCTCGATCATGTTGAAGAGACGACGAACGTTGATGTAGGTCCAGTCGGTGTCGCTGGCCAGGGTGCGAGCACCCCAGACGCGGATGCCGCGGGTGCCGAACGGGCGGATGCAGTTGACGCCGATCGGGTTGAGCAGACCCTGCTCCGCCTTGGTGATCGGGGCTTCGACGTCGAGCGCACCGCGCACGACCTCGTTGGCCGGGGCCTTGTGCACGCCACGGGTGTCGTCGGTGCGGGCCCACACGCCGGCCATGTGGCCCGACGGGGGAACGAGCAGCTCCGCATCGCCGTTGGTGGCAACCGGGTTGTCGACCTTGATCCACGGGTAGTACATAGCGGCGAAGGCCGAGTCGTACATCGCGACGTCGGAACGCCACTCCTTGATGTCCTGCACGCTCATGCCGGGAGGCGAATCGAGCACCGCCATCCGGTTGCCGGCGCCCTCACAGTGGTTGATGAGTGCGGTCTGCACGGCCTTCCACATGCCGAGGTCGACGCTGCCGTCTTCCTTGGTGGCGGCGGTGACCAGATCGGGCACCATGACCATCGTGACATCGTCGGCGATGACGAGGCCGTTGATGCCGGTGCGATCGGTTTCGCTGCCGGCGAAGGCGCGGGGCTTGACCTCGACGGGGGTCGGAGCGGCCTTCTCGAGCGGGAACGAGCCCGGCTTCAGCATGGTGATCGTCTGATCGACATCGGCGTCGAGCGCCTCCATCGTGGCGACCTTGACCTTCTCGCTGGACGCGAGGACGGTCTCGATGTTGTTGTCGCCGGGGACGACGGTGACGCCCGCGTAGGACTCCACCTCGTCGCCGCCTTCGACGATGCCGATACCGAAGGTGGCGGGAGCGTCGTCCTCGCCGGGCTCTTCAGCGGTGACCACGACCTGAACGTCGGCATCGGGTTCGACCGATTCGATCGTGACGGGGTTGCCGAGCGCCCTGTCGGCGGCAGCGAGCGCCTTGGTGGCGGGCTCGCCGGCGGGCTCGGAGTTCGCGACACGAACGATGTAGCAGACGCTGCCACCGTTGAGGAACCAGCCGTAGACCGAGTGCGGGAGCATGGCACCCGGGGTCAGGCCGCCGTAGAGGCCCTCGAACTGGGTCCAGCTGGTGACGAGCCGTGGCCGGAGGCCCTGCGGATCGTTGGGGTCATCCGTCGGAAAACTCTCGGTGTAGCCGACAAACGCGGCAATCGCCGTCGCTCCCGCGGACAAGGTGGCCGAACTGGACGGCACCTCTTCCACATAGACACCTGGCGTCAAATAGCTCGTAGCCACCCTCTACTCCCATCAAAGTTGATTGCTTCACAACGCAGTGAGTTGCTGCGAGATTGTTCCACACAATCGGCAGATGGTCGGCGTTTCATGAGCAGATTCCATGGATAACTACAAAGAGTGAGCAGGCGCGCGCGGATTCTCCCGCTGTGTCCCCGCAGCAGGCGTTACGGTACCTGAACGGTGGTGCACGTGGGGTTGGTGATGGAGATCATCCCGCCGTAGGCACAGTTGCACTTCGATGAGTTGTTGAGCGCAGGCATGTTCTCGATCATCACCGTCGGCGCCCCCGGCGCCCATGGCGCGGGAATGACCGGGATGCACGGCATCGGGGTCAACACCCCGAGCGCAGCAGACGTCGCAGCCGCGACCGTCGGGTTGGAGAGACTGTTGCACATGCCGAACGGAGGGATGTTCACCATCGGCTTGTTGTCCATGATGTTGGCCGCCGGCATCGCGCCCGCACTCGTCTTCGGTCGGATCACGTTGAGGGTGCTGGGAGCAACCCCGAACGTGCATTGCAACATGGCGGTCGACACGACCTGTTGACCCATCGTGCACTCCTTCGCGGTCCATTCGACCGAATCGACGGGGCCTTCCCGTCAGGGTTTCACTCATCGGTTATCTTTCGGCAGTGCACGGTACCGCATGGACCCTTTTCGCTGATGCTGCCCTGGCGGCAGCCGTCGCCCGCACCTGGCCCGAGGAGCCGGACGCCGGGGCCGGCTCCCAGCCGGGCGCGCTTCGCGACCGGCTCGGCCTCTCGACCGACGGCGAGCCCGCTGAGGCCTTGCTCGTGGAGCGACGGGCCGCCCTTCAGATGAGCCTCGACGGCGACTCCGCATTCGCCACGCTCGTCGGGAACGCGGCGCTCAACCCGGCCGAGGCCGAGGCGCTGGCGTTGTGTGCGGCAATCGATGCCGATGTGCGGCGCCAGCGGCTGGTCGGGTGGCTGCAGGACGACCTCGCCCTGGCCCGACCCGGCCTCGATCTTCTCGCCCGTCTCCTGGGCAACGAGTCCCCGGGCGCCGTCACGGTCGGGCCGAGTTCGGGTCTCGCCCGGGCTGCACTGGTCGATGTCGCCGATCATGGGCCATGGGGCGCCCGTTCCGTCGGCGTCGAGTCATCGGTGCTGTGGGCGTTGGCCGGAGAGGCAAGCCCTGACCCCGAACTCCCCGCGGGCACGAGTTTCCTGGCCGCGGACGAGTCAGCAGGAATCACGCAGGCCCCGCTGGTCTTCGTCACCGGTCCCGACCGGATGAAGCGTCGTCGACACGCTGCCGCCGCAACCGCCGGAGCCCGATTCGTGGTAACCACCCAGCCGGCCGACGAGCGGGCATGGGGCGCCGTCGTTCGTGAGGCGACGATTCGCGGCGCGGGCATCATCATCGAATGCGATTCGGATCTGTCGCTCGCCGGACGGCGTTGGATCGAGCGTGCCACTCACCTGCCGTGCGCGGTGAGCTCGATCCACGAGGTTTCGGTCGACTCACTCCCCGACCGCCCCTGGGCCGAGCACTATGTCGCCGGCCGCGACGCCACGCCGGAGGAATGGGCGGCCCAGTTCCCCGAACTCGACCAGCACACCCATCGGCTCACGTCGGATCAGCTGTCGGTCGTCGCCGAGATCAGCAGCAACATCGATTCCGGTCTGGAGGGTGCGGTGCGCCGACTGTCGAGCGGCCCGATCGACCGCATGGCTCGGCGCGTACGGCCCCGCTATGCATGGACCGATCTCGTACTCGACGATGATCGCGGCGGTCAGCTGCGTGAGCTCGTCGCCCGCTATCGCAATTCACAGATCGTCTACGACGACTGGGGTTTCCCGGCGGTACCGTCCGCCGGCCTGATCGCCATGTTCTCCGGCGACCCCGGCACCGGCAAGACGATGTCGGCCGAGGTTCTCGCGGGCGAACTCGGACTCGACCTCTTCGTGGTCGATCTCGCCGCGGTCGTCAGCAAATACATCGGCGAGACAGAGAAGAACCTCGAAGAGATCTTTTCGGCCGCTGCTGTCGGCAACCAGGTCTTGTTCTTCGACGAAGCGGATTCCCTGTTCGGCAAGCGCACCGAGGTCAGCGATGCTCGCGACCGCTACGCGAACCTGGAGGTGAGCTACCTCCTCCAGCGCCTGGAGATCTTCGAGGGGCTGGTTGTGCTCGCCACCAACTTCTCCAACAACATCGACTCGGCGTTCCTTCGCCGCATCGACATCTCGATCGACTTCGTGCAACCCGAGGAGCCACAGCGAGAAGAGTTGTGGCGCCGGTCGTTCCCGGCCAACGCTCCCCTCGCCGACGATGTCGACCCTGCCGAACTGGCCGCGGCCTATGAGCTCTCGGGTGGTTCGATCCGCAAGGCCTCCCTCTATGCGGCGTTCCTGGCGGCCGAGGCGGGCGAGCACATCAGCCGTCACCAGATCTCACTGGCGGTCGATCGGGAGTATCAGAAGCTCGGGCGACTTCGTCCGGGCAAACGGATCGGCCGCTAGCCGAACGGCTACTGGTCGGGGGCCAGCGGGAGATCGAGCCCCCGACCGGCGACGCTGTCCACGAGATCCGCGGAGCTGCCCACCACACACACGATGCCGTGGTCGTCGCTGTCGTTCCACGAGTCGAACGTGGGGTACAGGTACGAGAAGTACAGCGATGTGCCGACGGAGAAGTAGTCGACGCCGGTGTAGGCACCGAACTCGGCGAGGCACGCGCCATCGGCGAAAGTCCCCAGCTCGGCTTCGCCGGGGTAGGTGTCGGCCTCGTGATCGATCAGGTGGTACACCTCGATGCGGTGCACGTCGGTGCACGGCACGACCGGCAACTCGGTGAGCTGGTCGGTGAGCTCCTCGAGATCGCCGAGACAGTCGCCGGGCTGAAGATCGAACACGGAGAGATCGCCGGCCTTGGTGACCCCAGGCGTGCCTTCTTCTCGCTCCGGTTCGCCGGATGAGCAGGCCGCGGCGAGCACGCCGACCGTGACGATCAGCGCGGCGACTCGCGCGGTGCGGCTGGTTGTCGTGCGTGCCGTGCCCATCGCTGCGAACCATACTTCAGCCGATCGAGCGCGTTGACGACCCGGGGTGCCACAATCCACGCCATGGATGTACGCGTGATGCAGGCCGGGGGAGGGCGCGTTCGCGAGGCGCGGCCCGACGACCTGGCCGCGCCGCCGGACGGCTGGGCCTGGGTCGACATCACAGTCAACGACGCCGATGTCGAGTCGCTCGTGGCGCTCACGTCGTCGTTCGAACTCGACCCGATCGCCGTGCACGATGCCGTCACCGACTTCGACCTGCCGAAGCTCGATGACTTCGGCTCTCACCTGCTGGCGATCATCCACGGCCTCTCCGACGACCGGATCGAGTCGTATGAGATCGACTGCTTTCTCACCGCGAGTCGTCAGCTCGTCACCGTGCACCAGGCCGATTCACCGTCGATCGAGACGCTGTGGGCACAAGTGCCGCAACATCCGGAGTTGGCCACGGGAGGCGCCGACGAGCTGCTGGCCCGGCTGGCCGATGTCGCGACGCGACGATTCCTCGCCGTCCTCGACGTGTTCGACGACCACGTCGAGGGGATGATCCAACAGGCACTCGCCGCCGAGCCATCGGTGGTCGCCGACGTCACCGCGGTTCGCACTGATCTCGGTCGAGTGAGGCGCGCCGTGGTGCCCCAACGCGAGGCACTCGATCAGCTGCGGTCCACGACCTCTCCCCTGCTGTCGGACCAGGCGCGGCGCCGGTTCTCCGATGTGTTCGACGTGTCGAGTCGCGCCGCGCAGGGCATCGACGCGGCTCGTTCGTCGCTTGCGGAGACGCTGGACGCCTACCGGGGCGCGGAGGCACGCGAAGCCACCGAGGTCGGCAAGGTCCTCACCGTCTACGCGGCGGTGATGTTGCCGCTGTCGCTGATCGCCGGGTTCTTCGGGATGAACTTCGAGAACCTTCCGTGGACGGGATCGGAGAACGGCTGGATCATCATCTCGGCGCTGATGGCCGTCATCACGCTCGCGTCGCTCGGCATGTTCATGGCCGCGGGTTGGATCCGGCGCCCGACCGCCAGGGGCGCCGGAGTCGTGCTCGGCCGTGGCCTCATCGAGGCGGCGCGACGGCCGGCGCAGGTCGTGGGTGGCGTCTACCAGGTGTCGACCAAGACGCTGCGCCGCACACCCCGTCGTTCACCGGACGCCGACGGCAAACTCGACTAGCGCCGGTCCGCCAGGCCCTCCACGATGGCATGCATGTGGGCGCTGTCACCGCTCAGCCAGGCAGTACGCGACATCGCCGCGATGCCGATCAACCATGGCGCATACGCACCGTCGCCCACCAGATGGTCGGCTGTGGTGGCGAGCACGTCGACACCGACCTGCTCGACCATCGAAACGATCGCCGTGGCCTCGGCCGGGTGATCGATCAGAAAGGAGGCGGCGATCTGGCAGCGACCGATGTGGTCTCCTCCACCGGACAACACCAGCGGCAGCATCTGCTCCAAGGCCCGACCGGCCACCGCCCCCTCGACCTGCCTGCGATCCGAGTAGTGGCGATAGATCGTGGCCCGACTGATGCCCACCGCTTCGGCCAGCCGCTTCATGTCGATGACACCGTCATCGTTGATCATCTCGATGGCGGCATCGAGGATCCCGACGTGGCGAGTCGTCGGCCGACTCGCCTCGGGTGCACCGCGAAGATCTTCTCCGCGCTACAGCGCAGTGAGATACCGATCCGCCGCTTCTTCGAATTCAGTACTCAGTGTTTCCTCCCAACCCGTTCACGAAGAGTAGTAGCCCGCGGCTGATCGGCCACAAGGCGCGAGCGGTGTTTTTTCAACCAACCCTTCGTGCCTTTGGTGAACCCCGGCACGGTCTCAGCCGGCGGCTAGGTTGCCCGCATGGTTCCGGACCTCGCCGCAACGCTCTCGCACATCGCCGCCGACGGCAGGCGCATCATCGACGTGGCGGAGTCGAACCCGGTGGCCGAGGTCAAGGCGTGCCCGGGATGGACGCTCACCGATCTCGCGATCCATACCGGCGGCATCCATCGGATGGCGGCCCACTGGGTGGCCAACAGGATCAGCCGGATGGAGCGCTGGCCTGATGCCGAACCGGGCGATCTCGTTGATCCGTTCAGTTGGTGCCGTGAAGGCCTGGGGTTGCTGTTGCACGCGTTGAAGGGCGCTGACCCCAATGATTCGGTGTGGAGCTGGACCGCTCGTCGCAACGCCGGCTTCTACCAGCGCCGCATGATGCAGGAGAACGCGGTGCACCGCTGGGACGCCGAGGCTGCCGTGGGCACCCCTGGCCCGATCGACGCCGACGTGGCGACCGACGGCGTCGACGAGGTGCTCGCCGTCGGCATGCGCTTCCGGGGCAACGGCTCCCCGGTCGAATACCCCGACGGCTCGGTGCTGCTGGCCCGCACCGACGGCACCGACCGCTGGCTGATCCGTTCGCTCGACGGCACGCTGCAGGTCGCCCGCAACGCCGACGCCGGCGACACCGCTGATGCCACCGTCACCGGCCACGCCGAAGATCTGCTCCTCTACCTCTGGGGCCGCCCTCACGCCGCCATCGTCGCCGGCAACCCCGACACCGCCACCGCCTGGTCCACCGTCGCCCCCTAACGCACACTGGGGACAGACCCCAACGTGCGTTAGAGATCAGGTTTGGTCGCTGCTTCTTCAGAGTGGGAGCGTGGCGAGATGCAGGAACTCTCAGGCAAGACGGCAGTGGTGACGGGTGCGGCGAGCGGGATCGGACTCGCCTTTACCGAGGCGTTCGCCGCGCAAGGCATGAACGTGGTGATGACCGACATCGAGGCCGGCCCGCTCACCGTCGAAGCCGAGCGCATCGGCCAGATCACCGAGGTGCTGCCTCTGGTGGTCGATGTGTCGAAGCTCGACGAGATCGAGGCGATGCACGCAGCCACGATCGAACGATTCGGCGCCGCTCACGTGCTGTGCAACAACGCAGGGGTCGGCGGAGGCGGCAATGTGGCCGACACCGAGATGGACATGTGGGAGTGGGTGCTCGGCGTCGACCTGTGGGGTGTGATCTACGGCTGCAAGACGTTCCTGCCCGGCATGCTCGAGCACGGTGACGGCCACATCATCAACACCGCCTCCATCTGTGGTCAGCTCGCGTTCGGGGGCAATGCGCCGTACAACGTCGCCAAGTTCGGCGTGGTGGCCTTGTCGGAGACGATCGCCGAAGAGACGGCCGGCACGGGGGTGAGCGTCAGCTGCCTGTGCCCGGGTTTCGTCGCCACTCGCATCGCCGAGTCACGCCGCAACCTGCCCGAGGACATGGCGACTGCCGCGCCGGAGTTGACCGCAGAAGAAGAGGCGCTGCGGGCGATGGTGCTCGAGCAGTTCGCCCTGCGCAAGCCGCCGTCGGAAGTGGCCGATCTCGTCGTGAACGCGATCCTCGACGATCAGTTCTGGATCTTCACCGACGACGCCTTCCAGCCCCGCATGGCCGAGCGGGCCGAATCCATCCAGGCCGGCAAGGGCCGCCCTCACATCGGCCCCATGGCTGAGGCGTTCTTCGAGTAGCTCCTAGTCGGCAAGCTTGAAGAAGCGCCGCAGGATCTTCGTCATCGTTGCGTCGAGCCAAGTCTTCTTGCGCCGGGATTCGAGCGGCCACGTGTCGTCGGGGCGGCAGCTCAGATAGAGGGATCCCTTCTTCGCCTCGAAGATTTCAGATGGGCAATCGGTGCCGGTTGATGCGTCGTCGACAGCATGTGGGCCGACATATCCGAGCATGGGGTGGGCGGTGTCTTTGGCGTACCGCGAGCAGGCGCTCGAGAGCACATCCTTGTGTATCGAGGCGCCGACCTTGCTTGTGTGCGTGCGACCGGGCAGCAAGAGATCGAGAACCGCTTTCTGGTCTCCCGAGGTGATTGGATGCCAGAGGTCGGGTCGTTGGGCGGGACGACCACGCCGACCGCTCGTGCGTTCATGCGCAGAAGCAGCTCCTTCATCCGCGCCTTTGACACGGGATCCGTCTTCTTCTCCAGCGCTCGGAGTTCGGTGTAGACCTCGGCGAGGTCCTTCATGTGCGCCTCGCCGTAGATGAACCGACCGTCGAAGTCGAAGCCATCCTTCTTCCCGGGCTCGATCCGATCAGGTCCGTAGAACAGGTTGCCGGCCTGCCATTCGTAGAACGATTCGCCCACATCGCGGAATCCGGTGACCTCGACCATCTCGCCGCCACCCTGATCGTGCTCGATCGTCTCGCCGAGCTTGATGCTCGCCCACCATTCGCCGAACCTCGTGAAGTCAACGGTGGCCGACTCACCCTCGGTCTCGATGGCGAACGACGACTTGGCCTTCGGGCCTGCCCCCAGGTCTTTGAACGGAACGTTTCGTACCTCGTCGGGGAGAGCGGCGATCGCCTTCACCACTTCGCCGTCATACGTGAGCCGGATCGCCCCTTGGGCAACGACGTTCGCGAGGGTGACATCGGCGAAGTCTGGGATCGAGCTGCGGAGAACATCGGCCCTGTCGGGGGCGTCGAGGTTCTTGAGAATCTTGCCGAGGAGCTCATGGGGGATGATGTGGTGCGAGGTTGTGCCGGTCTCCAGATTGTTGGGGTTCGTTGAGCGACGTTGTACGACGTTGTCCTGGCTCTGTTGCACGACGTGAGCGAGCTCGTGACCGATCAGGTTCTGCCCCTCCGGCGTTTCGGGGCGGTAGCGACCGGAGGCGAAGTGAATGTCGTCGCCACGTGCGAATGCCTCCGCCCCAATCCGAGGGGCGATCTTGCTCTCGGTGTGGACTCGCACCTCGCTGAAGTCAGCGCCGAAAGCGGCCTCGAACCGGCTGCGATCCTCGGCTGCCATGGGCTCACCATGTGACCGGTCGATCGCTCCTTCGATCTCGGGGCCCACCTCACCACCATCGGCCGCAACCGACGCGTCGGCCCGACGTTGGATCTTGGCCGCGGGCGCCGCGCCGGCGCGAGCCTCACCGCCGGAACGGCCGAGCTCGGCAACGATTCTCGCCGCGACCTGGTCGGCCTCGCGTTCAGCCGGGTCGTCGCCCGGGCCGACACTCATCTTGGCCTGAGCACGCGGCACCGCCGAATCAGGCCCAGCCTTTCGATCCCCGGGTGCTGGATCGCGTCGCCGCCGTTCGTGAGAAGTCATCCTGGAAGTTCTATCAGTCTGCGCGAGTTGTCAGGGACGGTCCCAACGGCCCAGACGTCTCATCGAGCCAGGCCCGACCCGGCATGCCTCAATGTAGGTATCGACAGAGGGTTCGCCGGGTGATGCCGAGGCGCTCCGCCACGGCTGGAATGGAAAGCCACGAGATTCCGTCTGCCGCGAAGCCGTGAGACTCCCCTGCGCGCTCAGCCGACCCCATCACACCGAAGTAGCCCACCGCCTCTACGGCGACTACTCAGCCATCGGCAAGGCAGTGGCGGGCAATCTGCTCATGGGAGGCGAACCACACGCCATCGTGACCGGCGATGTATTCGATGAGCTGTTCGAGCATCGAGATCCTCGACCGGTGTCCGATCACGTGGGGATGCATCGTGAGGATGAATGTGCCGCCTTCGCGGTATGCGCCGTCGAACTCGGCCGCGAAGATCTCGAACACCGACGACGGCGGCGTGTAGGGCCGAGCCGTGGTGTGGCGGTTCATGTTGAAGTAGACGAAGTCGTCGCGGATCCACTCGACCGGGAGCTCGATGATGCCGGTCGGTTCGCCGTTCTCGATGAGCTCGTAGGGCTCATCGTCGGCCATCAGCGACGAGTCGTACAGCAGGCCCATCTCGCGGATGATCGACAGGGTGTTGTCGCTGAAATCCCACGACGGAGTGCGGATCCCGACGGGCCGACGACCGGAGAGCCGCTCCAACGTGTCGGCCGCCCGGAACTGCAGCTCGCGTTCGGTGGCGTGGTCGAGGGTGCTGTTGAGCTCGTGGATCCAGCCATGGATCCCGATCTCGTGTCCGGCGTCGATCACGGCGCGGGGTTCGTCGGGATGCAGCTCGGCCACGACGGCCGGCATGAAGAACGTGGCCGGAATGCCGTGGCGACCGAGCAGGGCGAGCAGGCGAGGCACCGCCACGCGGGAGCCGTACTCTCCCTGCGACAGTGGACCCGGCGTGGCCCGTCGCTGGATCAGCGGGATCGACTCATGGTCGGAGTCGAACGACAGCCCGACCGCGACCTTGGTGCCACCGGGCCACTCATTCGGTTGCAGCGAACGGCCGGCCCGCACCCGCTCGACCGTGCCGCGCCACTGCTCCTCGGGCCACTCCCAGACCGGCCTCGAGTCTTCCACAGGTCAGCTACTCAACGCCGGTTCCGCCGCGCCTCACTCGCCGTCGGCTCCGCCGACGGTCTCGGGATAGAGGTGGCTCATCGAGCCCGGCTCCACGCGGCACGAGTCGATGTAGGCGTCGACATCGCTCGCCTTGAGACGGATCACCCGGCCGAACTTGTAGGCCGGCAGCTGCCCTTCGTCGATGAACCGGTACAGCGTGCGAGGGGTGATGCCGAGCCGCTCCGCCGCGGCTGGAGTGGAAAGCCATGAGATATCATCGCCTGCGTTTTCGGAGCTCATGGAAAAAGTTCTAGCACAAGCGGGATCCTTTCGTTATATTTCGATCTCAGTCGAGCACGGAGCGTGGCAAGACGCTCCAGCATCAACACTCTGGGCGAAAGATGAGGCGATGACGGCGACGGC
This sequence comes from Acidimicrobiaceae bacterium, assembly GCA_016845585.1. Taxonomy (GTDB): domain Bacteria; phylum Actinomycetota; class Acidimicrobiia; order Acidimicrobiales; family Aldehydirespiratoraceae; genus JAACCU01. Next base: position 4,162 of record JAERSO010000042.1, on the reverse strand, counting down.
GGAACAACCGATGAGCGAACACGGCCCTCTCCGGGTGATCACCCGGAGACGAACACTGCCGAGCGGACGGGCGCTGCTCGGAGCGTTTCTGATCACAGCCGCAGCCCTCGGTACGTTCGCGGTCGCCACTGGTGGAAACGATGCTCCGGCGACCAGCTATCTCGTCCTGTCGTCCGACGTGGCAGCCGGCGAATCGGTCACGCTCGCCGATGTCGAGTTCATTCCGATGGAACTCGGCACGTCGCTGGTCGCCACGTCGCTCACGAGCACCGACGGCCTCGATGGCGCCACGGCGCTACGGGATCTCCGCAGTGGCGAACTGCTTTCGGTCGAGGATCTCCTCGCATCTCCCATCATCGACGGAACACGGGTCGGGCCGGTTCACGAACTGACCTTCGGCGTGCCCTTGGGTCGCACACCACCCGGGCTTCGAACGGGTGACCGAGTGACGGTGCTCGGCACGACAGACCACGAAACCTCTGTCGGCGTCGAAGATGCGATCGTGCTCTCGATCGACACCGAGCCCGGCCAGATCGGCTCGAGCGGCAGCGGGGTTCTCACCTTGGCGCTTGACGATGCGAACACCGTCATGGCTTTGACCCACCTCACGCAGACGACCGACATCACGGTCGTCCGATCCACCAGGGCGATCGACGACACCTACCCGCCCTCGACCCGGCTCGACGACGGAGGGGATGCCCAAACGACGAGCCCGACCCCGGTGCCAGACGATGAGTGACGAGCGTTGGGTCGTCCTCGGGCTCGCCCATCCACGTGCCGGATGGTTCAGCCAGCTGGCCAAGTGGTCCACCACCGCCGCGGTGCCGGTCGATTTCGTGAAGTGTGTCTCGGCCGATGAAGTCCGAGCCCGCCTCAGCGGCGGCCGGGCCTACTCGGCACTCCTCGTCGGCGGTGACGTTGTCGGACTCGACCGCGACCTCATCGATGCCACAACCACGACTGGAGCGGCCGTCATCGTCGTCGATCCCCGTACGGAGAACGGATGGGGGGAGATGGGTGTCAGCGGCCGGCTCGCCGCAGGCTTCGAACGAGACGAGCTGGTTGCCGCGCTCCGAGAGCTCGCGCCCACGATCTCGCGTGTGTCGCCGCAGCTCGTCGAGGCGGCCACTCACGAACAACCGACCGTTCAGGGGCATCTCATCGCCGTCACCGGCGTACCTGGTGCAGGTGCATCGATCGCGGCAATGGCACTCAGTCAGTCGCTCGGAAGCGACGCGTCGAATGCAGGTGTCGTGGCGCTCGCCGATTTCTCGCTGAACGGCGAGGTAGCAATGCTGCACGACGCCCAGGAGATCGTGCCCGGCCTACAAGAGATGGTCGAGGCCCACCGCGGCTCCCGGGTTCCCGCCAACGAGATCCGTTCGATGGTCTTCGATGCGGTTGGCCGCGGCTATCACGCGCTCCTCGGCCTCCGGCGTCACCAGGACTGGACGGTGATTCGGCCGCGAGCATTCGAGGCAACCATTGCCGGGCTCCTCCGAAGCTACCGATACGTCATCGCCGACGTTGACGCGGACGTCCAGGGCGAACAGGAGACGGGGTCGCTCGATGTCGAAGATCGAAACCTCATCGCCCGCACGACGATGAGCCGCGCCAACCTCGTCATCGTTGTCGGCAATCCGACATTGAAGGGCCTACACGGCCTTGCTCGCGTGCTGCGCGACCTGATCAGCTTCGGGGTCCCGGGCAACCGGATCATTCCGGTGCTCAACCGGGCGCCCGGGTCACCCCGACTTCGATCCGAGGCAAGTGGCGCACTGGCTGTGCTGCTCGACGGCACTGACGCCTCGACCGAGATCACCAACCCGCTCTACCTTCCCGAACGACGAGATCTCGAAGCCTGCCTGCGAGATGCAGTCCGCCTGCCCGAAGCACTGGGTCGACCCATGCGACACGAAGTCGACAGACGGTTGCACGCCATGCCGGAGGCGATCCCACTCCCCCGCCGCGACGACGAGCCCGAGGAGATCGTGCCCGGTTCTCTGGGCAGTTGGACCGAGGAGGCGGGATGAGCACCGACCTCGCAAGTCCGCTCGTCGAGATCGAGCACCGCGTCCAGGAGCGCGCCAAGGACGAGGCCCTGGATCTCGACGACGCGAGTGCACGACGAGCCCTCGAAAGCCTCGTGGAACAAGAGGTCGGGCAGTGGAACGACGACTTCCGACGCGGCACTCGACCTTTCCCGCTCACCGATTCCGACCTCGTCGCGGAACGCGCGATTCGCAACCTCACCGGGTACGGGCCGCTCGGCCCGCTCTTGGATGACGACGACGTCTGGGAGGTGATGATCAATGCGCCTGATGCCATCTTCGTCAAGCGTCATGCCGGCCCTTCGGGCTACCACGATGAGGTCTTCCACGACGATGACCACGTCCTTCGCACACTGACCAAGATCCTCGACGATTCGTCGACCGCACACCGCAAGCTCGATCCGAGCGAAGGACTCCAGGACGCCCAGCTCGACGATGGCGCTCGGCTCCACATCGTCCACGGAGACGTCGCCCGAGGCGGCCACGTGATGGTCAACATCCGAAAGTTCACCGGTGTTGCATTCCGCAGCCTCGACGAGCTGGTCGATCGCGGGATGATGACCGCCGACGTCGCATCCTTCCTGAAGGCATGCGTCCGAGCTCGTCAGACGATCGTCTTCGCCGGAGCTCCCGGGGCCGGAAAGACAACCCTGCTCAACTGCTGTGCGGCCGAACTCGATCCACAGCTCCGCGTCGTGGTGGCCGAGGAGGTGTTCGAGGCCGACGTGCCGCTCCCCAACGTGGCGAGCATGCAGACTCGCGCCGCGCGCTCGGACCGGCCGGAAGTGGACCTCCGTCGTCTGGTCGCGGGCTTTCTCCGAATGGCACCTGATGTCGCGATCGTGGGGGAAGTCCGAGACCGCGAGGCACTCCCACTTCTTCTCACGCTGTCGAGCGGGGTGAAGGGCTTCACGACGATCCATGCCGGCTCCGCTCGCCAGGCGCTCACCCGCCTGCGATTCATCTGCCAGCTGTCGGACACCAGCAACGAGCTGCCCATGAGTGCCCTGAACAGCCTCGTCTCCGAAGCCGTCGATGTCGTGGTCCATTGCGTTCGCACCCCGAAGGGACCCAGAGTCAGCGCGGTCGTCTGCGTGGAGGACCAGACGACGGGTCCGGAATCAGCGCAGTTCACGGCCACCGACGTCTTCTCCCGCAGCGCCGACGGTCAACTTGCATGGACTGGCAACCTTCCTGCGCGAGCTGGTGCGGCCTTCACTGACGCCGGCCTGGACATTCGCGACGTGCTCAGGTCAAGCGAGGCATCATGACCGCGCTGCTGCTCAGCCTTGCCGCAGCGCTCGGCGTCTTCTGGTTGTTCACGTCCGTCGCTCTCGGATGGCGCGGCCTTGGGTTCGGACCAGCGGTACAGACCAAGCGGGTCCGCACGAAGCTCGACGTCGACACCTGGCTCCGGCAGGCCGGACTCGAGGAGGTCGACCGCTCCGAGTTCTTCGCAGTCGTCATGATGTTGTTCGTCCTCGGCGCCGTCGTCGGCTACGCGATCTTCGGCGGACCGTTGCCCGCACTTGCGCTGGGCGGTTTCGCCGCGTCGTTCCCCGTTGCGTCGTACCGACGACGCCGCCAGCTTCGCCGCCAGCGAGCGCAGGAAGCCTGGCCACGAATGATCGAGGAGATACGGGTCCAGACCAGCTCCATGGGCCGGTCGATTCCCCACGCGCTCTTCGACGTCGGACGGCGCGGGCCTGAGGAGCTTCGGCCCGCCTTCGATGCCGCTCACCGTGAGTGGCTCCTGACGACAGACTTTCCCCAGACCATCGCTGTCTTGAAGGAACGCCTGGCGGATCCCACCGCAGACATGGCCGGCGAGACGCTCCTCATCGCGCACGAGCTCGGAGGCTCGGATCTGGATCGACGGCTGGAGGCACTCGCCGACGACCGGCTCCAGGACATCCAGGGGCGAAAGGACGCCCGCGCCCGCCAAGCTGGGGCACGGTTCGCTCGCGTGTTCGTTCTCGCTGTGCCGTTCGGGATGGCGCTGGCAGGGATGTCGATCGGCAACGGCCGCGCTGCCTACCGATCCGCTGGCGGACAGATCGGGGTCCTGATCGCTCTTGCCATGGTCATCGGTTGCTGGGCGTGGGCGGGAC
>JAERSO010000041.1 GCA_016845585.1 Acidimicrobiaceae bacterium | reverse complement strand
ACGCTCAACATGGTCATCAAGGCCGATGTGAACGGTTCGCTCGAAGCGGTCACCGAGAGTCTCCGCAAACTGGAGCGCGACGAGGTCAAGATCGGCTTCGTCCACCGTGGTGTGGGTGGGATCACCGAGAACGACATCCAGCTCGCGGCGGCGGCCAACGCCACGGTCATCGGCTTCAACGTCCGCCCCGATCGCAAGGCTCGTGAGCTCGCCGACGGTGAGCAGGTCGAGATCCGGACATACGAGATCATCTACAAGCTGCTCGAGGACATCGAGTCGGCGATGGTCGGCATGCTCGCTCCCGAGTTCGAGGAGGTCGTCACCGGTGACGCCGAGGTTCGCGAGATCTTCAGCGTGCCGCGTATCGGCAAGATCGCCGGTTGCTACGTCCAGAACGGTGTCATCACTCGCGGCTCGAAAGTCCGCTTCCTGCGTGAGGGCACGATCATCTGGAAGGGCTCGATCAATTCGCTCAAGCGATTCAAGGACGATGCCCGCGAGGTGGCGGCCGGCTACGAGTGCGGTATCGGACTCTCCGACTTCCAGGATCTCAAGGACGGCGACGTCATCGAGACCTATGAGGAGCGCGAGATCGCGCGCACCCTCGATAGCTGATCCGTCGGCTGGTTGAATGCATGTTCTGGCGCTCGGGGTCGAGCTTCGACTCCCGGGTTGTCAGTCCCTGAAGGAGAAGCGGGCTGCCCTGCGGCCCATCATCGATGGTGTTCGCAATCGATACACCGTTGCGGTGGCGGAGACCGGTCGCCACGACGAATGGCAGCGGGCCACGGTTGGTCTCGCTGCGGTGTCGGGCACGCCGGGCCACGCATCTGAGATGATCGATGACGTGGAGCGCTTCATCTGGTCGTTTCCCGAGATCGAGGTCCTGGAGACCTGGCAGCGCTGGTTGGAGGAGGACTGATGGCACGTCGAGGTTCGTCCAATCGTGGACGCCGTGGTGGGAACGATCCGGCCGCGGCGAGCGCCCGCACGGCGAAGCTCGGCGGCATCGTCCACCGGATCGTGGCCGAAGGCATCGAGTCGCTCGATGACGAGCGTCTCGCCATGGTGTCGATCACGGGTGTGGATGTCGATCGAGACCTGCACAAGGCGGTTGTGTGGTTCACGTCGCTCGACGACGATCACGATCCGGAGATCGCCGAGGCATTCGAGGAGCACGGCGGACGGCTGCGCCACGATGTGGCCACCCAGTCGAAGCTCCGGCGTGCTCCGATGCTCGAATTCCGGCCCGATGCGGCACTCCGCTCGGCGGCCCGGATCGAGGACATCTTGCGTGAGTCGCCGGTGAGCGACGCCGATGGCGAAGAAACCTGACCAGGGGCCGCATGGCGTTGTCGTGATCGACAAGCCGGCGGGTTGGACGAGCCACGATGTGGTCGCCAAGTCGCGTGGAGTCCTCGGCACCCGCAAGATCGGTCACAGCGGCACCCTCGATCCCGATGCGACGGGTGTACTCGTGCTCGGTGTCGGGAAGGCCACCCGCCTGCTGCGGTTCCTGACGGGGCTGGGAAAGTCGTACATCGGTGAGATTGCGCTCGGCACCGAGACCACCACACTCGATGCCGCCGGCGAGGTGACGGCCACCCACGACATGTCAACCGTCACCGAAGACCAGGTGCGCGCCGCCGTTGTCGATCTCACCGGGCCGATCATGCAGGTCCCGCCGATGGTGTCGGCGGTGAAGATCGACGGCAAACGGCTCCACCAACTCGCCCGCGAGGGCAAGGAGGTTGATCGCCCGCCCCGTCCGGTCACCGTCCATCGCTTCGACATCGAGCCGACCGGTGAATCCGGCGTGTGGCGCGCCGAGGTCGACTGCTCGTCGGGCACGTACATCCGCACGCTGGCGGCCGATCTCGGCACGGCTCTCGGCGGTGGTGCTCATCTGCAGAGCCTGCGTCGCACCGCGGTCGGCGGGTTCACGCTGGTCGACGCGGGCACGATCGAGAAGCCGACCCTGCTCCCGGTCTCGGCGGCGGTCTCCCACCTCCCCAGCTGCGTCGTCGATGGCGACATCGCCACCGCGGTCGGTCATGGTCGTGTGCTGACCCTCGACGTCCTCGGGCTGAGCGGGGACGGTCCGTGGGCGGTTCTGTCCGAAGCGGGGACACTGCTCGCGGTGTACGAACCCCATCGCGACGGGGCCAAGCCCTCGGTGGTCATCCCTGAGTGAGCCAAGCGGTCAGGGTGGCCGATAGCGTTCTGTTGTCGCCGACCACTGCGGGTGCGCATGGAGCTACTTCACGACCGTCAAGACCGCCTGCCTGATGGCGTTGCCGTCGCGTCGACGATCGGCGTGTTCGATGGTGTCCATCTCGGACATCAGGAGATCTTCCGCACCGTTCGCGAGACCGCCGATCGTCTGGGCGTCGCCTCTGCGGTGGTCACCTTCGATGGACACCCGGCGCACGTGGTGCGCCCTGAGAGTGCTCCACGATTGCTCACGACGCTCGATCAGAAGCTGGAGCTGATCGCGGCTGAAGGAATCGACTACGCCTACGTCATCTCGTTCGATGAACAGCGGGCGCAGACCGATGCCGAGGTCTTCGTTGAGGAGGCGTTCGTGGATGCCCTCCACGCCAAGGCCATCGTCGTCGGTGAAGACTTCCATTTCGGTGCCGGTAGGGCCGGCAACGTCGAGGGTTTGATGCGGCTCGGTGAGCGGTGGGGATTCGAGGTCCATGCGCTCGAGTTGATTCGCCACAGCGACGATGCTCGTGAGCCGGTTTCGTCGACGAAGATCCGCCGTGCGTTGGCGGGTGGCGACGTCGCTCGTGCCGCGGAGATGCTGGGTCGGTCGTATGAGGTCCGCGGTATCGTCCAAGTCGGAGACCAGCGGGGTCGTCAGATCGGATTCCCGACAGCCAACATCCCGGTGCCCAAGATCATGGCGTGGCCGGCCGATGCGGTCTATGCCGGCTGGTGCACTCTGCCCGATGGGTCCCGCAATCCCTGCGCGATCAACATCGGTCGTCGGCCGACGTTCTACGAACACGCCCAGCAGTCTCTCTTGGAGGCCCATCTCATCGACTTCGCAGGCGACCTCTACGGCCAGGAGGTCTCGGTCGCGTTCTCCGGATTCTTGCGCAGCGAGCGGAAGTTCGACGGGATCGATCAGCTGATCGAGCAGCTGAAGAGCGATATCGATGACGCTCGTGGTGTTCTCGGAGTCGACCGATGAGCCCGAGCCTCGACGCGTCGCGTCACCCGCTGATGGGACGCGAGTGACACAACTCGACCCCATCGACGCCCGAGGGCCGGAGTTGCTGGTCGAGCACTTCGCGTCCGCTCGGCTGCCGACGACCTACGGTGAGTTCGTGGCTCACGCCTACCGGTCCGTGGCTGACGGTTTGGAGCACCTCGCCTACGTGATGGGCGATGTGGAAGCGGGTGATCCGCCACTCGCACGCGTTCACAGCGAGTGCCTCACGGGTGACATCCTGGCGTCCCTGCGGTGCGACTGCGGAGATCAGCTCCGCCTCGCGCTCCAAATGATCGCTGACGAGGGACGTGGCGTGCTGATCTATCTACGCGGTCACGAGGGCCGCGGTATCGGGATCGGACACAAGCTGCGGGCCTATGCCCTTCAGGACACCGGGCTCGACACCGTGGACGCCAACTCTGCACAGGGGTTACCGGTCGACGCCCGCGAATACGGTGTCGGTGCGGCGATGCTGATCGACCTCGGGGTGCGTCGGCTCCGGTTGATGACCAACAACCCAACGAAGGTCGGCGGTCTCGACGGCTCCGGCCTGGAGGTCGTCGAGCGGGTACCGATCGAGATCGAGTCGAACCCCGAGAACCTCCGCTATCTCGAGACGAAGCGCACGCGCATGGGTCACGCGCTGGGCGAAGACCAGGCCTGACTCGGGCCGGAGATGGCGTCGTAGTCCCGCGACCAGGCGTGATCGAAGCTCCGCTGGGTGAGCGGACCCGGTGTCCATCGTCCCCAGATGCCGGCAACCGCGGCGTGGGTGCGGTCGGTCCAGTGAAGGCTGCTCGGGTCGGAGATGCGCCGGACGACCTGGCGGATGCCGGTGGGGGAGAGGACATAGCCGGCCCACACGCCCGGGTAGTCCTTGGTCGACGAGACCTCGGTGATCACGGCGCTCTTGTGTCGACGCATCCGGTTTCGGTGCGTGTGGCCGGCGGAGAAGAACAGATCCGGGTTGGCTTCGAGAAGTGACTCGATGAGCGGTGTGCCGTCGCGGTAGCGCAGACCCAACGGCCAGAACCACGGGACTGGTCGGTCCTCGAAATGGTGGTGGGTGAAGATCACCGCCGGTCGGTCGACGTCGAGGGCGGCCAGGATGTCGTCCTGGCGATGCCCGACGCTCCCGTGGCTCTGTGTCGGCAGGGTGGTGTCGACAGTGATGATCGTGGTGCCGCCGACCTGACGGGCGGTCACGGGTTCGGGGAAGAGCCCGCGCCGTTGCAGTTCGATGGTGGGGTCGAGCGACCGGACATGACCGATCGTGTCGTGGTTGCCGGGGATCGCCATGACCGGAATCGGGATGTCGGCGAGGAACTCGTCGAACATCTCCCACTCCTCGGCGCGGCTGTGGCAGGTGATGTCGCCCTTGATGACGAGGAGTTCGGCTCCCCAGTCGAGGGCATCGCGCGCCGCGCTGCGGGCGCATCGGAGCGGGTACGGATCGGTGTGGCGGTCGCGGAGCTGCTTGACGAGCCCGAAGCCGTCCTCGCCGAAGTGGAGGTCGTTGACCGTGGCGATCTTGATCGACGGCCCCGCCATCGCATCAAGCGTGCGAATCGACGTCCGGGCGGCGAGTCGACCATCGACGCTGAGATCGATGGCGTGCTCGGTGCCTGGCTCCATACCGCCGATCTCGGCCGCACCGGGGCGTGCCGCGGGACCGAGGTCGTGCTCGGCGTCGCCGATACGGGCAACCAGATGACCGTCGGGGAGACGCCGCCAGGTCAGTTGGGCGGCGCGGTCCTCCACGGCAAAGACCTCGACCGGCGGAAGCTGGGTGGTCGGAAGAATCGGGGCCACGATCAGCTATCGGTCCCTTGGACGTTGACCATGAGGGGCGTGGTCTGACGATCAGGTGAGGTCGAGGGACAACCGGTCGGCCTCACGTGCTCGCAGCGCGGCATTGACTCGTTGGCGCTCCATGAGCTGCTCGACCTGCTTCTCTCCCTGAGGGAGGGGGTGCTCGGCGAGGAAGGCGGCGACGTCGGTGACACCGTCCTCGGTGTCGAGGGCCGTGATGCCTTCGAGCATGCGAGACAGCGAGTTGCTCGGGAACCGCTCGTTGATGTCGTCCCAGTTGTCCTTGATGCGCTGCCAGACGCCTCGACCCGCCTCACGATTGTGCAGGGCGTTGCGCAGCACGTACGGCCCGTCCTGGGTCCGCACGGACCCTTCGAGGATCTCGTCGACGAGCCAGTCGACCATCGTTGCGGACGGGAAGTTCGCCAGGGCACGGAGGTTCCGCACCTCGGACTGGGGCGTGTCGGCTCGCTGCCATGCAGCATGGACCTGCTGGTACATCGTTTCGTCGCCATGGTGTGTGGCCACCGTAAGCGCTGCGGCCGCCAGGGAGGCGTCAGCATGGTCGAGAAGGCCTGCGGAGGCATCGATGATCACCATGTCGGCGCCGGTGACACCCAGGAGCCGTACGAGGGTGGCCCGCCGCTCTCGGGTGCGGTCGTCATCGTTGGCCCCAGGCTCGATACCCACACGATCGAACGCCGGCCGGGCGATGTCGCGGACGACTTCTCGGAAGGCGGCGAGGGCGTCGCCATCGAGGAAATGGGCGATGTCGGAGAGACCCGCACTCACGGCTTGCCAGACGTTCAGATCGTCGTCGTCGCGGCAGGCCTTGGCGACCTCGATGAAGTCGGCGGCCCGCCAACGGCCGGCGACGGTGAGGGCCCAGGAATCGTCCACCAGCGTGTGGCGATCGGCCGGACTCGCCGCCGCGAACTCCGAGGCGAGGGTGCTCATGGTGGCCTCCGGCGCCAACTGGGTGCGGAAGAACCCCGCACCTCCGGCGTTGGCCGTCTTCGGCTCGCTGATCCCGGTCAGGACGGCCTCCTCACCCGTGAGGAGAATGCGGGTCGTGCCTTCGTCGTGGGCGATCGCCAGTGGAACGCTCCACGTTCGCCCGTCCGCCACGTCGGGGTCGAGCGTGAACTGCGACTGTGCGACCCGAACGCCATGCGGGGTGTCCTCGACATCGATCACCGGATGGCCACCCTGGTAGATCCACCCGTCCATCATCGCCCGCACCGGCTCGCCGCTGGCGGCCTCGAGCGCATCCCACAGATCCGTGGTCTCGGTGTTCTTGTAGGCGTGGGTCTTCAGATAGCGGCGAACGCCATCCCGGAAGACGTCGGCGCCGATGTGCTGTTCCAACATGCGCAGCACCGACGCCCCCTTCTCGTAGGTGAGGACGTCGAACATGCCCTCCGCCTCTTCGGGGGAGTGCACGGGGTACTCGATGGCTCGGGTTGCGCACAGCGAGTCGACATCGAACGCCATCGACCGCATCCGGCCGAACGTGTCCCAGACTCGCCAGTCCGGCCGGTAGGCATCGGAGCAGGCGATCTCCATGAAGGTGGCAAATGCCTCGTTCAACCAGATGCCCTCCCACCACTGCATCGTGACGAGATCGCCGAACCACATGTGGGCCAGTTCGTGATTGATCACGTCGGCTGCCCGCTGGAGTTCGGGCTGACTCGCCGTGTCGGGGTCGATGACCAGCAGGACATCGCGGAATGTGACACACCCGAGGTTTTCCATCGCTCCGAAGGCGAAGTCGGGCACGGCGATCAGGTCGACCTTGTCGCCCGGGTAGGGGATGTCGTAGTACTCCTGGAACCACCGCAGAGCATGGACGGCGACGTCGAGCGCGAACGACGTGAGGTGCCCCTGGCCCGGCCGGTGCACGACGCGCACTGGTACACCACCGGCGTCGACCGCGTCGGTGGCTTCCAGCGGCCCGACCACGAAGGCGACGAGGTAGGTCGACATCTTCATCGTCTTCGCGAAGCGGACTCGGCGGAGGCCGTTGTCGAGCATCTCCTCGTCGACGATTGCCGCGTTGGACACCGCGAGATGGTCGGGGTCAACGTCCAGCGTCGTCGTGTAGGTGGCCTTCCACTCCGGTTCATCCCAGCACGGGAATGCCCGGCGAGCATCGGTCGACTGCATCTGTGAGGTCGCGATCGTGTGCTCGACACCGTCGTCATCGGTGAAGGTCGAGCGGTAGAAGCCACGCAGTTGGTCGTTGAGAATGCCCGCGAAGCTGATGTCGATCGTTGCCGGCCCGGGAGCGAGCGGAGCCACGAAGTCGAGGTGCAGCCGCTCGGCAGCATCGTCCAACCGCTGTGTGGGCGACAGGCTCTCCCGGCCTCGGCGGACCGTCGCCGAGTCGATCGTGAGCTCCGCCGCGTTGAGGACGATCTCAGTTGTCGGCTCGGTGATCTCGACCTCGATCGTGACCGAGCCGGTGAACGCCGCGTCATCGATGCGTGGCGCGAGATGGATGTCGTAGTGACTCGGGACGACGTGACGGGGGAGCCGAGGGTCGATCGCTGGGGTGTCGGTGGCGGTCATGCTGCGAGGCTACTCAGCGACTGATTGACACGGGACCGTAAAACGAACGACACCCGCGTAATGCAGCGATGCGCTTCACTGGAATCAGCGGGAGACAGAAAGCGGGTTTGCCATGTGGCGTGACACCAAGGAACAGCAAGCGGAGCGGTTCTCGGTCGGCTCGAAGTCGGAGTGGGCTGAGTGGCCTGATCCCGACGTTGAACTCGACGACGAAGCCTTCGCCGCCGCGATTGCTCGCGGACGTGAGCTACAGGCCGCTGCCTGACCCCAGCGGCCTGTAGGGTTCGGCCCGTTCGTAGACGCGTACGGAGCCTGCTGTGGAACCAACCTTGGATGTCGTCGGCGTGGGCAACGCCATCGTCGACGTGATCGTCACGGTGCCTGAGTCCTTCATCGACGAGCACGGTCTCGTCAAGGGAGCGATGACGCTCATCGATGCCGAGCGGGCCACGAGTCTGTACGCGGCGATGCCGCCCGGAATCGAGGCATCCGGAGGCTCGGCAGCCAACACTGCCGTCGGCGTCGCCAGCCTCGGAAGTGCGGCGGCGTATCTCGGCAAGGTGCGAGACGACCAGCTCGGCGAAGTCTTTGCTCACGACCTTCGTGCGGCCGGCGTCGGCTTCGATGTCGCTCCGGCGTCGGATGGCGACCCGACGGCCCGATGTCTCATCCAGGTCACCCCTGACGCCGAACGAACGATGAACACATTCCTCGGGATCTCGGCATTCCTCGATCAACGAGACATCGACGACGCGGTCGTCGAGTCGGCCAAGATCACCTACTGCGAGGGCTACCTCTACGACACCGACGTGGCGAAAGCTGCGATTCGCCACGCCATGGATGTCGCCGGTGCGGCGGGGCGAATCGTGTCCATCACCCTGTCTGACTCCTTCTGCGTCGACCGCCACCGCGATGAATGGCTGGAGTTGCTCGCGAACAAGGTCGATCTGGTGTTCGCCAACGAGGCCGAGATCGGTTCGCTGTTCCAGACCGATGACTTCGAAGCCGCCAGTCGGCAGATCACCGACCTCGTGCCGATGGCAGCGTTGACCCGATCCGAGAAGGGGTCGGTCATTGTCACCAGGGAGGAACGCATCGAGGTTCCTGCCGCACCCGTCGAGCAAGTGGTCGATGCCACAGGAGCCGGCGATCTCTACGCCGCCGGATTCCTGCACGGCCTCGCTCACGGCGCGTCCCTCGGCCGTTGCGCGGAGATGGGCAGCCTCGCCGCCGGCGAGATCATCTCCCACATCGGTGCTCGGCCCCGCGTCTCCCTCGCCGATCTCGTCGCCGGGAACTGAACCGCCCGGTCAGTGGACGGCGATCGCCACGCCGACCGCGATCATCAGGAGCCCGCCGGCCACACTGAGCGAGCTGAGCCGTGTCGCCGATCCACCGAGCCACGTCCTCGCCGTGCCGGCGAGGACGCCCCAGGCGCAGTCGGACACGAACGCGACAACGGCGAACACGATCCCGAGCGCGACGATCTGCGGCAGGGCGGCTCGGTCGGTGTCGATGAACTGGGGCAACACGGCGGCGAGGAAGACCATGAGCTTCGGGTTCGTGATCCCGACCACGAAGCCCTGTCGCACGTGCTGTCGACCGATGACGGTCGTGGGTTCGTCCGCCGGAAAGGTGGTCTCGGACCGATGGCGGATGGCCTGCACCCCGAGGTAGACGAGATAGCCGGCGCCCAGCCATCGAAGGGTGGTGCGAAGCGTCTCGGACCGATCGAGCAGCGGGGCCAGGCCGGCAGCGACCGCGAAGACCTGCAACACGGCGCCGAGCGTGTTGCCGGCCACGGTCTCGACCGCGGCGCGGCGGCCGAGGGCCACTCCGCGGCCGATCACGAAGAGCACGCTCGGCCCGGGAACGATCACCAGGATGAAGGCGAAGACGGCGAATCCGCCCAGCGCGGCGGCCGTCGGCATCAGGTGACACTAGCGGAGCGACACCGGCTTGACCATTCGATAATACTCGTTATGATCGATAGGAATGACGCTCGTCGAGACCCGCGAAGTCCTCACCGAACGCTTGCTCGCATCCGCCATCGAACTCTTCGCCGAACGGGGGCTCGAGAAGGCCGGTGTGGCGGCCATCGCCCGGCGCGCCGGCGTCACCACCGGCGCCATCTACGCGCGCTGGACGGGCAAGCACGAGATGCTGCTCGATGCCCTCGACCTCGTGATGACGGCCCATCTCGACCAGGCGCTGTCCGGCCGAGCAGGTGCATCCGCCGACCAGATCCTCGAGTCGCTCGGCGCCGATCTCATGATCCGGGACGCCGCCTCGGATGCCCTCCTGATGGAGGCGGTGGCCGCGGCCCACCGCGACGCCGAGTTCCGCACGATGCTCAATCAACGCCTCGGGGAACAGGAGTTCAAGCTGGCCACGGTGGTCGACACCGGAAAGGCCGATGGTCTCATCGACCCGGATCTCTCGACGGATGCCGTTGTGGCGTTGTGCCAGGCGATCTCGTTCGGGTTCGTCCTGTTCTCCGTCATTGAAAAGCCGCTTCCCGCCGCCGACGAATGGAGCACGGTGATCAACCGGCTCATCACCGCGGCGCTCCCGATCACCCCTCCCACTTCCTGAGGAACTGCCATGGCCACGACCGAACCCAATCTCTCCGGCTACGACGACGCCAACAGCGTCGAGCGGATCATGGAGATCGCCCAGGCGAACACCGACGTCGATGAAATCATCCATGTCGTCGAGGACAACGCCGATGCCATCTTCACCTGGAACTACGACAAAGGGGAGCGGGTCAAGCTCGACAAGCTGTACGAGAAGGCCAAGACGTCCCAATGGAACGCCACGACCGACCTCGACTGGTCGACCGAGGTCGATCCGTATGAGGTTCTCGATCTGCAGGCGGAACTGCAGCTGAACCCCGAGTTCGAGGCCGATCCGACGTCCCCGATCTACAACTGGGGCGACAAGGAGTGGCGGGAGTTCAGCTACCAGTCGACCAAGTGGCGCCTCTCGCAGTTCATGCACGGCGAACAGGGCGCACTGCTCTGTACCGCGAAGATCGTTGAAACGGTGCCGTGGATCGATGCCAAGTACTACGCAGCCACTCAGACCATCGACGAGGCTCGTCACGTCGAGGTCTTCGCCCGCTACATCGACGAGAAGCTCGAGGGCGAATACCCCATCAATCCGCACCTGCGGCTGCTGCTCGACGACATCATCAACGACTCCGACTGGGACATGACCTATCTCGGCATGCAGATCATGGTCGAGGGCCTTGCGCTCGCCGCGTTCGGCTTCATGCACGACTTCACCGCCGAGCCGCTCCTGAAGAAGCTCCTGCGGTACGTGATGAGTGACGAGGCACGCCATGTCGCCTTCGGTGTCCTGAGTCTGCAGGAGGTGTACCAGGACATGACGCTCGCCGAGATCCAATACCGCCAGGAGTTCGCTTTCGAGGCTGCGTTGCGGATGCGCGACCGCTTCCTTCAACAGGAGGTCTGGGAACACATGGGGGTCGACACTCGTGAGATGACCAAGCGTCTACTCGAAGCGCCTGAGGAAGCCAAGGTCTTCCAGCGGATGCTCTTCACCAAGATCGTTCCCAACTGTCGCAAGCTCGGGTTGCTCGACGCCGGCGAAGGCTGGCTTCGGGAGAAGTTCACCGAGATCGGGGTGATCGAGTTCGAACACATGCCCGACACCGGTGCGGAGTTCCTCGACTACGACATCGACGAGGGTGCGGGAGAAGGCTGACCGTCTACTCTTGACCCATGGGATACACCTGCTTCGAGGTCGAAGAAACCGAGGGCGTGGCGCACATCCGCCTCAGCCGTCCTGAACAACTCAACTCCATGATTCCAGAGTTCTGGAGGGAGCTTCCGGAGATCGTCGACGGCCTGTCCGACGGTGGCCGCGCCAGGGCGATCGTTCTCAGCTCGACCGGCAAGCACTTCTGCGCCGGTATGGATCTCGCCGTCTTCGGTGGTGGCCTCGATGGCGAGGAGAAGCTCAGCGCTGGACGTCGCCACGCCAACTTCCGTTACAACATCCTCCACCTCCAGCGGGCGTTCACCGCGCTGGAGGAGGCCCGCATGCCGGTGCTCGCGGCAATGCAGGGAGGGGTTGTGGGCGGCGCGATCGACATGGTCACCGCGGCCGACTGTCGCTATGCAACCGAGAACGCCTGGTTCTGCATCCAGGAGATCAACATCGGCATGACCGCCGATGTCGGCACGCTTCAGCGTCTGCCGAAGCTGATCCCGGAAGGGATCGTTCGTGAGCTCGCGTACACGGGTCGACGGATGTCAGCGGCCCGTGCCGCCGAGGTCGGGCTCGTCAACCAGGTCTTCGCTGATCACGACACCATGCTCTCCGGTGTCCACGAGATCGCCGCCGAGATCGCCAGCAAGACCCCACTCGCCATCCACGGCACCAAGGAGATGATCAACTTCACCCGTGATCACTCCGTCGAGGAGGGGCTGAAGTACATCGCCCTCTGGCAGACCGGCATGTTCCAGCCCTCCGACA
>JAERSO010000040.1 GCA_016845585.1 Acidimicrobiaceae bacterium | reverse complement strand
ACGCCGATCATCTACAAGGCCATGCCGTCCTGGTACGTGAAGGTCACCGACATCCGCGACCGGATGCTCGAGACCAACCAGGAGATCAACTGGGTCCCGGGCCACATCCAGAACGGCCGCTTCGGGCAGTGGCTCGAGGGTGCCCGTGACTGGTCGATCAGCCGCAACCGCTTCTGGGGTTCGCCGATCCCCGTGTGGATCAGCGACAACCCCGAGTATCCGCGCATGGATTGCTACGGCTCGCTCGACGAGTTGGAGGCCGACTTCGGCATCCGCCCGACCAACCTGCATCGCCCCGACATCGACGAACTCGTGCGGCCGAATCCCGACGACCCGACCGGCCAGTCGATGATGCGGCGCGTCCCCGAGGTGCTCGACTGCTGGTTCGAGTCCGGTTCGATGCCGTTCGCGCAGGTGCACTACCCGTTCGAGAACAAGGACTGGTTCGACGAGCACTTTCCCGCCGACTTCATCGTCGAATACATCAACCAGTCGCGCGGCTGGTTCTACACACTCCACGTGTTGGCCACCGCCATCTTCGACCGGCCCGCGTTCCAGAACGTGATCTGCCACGGAATCCTGCTCGCCGACGACGGTGCCAAGCTGTCGAAGAAGCTGCGCAACTACACCGAACCCGAGGAGATCTTCTCCAAGCAGGGGTCAGACGCTCTGCGCTGGTACTTCATGTCCACCAACATCGTGCGCGGTGGCGATGCGCGTATCTCAGACCAGGCGATCGACGATGTCGTGCGCCAGGTGATCCTGCCCATCTGGAACGCCTACTCGTTCTTCACGCTCTACGCGAACGTCGAAGGGCACCGGGCGAGCTTCCGCACCGACTCGCCGGAGTTGCTCGACCGGTACATCCTCGCCAAGACCCGTGATCTCATCGGGTCGGTGGAGTCGTGCATGGACCAGTACGACCTGCCGGGCGCGGCCATGGAGATCCAGTCGTTCATCGATGCGCTCAACAACTGGTACATCCGTCGATCCCGTGATCGCTTCTGGGGCACGGGCTTCGACGGCGGTGCCGA
This sequence comes from Acidimicrobiaceae bacterium, assembly GCA_016845585.1. Classification (GTDB taxonomy): domain Bacteria; phylum Actinomycetota; class Acidimicrobiia; order Acidimicrobiales; family Aldehydirespiratoraceae; genus JAACCU01. Next base: position 14,718 of record JAERSO010000040.1, on the reverse strand, counting down.
CATCAACGGCCTCGACACGCTCTACACCGTGCTCGTCACCCTGCAGCAGGTCGCCGCGCCCTTCCTGCCGATGATCACCGAAGAGATCTGGACGGGTCTCACCGGTGGCGACGACGACCGCCCCGTGTCGGTGCACTTGTCGGACTGGCCGTCGGTCGACGACTACCCCGACGACCCGGGCCTCGTCGCGGCCATGGACCGCCTGCGCGACGTGGCCTCGACCGGGCTGCGACTACGCGAGGACCAGGGACTGCGTGTCCGCCTGCCACTTGCGTCGGTCACCGTCGCCGGTCGCGACGCCGACACGCTGGAGCCGTTCGCCGAACTCCTGCGCGACGAACTCAACGTGAAGACCGTCAACGTCACCGAGGAGATCGGCAACCTGGCCACGTTCATCCTGCGCCCCGACGGCAAGGCCCTCGGTCCCCGTCTCGGCAAGGACGTCCAGGCCGTCTTCGGTGCCGCCCGCTCCGGCGACTGGACCGCGAACGACGACGGTTCCGTCGAAGTCGGCGGCCACACCCTGTCCCCCGACGAGTACGAACTCGCGCTCGAGTCGCCCGAAGATGTGGTGGCCGCAGCGCTGCGCTCCAACGACGCGGTGGTCACGCTCGACACCGATGTCACCCCAGAGCTGGCCGCCGAGGGCCTGGCTCGCGACATCGTGCGTGAGATCCAGAACGCCCGCAAGGCCGAGGACCTCGTCGTCACCGACCGCATCGATGTGTGGTTCGACGGAGCGTCGGCTGCCACGGCCGCCGCCATCGGCGTGCACGAGGCATACATCGCCGAACAGGTGCTGGCATCATCGATCACCATGACGGCGGGCGACGACGCGCTCACCGCCCACGAAGCCAAAGTCGACGGCGAGTTCCTGCGGTTCTCCCTGTGCGTGAGCTGAGCTGCAACTACAACATCTCGTCAGACAAAGGTTGCAGCTAGCACTGTCACATCCCATGCGTAGCTTCGGGCGGCATGACGATGACGCAACTCGCAGCAACCCGAACATGGTTCCATGTGGTGAATCGCGGGGCACGCCAGCTCCCCATCTATGGCGACCCGGACGACTGTCGCCATTTCCTCAGCCTCCTGAGCACTGCGGATGAGAAGACCGACGCGGAATTCCATGCGTTCGCGATGATGCCGAACCACTTCCATCTGCTGGTCTACGCCACTGAGACCGAGAGAGCGCGTGCGATGCAGACGGTTGCGTCGGCGTACACCCGAGGCTTCAACCGCAAGTACGGCTACGACGGGCCGCTACTGAGGGCACGCCACTGGCGTGAACCCATCGATGATGAGCACCATCTCCTCGCCACCTTGGCCTACATCCACAACAACCCTGTGGCAGCGAGCGGCGATCATGAGATGACCGGGACCTACCGATGGACCTCTCACGGCATGTACCTCGGGCACGAGGAAACCCCCTCGTGGTTCCACACTCAGAAGCTCCTCGAGGTCGTCGGGGGCGGACCCGCGTACCGAGCCCTCATGGCACAGCGTCCATCGATTCGAATCGACGCTACGCTTCCCAAGCCGACGCGCGCCCATCTCTCGTCGCTGGTGCAGATCGAACGTGTCGTTGGCATCGACTCCGACTCCGAACGAGCCGCGGTCCGATGCGGGGGAAGAGGTGTGCGAGCGCGCCAGCGTCAGGTCGCCATCGTCCTCGCTATGGAGCACGCCGACAGCACCCAGGATCAGATCGCGGACCGATTCGGGTACAGCTCCGCCGCGAGTCTTCGGTCCGCGGTCTCCCGAGCACGAAAGCGCGCATCGGATGAGGCCGACTTCGACGCGCTGCTCACCGATGCCAGGGCTCGCCTCCTTCGATGACGCTTATGTCTGACGAAGTGTTGTCGAAGTGTTGTAGTTAGAGCTGGGCGGCGGGGGCCCAGGTGGCGTGGGTGCCGGAGGAGATGCGCTCGGGGAGCTTGACGCGAGCGATGGGGCCGGGGGCGGGATCGCTGGCATCGAAGATCTCGCAGTGCGAGACGTCGTTGACGATGTCGGACGAGAACGTGAGCAGGTAGGCGTCGTCCTCAGCGGTCGAACCCAGCTTTGGCGCCACCACCGTCTCACTGACGAACGTGCCCTCGGGAGCAGCCCACAGCTCCTCGGTCCCGTCGACCAGATCGTGCTTGACGAGCCCGTCAAACGCGAACATGCCGTGCGCGCACCGAGCGTTGTAGGAGTAGCGATACGGGCGACCCCAGTGCTGGCCATTGACCATCGGGAACTCGAGGCACTGATCGCTCAGCGACTCCTCCTTGGTCTCACCGGTGACGAGGTTGAACCTCCAGCGATGAGCGCGGGCTTGCAGCACGTTCATGTCGAGCGTCTCGAATCCCTTCAGCCGAGGATCGTTGTAGACGCTGCGGTCGATGCCGCGAGCCGTCGGGTTGTGCTGGAAGAAGCCATCGAGCACGACTTCGTCCCCGTCCTCGTACGCGTTGGTCCAATGGAGCACGAACGTGGGATCGGCCTCGAACCAGCGGATGTCCTCGGTCGTGCCGTGACGGGGAATCAGCGCGAAACGACTCGGCATGTCCCGCCGGAAGGTGTTCGAGTAGAAGCCGTTTGCCAGCGCTTCGGGCTCCCAGAACAACGGCAGGTCGTTCAGGATCGACCAGTTCGTCGTGAACATCATGTCGTGGGGCAGCCGCGGCCCCGGCAATGGGATGTCGACATAGGTGACGAGTTCGCCCTCGGCACTCACCACGCCGTAGTGCATGTACGGTGCCTGCGCGCTGTAGTTGAAGAACAAGAGTTCACCCGTGTGTTCGTCGACGCGAGGATGTGCAGACGCTCCATCGGCAGGGAATCGCCCGTCCCACGACGCCTTGCCGAGGGTCTCGAGCGTGTTCGGGTCCATCCGATACAGATCGCCGCACTGGTAGAAGCTGGCCAGCGCTTCGCCACGATGGACGATCACATCGGTCGACGCGTTGTCCTTCATCATGGTGCGTGCGCCCCAACCATGGTCGGCGATGGCGTTCGACGGGTGTTCGGTGATGCCTGCCCACAGGCTCTGCTTCGCCTCTTGCTCGGCGAGGAATCCCTCCGTGCGCACGAACCGGTTGGAGTACTTGGCCTCACCGTTGGCGAATCCGATCGAGTGGAGCATCCCGTCGCCATCGAACGGGTGATAGCGCTTGATCGGCTCGAACACCGCTGTCTCGGTGTTGCGCAGGTAGACGCCGGCCAGATCGTCGGGGATCTCACCCTCGACGTCCATGTCCCACGCGTCGTACTCATTGTACTGCGGGCGCCAGACACCGGAACGGTACGGATGGTCGTCGCCGGGCGGCAGCGCCGAATCGACAGTGTGAATCAGTTCGACTTTCACGTCGGATCTCCCAAGTGACTTTTACTAGTACTACTCCAGAAACTGTGTCATTGTAAAGCGGTGCCCACAACCAGTGCTCGAACGAGCCAGACGCTCACCGCCCGAAGCCGGCGTACCCGCACGGCCCTGGTGGCTGCAGTGCGGACCGACCTGCGATCGACCGGCGCGTTCACCGCTGACACCGTGGCCGCCGGCGCGGGCTGCTCGCCCGCGACCTTCTACAGTCACTTCGGCACCAAGGACGACGCGCTCACCGCCGCCTTCGAACAGACGCTCGCCGAACTCGTCGACGATTCGGCATCGCGCTTGTCCATCGAGTGCTTCCATGAACGCGGCGTGGCCGACACCGTCATGTCGTTCGTCGAATGGCAGGCCGAGTTCTTCCGGCTGGAATCGCTCGTGTTTCGAAACGCACTGAGTCGACTCCCCGACCACCAACCACTCCGCGCTGCCTACCGGCGCGCTGAGGAGCTGACGCTCTCGCAACTGACCGCGACGTTCGCCGCACTCCAGGCGGACGGGCTCGTTCGACCCGGGCAGGATGCCTCGGCGCTTGCGGAGGCATTCATGATCGCCTCGCAGGGGATCAACAACCCGCGCGCCGTCCGAGCCGATGCAGTCGAGCAACGGGCTGCACTGGCCGACGGGATTTCTGGCATGCTCGCGCCGAAGGGGATTTGATCATGACTGAGCCACAGACCATCGACGAACTCGTCCACCGATCCGTTGCCACCCGCGGCGATGCGCCGGCCCTGGCCGACGCTCCGAACCGCGCCGACATTCTCAGCGGCGAGCCGCGCCGATTGACGTGGAACGAGGTCGGCGCTGAGATCGATTCCATGGCCGCCGCCCTGGGCCAGCGGGGTGTGGCGCCGGGCACGCCAGTCGCTATTCAGCTCCCCAATGTCGTCGAGTTACCGCTGCTGATCCTCGCGTGCTTCCGCCTCGGCGCCGTCGCGGTGCCCTTCCCGGTCCAGCATCGAAGCCACGAGCTCCACCATGGGGTCGAGACCGCCGAGTTCCGCCTGATGGTCACCGCCGACCGGCCGGACCGACCCGACCAGATCGAGGACGTTCGGTCGTCGCTCGCCCCATACGGCGTCGATGTGGTCGACGTCGCTGACCTCGCGGGCGCGGCTGCCGGAGATGCAGCACACGACGGAGGAAATGCTGCAACTCGGGCCACGATCTGTTGGACGTCTGGCACCACCGGCACGCCGAAGGGGGTGCCGCGCACCCATGGGCAGTGGATGGCGTCGTCGTCATTCCAGGTGCAGGAGCTCGGCATCACGGCCGATGATCAGATTCTGTGTCCGTTCCCGGTCGTGAACATGGCCGGAATCGGCGGGATGCTCGTCCCCTGGGCCGAGTCCGGCGCCTTCATGGCCATGCACCACCCTCTCGATCTGCAGGTGTTCCTCGGCCAGCTCCAAAGCGAGAAGATCACCTACACCGTGGTGCCGCCGGCGGCGCTCAACATGCTTCTCGGCAATGAGGCGTTGCTCGACTCGCTCGATCTGTCCAACATCCGCGCGATCTCCTCGGGCTCGGCACCGCTCGATCCGTGGATGGTCGAGGGCTGGCAGAACCGCGACATCGAGATCATCAACATCTTCGGGTCGAACGAGGGCGCGGCGCTGCTGTCGACGATGGCATCGGTTCCTGACCCCTCCGACCGCGCCCGCTACTTCCCGATGCCCGAGCGCGAAGGTGTCGAGGTCCGTCTCGTCGATCTCGACAGCGGTGACGAGATCACCGAGGTCGGCCACACCGGCGAGCTGCGGTTCCGAGGCATCACCGTGTTCGACGGCTATGTCGGGTCGACCGGCGAGGAGTTCGACGACGAGGGTTACTACCGCACCGGCGACATCTTTCAGTTCGTCGGCGACGAGCAACCGCCCCGCCTGCTCCAGTTCGTGGACCGGGCGAAGGACATCATCATCCGCGGCGGTATGAACATCTCCGCCGCCGAGGTCGAGGCGCTCGTCAGCGGGCATGCCGGCATTGTGGAGTGCGCGGCCATCGGCTACCCCGACCATGATCTCGGCGAGAAGCTCGGCATCTTCGCGGTTGCCGCACCCGACGCCCAGCCGACCCTCGAAGAGATCACCGCCATCATGCGCGAGCATGAAGTGGCGAGCTACAAGCACCCCGAACGCCTCGAACTCATCGACACCCTGCCCCGAAACCCCGTGGGCAAGGTCATCAAGCCCGAACTCCGCGAACTCTGGAGCCACTCATGACCCCGACACCATCGGCCGCGAACGTCACCATCCTCGGCGGCCACCAGACCGACTTCTCCCAGAACATCGCCAAGCAGGACGAGGACGTCGCCGACCTCACCAAGCGGGCGATCGAAGCCACGCTCGAGGACGCGGGCATCGGCCCCGAGGCAATCGAATCGATCCATGTCGGCAACGCGTTCGGACAGCTCTACAACGGTCAGGGCCACATGGGCGCCATGCCCGCAACGGTGATCCCCGAGCTCTGGGGCGTGCCGAGCCACCGTCACGAGGCGGCCTGTGCATCGGCGTCGATGGCCACGCTCGCCGGCATGGCCGAGATCGAGGCCGGCCGCTACGACTGTGTACTCGTGCTCGGCGTCGAGCAGGAGAAGAACATGCCCGGCGCCCAGGCGGCTGCGGTCCAGAACGCTGCCGCGTGGGTCGGCCACGAGACCGAGGGTGTGGAGTTCTTCTGGCCCTACTGCTTCGATCGCATCGCCGACGAGTACGACCGGCGCTTCGGTGTGGACGAAGACCACCTCCGCGCCATCGGCGAGATCAACCTGCGCAACGCCCAGGACAATCCCAACGCCCAGACCCGGATGTGGAAGTACACGCCCGAGTCGTTCCAGGCCGACGATCACGCCAACCCCGTGGTGTATGGCCGGCTGCGCCGCAACGACGTCACCCAGATCACCGATGGCGCCGCCGGCGTGGTGCTCGTCAGCGACCGTTGGCTCGCCGAGCACGGCGGTCGCGCCTCCATTGGACGCGGAAAGGCGAAGATCGCCGGCTGGGGGCATCGCACGGTCGGTCTGCCGATCCATCAGAAGTTCGACCGCGACAGTGCCAGCGAATACGTCATGCCCCATGTCCGCGAGGCGATCACCGACGCCATGACCCGAGCCGGCATCAGCGGAGCGGACGAGATCGACCTGATCGAGACCCACGACTGCCAGACGCCATCTGAGTACATGGCGATCGATCACTTCGGCATCACGGCCCCGGGTGAGAGCTGGAAGGCCGTAGAGGAGGGTCGCCTCGAGCGTGACGGCGACATCCCCGTCAACCCGAGCGGCGGGCTCATCGGCGGTGGCCATCCCGTTGGCGCCACCGGCGCCCGCATGCTGGTCGATGCCATGAAGCAGGTCACCGGCACTGCCGGCGAATACCAGGTCGACGGTGCCCGTCGGGCGGCCACGCTCAACATCGGTGGCAGCACCGCCACCACCGCATCCTTCATCGTCGACGCGATCGACGACTGAGCTGTCGGCTCACGCCAGCGCGAACAACACCACACAGGCCGCGGCCAGCGCCGCGCCCAACCACTGCCAACGGCGCACGTGCTCATGCAGCACGCGGTGCGCCAACCCGATGGTGATCGCCGGCGCGAAGGCCATGATCGCCGCCACCACGGCCACATTTCCGGCCTGAAACGCAATGGTGCTCGCGATCACCGCGCCGATGTCGATCGCCCCGACGAGGATGCCGAAGCGCACGACGGTTCGCGACAGCGGCGCCATCGGCAGGATTGGCCGCGTGAGGATCGGTATGAGAACGACCGCGCCGGCCTGCATCAGCAAGGCAGGCATGGCCCCGGCGCCTTCGTCGACCTGGCCGAGACAGATCGAGACACCCGAGATCAAGGTTCCGACGATCAACCCGAGCCGGAGCGCCTGGCTCTCTACCAGCAGGCTCAGCGACGGCAGACCTCCCTCGCTCACGATGAGGACCACAGCCGGAATGGCGAGGACGACGCCGATCAGTTCGAGCGTCGACAGCGAGTCGCCGACGATCGGCACGGCGAGGGCGGGCAGGATCAGCGACACCACGCCGAGCACGGGAGCGAACACCACCATGGGACCGCGTTCCATGCCCAGATAGAGCAACGGCCGGGCGAACACCATGAAGACCATCGCGCCGAGCGACCACGCCAGGTCATCGGCTCCGAATTCGTCCGGGGGAAAGACGAGCACATAGAGCCCCGCCACCACCGTGCCGACTGCCGACGCGATCGTCGCCATGGTCATGACCGAACCCGGATGCGGATCCCGTCGGCCACCGACCCCGGCGAAGAAGTCGCCGAACCCCAGCAGTGTGCTGGCGAAGCTGGCAAGGAACACGGGCAAGAGTGGAGCCTACCGAACCGAATGTGGGTGTCGACCCATATTTCATGGCAGGATCGCGGCCGATGAATCCGTCAGACTCTTCACCGTCAAAACGCGAACTCCTGCCGTACCAGATCGTCATGGGTGTGGTGGGCGCATCCATCGGTGGGATCGTCGCGGTCCTCGGTGATCTGCGTGACGAACTGGAGTTCACCGAAGCCGAGATCGGGGTCGTGGTCACTGCCGGATTCGCCGCCGCATTCGTCGCTCAGATCTGGCTCGCCCGCTACGCCGATCAGGGGTACGGCCGCATCATGGCGATCGCCGGAGTGTCGATCTCATCCGCCGGGTTGTTTGTGATGGTGTTTGCCGACCCGGTTTGGCTCTGGTTCCTGGCCCGAGCCGCCGTCGGCTTCGGCGGCGGACTCGTCATGCCGGGCCTGCGCCGGGCGGCCACCGTCCTCGATCCCGACCGAGTCGGCGAGAACCTCGGACGCCTCATCATCGGCGAGGTCGGCGGGTTCCTCGTGGGTCCGATGGTCGCGGCGGTCTTCGTCGAGACCCTCGGCATCCGGGCCCCGTTCCTCGCCTTCGCGATCGGCCTGATCGTCTTCCTGCCGTTCGTGTGGCGCCTCCCGCCCGACCGCGGCGCCAACGACGCCACCGGTCGATGGTCCTTCGACCTCCTCAAGATCCGGCGACTCCAAGGTGCTCTGCTCGTCATCGCCGGCTACTTCTCCCTGATCGGTGGCTGGGAGTCGGTGATGCCCGTGCTCTTCAAGGACCGGGGCGGTGGCTCGCTCTACACCGGCATCACCTTCACGCTCCTCGGGCTCCCCATCCTCTTTCTCAGCACCTATGCGGGCCGGCTGGCCGACCGTGTCGGCCCGCCGAAGGTCGCGGTGATCGGCACGGGCGCCGTCTCGCTGTGGATGATCTTCTTCGGCTTCATCCCCGGCCTGATCCTTCCGGTGATCCTGCTGACCACATTCGGCGTCTTCGACGCATTCGGCTTCACGGCCGCACAGGTGGCGGTCTCCCGCGCCGTGCCGGAGGAACGTCAAGCCGCTGCGCTCGGGCTGATGGGGGCAGTCGAGGTGCTCGGCGCCGCGCTGACGGCGCTGCCGGCCGCGGTGCTCTACCAGAATCACGGCGGCGAGGTCGCCTGGGCCGCGTTGGGGACGTTCAGCCTGCTGACCGTCCTGCTGGGCGCTGCCCGTTTCCGCGGTACCCAGCCCGCCCACACCGGCTCAGCCGCGCACTGACGCTCCCGCGACGAAATAGTCGAGCGCGAGGCCGGGGATCTCCTCGATCGGCATGTCCCCATCGGGGAGCCATCGCTCGAAGAGCAGGCCATTGACGGTGGCCGCGAACAACCGCACCAGCGTCGCGACGGTCAGGTCGTCACGCAGCTCTCCACGCTCGCGGCCATCGGCCATGATCTGCACCAGGGCATCGTCGAGTGGGTCCGAGGCCGGGAGCAGCTGGCGGGCGTCCTCGCCTCCCGCGAGCAACACCTCACGGAACGCGACCCGAGCGAAATCTTCCTGCTCGCGGATCACGGCCATGTCGGCTTCCAACATGGCCCGCAACCGGTCGGCCGTCGAGGCATCGTCGGAAACGGCCGATCGGGCCTCGGCGGCGCGATCCCACCACGAGGCGATCACCTCACGAAAGACGTGTTCCTTGGAGTCGAAGTAGTTGTAGATCGTGCCCTTGGCCAACCCCGCGGCGAGCGCGATGTCATCGACCCTGGCCCCTTGCAACCCGTGAACGGCGAACTCGGCGGCAGCGGCCTCGAGCAATCGAGCGCGGTATTCGACCTTCGTGGCTTCGCTCACGCGGGGCATTGCTTTATTATGGGTGAACACCCATAATAAAGCAATGAGCCCGACCTACCAGCTCCACCACCCCTGCATCTACGAGAAGAACCCGCGCGACGCCATGTGGAACTGGCTCAAGTGGTACGACGGTGGCACGCTCAAGACCGCCAACTCCTGAACCTCACCGTCAGCCGGTGACGCCGGGAATCCAGCTCGTACCGGCCAGCGGCACCTTGGCCATCGCCGCGGCTTCGACGGTGAGCGCGGCGAGGTCCTCGGGTTCGAGGTTGTGCACGTGGGATTTGCCGTTGGCCCGCGCCAGGGTCTGCACCTCGAGGGTGAGGACCTGGAGGTAATTGGCGAGGCGACGCCCGGCGATGACCGGGTCGAGCCGTGATGCCAGCGCCGGGTCCTGGGTGGTGATGCCGGCCGGGTCGGTGCCGGCCTGGTAGTCCTCCCAGCCACCTGCCGTGGTGCCGAGCTCCCGGTACTCGTCTTCCAGCGCCGGGTTCTGATCGCCGATGGCGATCAGGGCAGCGGTGCCGATCGAGACGGCGTCGGCACCGAGGGCGAGGGCCTTGCCGACATCGGCACCGGAGCGGATGCCACCGGCGACGATGAGCTTGACGTCACGGTGCACACCGAGCTCCTTCAGCGCCCGCACGGCCTCGGGAATGGCGGCGATCGTCGGGATGCCGACGTGTTCGATGAAGACGTCCTGCGTAGCAGCGGTGCCACCCTGCATCCCGTCGACGACAACGGCGTCAGCCCCGGCTTTCACCGCGAGCGCGGTGTCATAGTAGGGACGTGCGGCGCCGACCTTCACGTACACCGGCACCTGCCAGTCGGTGATCTCACGGAGCTCGATGATCTTGATCTCGAGGTCGTCGGGGCCGGTCCAGTCGGGGTGGCGACAGGCCGAGCGCTGATCGATGCCCTCGGGCAGGGTGCGCATCTCCCCCACCCGCTTGGTGATCTTCTGGCCGAGCAGCATTCCGCCACCGCCGGGCTTGGCGCCCTGGCCGACGACCACTTCGATTGCATCGGCCTTGCGGAGGTCGTCGGGGTTCATGCCGTAGCGCGAAGGCAGGTACTGGTACACGAGCGTCGACGAGTGGCCGCGCTCCTCCTGCGTCATGCCGCCGTCGCCGGTCGTCGTGGATGTGCCCGCGGCGTTGGCGCCGCGGCCGAGGGCCTCCTTGGCCTGCGCCGACAACGAGCCGAAACTCATGCCCGCGATCGTGATCGGGATGTCGAGGCGCACCGGACGTTCGGCGCGGCCTTCGCCGATCACCACATCGGTGCCACACGCCTCGCGATACCCCTCCAGCGGATAGCGCGACATGGAGGCGCCGAGGAAGACGAGATCGTCGAGCGTCGGCAGCTCCCGCTTGGCCCCGAAGCCGCGGATCCGATAGATGCCGGTGTTGGCCGCCCGCTGGATCTCGGCGATGACGTTGCGGTCGAACGTGTGCGATTCGCGGATGTGCCAGTCGCTCATGACGCCACCTCCGCATCCCCATCGTTGCGAAGCTCCGCTTCGATGTCGTCGATGTGGAAGTTGTAAAGCCCCCGGGCCGACCCGTATCGACGGAAGTCGGCGGGGTCGGCGTCCATTCCGGCAGCAGCCAGCAGCCGGGCCACCTCCTCGAGATGTTCGGGGCGCATCTCCTTCTCGATGCAGTCGGCTCCTAGCGATGCGACATCGCCCCGCACGAAGACGTTGGCTTCGTAGATGGAGTCGCCCAGGTCCTCAGCCGCGTCGCCGAGTACGACGAGCGAACCGGCCTGCGCCATGAACGCACTCATGTGGCCGACGTCGCCGCCCACCACGATGTCGACGCCCTTCATGGAGATACCGCAACGGGCACCCGAGTTGCCTTCGATGACCAGCAGTCCGCCGTGACCCGTGGCGCCCGCGGACATCGTGGCGTTGCCGGTGATCCGAACCTCGCCCGACATGATGTTCTCGGCGAGGCCGGTGCTGGCGTTGCCGTTCACGTGGACGCGTCCCGTCTGGTGCATCCCGGCGCAGTAGTACCCGACGGAACCCTCAACGGTCACCGCGATCGACGTGTTGATGCCGGCGGCAACTGCGTGGGCACCTCTGGGGTTGACGACCGAGAAGTCCCCGGAGTCAGCCGCGTGCAGCGCGGCATTGAGTTCGCGCAGGGTCGAGGTTTCCAAGTCGACAACAATGCTCATGATGCGAGGCTCCACGTGTAGATCCGAGAGGGCTCCGGCTCGAAGACCTCGGCGTGCTCCACGTCGGGGAGCTGAGCAATAGCTCGGTACTCCGACGACATCGCCACCCAGTCATCTGTCTCCGCCACGACGGCCGGCTTGCAGGAGATCGGATCCCGAAGGATGGCGAAGCCACTCTCGATGCCGATCGCCAGGGTGTAGAAACCATCAAGATCGACAAGCGCCCGCTGTAGCGCCTGATCGATCGTGTCGCCCTCACGCAATCGCCAGGACACGTACGCCGCTGCCACTTCGGTGTCGTTCTCGGTCTGGAACGACTCGCCGCGCTGCACCAGGCGCTCGCGAAGCTGGTTGTGGTTCGAGAACGAGCCGTTGTGCACGAGACAGGTGTCGGCACCGGTTACGAACGGATGGGATCCATTGGTGGTAATCGCAGACTCGGTTGCCATCCGGGTGTGGGCGATGGCGTGGGTGCCCGTCCGGGCGGCGAGGTCGTAGTTGATGGCGACGAGGTCGGGATCGCCGACGGACTTGTAGAGCTCGATCTGGTTTCCGTAGCTCAACACGTCGACGTCGGGACCGTGATCGATCAGCCACTGCCGAGCCGCTCGGCCGTCGCCGTCGGTCTCGAACACGGCGTGGTCGCGAATCGAGCGAACCGTGACTGCAGCGCCGAGCTGCGCCTCGAGTGAGGCGGCAACCTCACCCCAGTCCGGCGTCGAGCGCTCGGCAAGGACGGTGACCCGAGTGCGCCCTGGTTGGCCCTCGTCGTAGACCGCGAACCCGGCGCTGTCGGGGCCGCGCTCTCGCATCTCATGGAGCATCACCGCGGTGAGTTCACCGAGGCGGTGACGATAGCGATCCGTCTTCAAGAACAGGCCGACGATTCCACACATACTGTGGCACTGTAGCGAGACTTTTGACATTGGTGAAGTGGTTTCACCTACAGTAAAGAGACCAACCGGCATTTGGGGGAGCAATGAACGCACTCGACGACACGGCATACGAAGACATCAAGGCACGGGTCGAGAACGACGGTGTGGAGTTCATCTACGCCATGTACGTCGAGATGCACGGACGAGCGTGCGCCAAGCTCATTCCAGTCGAAGCCCTCGAAGGGCTCATGTCCGACGGCGCCGGGTTCGCCGGCTTTGCCTCCGGCCCGATGGGCCAGGATCCATCGAGTCCCGACATGCTCTGCATGCCGGACCCCTCGACCTACACCCAGCTCCCATGGCAGCCCAACGTGGCCGCCATGCAGTGCGACCCGACGGTCGAGGGTGTGCGCTGGCCCTATGCGCCCCGGGTCATCCTGCGCGACGCACTCGACAAGCTCGCCGAGCGCGGCCTCGTGATGAAGACCGGTGTGGAGGCCGAGTACTCACTCGTGGTGAAGAACGAGGACGGCTCGATCTCGGTCGCCGACGACCGCGACATCGACGTGCTGCCCTGCTACGACGCCAAGGGCCTCACCCGGATGCTTCCCCATCTCACCGCGGTGTCGAAGAACCTCAACGCCATGGGCTGGGGCAACTACGCCAACGACCATGAAGACGCCAACGGCCAGTTCGAGCAGAACTGGCAGTACGCGGATGCCATGACCACCGCAGACCGGCTCGTGCTCTTCCGCCTGATGATTCACACCATGGCCCAGCGCGACGGCCGCTACGCCACGTTCATGCCGAAGCCCTTCGCCGACAAGGCGGGCAACGGCCTTCACGCCCACATCAGCCTGTGGGATCAGGACGACAACCCACTGTTCATCGGTGGCGACGGCGAGGACTCGAAGGGGCTCGGCCTCAGTGAGATGGCGTACCACTTCGCCGGCGGGCTGATCGACCACGCCACATCGCTCGTGGCGATCGCCTGCCCGATCGTGAACTCGTACAAGCGCATGGGTGTCGGCGCCCCCACCTCCGGCGCCACCTGGGCGCCCGCCTACGCGGCGTTCGGTGGCAACAACCGCACCCAGATGATTCGTGTGCCCGAACCCGACCGTCTCGAGGTGCGCCTCGGCGACGGTGCGGCGAACCCGTATCTCATGTTCGCGGCGATGCTCGCCTGCGGCATGGACGGCGTCGACAACGAGACGGACCCGGGCGCGGTCAACACGGCCAACCTGTTCACCCTCCCCGCCGAGGAGGTCGCGGCGCGCGGCATCGTCACCCTGCCGCCCACGTTGATGCACGCCGCTGACAACCTCGCCGAGAACGACGTGCTGCGCGCCGGACTCGGCGAGACACCCACGGGGCCATACAGCGAGTACTTCGCCAAGACGAAGCGGGCCGAGTTCCTCGCCCACCACCACGAGGTCACGGCGGGCGAGGTCGCCCAGTACCTCACCCTGTTCTGATCCTGGCCTCATGACCCCCGACGAGATCACCCGAGTCGTCGGTGAACGCGTTCGCGAGTTCCGCCAAGACCTCGACCTCACCATGGAGCAATTCGCCGAGCAGGCGGACCTGTCGATCGGAATGCTCTCGAAGGTCGAGAACGGCCAGACCTCACCGAGCTTCAGCACGTTGACCAGCCTCGCCAACGCGGCCGGCGTGCCGTTCACCGCGTTCTTCCGCGGTCTCGACGAGGAACACGACGCGATCATCGTCCCCGCCGGCCAGGGGCAGGAGATCTCCCACGAAGGCGACGGTCCGGGTCGCAGCTATCGCGACCTCGGATCGTTGCGAGGGGCTCATCGCGAGATCGAACCGGTGCTCGTCACCATCACCGAGCCCGACGAGGTCTTCCCGCTCTTCCAGCACAGCGGGGTGGAGTTCATTCACATGCTCGCAGGAGCCATGGAGTACGGGTACGGGTCCAAGCGCTACGTCCTGCACACCGGCGACACGATGCAACTGCGGGGCGAGGTCGCCCATGGCCCGACCGCGCTGAGAGAACTACCCATCAGATTCCTGTCCCTCAAGGTCCACGCCGCGAAGTAGCCGCGGCACAATGGCCCGGTGAGCTCATCGTCGCCGATCCTGTCGGTCCTGCAGCAGACCTGTCGGGCG
>JAERSO010000039.1 GCA_016845585.1 Acidimicrobiaceae bacterium | reverse complement strand
GACCCCACGAGAATGGCTCCAACGAACCCGCCGCACGATCTCCCGCTCGAACGCACCGTGCCCGGCCCGCGCCCGGCCGCGAGCACGCCGGAAGTCGTCCAGGTACCAGCGAACGCATGCGACGCACACTGTCACCTCTTCGGCCCGGCCGACCCCTTCCCCTTCTCACCGGATCGCAGCTACACACCGCCGGACTCGGGCCTCGATGACTTCCTCGCCCTGCAATCCCAGCTCGGCCTGAGCAGGGCCGTGTTCGTGCAGGCGAGCTGCCACGGGGTCGACAATTCGGCCATGATCGACGGCATCCAGCGTGGCGGTGGCCGGTTCGCCGGAGTCGCCATGATCGACGATTCGTTCACCGACGCCGAACTCGCCGAACTCCACGACAATCAGGTCCGCGGTATCCGCTTCAATTTCGTGGCCCATCTCGGCGGCGCACCCGACCTCGACCGGTTCTGGCGGCTCGTGCATCGAGTCGCAGCACTCGACTGGCACATCGTCTTGCACTTCGACGCGAAGGACTTCGCCGACTACACACCCGTTCTCGACGCCATGCCGGTGCCATATGTGATCGACCACATGGCCCGCGTACCCGCGGTCGACGGCATCGAACAAGAACCGTTCCAGCGCCTCCTCGACCGCTACGCCAACGACGAGCGGTGCTGGATCAAGATCTCGTGCGCCGAGCGTTTGACCGACGGGAAGGTCTCGCCGTTCGACGATGTCGTTCCGTTCGCACAGGCACTGATCGCCACTGACGCCGACCGACTCCTGTGGGGCACGGACTGGCCCCACCCCAACATCAAGGAGATGCCCGACGAGGGTGAGCTCCTCGACCTTCTCGCCCGGTTTGCTCCCGCTGAGGCCGTTCGCAATCAGATCCTCGTCGACAACCCGCAGGTGTTGTATGACTTCTCCTGAGCCAATTCGCGAGCGAGCGTCCTGATGCCCAAATCCGAGAACGTCACCACCGTCCTTCGCCAGGACATCCTGACCGGACGTTTCGAACCCGGCGATCGCCTGCTCGAGATCTCTCTTTCCGAGCACTATGACTGCGGGCGTGCCGCCATCCGATCTGCACTCGTCGAGCTGACAACCGAGGGCCTGGTCGAGCGCGAAGCGAACCGGGGGGCAACGGTTCGCCGAATCTCGGTCGCGGAGGCGATCCAGATCACCGAGGCCCGTGCCGCGCTCGAGAGCCTGATCGCAGCACAGGCCGCACGCCATGCAACTCCCGATGATCACGCCGAACTTCGCCAGATCATCGCCGACATGGAAGACGCCGCCGCCGTCGAAACGCAGGGCAGCGACTACTCCGCGCTGAACGCACTCCTCCACCGCCGTTTGCGAGAGGTCAGCGGCCACGATGTCGCTGCCCAGTTGGTGGCCAACCTGCGCGACCGCTCTGCTCATCATCAGTACCGCCTGGCCTTGATGCCGGGCCGCCCACTCGAATCGCTCGAACAGCACCGGGCGATCGTGGAGGCGGTTGCCGCCGGAGACGAGGCCACCGCCGCGGCTGCGATGAACGCCCATCTCCTCTCAGTGATCGACGTCCTTGGCCGGTGGGGCGACGCCTAGCCCAGCGCGTTGGCCAGCGGTGCCAGCCGGCGGACATCGACGGGACCCCGGAACGACCACACCACGATGTCGACGCCTGCCTCGAAGAACTCTGCCGCCTGTTCCGCACAGGCCGCGGGCGACGAGTCGGGATCGAACGCCAGATGTACCGACCGGTCGATCTCCTCGCTGTTGCGGCCCACCCGCTCGCAGTGGCCGAGCAGCACCTCATTCAGCTCAGCCCAGTCGGCCGGCGTGTCAGGGAACGTCATATCCCACTGATCGGCGAAACGCGCGACGGTGCGCAGCGTCCGCGTGCGTCCCTTGCCCCCGATCACGATGGGGATGTGATCCTGCACGGGCTTGGGCTCACACCAGGCGTCGGTGAGCTCGAAGAAGCGACCCTTGTGGTTGGTGGTCGTGTTCTGGAGAAGCGACACGATGACCTCCATGCCCTCTTCGAGCCGGTCCGAGCGATCGCGCAGTTCGCCCAAGGGGATGCCGTAGGCGTCGGACTCCATGAAGTTCCAGCCCGCACCCATCCCGAGCTCGAATCGGCCGTCGGAGATGTGGTCGAGCGTGGCCGCCATGTTGGCGGTGACGGCCGGGTGCCGATGGTGCATGCCGTTGACCATGGCCCCGATACGGATCCGCGACGTGGCCTGCGCCAGAGCTCCGAGCATCGTCCAACCCTCCAGATTCGGGCCGTCGTATGGCGGCGCCAAGGGGTAGAAGTGATCCCAGTTCCAGGCCGACTCGAAAACGTCGATCTGGTCGGCCTCGCGCCACACGTCGAGGAACTCGCCCCAGGTGGCATGATGCGGTGGGGTCTTGATGGCGTGTCGTCCGGTCATTGGCATGCTCCAAACCTAGGCGTGATCGGGAATGTCGGGGAGGCCCTCGACCCACTCCACACCCATCTCGGTGAGCTTGTCGCGCAGACCGTAGAAGTCGAGGCCGAGTTCGCCCGCGGCGAGCTTGGCCCTCGTCGACTCTTCCTTCGCGAGGCGAGCGTTGGACTGATCGAGGGCCCAGGCGGACTCGGAACGGGCGACCACCATGACGCCGTCGTCGTCGGCACAGATCACGTCGCCGGGGTTCACGACCTGGTCACCGATACGGATCGTCACGTTCACCGAACCCGGCGTGTTCTTCACCGTTCCCTGGATGCCGACATGGGCTGACCACACCGGGAACCCCATCTCCCGCAGGTCGAATGTGTCGCGCACGCCCGCGTCGATGACGAGGCCGCGCACGCCGCGAGTCATCAGCGACGTGGCGAGCAGGTCGCCGAACATGCCGTGGGTAGAGGGGGCCGTGTTGGCCACCACGAGGATGTCGCCCTCCCGGCACTGCTCGACGGCGGCATGGATCATGCCATTGTCGCCGGGGTGGCTGAGCACGGTGACGGCGTTGCCCGCCACCTTCGTGCCCTGTTGGATCGGGGTGAGGTGCGCGCCGAGGTAGCCCCGACGGCCGATGGCCTCGTGGACCGTGGCCGTGCCGATGGGGGCCAGTTGGTCGACGACATCGAGCGGCGCTCGCTCGATGGAGGTGACCACGACGTGGCGGGGTCCGTGGGCATTCGTCATACGCGAGCTCCAGTCACACAGATGTTCCGAGACGGGGGTACACCCGCCGGATGTTGGCGTCATAGATCAAGGACCGGTCTTCGGCGGACAGGGCGGCATCCTCGACGTAGCGCTTGGTGTCGTCGTAGTGGTAGCCGGTGTCGGGGTCGATGCCACGCACCGCACCCACCATTTCCGAGGCGAACAGGATGTTGGCGTTCGGCACGACGTCGACGAGCAGGTCGATGCCGGGCTGGTGATACACACAGGTGTCGAACCAGATGTGGTCGAGCAGGCCGTCGAAGTCCCAGCCCTTGTCCTGCGCCATGCCCTTGAACCGGCCCCAGTGGTAAGGCACCGCGCCACCGCCATGGGGAATCACCCAGCGAAGGCCGGGGAAGTCGTTCATGAACCCCGACGTGAGCGCCTGGACGAAGGCCGTGGTGTCGGCGCCGAGGTAGTGCGAGCCGGTGGTGAAGAAGTGCTCGTTGCACGACGTCGAGACGTGGATCATGCCGGGAACGTCGAGCTCCTGCATCTTCTCCCACAACGGCCACCAGTATCGGTCCCACAGCGGCGGACCGTTCCAGTGGCCGCCCGAGGGGTCGGGATTCACGTTGCAGCCGATGAATGCCATCTCCTCGACACAGCGTTCGAGCTCTCGCACCGAGGAATCGATCGCCACTCCCGGCGACTGAGGGAGCTGGCAGACCGGCGCGAAGTTCTCGGGATACAAATCGCACACCCGGCGCACGAGCTCGTTCTGATGCTCGGTCCAGAAGCGCGACGTGTGCTCGTTGCCCACGTGATGCCCCATCCAGCTCGCACGCGGCGAGAAGACCGTGAGGTCGGTGCCACGCTCGCGTTGGAACTTCAGCTGGGCACCTTCGAGGCTCTCGCGGATTGCATCGTCGCTGATTGCGATGACGCCCTTCTCGCCCACGTGCAGCGGGTCGGCATCGACCGCGGCGGTCTGAGCGTCACGCCACTCGCCGACCGGCGGTGGCGTGGTGGTGTAGTGGCCGTGGCAATCGATGATCAAGGCAGCCTCCTCGGGTCGATCCGGACTCAGTCGGCGATGCCGGCCGCGCCGACATACCGGGCGGGTGTCACGCGCACCAGCAGCTCTTCAGGGTCGGCATTGCGCCGGCCGAACTGGGCCGCCTTCTCGTCACCGACGAAACGACGACAGGTTTCTGTGGCCCAGTGCAGGATGGCCTCCGGGTCATCGTCGTGGGTGGTCGTGGAGGCCTCGCCGTCGATGCGAGCGAAGCTGAAGGGCATCTCCATGGTGTCGACACAGATGGAGACGCGAGGGTCGCGGGCAATGCAGCGGGCCTTGAGGCTGTCACGTCCCATCACGAACACCAGCTCACCGGTGGTGTCGTCGAAGTCGAACCAGATCGGGACGACGTGGGGTGCCCCATCCTTGCGGGTGACAGCGAGCTTGCCCGTGCGCGAGCCATCGCGCATGAAGGCAACCACCTCTTCGGGTGACATGGGCTGCATTGGCACGCTCCTCTGCGAGTTCCGACCCTGAGATTGTCAACAATCTTGTCAACGGTCAAGAACCATCACTGTGCAATACTGCGAATGAGCGGAGGCCATCATGCAGACCCAGGTTGTGATCGTCGGAGCGGGACCCGCCGGAATGCTCCTTTCGCGGCTGCTCGACCGCGCCGACATCGACCACGTGGTACTCGAGCGCCGGACCCGTGAATACGTTCTCGGGCGCATCCGCGCCGGCATCCTCGAATGGAGCGCCGTCGACGTCATCCGTTCGGCCGGCGTGGGGGCGAGGATGGACCGCGAGGGCGATGCCCACGATCGACTCAACATCTCGTGGGGCGGGAAGCGCCTCCTGCCGATCGAGCTGGCCGAGCTGTCCGGCCGACGCGTCATGGCGTATGGCCAGACCGAGCTCCAGCATGATCTCTACGAGGCCGCGGACGCGGCCGGCACGACCCTGCTCTTCGAGGCCGCGGACGTCGCCCTGCACGACGTGACGTCCGACTCCCCGTCGGTCACCTTCCGCCACAATGGCGCGGACGAGCGCATCGACTGCCAGTTCATCGCCGGTTGCGACGGCTACCACGGGGTGAGCCGAGCCACGATCCCCGATGGAATCCGCCAAGAGTTCGAGCGGGTGTATCCGTTCGGTTGGCTCGGAATTCTCTCGAAGACGCCACCGCTCCCTCATCTGGTGTACTCCAACCACGAGCGCGGCTTCGCCTTGTGCAGCACCCGCAATCCGATGCTCAGCCGCTACTACGTCCAGTGCCCGCTCGACGACACGACCGACGATTGGTCCGACGACCGATTCTGGACCGAGCTCTTCGCCCGCATCCCCGCCGAGGTGAGCGACCGGATTCAAACCGGACCATCGATCGAGAAGTCGATTGCCCCGCTGCGGAGCTTCGTCGCCGAACCGATGCGACACGGCTCCCTCTTCCTCGCCGGCGACGCCGCTCACATCGTTCCCCCGACCGGCGCGAAAGGCCTCAACCTCGCCGTCTCCGATGTCCACCTGTTGTCGCTCGCGCTCATCACCCACTTCCGCGACGGCAACTCAGCCGGCCTCGACCGCTACTCCGACCAGGCACTCGCCCGGGTGTGGAACGCCGTCCGATTCAGCTGGTCGATGACCACCCTGTTGCACCGCTTCCCGGACACGACCGGATTCGATCAGCGCATCCAGGAACGAGAGCTCGAGTACCTGGCCGGCTCGGTCGCGGCACGGACGTCGTTCGCCGAGCAGTACGTGGGACTGAGATTCTCGTGAGCGGACCCGTGTTTCGAGCCGATCACGTCGGCAGCCTGCTTCGATCGCCGACGCACGGGCGAAGCACATGCCGGACGGACAACTCCACAGCGGTCCGGAGCTCCACGAGATCGAAGACCGGGAGATCGCCGCCGCGGTGCGAATGCAGGAGGACGTCGGCCTGGCCGCAGTGACGGACGGTGAGTTCCGGCGCTCGTTCTGGCACTACGACTTCCTGGACGGCCTCGGCGGGCTCGATCTCGAGTACCGGCCGGACACGTCCGGCGTCGCGTTCGGCGGGTCGGTCTCGATCAAGCCGTTCCACGCCACGATCACCGACACCATCTCGTTCCCCGACGATCACCCGATGCTCGGCCACTTCCGATACCTGGCCTCGATCACGAACGCCACTCCGAAGATCTCGATCCCGGGCCCGAGTGCCTGCCACTTCCGCACCGCGGCGGCTGACATCGGCCCGGAGCAGTACGGCGATCTCGACGTCCTGCTCGCCGACATCTTCTTCGCCTACCTGTGCGACGAGGACCAGCGCGAGGCGAAGCGGGCGGAGGGCTTCGATCCGGATCACCTGATCACTGCCTACGCCGACACGCTCGAGCGGGCGATTCGTAATCGTCCGGACGACATTACGATCGCCATGCACATGTGCCGCGGCAACTTCCGGTCGACGCACGTCGCAACCGGCGGCTATGACCCGGCCGTCGATGCGATCTTCAACCGCACCAGCGTCGACGTCTACTTCATGGAATACGACACGGATCGTGCCGGCGGTATCGAGCCGCTGTCACTGCTGCCGAAGGGCGATGATCGGGTCATGCCCGGCTTCATCACCACGAAGACCCCGGCGCTCGAACCGATCGACGACCTGAAGCGTCGATTCGACGAAGCGTCCGCCTACGCCGATCTCGACCAACTCGGCATCGCTCCGCGGTGTGGGTTCGCGTCAACCGAAGAAGGCAACGTCATCACCCAGGACGACCAGCGCGCCAAGCTCGAACTGGTCGTCGCCACCGCCGACGCCATCTGGGGCGGGGTCTTCTGACGCACCCTGGGCGGGGTCAGGTCACCATCGAGATCAGCGGCGTCAGGGTGACGATGCTCGCCGCGGTGCTGATGATGACGGCCCGGGTGACGAAGTCCGGCCGGATCTGAAATTCGGTGGCCACGATCGTGGTGATGACCGCGACGGGCATCGCTGCCAGGATCGTGAGCGTGGCCCGCTCGACGCCGTCCAACCCGACCATCGTCGCCACGGGCCAGGCAATCGCCGGCGCCACCAGCAGCCGAAGCGAAGTGACGAAACCCACATCGGCCGCGTCGGTGCGTGTGGCGGGATTGCGCAGTTGCAGGCCGAGAACCACCAGCATCACGGGGATCGCCGCCCCGGCCAGGCTCTCGACCGGCGCCTCGACGACGACGGGAAGATCAGCGTCGGTTGCGTTGACGAGCAGACCGGCCGCGGCTGCATAGAGGTAGGGGAACCGGAACGGTGCGGTGAGGATCTCTCGGCGCGAACCCGCCTTCCCCGACGACGCGATAGCGATCCCGGCCGAGTTGCTGATCACTGCACCCACCACGAAGTTGACCACTGCGATCTCGAGGCCGGCGTCGCCGAAGGCCAACGCCGACACGGGGATGCCCATGTTGCCGCCGTTCGCCGTCACAGCCGAGAGGAGTACGGCGGCCCGTTTCGCGCTGTCGTGGCCGCGGAACCGGGTCCAAGCATAGGCGAGGACCGCCACCGTGAGCCACCCCGTCCCGACCACCACGAGGAGCCGAGATCCGAATGTCCACGACAGTTCCGTGCGGCTCAGCGAGTGGAAGACGAGTGCCGGGCTGAAGAGGTAGAAGGTCGATGCAGTGAGCGAAGCGACCTCGATGCCGCGCCATCGGCCGACCACGTGACCGAGGACCGCGATGACGAACACCGCAAGCACGACATCGGTGAAGACTGAGAGCACGTGGATGGCGATCGCTCGGGGTCAGGTCACGTGCGAGTGTAGGCGGATGACGCCGCCGGAATATTGCCGACAATATTGTCGATAATTTTGTCAACACCAGTACCTCGTCAACACCAGCAATACTGAGCAAACGCGATGACTGGAGTGACCATGGGTCTCGACAAGCCGTATCTCGACATTCCCGGAACGACGATCTTCGACGCTGAGCAGGCACGGAAGGGCTACTGGCTCAACCAGTTCTGCATGTCGCTGATGAAGCCGCAGAACCGGGAACGATTCAAGGCCGGCGAACGTGCGTACCTCGAGCAATGGCCGATGACCGAAGCCCAACGCCAAGGCGTTCTCGACCGCGATTTCAACGCCCTGATCGCCACCGGCGGCAACATCTACTTCCTCGCCAAGATCGGAGGCACCGACGGCCTGTCGTTCGTTCAGATCGTCGCCACGATGACGGAGAACGATGCCGAGGGTCATGCCGCGATGATGGCCGCAGGGGGCAGGCCGATCGAGGGCAACCGCTACGCTCACGAGTGGAAGGACCACGAATGAGCGCCAGGATCACCGCCAGCGTCTTCACCTCCCATGTCCCCGCCATCGGCGTCGCCATGGACCTCGGCAAGACCGAGCTGCCCGGCTGGGTTCCACTGTTCGCCGGCTACGAACGGGCGCGAGAATGGATCCGGGAGGACCCGCCCGACGCAGTGATCCTCGTCTACAACGATCACGGCAACGCGTTCAGCCTCGAGATGATCCCCACGTTCGCCCTCGGCATGGCCGCGAGCTA
Source organism: Acidimicrobiaceae bacterium (assembly GCA_016845585.1). Taxonomy (GTDB): domain Bacteria; phylum Actinomycetota; class Acidimicrobiia; order Acidimicrobiales; family Aldehydirespiratoraceae; genus JAACCU01. Next base: position 27,637 of record JAERSO010000039.1, on the reverse strand, counting down.
CGAGCCCGCCGACGAGGGCTGGGGCCCGCGTCCGGTGCCGACGGTTCCCGGGCATCCTGAGCTCGCCGCCCACATCGCCAGCTCCGTGATCCAGCAGGACTTCGATCTGACGCTCGTCAACGAGATGACCGTCGATCATGGCTGCACCGTGCCGCTGTCGATCATGTTCGGCCTGCCCGAGACATGGCCGTGCCCCGTCGTCCCTCTCGCCGTCAACGTGGTGCAGTACCCGGTGCCGTCCGGGCGACGTTGTCTCGCGCTCGGTCAGGCCATTCGCCGCGCGGTCGAGTCGTTCGACGAGGATCTCAACGTCCAGGTCTGGGGCACCGGCGGGATGAGCCATCAGCTCCAGGGGCCCCGGGCCGGTCTCATCAACGAGAAGTTCGACACGATGTTCCTCGATCGCCTGGTCGATGATCCGGTCGGGCTCAGCGAGATGCCACACGTCGACTATGTCCGCGAAGCCGGCAGCGAGGGCATCGAGCTTGTGATGTGGCTCATCGCCCGTGGCGCCATGGACGACCTCGATGGCGGTGCCGCCGCTCGCGAGATCCACCGGCACTATCACATACCCGCCAGCAACACGGCTGCCGGACTACTCCTCCTCGAGAACCCCTAGAAGGGCGGGGTCTCGCCTTCGGGTAGCGGGATCTGGTGGGTGTTGAGCAGCATCGAGATCAGGGTGTAGTAGCCCGACGTGGCGATGAGCTCGACGACGCCGACCTCGTCGAAGTGCTCTACAGCAGTGGCGTACGTGCCGTCGTCGACCTGGTGGTCCAGGTGCAGCGCCCGACACAGGCGATACGCCGCGTCGTCGCGAGGATCGACGAACGCCGGCTCGTCGCCCGACTTGATCGCCGCGACCACCTCCGCCGGCACTCCAGCCTCGAGAGCCATCGGCTCGTGGGCCCACCACTCGAACTCGGCCTTCCAGAACTGGCCGGCCACCAGGATCGCCAGCTCGACGAAGCGACGGTCCAGGACCGTGTCACCCCGGATGGCCATGCCGACGCGCCCGAGGTTCCGGCCGAGCCCGCCGGCGAGGACCATGGCGTCGAACGGCCCGCCCAGGCGACCGTCATCGCCGAGTCCTCGGAGGCCGACGACATTGTCGAAGTGACGTTTCTGGTTCTCGTCGAGCGAGTCGTAGTCGAGCGGATTCAGTCTGCTCATGTCGGCTCCTCGGTCGGTCGCGGAAGTTGCGAGCGCAGGAGCTTGAATGCGGCGGCACCGTCCCCGCTTCGCGTCCAGGTGATGTAGTCGCTTCGGCCTCGCTGCCGAAAGAAGGGATTGGAGAAGATGTCAGCCCACTCGGCGACGGGCTTGAGGGCGCCCGCCATCGCCTCGTCGTAGCCATCCCAGCGCTTGGCGTGCTCTTCCGACCGGAAGAGGTTCATGTTCGCTCAACGGAATGGTCGACTGTCGGCCGACCCGCCGATCTCGGCGCTCGTGTAGCCGACCATCGGCTCGGGATCGACGCTGAGGATCTCCTCGTCGCACATCTCGAGCACCATCGACTCACCACAACAGAGACAGGGCGCCTCGATCCGCACGGTCTTGCCCGGCACGAGCCAGCGGATCGCCGTGGCCTCCAAGCCGCACTGCGCGAACCATCCGGGCCGGCCGTCGATGGAGACGCTGTAGTGCGTCGGCTGCAGATTCAACGGCGGGAACGACGCGACGTAGTCCGTGCCGGGGTGCACCCAGCCGGGGGTCATACCGACGAGCTCGTGGATCAGCTGTCGGCCTTCCTCCAACTCGATCCCGAGATCGGCGGCGAGTTCGGTGAAATGCGGAGCTCGCCCACGCTCGACCACCTCCGTCATGATTGCGGCATAGCCACGGTCGAGGAGTTCAAGATCTGCCATCGGAGTCCCTCCGTCAGGGCCCGGCGGCCCTCACGACCGTTCTAGTCGTCGGCCACCGGCTCAGTCACGCCCAACCTCCGGCCAACTGGCGGCATATACCGTCGGAGTCCGACCATATGTGCCGCCAGTTCGGGGGTTTCTAGTCGACCAGGCCGTCGACCAGCACATCGGCTCGCTGGTGGTGGAGCTCGGTCGCTCGCCCGTAGATGGTCTCGGAGTGGAAGGGCCGGTTCATGCGGTACGGGTCGTGCACATAGGTGGGCAGCCCGATGAACCTGACCGTCTCGCCGGTGTTGGGCGTGACTCGATGCATCGAGTAGCGCCCGGCGAAGAGCTGGAGGTCGCCCGGTTGCAGATCCAGCTCGTGCACGCCGTCGCGCCCGCCATCGAGTACGTGCGCGATCCGCTCGTAGTTCTCCTCCTGCGGACTTCGGATGTTGGGCACGTACTCGAATATCCCACCCTCGTCGGCCTTCTGCACGAGGATGCTGACGGTGAACTCATTGCCGTCGAAGTGCCACGGCAGCGTGAAGCCGGGATCCGTGACGCCATAGGGGTTGCGGCCCAAGGGATCGGCCCAGCGATAGATCGGCTGCGCCACGCCAAGGCACTCCCAGACGAAGTGCAGCATGACGTCGGAGTCGTAGATTCTGCGCAGGAGCGACTCCTCGGTGAGGACGTCGGAGTTGATGAACCCGCTCTTGCGTTGCTGCATCGTTCGGCGCGGATGCCCGTCGGGGAAGGACTCGTCGGGAGGCGAGAAGTAGGGGTTGTGTTCGTCGTAGCACTTGAAGGTCAGCGGGTGGAGTGCGTTCGCCTCGGCCGCCATCGTCGCCACGGCTTCCGGTCGGAGGAAGTCGGCGATTCGAGTGCAGCCGACCGAGCGCATACCGTCTCGGGCTGAGGCGACCAGGTCGGACCTCGCGGTACTCCCGAAGTCATGGATCGGGAAGGCGTCGAGGTCGATCATCTCCTCGAGATCGATCTCCGCCGCGGCGAACGCAGTGGGCATGGCTGGTCTCCCCAAGGATGACTGGACGTTCGTTCAGTGCGAAATCTAGACCCGTCGAATGCGGTTGTCCATGACCGGGGATGCGATGATTCGGCCATGCCAGTCGACGTCGAACACCACGGCCAGATCGCGGTCGTCACCCTCGATCGCACCGAGAAGCGAAACGCGATCAACGGCGAGATGACCGGAGCGATCGATCGAGCACTGAACCACTTCGAGGACGACGACGATCTCCGGGTGGCGGTACTCACCGGCGGCCCGACCGTCTTCTGCGCCGGCACCGACATCGCCGAAGGATCGGGCACCCCGACCGAACGAGGCGGCCTGTACGGCGTCATCGGCCGGAAGCGCCCGAAACCGATCATCGCTGCCGTCGAAGGTTTCGCTTTCGGCGGCGGGCTCGAGATCGCGCTTGCCTGCGACCTCATCGTGGCGGCGAGTGACGCGCAATTCGGTCTGCCCGAAGCGCGCCGAGGGCTGGTCGCCACGAGCGGCGGCCTGTTCCGTGCGCCCCGAGCGCTCCCCCTCAACGTCGCCCGAGAACTCCTGCTGACCGGTGACCCGATCTCAGCCGACCGCGCGGAACGCCTCGGCCTCGTCAACCGCATCACCGAACCCGGCCGAGCGCTCGAAGGCGCCCTCGGACTCGCGAAGCGAGTGGTGCTCAACGCCCCGACCTCGATCCGTGAAACGCTCAGCGCGTTGGAGACGATCGTCGCCCACGACGACCCACGGGGCTGGACGGCAACCGACGCGGCGAGGGATGTGATCTACGCAAGCGAGGACCGCAAGGAAGGCGTCTCCGCCTTCTTCGAGCGTCGCACCCCGAACTGGCCGGGTCGGTAGACGCCCGTCAACCGACCCCGCCGAGCGGCCGGAGAACCGACTTCCGCCGATGCTCGAAGATGATCGTGGTCTGCTCGTCGGAAACGCCCTCGAAGCTGGCGATGTTGTCGAGCACCAGCGCCCGCAGCGCGCTGATGCTGCCAACGCTCAACTGAACGAGAATGTCGTAGGGACCCGTCAACAGTGTCACCGCGGTGACTTCGTCGAGCGTCCACAGCGAATCGACGAACCGCGCCACGAGGCCGTCGTTCTTCGGCGACAGGCGCACCGAAACCAGGGCGCCGATCGATCGCCCGAGCGCCACCTCGTCCACCTCGGCGTGATACCCGAGGACCACCCCGCTCGCCTCGAGATCCCGGACCCGGCCGAGGGTGGTCGACGGGGCCAGACCGACCGCAGCAGCGAGTGCCTTGTTGGAACGCCGAGCATCTGACTGGAGTTCCTCGAGAATCGCGAGATCCGTTTCATCAATATTCGGCTTCGAGTCCATTGTTCGATCATATCTTCGGATGGCTTGCGGAAACCGGCTCTGATCAACAAGCCTTGGCCGTCCAGCGAAACATCAGATCGGGGAAGATGATGGCGGGTTCACCAGCGACGTACCGGCTCGAGGACCGCTATGAGCGCACCAGTGGGCGAGTCCTGCTCACGGGCATCCAGGCCTTGGCTCGCATCCCGGTCGATCAGATGCGGCGAGACCGGGCCGCCGGGCTGAACACGGCGGCGCTCGTTTCCGGCTACCCCGGCTCCCCGCTCGGCGGGTTCGACCTGGAAATGGCCCGGGTCGTGCGACAACTGCCCGATCTCGGCATCATCCACCAGCCCGCGGTCAACGAGGAGCTGGGCGCGAGCGCGGTGATGGGTTCACAACTCGCCGGTGGTCGCCCGGATGCTCGCCACGATGGGGTGGTGGGTATCTGGTACGGCAAGGCCCCCGGGCTGGATCGGGCGACCGACGCGCTCCGGCACGGCGTCTTCGCCGGAGCATCTCGCCACGGCGGCGCCATCGCCATCGTCGGCGACGACCCCATGGCCAAGTCCTCCACCATGCCCTCCTCCTCCGATGCGGCCCTCGTCGATCTCCACATGCCGATCATGTACCCGGGCACGGTCCAGGAATGCCTCGAACTCGGCCTGCACGCCGTGTCGATCAGCCGCGCATCCGGACTGTGGTCGGCGATGAAGGTGGTGACGCCGATCGCCGACGGCTCCGGCACCGTTGATGTCCCCGTCCTCGCGACCGAGCCACACATCCCGTCCCTCGATGTCGACGGCCGGCCCTGGACCAACCAGCCGAGCGCAGTGTTCCTCGGCCCGCGAATGGTGGAGGTCGAGCGGGAGTTCCGCGAGATCCGACTGCCCCTGGCCCACCACTACGGTGTGGACAATCAGCTGAATCGCATCAGTGTCGACCCGGCCGACGCCTGGATCGGTCTCGTGGCCACGGGATTCACATACCAGCAACTGCTCGAGGCGCTCCGCCGCCTCGGCTTCACCGACGAGTCGATGCTCGCGAGTGCCGGCGTCCGCCTGCTCCAGCTTCGAATGCCGGTGCCGTTCGACGGCGATCTCATCCGCCGATTCGCCCGAGGCCTGCGCGAAGTGGTCGTCGTCGAGGAGAAGAACCCGACCCTCGAATGGCTGATCAAGGACGCGCTGTACGCAGCGGCCGACCGACCAGCGGTGCTCGGCAAGACGCACGAGGACGGTCGCCAACTGATGCCCAGCTACGGCCGCCTCGATGCCGACGCGATCGTCGTGGGACTCCGGGAGCGACTCGCCACGCGCCTCGACGACCGAATGGCCCCCCTGGGGGAGGTCGCTCCCCCACCCCCGCGTGAGCTCATCGCGCTCACGGTCAACCGCACGCCGTTCTTCTGCGCTGGGTGCCCGCACAACTGGGGAACCAAGGTCCCGGAGGGCACCATCGTCGGCGCGGGCACCGGTTGTCACGGCATGTCGTTGCTCATGGACCCCGAGCGGGTCGGCGAGACGATCGGCATCACCGCCATGGGAAACGAGGGTGCCCACTGGATCGGTATGGCGCCGTTCGTCGACACCGATCACATCGTCCAGAACTTCGGGGATGGCACCTACCTGCACTCTGGCCAGCTCGCGATCCAGGCCGCCATCGGCGCGAACGCGAACATCACGTTCAAGATCCTCTACAACGACACGGTTGCCATGACGGGAGGCCAGGACCCGTCGCATCGCGTGCTGGTGCCCGAGCTGGTACAGATACTCCGGGCCCAGGGCGTGCGCGAGGTTCTGATCACCACCGATGATCCTGTCGGGTACGACCGATCCGCGATCCCGACCGACGTGGATATCTGGGACCGCACCCGGATCCTCGACGCCCAGGAACGGCTCGCCGCCGTTGCCGGCGTCACCGTTCTGATCCACCACCAGGCTTGTGCAACCGAGCTGCGGCGCGACCGAAAACGGGGTCGGATCGACAAGCCGGCGACGCGCATCGTGATCAACCACCGGATTTGCGAGGGATGCGGCGATTGCGGTGACGTGAGCAACTGCCTGTCGGTTCAACCCTTCGAGACCCCGCTCGGCCGCAAGACTCGCATCGACCAGGCCACGTGCAACCACGACCTGTCCTGTGTCGAGGGCGACTGCCCGTCGTTCATGACCGTGCCCGTCGATCAGGGCGCTGCCGGTGGCCACCTCCTCCTCCCTGACCGTCAACTCCCTGAGCCACCCACCGACGGCGCGGACCGCGACCGCGTCGCACTCCGTCTCGCCGGCATCGGCGGAACGGGTGTGGTCACCGTGGCCCAGATCCTCTCGACGGCAGCGATGCTCGACGGCTGGGAGTTGCGCGGACTCGACCAGACGGGGCTCTCCCAGAAAGCCGGTCCGGTGGTGTCCGACATCGTGCTCACCCGATCCGGCGCCGGCTCGACGAACCTGATCGGCAAGGGCGAGGCCGATGCCATCCTCGCCTTCGATCAGCTGGTCGGCGCCAGCGACGGCGTGATCGGCGCCGAAGGAACCCGCACGCGGGTCATCGGATCGACGACGAAGACACCGACCGGGGCCATGGCCAGCGATCCGACGATCCCGTACCCGACCCAGGACGAGCTGGTGGCCCGATTCGACGCCCGCATCGAGACCACCGATCTGTGGGTCGATGCCCACGATCTCACGGCCCGCCTCGTCGGCGATCCCGCTCCGGCCAACGTCTTCCTCCTCGGCGTGGCGATGCAGAGTGGGGTCATCCCTGTGTCGGTCGCCGCGATCGAGGCTGCGGTCGATCTCAACGGCGTGGCGGTCGAGGCAAACCAGGCAGCCTTCACATGGGGGCGGCTGTGGGTGAACGACGCCGAGACCGTGGAGGCGACGGCCCACCAGCGGCCGTCGATGACCGACGTCTCAGTCATTGTCCCCGACCTGCCGTCCGAGCTCGATGAGCGGGTGACCGTTCTGTCGGCGACGCCTGAGCTCGCCGAGGCGATCCGTACCCGAGCTGCCGATCTCGTCGGCTACCAGGACGCTGCCTACGCGGCGCGGTTCGTCGACCTCATCGAATCCGTGGCCGCGGCGGAACGGGCGATCAACGATGATGCAACCGAGCTGACGCAGGCCGTGGCCCACGGCCTGCACCGTTTCATGGCGTACAAGGACGAGTACGAAGTGGCTCGACTGCTCCTGGGACCGGAAGCGACTGCGGCGGCTGAGGCTGCCGGCGGACGTGCCTCACGAGTGATCTGGCACCTGCACCCTCCGGTGTTTCGTGCGCTCGGGATGAAAGGCAAGCTCAAGCTCGGCCGGTGGAGCCGACCGGTCGTGCGGCTACTCGCGGCCGGCCGCCGGGTGCGCGGTACCCGATTCGATCTGTTCGGCTATGCCGCCGTCCGTCGCCTCGAGCGGGATCTGATCCACGAGTACCAGACGACGATCACCACGCTCATCGACGGCCTGACCCCCTCGACCATCGACGAGGCGATCGCGATCGCAGAGCTGGCCGATCAGGTACGCGGCTTCGAGGATCTAAAGCTCCGCCGCGCCGAGGAGTACCGAACGGAACTGAAGGAAGCGCTCAGCGCCTATCAGCGATCAGAGCGATGACTCAACGGAGACGCTGACACCTGCTCCAAGCGGAGCTCCACGCCGCTCTCGGCGCCGGCCTCGGTCAGCGCATCTCGAACCGAGGTGTCGAATTCCCACACCCACGCCTCGATCTCATCGAGCCATTCGCCAGAGGCGAGCGCCTCGTTGATCCGTTTCAGGATGAACCGGGCGGCGTCGACGGTCGGAATGGGGAGATCGATCACTCGCTCGCTGGTGGCCCGGTTGGGGGCATCGGCGACTTCGGGCGCGAGCTCCAGGGCACGTTCGACCGCGGCGTCGGCCAACGCGTTCAGTTCCTGTGCGCCCGCCGCTTCGGACGCCTTGCGCTCGCGACGCCGCGCCTTCTTCCGTTCGGACTTCGACAACGGCCGGGACTCATCCATGAGCGAACGCTACCGGTCCCGACCGCGGACCTACGGCCCTTCTCGTTCTACGGTTGGGTGAGACACGCTGATCACAGCGGCGAGCCGACCGACCTCGGTCGAGACGCCGCGAGGAGGACAATCATGACCGGGCAAGACCCCTACGCTCTGGCCGGCGAAGCCGCTGAATCCATTCGTGCCGCGACGGAGGTCGACACCCACGACGTCGCCCTCGTGCTCGGGTCGGGATGGGCGGCGGCCGCTGACCGCATCGGTGACGTGCGCGCCGACATCGAACTCTCCTCACTCCCGGGCTTTCCGCCCCCGTCCGTGGCCGGTCACCGGAACCTGCTCCGATCGGTCGAAGCCGGAGGACGAAACCTCCTCGTGTTCGGCGGTCGAGCCCATCTCTACGAAGGCCACGAGCCCGACACGGTCGTCCACGGTGTGCGCACCGCCGCCGCAGCCGGCTGCAGCACCGTGATCCTGACCAACGCAGCCGGGGGTCTCAACCCGGAATGGCCGGTCGGGCAGCTCGTGATGATCGAGGACCAGATCAACATCACCGGCCGATCACCGATGGCAGGTCCGCCGCCGCCCGACGATCAACCCGGCCGATTCTCCGACATGACCGACGCGTACAGCCCCGCCCTTCGAGCGCTCGCCCATCGCGTCGACGACGGCCTGGCCGACGGCGTCTACGTCGGGCTGCTCGGCGGCAACTACGAGACCCCGGCCGAGATCCGTATGATCGCCACCATGGGCGGCGACCTGGTCGGCATGTCGACTGTGCTGGAGGCGATCGCCGCTCGTCACCTCGGTCTCGATGTGCTCGGCATCTCGCTGGTGACCAACCTCGCCGCCGGGCTCTCGCCGGCCCCGCTCGCTCATGGTGAGGTACTGGAGGCGGCGAAGGAGGCCGAAACCAGGGTCGTCGATCTCATCCGTGGGGTCCTGGCCGGAATGCCGTCGTCGTGACGACACTCGAGACCTCCGACCCGAGGGTCATCGCGGAAGCGTGGCGCGACGTGGATCCCGACGCCGAGACGCGTGCCGACACGGAAGCGCTCCTCGCCGGCGATCCCGACGTGCTCGCGGAGCGATTCGGCCACCATCTCGAATTCGGAACCGCGGGTTTGAGAGGCGAGCTCGGTGCCGGGCCGAATCGCATGAACCGGGTACTCGTTCGGCTCGTTGCCGCCGCGATCGCAGAAGAGATCGCCGATGCGGGTGATCCACATGTGGTGATCGGCTACGACGCCCGTCACGGATCACACACCTTCGCCGTCGATACCGCCCGGGTGCTCCTGGCCCACGGCGTTCGTTGCACAACGCTGCCTCGAGCCCTCCCGACGCCCGTGCTCTCGTACGCCGTCACGGCGCTCGGCGCGACAGCGGGCGTGATGGTCACGGCGAGCCACAACCCTCGTGCCGACAACGGCTACAAGGTCTACGGCGACGACGGTGCTCTCCTGACCGCACCTCGAGACACATCGATCGCGGCGGCCGTTCAGCGCATGGCGTTTCTGACCGAGTCGGATCTCGCCCCGGAATCGGACCCACGCCTCACACCTGCGTCCGAGCAGGTGATCGACGACTACCTGGACGCAATCGTCGGTGGGCTCCGGCCCGACGGATCACGCAGTGCTCGGGTCGTGCACACCGCGCTGCACGGCGTGGGTTCAGAGACGATCGTCCAGGCATTCGAGCGCGCCGGTTTCGCCGCGCCCGACACCGTCGCCGCACAGGCCGAGCCCGACCCCGACTTCCCGACCGCCCCATTCCCGAACCCGGAGGAACCCGGAACACTCGATCTCCTGTTCGCGCTCGGTGACGAAACCGAGGCCGATCTCGCGCTGGCAAACGACCCTGATGCCGATCGCCTCGCCGTGGCCGTGCCGACCGACGCCGGGTGGCGAAGCCTCAGCGGCGACGAGGTCGGTTGCCTGTTGGCCGACCATCTCCTTCGGAGGGTCGCCGATACTGACCGCACTCCGTTGGTCATATCCACCACGGTCTCATCACGGCTGCTCGCCCGCATCGCCGATGGACACGGGGCTGAGCACGTGGAAACACTGACCGGCTTCAAATGGATCATGCACGCACGAGCTGCGCGGCCCGGGCACCGATTCGTGTGCGGCTACGAAGAGGCCCTCGGCTACGCGGTCAACGATCTGGTCCACGACAAGGACGGGGTCAGCGCTGCGTTGGTGGTGGCGGAGCTGGCGAGCGAACTCAAGGACCATGGGGACACCCTGCTCGACCGCCTCGATGAGCTCCACCGCACCCACGGCGTCCACGCCACGGGGCAGCAGTCGATCCGCTTCGAGAGCCTCGCCGATCGACGTTCGGCGCAGACGCTCGCGCTGGATCACCTGCTGACAAGTCCACCGACGCGTCTCGCCGAACAAGAGGTGCGAGCGGTCCATGACCTCGCCATGAGTGCAACGGGACTCCCACCAACCGCAGGCCTCGTCATCGAGCTCGAAGACGCCCGCCTGGTCGTTCGTCCCAGCGGCACCGAGCCGAAGATGAAGATCTATGGCGAGGTCATGGCCCCGGCAGGGGATGACCTCGCGATGGTACGATCCGCGGCGGGCGTGCGCCTTCGCGCGCTGCTCTCGGCAACCGTGAAGCTGGTGACCGCCTTCGACCTGCCGCGGCCCGTCGGCCACGATCCGGATCCTCGGATCGCCGAGGCGTTCGCTCGTCGTCCAGCAGGTCGCGACCGGATGGACGCGCTGCGTCTGATCATTCGCTGTATCGATCTCACGACGCTCGAAGGGAACGACACCGCCGCACGGGTGCGAGCATTGTGTGCGCAGGCCCGACGCCCGGATGCTGCCAACCCGACCACCGGACCGGTGGCTGCCGTCTGTGTCTACCCGGAGCTGATCTCGCTTGTGGCCGAACTCACCGTCGGCACGTCCATCGCCGCGGCGAGCGTGGCGGGGGCATTCCCTACCGGGCTGTCCGCCCTCGACGTCCGCCTCGCCGACATCCGAGCCGCCGTGGACGCCGGCGCCGACGAGGTCGACATCGTGCTGAACCGATCGGCCATGATTCAGGGCCATTGCGACCAGGTCGTCCACGAACTCGAGGCTTCTCGTGTGGCCGCGGGCGCCACCCACCTCAAGGTGATCCTCGAGGTCGGCGAGCTCGACTCGCCACAGATCACCGACGCGTCTCGCATGGCCATGGACGCCGGGGCCGATTTCATCAAGACGTCGACCGGCAAGTCGGCGGTCAGCGCCACGCCCGAGACGGCATGGCTGATGGCCGAAGCCATCAAGACGTATGCCGACGACCACGGACGCAAGGTGGGACTGAAGATCTCCGGTGGCGTGCGGACCGCCGATGATGCCCTCGGCTATCTGAGCATCGTGCGCGAGGTCCTGGGCGACGAATGGCTCACTCCGTCGCTCTTCCGGTTCGGCGCCTCGAGTCTGCTCGACTCGGTGGTGGCAGAGATCAACACCCCGACAGCCTGACGACGACGAGTTGCTCGTCTCGACCATGGGTCGATCACGATCTCGACCTCGCGGTCGACGCCATGATGGCGGTCGACGTCATGATGGCGGTCGGCGGTCGGGCACCGATCTCCGCACTGATGCCCTGGAACGCTGCTGATCAGTGACCGGTCAGGTGTTCAGGTGGTTGAGCGGGAGCCCGGGGGTGTCCCACGGCGTCGAGACCAGCTGCCCGGTCGACGAGAGCGTGATGTAGGCCGTGCGCAGATCGGGGCCACCGAAGCAGATGTTCGTCGTGATCCGATCCGGCATGGGAACGAAGCAGGGCTCGTCGCCTCGCGGCGACACGATCGTGATGCCGCCGTTGTGAATCGTGGCCACACAGACGTTGCCGCCGGCGTCGACCGCCAGCGAGTCGTAGTAGTAGAACCCTGGCGGACTGGGAAGCAGTCGGAGGCTCCCCCGGTCGCGCGTCTCTCCGCGTAGCTCACCGGGGGCGGAGAGTCCGAACGCCCAGGCCCGTCCGGTGTGTGTCTCGGCCACATAGACCTCGTCCTCATCGGGCGACAGCCCGATCCCGTTCGGGCCGATCAGGGGGAACACCTTCTCCTCGATGAACGACCCGTCGGCCTTGGCGTAGAACACACCGGTCACGTCTCGTTGACGTTCGGTGTGCTTGCCGTGATCAGTGAACCAGAACCCACCATCCCTATCGAAGACGAGGTCGTTTGGCCCTCGTAGCGGTAGGTCACCGGCGTGGGTGTACACGATCTCCACCTCGCCGGTCTCGAGGTCGACCCGTTCGATGCGGCCCCCGCCGTAGTCGTCGGGTTCGCCGCCCGGGTACAGCTTCCCGCCACGTTCGGTGAAGATCATTCCGCCGTTGTTGCAGACATAGCACTTGCCGTCGGGGCCGATGGCGGCACCGTTGGGGCCACCGCCGAGATCGGCGATCACCTCCACCTCACCATCGGGCATGACCCGGGACAACGTGCCCCGGGCGATCTCGACGAGGACGATCGAGCCGTCCTCCATGGCGATCGGCCCTTCGGGGAAACGCAGACCGCCGGCGAGGACCGTGAGCTCGGGAGTCATGGCGGCTCCTCGCCGGTCCGCGCTTCCAGCGCTTCGAGCTCGGCGAGAACCTCATCGGTGTGCTCGCCGACTCTCGGGGCTCGCTGGTACACACCGGTCGGGGTCTCGGTGAAACGAATCGGGGTGTTCGGGACGAGCACCGGACGTTCGGCACCGGGATGGTCCACCGCCACGAACATCTCCCGGGCGCGGACGTGCTCGTCGACGACGAGATCGGCCGCGTCGTTCACTGGTCCGCAAGGCACCCGTCCCCCGAGAATCGAGACGACCTCAGCACGGGTACGCGGCCGAGTGAACGCCAGAATCACCGCGTTGACTGCGGCGCGGTTCTTCATCCTCCGGCGGGGACTGAGGTAGTCCTCGTCGTCGACCATGTCCGGCCGATCGAGGATTGCGCACAGTTCCTTCCACTGCCTGGCATCCGGCGCGGCGATGGCGACCTGACCATCCGAGCACTCGTACAACTCGAACGGGCAGATCGTCGCGTGCTGATCACCCGCCGGTGGCTTGATCTCGCCCTTGTAGGCGTATTGCCAACTCATCTGCTCGCTCATCGCGATCAGCGAATCGAACATCGCCACGTCGACGAACTGCCCCTGTCCGGTGGTGCGAGCGTGGTGCAGCGCCGCGAGGATTCCCGATGCCGCGACCGTGGCGGGATAGACATCGCCGATGTTCGGGCCGCACAACACGTGCTCGCCTTCACGCGTGCCCGTCTGGCTGATCACTCCCCCCATGGCCTGAGCAACGACATCGAAGGCGGGCCAGGGCGTGTACGGACCCTCCCCCGTTCTCGGATCACCGAACCCTCGCACCGCGCTGTACACGAGACTGGGGTTGACCTCCCGCAGGCGTTCGTACGGAAGTCCGAGGTTCTCCATGACCCCGGCGCGGAAGTTCTCGACCACGACATCAGCGGTGGCGACCAGCCGGAGGAACGTCGCCACGTCGTCCTCGTCCTTGAGATCGAGCTCGACAGACCGCTTGTTACGGTTGCTGGTGGCGAAGTTGCCACCGAACTCACGATCCGTGTCGCCCGGGGTGAACGGCCCGCCGGCCCGAAGCATCTCGCCGCCGGGCGGCTCGACCTTGATCACGTCGGCGCCCATGTCGGCAAGCATCATCGTGGCGAACGGTCCCGCCAGGTACTGGGTGAGGTCGATGATACGAACGTCCGTGAGCGGTCCGCTGCGTTCCGAGCGCATGGGAGCGCCGAGCTCGTGGATCGTCGAGACGTCGTGGGTGGTCGGGTGAATCATTTGTTCCTCGGTTCGAACATGATCAGGACAGAGCGGCTCCGCGGACGGCATCGATGAGGTCCCCGACGTTCGCGGGAGCAGCATTCCCGCGCCAGGCGACCATCAGATCAGGACGGATCAGGGTGAGATCGGCTTCGTAGACCTCGCGAACGAGCGGCTCGGCGATCCGGACAACGCGAAGGGGCATCCCAGCCGCCGCGGCCGCATCGGCGACCGGAGTGGGATCAGCGGCGCCGAGCACCAGCAGGTTGAAGTCTGGGCCGAATCGGTCATACAGGGCATCGCCATCGTCGAGCCAGATGTGCGGCGCTCGATGTCCCGGTCGGGCGACCGGGACGTAGCGGCGAGGATCGTCGGGCGGCTCGGGGCTGCCGTCGGAAACGACGATCGGCGAATCGCGGTAGCGATAGCCGAGCAGGGTCCCCGACGATGCGATCAGCTTCTCCTGATCCTTGATGTCGGCAGCAAGCTCGGCGCGCCGCGCGTCAGCCGCGACACCATCCGCCTCCAGCTCGTCACCGCACTGCATCACCGCGATGAGGCGGTCGAAGCAATCGGCCGCCTCCGTCGTGTTGCGAACGCCGATGGGACGACGCTCGTGCTCATAGCTGTCGAGGAGGCCGGCGCCGGCCCACCCGTCGAGAGCGGCCTGGAGCTTCCACGCCAGGTCGATCGCATCGGACACCCCGGTGTTCATACCGAACCCGCCGGTGGGGCTGAAGAGATGCGCGGCGTCGCCGGCGAGGAACACCCGTCCCTCGCGGTAGCGCTCAGCGACCAGTGCGTGCGCCGTCCAGGGCTGGACGGAATGGAGCTCGATGTCGATCGGCTCGCCGAGCACAGCCGCTACCGCCTCCGCCGGGTCGACGGACTCCCAACCCTGCCCCTCGTCGAGCACCAGGTGGTACGTGTACGTCTTGTCATCGTCCCAGGTGAGGAAGAATCCTCGATTGTCGCGGTGCAGCGGGAAGAAGATGTTGCCGTGGCCGAACGGGTGCCGGTCGATGAGATCCGGGGCACGGAAGTAGAGCGACACGAAGGATGCAAGCGCGGCCCGACCACTGAGCTCGATCCCCAGTTGGTGCCGCACCACGGACCGGCCGCCGTCACAGCCGATCAGGTAGGCCGCGTCGACAGTTTCCACCCGACCGGACTCGACGTGCTCGATCCGACAGTGGACCACGCCCCCGTCGTCAACGAAGTCGAGCACGCGCCACCCGAAGCGATAGTCGACGGCTGGGAGCTCGTGGATGTAGTCGAGGATCGCCGATTCGACCTCGTTCTGACCGGTGATCGTCTTGAGATACGGCGACCATGCGTGTTCGTCCTCGGCGTAGCCACCCGATTGACGGGTGGCGACCAACTCATCGAACGGCGGGAGGGAGATCCGGTGGATCTCTCGCCCGTGCATGGTCGTGACCCACAGATACTCGGCCGGCGCGCTCGGCGGGATGCCCGCCTCGGTGATCGCACCATCGATTCCCCAGCGCCGGTAGTACTCCATCGTGCGGTTGGCGACCGCGTTGGCGCGCGGATGGTCGTTCAGCGCCTGGCGTTCCTCGAGGACCAAGCACTCGACCCCGCGCCACCCCAGTTCGGCGGCGAGCGACAGCCCGACCGAGCCACCACCGGCGATGACGACGGGATACCCGGAGTCGAGCGGATCGCCGGCGCGGATCATCGTGGTCGACTACCGGTAGCGGGCGAGGTCGGCCCGAGGCGACAGGAATGCGCGCAAGATCGCGTTGAACTCGTCTGGGGCTTCGAGATTGCTCAGGTGCCCCGCGCCGTCGATGACGTTCAAACGTGCATCGGCAATGCGCTCCACCATGTCCTCCCCGATCGACGGCGGCGTGAGCCGATCGTGTTCGCCGAATATCAGCTGGACCGGCACGTCGATCTCGTCCATGGCGGCCGACGCGTCGAACACGGTGGTGGCCTTCAGCGTCTTCAGGTACGGCTCGGCGCGCAGGGCGACGATGCTCTCGAACAGCTCCGCCGCGATCTCGGGTGGACAATTCGGCGACACCAGCGACTCGACCAGCGCGGGAGCGAGATCGGTGAATGTCCTGCCCGACCGGAGCGGCTTCTCCCGCAGAGCCATGAACTCCTCGCGCTTCTCGTCGCTCATCGCCCCGAAGGCCGAGAAGCAGTCGCACAACGTGAGGGTGGCGACACGCCCCGAATACAGGGGTACGAACGTCAGAAGGATCCGAGCCCCCATGGACAGGCCGACCAGGTGGGCCTTCTCGACCTCGCGGTGGTCCAGGAGGCGGGCGAGATCGTCGGCGAAGTGACGGAACCGGCGATCGCCGTCGATGTCTCCGGAGTCGCCATAGCCACGGGCGTCCCATGCCATCGCGGTGAAGTCGTCCGACAACGCGTGGAGCTGCCGGGACCAGTTGGTGCGATTGCCGCCGATGCCGTGCAGGAACACGACCGGTGGTCCGTCTCCGACGACATCACACGCCAGTTCGGGTTCCCCTGGAATCCGGATCGTCTGCATCAGGTGGTCAGCCGGCCATGGGCGACGACTTGGCGATCATCGACGAAGACGTCGCAGTTCCGCATCGGGAGGTCGAAGTGGCAATCGGTGAAACGGTCGGCAAACTCATTGGCGCCGGTCGAGATGAGGAAGCTGCCGGCGATGGCGCGCAGTTCGGTGCAGTTGACGTCGGCCTTGTCGTACATCGTGAGCGCGTCCCAGCGGGCGCCGGGATTGACGCCCCAACCGACATGAGAGATCGCGTAAGCGTTGGGGTCGTCCCACGCCTCGTAGTACGACCGCATCAGCTGCGCGTCGAGCCCGTCGCCGGCGATGTCGGTGACGCGATCGTTTCGGATCGTGAGCGTCACCTGACTCTCGAAGTAGCGCTTGAACGTGAGGTTCACGTCGCCCACATCGAGCACGACGGTGCCGTTGACCGTGTCGGTGAGCGGAAAGCACAGTGCCAGGCCGGCCGGCCAGTACGCGATCTTGTCGTCGGGGCCGAGAATGCCGCCACCGCCGCGGCTCGGGGCACCGGTGATGTCGACCGAGAGATCGGTTCCTGCCGCGGAGGTGACCCGCATCGTCGAGCCGGCGTCGAGTGTGGCGAGCGCCTGGAGCGCCGCGGTGTGAACATCCGGATTCGGCATGCATCGTTCGAGCACCTCGGGATGCTCGTTCGAGATCATCAGCACCCGACCACCGGCAGCCAGGAGGCTCTGACGGGCGCGGCTGTGGAGCAAGCCTTCAACGGTGCAGTCGACGATGATCGAGCAGTCGCCGAGCGCTCGCATGATCTCGGGGTAGTCGTCGTAGGCATAGGTGGCGCCTGTCGACCGGACCGGGACGTTGTGGCGAAGGGGCGGGGTCGGCACCGTCACCCGGACCGGGCGGGCTCCGATGCGGTGCAGCGCGTGCTCGGCCAACTCCACGAGGACGAGACGACTCGTGCTCTCGGCGAGCACACCGATCAGGTCACCAGCGGCAATCCCGGACAGCCGAAACGACGTCTCGAAGCTGTCGATCCACTTGGGTTCGAGGGATTCGCGCATCATCGCCCCAGTCGACCGGTCGCCGTCTCCACGGCTGCCGACGTTAGCCCGCGAGCACCATTCGGAAACACTCGCGCATCGGCTACGACCGCATCCCTGAGCCGTCGGTGTCGAACGGCGCCTCAGCAAGCAGTCGAGCCGGATACCGCTCCCCCACGATCGGGATCTCGTACTCTGCGTCCTCGGACCGGTCCGCGCTGTCGATGTAGGCAAGGGCGAGGCTCTGGTTGGTGCGATGGCCGTAGCCCCCGGAGGTGACGAACCCGACTTTGCGGCCATCTCGATACACCGGTTCGAAACCGGTGGCGTCGGCAGTCGACTCGCCGAGGGAGAGTAGCGACAGCTGACTGGCAGGGCCGGCGTCTCGATCGGCGAGCGCTGCCTCGCGCCCGACGAAGTCGGGCTTGTCGTACTGCACGAACCGCGACATCTCGTTCTGTGAGGGGCGGTAGTCGGGGCTGAACTCGCGGCCCCAGATGCCGAAGACCTTCTCCAGCCGCATGCTCAACAGGCCGACGACGCCGACATTGCGGATTCCGACGTCGGCCCCCGCCTCGTGGAGCTGTGTGTAGACGTGGCGCATGTAGGTGGTGGGCATCCAGATCTCGTACCCGAGCTCCCCGGTGAGTGACACACGGTCGACCCGGCAGGGGGCGAGGCCGACATTGATCTCGGCCACGGACATGAACGGGAACGCCTCATTGCTGAGATCGGTGCGGGTCAGCCGCTGGAGCACCTCGCGAGACTTCGGGCCGGCGACACCGAGCCCCATCCACTCATTGGTCACGTTTGCCACGGCGACACCATCGGCCGGGAGGTAGCGGTCGAACCACCGCATGTGCCATTCCTGGATCGGACCCGACCCGGTCATGACGAAACGCTCGGACCCGTTGGCGTCGGGACCCGAGAGGCAGAACAGCGTGAAGTCGCCGACGATCTTGGCCTTGTCCGACAGCATCACGGCGAGGCGGCTGCGACCCGCACTGGGGATCTTCGTGGCCAGGAGACGGTCGAGCCAGGCACGAGCACCGGGTCCGCTGATCTCGAACTTCGAGTACGAGCTGGTGTCGACGATGCCGGCGCCGTTGGTCGCAGCCGTCACCTCCTCGGCCGCAGCGGCGAAGCTGTTGGGGCGATGGAACGACGGGATGTCCTCGGCCACCTCGTCGCCGCGAGCGAACCACATCGGCACCTCGAGCGGCGTGATCGCACCGAACACCGCGCCGGCCTCCCTCTGGAGGTCGTAGATCGGCGTGGTGCGAGCAGGCCGCCCCGCCGGCCACGACTCGTTGGGGTAAGCGACGTTGAACCGTCGCTCGTAGAACTGTGACGACGTCTCGAGGGTGTAGGCCTCGTTGGCGAACGACCCGAACCGGGCCGGATCCATCGAGAACGTGTCCTCCTCGCTCTCGCCGTCGATGATCCACTGGGCCAGGGCGAGGGCGACACCGCCGGACTGGCTGAACCCGGCCATGCAGCCGCACGCGAGCCAGTAGTTGTCGACGCCGCGGACCGGACCCATCAGCGGGTTGCCATCGGGCGTGAACGTGAACGGTCCGTTGATGGCGTTCTTGATCCCGACGTCCTGCATCATCGGGAAGCGCTCGAAACCGCGTTCGAGCGATCCCGCGATGTGCTCGAGCCGCGGCTCGAGCAGCTGTGACCCGAAACTCCACGGCGTGCCGTCGAGTGACCATGGGATCGGGTTGGGCTCGTAGACGCCGAACAACAGACCGCCGACTTCCTGGCGCACATAGATGCCGCCGTCGAGATCGACGGTGAGCAGCGACTCCTCGTCCTGGGCCATGACCTCGGGGATCTGCTCGGTCACGAGGTAGTGATGCTCATACGGGATGAGCGGCAGATCTAGGCCCGCCATCTGCCCGACTTCCCGGGCCCACAGGCCGGCCGCGTTGATCACATGGTCGGTGTTGATCGTGCCCTTCTCCGTGACGACATCCCAGGTCTTGTCGTCGCGTTGTTCGAGCGCGGTGACCAGCGTCTCCTGGTAGATCTCGGCGCCGCCGATCCGCGCGGCCTTGGCGTAGGCGTGGGTGGCGCCGTACGGATCGAGGTAGCCATCGGCGGGATCGATGACCGCGCCGATCAGCTGGGTGTGGTCGGTGAGACGACTGTACTTCGGGATCTCGTCGGCATCGATCAGCCATGACTCGATCCCGAGGGTCACATTGAGTTCGTCGACGATCTTCAGGAACTCCCAGCGCTCCGGCGTGGCGGCCGTGGTGCACGTGCCGATCCGGTGTATCCCGATGTCCTGACCGCTGATCTCCGCCACCTCGTCATAGGTCTTGATGCTGTACGCCTGGAGCCGGGCCATGTTGACCGAGCCGTTGAGCGAGTGGAACCCGGCCGCCGCGTGCCATGTCGACCCCGCCGTCAGCTGCTTGCGTTCGACGAGGACGACGTCCTTCCAGCCGAGCTTGGTGAGGTGATACAGGACGGCAACGCCCACGATTCCCCCACCGATGACGACGGCCCTGGCTTCGTTCTTCACGACGACTCCCCTGCCCGCTCGACGCGGGTCTCCTGTGGCACTGGTGCGACGGCAGATTATGTGGCGCGCGGCATCGCTGCCGAGATGCGTGACACCCGGCGACCGGTCAGCCAGCGGGGACAGGACCTCTGACCCCGGCGATGGCGGGCTCCGATGTGGAGGGTCGAATTGTGGCCCACATCGTCAAACGCGTGACCTCATCGATGGTGCAGGACTGGCGGGATCACGGCTCCGCGTACGAGGTGGCCAGGGTGCTCACCGCGCCGGCTCGCCACGGCCTCGTGCGGATGCGCGTCGAGAATGCCGAGAACGTCCCGGCCGAGGGGCCGGCCATCGTGGTGGCCAATCACATTTCGTTCTTCGACTCGGTCCTGTTGATGTTCGAACTGCCGTGGCCGGTCTCGGTTCTCGGCAAGGCCGAGTACACCGAGCAGCGAATCAGCAACTGGCTGTTCTGCGGAGCGGGGATGATCCCGATCCGTCGTGAGAATCCCGCCGATCTCGCCCGAGCGTTCGAGCAGGTCGGCGAGGTTCTCGACCCGCAGTCCCGCGACCGCCGGCGTCTCCGCATCGCCGGCGACACGAATGAAGGCGGCCACGGCCGGGTGCTTCATCAGCACACCCTCGATCTCGGCGGGGAAGAGGCTCTCGCCACCGCGGATGATCATGTCCTTCAGCCGGCCGACGATGCGGCAGTAGCCGCGGTCGTCCATGGTGGCGAGGTCGCCGGTGCGCAGCCAGCCATCGGGAAGCAGTGTCTCCGCGGTGGCCTCGGGGTTCTCGAAGTACTCGATCATCGTGAAGAAGCCTCGCGCCCAGAGCTCACCGCGGTCGCCGACCGGCACCGTCTCGAGGGTGGCGGGGTCGACGATCTTCAGCTCCACGTGGGCGATCGGAGGACCGACAGTGAGGCCCTTGTCCTCGGGCGAGTCGTCGGGATACGTGTTGGTGAGCGTCGGCGAGCACTCGGTCTGGCCGTAGATGATCGTGAAGTCAACGCCGAGCGCGGACTCGATCTGGCGCACCAGGGCCTCGGGGACCTTGGCGCCACCGGGCACCACCCCCTTCCACGACGACAGGTCACGATCGGCGAAGTCGGGCTGTTCCATCGCCGCGATCAACATGGTCGGCACGGCGCCGGCGAACTCACCCTGCTCCGCCTCCATCATGTGGAGGAACAGGCCCGGCTCGAAGCCCGGCAACACGACCAGCTTCGCCCGCTTGGCGAGAGCCCCCAGTACCCCGAGCACGCAACCACCGGTGTGGAAGAGCGGCATCGGCGAAACCCACGAGGCACCGTCATGGACACGGATGTGTTCGGCCCAGATCCGGGCGTTGTCGACCACCGAGTGGTGGCGGAGCACGACACCCTTGGGAAAGCCGGTGGTGCCGCTCGTGTACTGGATCTGCGCCGGGTCATCTCCGGCGACGGCCGGCAGCCCGGCGCGAGCCGTCGTGTCGGCCATGAGTTCGTCGAGGAGATCGAGGCGCAGGATGTGGCGCAGATCCGGCAGATCGGCCTGGATCTCTTCGGCGTGGGTCGCGATCGGATTGCCGCTGACGTCGGGGACGACCCACCCCGGCAGGTTGTGGGCCCAGACACCGAAGCGTTCGCCCGGCTCGAAGTGATCCAGCAAAACGTTGGCGCATCGTTCGGCGTCGGCCAGCAGCTCGGCGTAGGTCCAGCGCCGGCCACCGGGAATGCCCTCGACGAGCGCCTCGGCATCGGGGACTTCGACCGCTGCACGACGAAGCTCCTCCCCCACCGTGATGTCGGGCCGCAGCGCGGGCCCTGATCCGTCGGGGACGAAATGTGACGTCGTCAGCGATGCGATGGGACTCTCCCCGTTCTCTCCTTGTGATCCTGCTCAACTCAGGGTGAAGCCGGCGTAACCGGCTTCGGCGACCTCGTTCAGGCGCTTGGTGTATCTCGGGGCTCCCCCGTTGTAGATCAGGTAGCGGGTTCGTTGCCGGTCCTCGACGTTGGAGTTGTACCCGGTGAACCAGGACTTGGCCTTGCGCAACAGCAGGTAGGCGTAGAGCTCCCGGACGTGTTCGGTCCACTCGTCTTCAGCCTCGACCGTGCACTCGACTCGGCTGACGTCGTTGTCGATGATGTGACGAGCGAGATCGGCTGCCCAGTCGACCCCGGTTTCGATCGCCCGTGGGAAGTTCGTGGAGTTCGACCCCGCAGTCGGGCCGGCCAGCATGAACAGGTTCGGAAAGCCGGCCATCTGGACACCGAGGTAGGTCACCGGCGTCTCCTCCCACTTCTCCCGCAGCGTGAGTCCGTCGGACCCGACGAAGTCGATGCGATCGAACGAGCCGGTGATGGCATCGAACCCCGTGGCGTAGACGATGATGTCGAACTCGAACTCGCGGTCGGTGGTGGCGATCCCGGTTGGGGTGATGCGTTCGATGGGAGTCTCCGACACGTCGACCAGTTCGACATTGTCGCGGTTGTAGGCCTCGTAGTACCCGGTCTCCATCGGCACCCGCTGCACCCCGAAACCGTGGTCGGTGGGGATCAGCTTCTCCGCCACCGCCGGATCGTCGACCCTTCCCCGGATCTTGTCGGCGATGAAGGCGCTGAATTCGGCATTGGCGTCCTCGTCCATGAGCACGTCGCGGTAGTTGCCGAGCCAGACCGCGAAACCGGGTGCTGCATAGAGGTCTTCCCAGAATGCCAGCCGCTCGGTTTCCGGGATCTCGGCGAGCTTGCTCCGGTTGGGGCCATGAATGAAGCCGCCCGGCGTCTCCGCGCAGCGGGCGAAGACCTCGTCATAGCGCGCCCGGATGTCGGCCATTTCCCCGGGCGTGATCTCGGCGTTGTGCAACGGCGCACACCAGTTCGGCCGACGCTGGAAGACCTTCAGCTCGGCGACCCTGTCGGCGATCTCCCCGATCACCTGCACGCCGGTGGCCCCGGTGCCGATGACCGCCACGCGTTTGCCGGCGTAGTCGACCGGCTCGTGCGGCGCGTAGTAGGTGTGGAACGAGAGACCGTCGAAGTCGTCCATGCCTTCGAAGCTCGGGAGCGTGGCCGCGGACAACAGGCCGAGAGCCGTCATGAGGAATCGGCAGGTGAGACGACGGCCGCCCTCGAGTTCGACCGTCCAGGTCAGGTCCGCTTCGTTCCATACGCAGCGTTCGACCTTGCAGTCGAACTGCATGTCGCGCAGCAGGTCGAACTTCTCGACCACATGCTCCAGGTAGCGCAGCGTCTCGGGCTGGGCGGCGAAGTGCTCGCTCCACTCCCATTCGTCGAGCAATTCCTGGGAGAACGAGTAGCCGTAGCTCCAGCTCTCCGAATCGAACCGGCAGCCGGGATAGCGGTTCCAATACCACGTGCCGCCGGGCCCACCGCCGGCTTCGAGCACGGTGACATCGAGGCCCAGCTCACGAAAGCGATGCAGCGCGTAGATGCCGGTCACGCCGGCACCGATCACGATCACGTCGTGATCTGGTTGTGCGCCACTGTTCGTCAGCACTTCCTCAGTGACGTCTGCTGTGCTGGCCATGTCCGTTGCCCAATCGATCGCTGGAGGCTCGCTCATCCTTCTGCGTTCGCGCCGCCGCCATCTTCGCCGCGATCAGTCACCCCATGCCAGATGGGCGCGGGTGCCCCGCCCGCCGGTCAACCCGTTGCCGCCACCTGTGCCTGCCCGACGGAGAGCTTGGTCGTCTGCCCGACCGAGATTCCTTGGTCCTCGAGGGCATCGACCAGGCCGGTGAGCAGGAGTCCGCGGAAGGAGGGCTCGCGGGTGCGGTCGTCGATCCAGGCGAATGCGGTGAACATCATGGCGTCGCCGGTGACCTCCTCGAAGGCCACGTAGGGGTCCTTGCCCCGGCTGCACCACGCCAACTCGGCGAGGACCACTTCCATGATCGAGACAGCCCGCCGCCGCTGATCCGTTCGGTCGAGTGGCACCTGAACCGAGATGCGCGTGCCGCCCATGCGGCTGTGATTTCGCACCTCCTCCTCCGGGAATTTCGAGTTCGGCACCCACGCCCTCGTGTCGTCGGGGAGCAGCACCTCGGTTCGCAGCAGCGAGCGATAGATCACGGTCCCATGCACGTCGGCCACTGTGACGACCTCGCCGGGTCGACACAGGTCGTCCATGGCGATCATCGCCCCGGCCACGAAGCTTTGGCCGACCGGCGTGAACACGACCGCGCCGGTGCATCCGATCGTGGCGAGTACGGCCGCCATGCCGGACACGTCGATTCCCACCACCATGAGCCCGGCGACCGCAGCCATCACCGCCGCAGACTTGGGCGCCACGAACATCAGTTGTTCACGCGCCCGGGGGTCGTCGACGCGTCGGATCACTCGCCGAGTCAGCCGAACGACCACCACGGTGGCGAGCACGACCGTGACCAACCGACCGCCGACCTGTCCGGCATCGAGGGCGACCTGGCCGACGTCGACGCCGGCCGAGTCCGCGTCGGTCGGCCACCATTGGGCGATCGTCTGTATGTGTGGCTCCCTGCCATGAAAGGCAATCAGCCGCGCCGCGCTCCCGACCGCAACACAACCGTAACATTCGTCAAGGACCCGTAAGTGTGCAAGCGCACAGAGGAACGAGTCACTCCACGTGTTGCGTCACCCCGGAGGCGGCGAGTCGCGCCAGCTCATCGGCCGAGTAGCCGAGCGCGGCAAGGACCGTGTCGGTGTCCGCTCCCAGGGTCGGCGCCGGTTGGGGCAGCGGCGTGTCGACGGCGCCGAATCGGGCCGCCGGCCTCGCCTCGCGCCGGGCACCGATCGCGCCGTCGACCAGTTCCACGAGCGCGTGATTGTGCACGACCTGCGGGTCGAGATGGACCTCCTCGAAACGGAGCACCTTCCCGCCCGGGAGATCGTTCGCTCGCATTCGTGCGATGACCTCGTCGGTCGTCAACTCGGCCAGGATCTCGTCGACCAGGCCCATCAGCTCCTGGGCGTTCTCCTGACGGGTTTCGAAGTCGGCGAAGCGGGGGTCGTTGGTGATCACCTCGGAGTCGAGCACCTCGAGCAGCCGGGGCCATGTCGACTTCGACGCGAGGTTCAGACTCACGAACCCGTCCTTGGTCGGCCGAACGTCATAGGCCTCCGACATGTGCCTCTGCGCGACGAAGTCGTCACCGAGCAGGGCGTGGTCGCACATCCCGTCCGGCCAGAAGAACTGGAGTCCCGCGCCGAGCATGTCGATCTCGAGATGCTGCCCCTCCCCCGTCACCGCTCGCTGATAGAGCGCCGCGGAGATCGCCTGGGCAACCGTGAGCGCCGTGGCCTTGTCGACCACGTACTGGCTCGACAACCGCGGCCGCTCATCGGTCCCCTCCCGCGCCGCGATACCGACCATTCCCTGCACCACGAAGTCGTACACCATCTGATCCGCGTACGGACCCGTCGGTCCGAAGCCCGACACGCTCACGTAGATCAGACGCGCGTTCCTGGCCCGCATCGCATCGGGCCCCACCCCCATGCGCTCGGCGACACCTGGTCGGAAGTTCTGCACGAACACGTCGGCGGAATCGATGAGCCGGACCAGCGCCTCCCGGCCCTCGTCGCGTTTGGTGTCGAGCGTGACCGACTTCTTCCCCCGGTTCTGACCATTGAAGACGGTGGCCATCTCGTTCCGTCGGTCACCGAGAAACCGGAGCCGGTCGCCCACGCCGTTGGCGGCTTCGACCTTGATGACCTCCGCCCCCTGATCACTCAGGAGGGATGTCGCGAACGGAGCCGAGATCATCTGAGCCGCTTCGACGATTCGAACATCTGCGAGAGGGAGCATCGGAGGACTCTAGGTCAGCTGCCAGATACGACCCGGTCCGCGGCCGGACCCGAGTGTTGGTTTGGCGTCTGGCTACAGTTGACGGCTGGTCCGGGGTCCGCTCCCGGCCGCCGCAACACCCGAATCGAGGCCGAATTCCATGAGTCTGTACGACGACTACCTGAGCGAGATCGACGAGCGAGAGGCGCAGGGCCTCCACCCCAAGCCGGTCGACGGTGCCGAGTTGCTCGCGGAGATCGTCGACCACATGGAAGACGCCGGCAGCGACCACCACGACGACTGCGTCCAGTTCTTCATCTCCAACGTGCTCCCGGGCACCACCAGCGCCGCCGGCCTCAAGGCGCGGGTGCTCAAGGACATCATCACCGGTGCTCGCACGATCGCCGAGATCTCACCCGAATCGGCGTTCGAGCAGCTGTCGCACATGAAGGGTGGCCCGTCGATCGAGGCGCTCCTCGATCTCCTTCTCGGCGCCGATGCCGCGGTGGCCCGGCTGGCCGCCGACGTGCTCAAGACGCAGGTCTTTCTCTACGAGGCCGACATGGCCCGACTCGCGGAGGCTCATCAGGCCGGCAACGCGCTCGTCACCGAGGTGCTGCAGAGCTACGCAAACGCGGAGTTCTTCACCGACCTGCCCGACATCGAAGAGACGGTCGAGGTCGTCACGTTCGTCGCCGGCGTGGGCGACATCTCGACCGACCTCCTCTCCCCTGGTGCCGACGCCCACTCGCGCTCTGACCGCGAGCTGCACGGCAAGAGCATGTTCGAGCACAACGCCGATCAGCAGCAGGCGCTGCGTGACCTCCAGGCGGAGCACCCCGACAAGCGGGTGATGCTCGTGGCCGAGAAGGGGACGATGGGCGTGGGCTCGTCGCGCATGTCCGGCGTGAACAATGTGGCGCTCTGGATCGGCAAGCAGGCGAGCCCCTTCGTGCCGTTCATCAACTACGCCCCGATCGTCGCGGGCACCAACGGCATCTCCCCGATCTTCCTCACCACCGTGGGTGTCACCGGCGGCATCGGCCTCGATCTGCAGAACTGGGTCACCCAGTTCGATGCCGACGGCGAACTCGTCGTCGACGCCGACGGCGACGCTGTGTTGGAGCGGACCTACTCGGTCGACACCGGCACCGTCCTCACCATCAACACCCGCACCAGGACACTCCACGCCGAAGACGGCACTGAGCTGATGGACATCTCGTCGGCGTTCACGCCCCAGAAGGTCGAGTTCATGAAAGCCGGCGGCTCGTACGCCATCGTCTTCGGCAAGAAGCTCCAGACCTTCGCGGCCAACACGCTCGGTGTCGAAGCCCCCGCGGTGTTCGCGCCCTCGGCGGAGGTCACGCACGAGGGGCAGGGCCTCACCGCGGTCGAGAAGATCTTCAACCGCAACGCGGTGGGCACCTCCGGCGCCACGCTTCACGCCGGGTCCTACACCCGCGTCGAGGTCAACATCGTCGGGTCGCAAGACACCACCGGCCTGATGACCTCCCAGGAGCTCGAGATGATGGCATCCACCGTCATCTCCCCGATCGTCGATGCCGGCTACCAGTCGGGCTGCCACACCGCGTCGGTGTGGGACTCCAAGGCGCAGGAGAACATCCCGCGGCTCATGAAGTTCATGAACGACTTCGGCATGATCACCGCCCGCGACCCCCAGCACGGCTACGCCCCGATGACCGACGTGATCCACAAGGTCCTCAACGACATCACCGTCGACGACTGGGCGATCATCATCGGCGGCGATTCACACACCCGCATGTCGAAGGGCGTGGCGTTCGGCGCCGACTCCGGCACGGTCGCCCTGGCG
>JAERSO010000038.1 GCA_016845585.1 Acidimicrobiaceae bacterium | reverse complement strand
CATCGCGGGAGATTCGGGAGTTGCCGCGGACGCGGTGAAAGCAATCGTGGGAGTCGGCTCGGGCCGAATTCAGGCGTCGCTCGGTGCTGCGGCACGACAGGTCGCCTGACCGAGTCCTCAGACTGCTGAGCCGACCTCGAGGTCCGAGAACCACTGGAGGAAGCGGGCCACGTTCTCGCCTTCGAAGAGCGCACCATGCTGTGGGCAGAGCATCTCGATGTCGAGTGCGCTGACACGCCGGATCCAGTCGTCTTTCGCTCCTTGCGAGGGTATCCATCGACGATGGAAGCCCTCCATGAAACGAGTGTGGGCGTCGAAGTCCGTCACCGTCACCTCGAACTGGTCGGGCGGCAGGAGTGCGGCTCCGACGTCGCCGCAGAACAGAACCTTGGCCAGCGGGTCGTACAGCGAGAAGTTCGCCGAGGAGTGCACGTAGTGCGCAGGAACGAATGTGAGATCCCGGCTCGTTCCCAGTGGCATGACTCCGCCCTCGTCGGGAATGCCCTCGATCGGGGCCCCGAGTGAGAAGTGGGCGACGAAACTGGTCCGGATCGCCGGCACGTACACCGATGAGTTGCCGCACATGCCGAGCCAGAGCGCCAATGACGAGATGATGTCGGGATCCTGATGGGAGCCGAAGAGCACTTCGATGTCACCGGGGTCGACGACGCGTGACACAGCGGCCACGATGGGTGGAAACACCTGAGTCCTCCGGGGGCGAGCAACGCGCTGGCGGTGCCGTTGCTCACGATGTACTCGTTGGTGTCGATCACCTCATCCGGGCGCGACGCATCGCGTCCCACATAGATCCATCGTCGCGTCCCGTCGTCATTCAGCGTTTCCGTGATCATCTGCGAAGTCCTCTCAGGCCGCGTGGTGAAGCTCTCTGCGAACCGGCTTCACCGCTTTGGCCGTGGCGATCATGAAGCCGCGTACCTGAACCATCACGCTGTCGATGGCCTTCGCCATGTGGTGGGCGTAGCTGGTGATGTCCGCCGCCACCGCTCCGAGACCATGGCTCTCGTCAGCGAAGCGGGCTGCTTCCATCGTGGCGTTGAAGCCGATGAAGAAGCCTTGCCTGTGTGCGTCCTCTTGAAGCTTCGACGTGCTGTGGTCGATGTGCATCGCCCACCGCTGCACGGAGTGGAGATCGTCGAGCAGTTCGCGTCGGGCCTCGAGCAGAGCCCTCCAGAGCAGGGCTCGTGCGTCAGTGGATGGATACTGGTTCGCCTCCCACTCCCACTCGGCGGCAGCTGCCGGGGAGAGCGCCAGCTCAACCGCCTCGTCGCCGGTGATCCGCTGGTCGAGATGGTGGAGCGCCTCGGCGTACTTCGTCAGCCGTTCCTCGTTGCGGACGAGGTTGGCGACCGTGCGTGCCACGTCGGCGAAGCGGGTCTCGACCTCATCGATCAGCGAACGAAGCGGCGCGGCCAGCGGGCCCGCCTGGGTGATGGCGCATCGGGCGTTGAGCGAGACGATGCGGCTTCGCTCGACGAGAGGCCGAAGCGGTTGGAACGATCGATTCAGCGAGATTGCTTCGGCGCGCAGGTGGCCCAGCCCTCTCCTGCGACCGATCGGCATAGGCCTAGAACCGGCACGAACGGGCCGAACGAAAGACCAAATTCCGGTTTGCGAGCTCGAGAGTCGCTAGTCGTTGTCGGTGAGGCCGGCCCCGGCTCCGCTCGACCGAGATTCGTCAGTGGCCGGCACCAGAATCCGAGCAGCGAGGACGCCCGCTTCGGCCCAGCGCCGCTCATCGACGTCCACGGCGGTCAGCGGCCGGATGGCCTCAACGGCTGGCGCGGAAGCCACGATCTCGACCTGACCATCAACGCCGGTCGACAGCACGAACGAGCGCTCATCATCAGAGGAGATGCCGGCCATCCCACGGAGAAGAAGGGCTGAGTCAGGAGCCGTGACGATGACTCGATCGGCGCTCCCCGCCGCGATCAGTTCGAACGCCGAGGAGCCGCATCGACCGATCCGCGCGTTCGAGAACGTCAACGTGTTCCCGTCGCGCGCCATGGCCACGTCGTGGTCGTAGCCGTCTTCGAGTGCGTCGAGTACGGCTCCGACGCCATCCATCTCGTGGGCGCAGAGCCAGACTCCTGCAGCAGCAATGGCGTCGGCGAGACCCGCGGGAAAGCCTGCCCCCATCGCGGCCCTCCGGAGCATGGCGCGGATCTCGTTGATCGAACAGATCATGATTCCTCCAGCACCGGGAGCCACCAGTCATCGGCGTCGAACCCAGGGGCCGGGTCGACGATGTCGGAGAAGAGCGGTGCTCCCTGGTACATGTTGATACGAGTCCACCGATCGCTCTTCGGATCGAACTTGCTCGCACCGAACGTCGCTAGCTTCGCTCGCAGCATGTCGATCGGAAGACATCGTTCGCTGATCAGGTTGTCCCGAATCTCAGAGTACGGATGTCGAGCGGCGGTCTGGACCCGCATGACGGCGAAACGATGCTCGGGATGGTCGAGCAGGAAGTCCGCGACCGCCCCGTCCGTCCCTGCGCCGGCCAACGTGGCCGCCAGTGCCTTGACCTGGCGGCCGACGTCGAGGGGCTGCTCGAGTTCAGCACCGGGTTCCTCGTAGCGAAGGCCGAGTCTCGGCTCCAGTTTTTCTTCGGAGACGTACCAGAACTGGGCCGACTCGCTGCGTGATTCGAAGTCCGTCTCGACGGCCCACCCGAAGTTGTCCGCCAACTGGGCCTGCAACTGCGCGATCGTCATCGTGGCGTCGACCCGCGGGGGTACTGAGCTCGACATGTGTTCGGGGAGATCGTCGACCAGCGCGGGGTGGGCTTCGACCAGCAACGCGGCGATCAACTCCTGCGTCTCGACCGTCCATCGCCGAGACTCGGCGATCAACCGCGCCCAGGGTGCGGGTTGGTCGAACCAGCCGTCGAGTGTGGCTTCGACATCCACGAGATCGGATTCGAGCGCCTCGATGCGGACCGACTGGAGTTCATCGTCGACCCTCCATTGCGCCACGTGGCGACGAGCGCGGTCCACCAGTTCCCGGACCCGAGAGATCGATTCCGCCGTCGGATCCTCCACGGCAACGACCCGAGCGATCGCGGTCTCGCGTGCCATCAGCCAGTTGTTGAGCAGGATCGGATGGCTCACGAGGAAGGGCGCCATGCCCAGGCCGGTTGCGTTTCCGATACCCAGCTGACGCTGCAACCGTTCGTCGAGCGCCACCGCCGTCTCCGGCGATCGTCGTTGGGCGATGTGGTTGACGAGATCGATGGTGAATCCCCGAGTGAGCCAGACACTCAACATCTCGACGCGAAATGGGGCGTCCATTCCGGGACGATCCGCGTACTTCCCCCGGTCCGCGGTGCCGAACTTACCGCTCCCGTAGACCGCGGTCGTTCGCATGAGGTAGCCGACCGAGGCGAGCATCTGTTGGTCGGGCTGCTCGCCCGCGGCGAGGCTGTCGACGATCCGCTCGAACAACCGCACCGACTTGTTGGCCCGGCTGAGACTCAGCTCCGAGGCCTCGTAGCGGGCGGCCTCCTGGGTCGGTACTCGTGTCTCGAGCCGGTCCAGGTCAGCAGTCGTGGGGACGCCGTCGAAGATGACGTAGCTGCTGTCCCAGGCCTCGGCGATGACGCGGTCGGTGCGATTCTCGGGGGCAAGCGGCGTACTGAAGGCAATCAGGCTGTAGGTGTGGCCGAGCAGCTCGACGCTGTACACCGCGCGGCCATACCCTCCGTCGTCGATCTCCCACACAGGACGGCTCACCGCGGCTCGTTCGGCCGCCAATTGGCGGATCAATGTCCGCATGAAACTGAGGCGAGTCGGGAAGGAACTTCCCAACCGTTCGAGGCGCATCACCTCTGTTGCGGGTCGCAGTTTCACGTCCAGTCACCTGCTCTTCTGGCCGGGGCTACTGGGGGCCGAAGGAATCGTCGTAGAACCGAAGCCAATTCTCGCCCATCAAGCCGGCAACCTCATCACCGGAGAAGCCGACAGCGGCAAGACCCTCGGCGATGTTGCCGAAGTCACGGCTGTCGCGGAACCATCCCGGTTGGTCGGGGAATCCGGGCGCGCTGGCCGAACCCTCGCCGTAGTCCACGGTCTTCGTCCAGCGGCCGTTGCGCATCCAGGACACGACCGAGTCGGGTTGGTCCTGGCAGAGATCGGAACCGAGCCCGAGATTACGCGCGCCGTAGCGCTCGGCCGCCTCGTGGACCATCTGGCAGAAGCTCTCGATGGTGCAGTTGGAGCTGTCCTTCAGATGGTGCGGATACATCGAGAAACCGAGCATTCCGCCCGCATCCGTCAGTGCCCGGAGAACCTCGTCTGACTTGTTGCGCAGAGCCGGATGCCACCAGGCGGGATTGGCATGAGTGATGGCGATCGGCCGCTCGGAGATCTCGATCGCCTCCAGCGTCGACCGCTCCGCAGAATGGCTCATGTCGACGACCAGCCCGACCCGGTTCATCTCCGCGATGACCTGCTTGCCGAAGCGGGTGACGCCGGTGTCGTCGTCCTCGTAGCAGCCGGTGGCGAGGAGTGACTGGTTGTTGTAGGTGAGCTGCATGAATCGGATGCCGAGCGTGTGACAGATCTCGACCAACCCGAGATCGTCCTCGATCGGCGACGGGTTCTGGAATCCGAAGAAGATCGCCGTCCGCCCCTCGTCTGCGGCACGGCGAACATCGTCACCCGTCCGACCCATGAAGATCAGCTCGGGGAACTGCTCGAACCAGCGATTGAACTCCTCGATGTTGAGGACCATCTCCCGGAAGGTCTCGTGGTACGCAATCGTCGCGTGCACCGCATGCACGCCGCCCTGGTGAAGCTGGCGGAAGATCTTCTCCGACCAGTTGGAGTACTGCAGGTTGTCGATCAGTGGCGCGGTCACGGCCGGAATCTAGCCGCCCAGAATCGAGGCCGCGGCGTCCGCGAGGACTGAACAACCCAGTGCGATGTCGCCCTCATGGCTGTCTTCGGCGAAGTCGTGGCTGATCCCGCCAATGCTCGGAATGAACACCATGGCGCAAGGCAGATGATGCGACACGATCATCGGATCATGACCGGCCGCGCTCGGCATGCGACGCCACGCACCCGTCGCTCGAGCTTCCGCCGCCGCCGAGAGATGTTCCTGGAATCCCGGATCCATGTGACACGGCGGAATCGGATCTCGTTCGCGAGCAGCAGTCACTCCGACTCCCGTGTCGGCGGCGACCGACGCCGACACCTCCGCCAGCGCGACATCCATCGCCTCGAGGCGTCCATCGTCGGGGTCGCGATACTGCACATGAGCGGTGGCCCCACCGGGGATGATGCTGGCCGCGCCGGGCTGGAGTTCCGCCTGCCCGATCGTCCACACCGTCGTCGGGCCGGCGATGCCGCTGAACCGCTCCCGCAGTCGGACGGCGAACTCGAACATGGCCACGCCTGCGTCCCTACGTCGGTTCATCGGCGTTGTGCCGGCGTGGTTCTGCTCACCGACGAAGTCGACCCTGGTCGAGCGAATTCCGACGATCGATGTCACGACACCGATCCGCTCCCCCGCCTCCTCGAGATACGGACCCTGCTCGATGTGTGCCTCGAGGTAACCCACGTGGCGCTGTGGGTCGAGTCTCGCCCGGTCCACCCCGGTCAAGCCGACGCGAGCAATGGCATCAGTGGCGGTTTCACCGTGGTCGTTGGTGTGGGCGAGCACCTGGTCGGGCAAATCACCGACGAACGAGCGGCTGCCGAGACAACTCGTATAGGTGCCTTCCTCGTCGATCCATGCGACCACGTCGACCGCGAGATGGCGAGTGACTGGATCCTCCGCCAACGCCCGAGCGACCTCGAGGGCGTAGACGACCCCGAGCGCGCCGTCGAGCCAACCGCCACGCGGCTGCGTGTCGGAGTGCGACCCGAGCACCAGCGCCGGCCCCGGATTGGGCGAACGACCGAACACGTTGCCGACCCCGTCGACGGCTGCCTCGAGTCCCGCGTCGGCGAAACGACTCCGCAACCACTCCCTTGCGGCCATGTCCACATCACTGAACGACGGCCGAACGACACCCGGGTCGGTCCGTCCGAAGTCGCGTAGACGATGCAGATCCATGAGGAGACGTTCGGCGTTGATTTCGACCATGGCCGAGATCGTAGGGGGCATCGGCGAGCACGGTCGCTTCATGACGAGTCACGCGCGCTTCCAAGTCCTGACCCTCCCGGGCAGGTCGTGGGCGGACTACCGGGCCCAGGTCCTCCACGTCGAGGAGCTCGGCCTCGACACCGCTGCAGTGCCCGACCACTTCTGTGACTGGGCCAATCCGCCGGCGCCTTGGCTCGAGTGCTGGACACTGATGGCTGCGCTCGCGGTGGAGACGTCAACCGTACGACTCTCGACGAACGTGTCGCAGATCCCGCTTCGCAATCCGGGTGTTCTCGCTCACCAGGCCGTGACCGTCGACCACATCTCCGGAGGTCGGGTCGAGCTGGGGATCGGTACCGGCCTGATGATCGACCCCGGCACGGAGATGGTCGGGCTGCCCAACTGGTCCAACGCCGAGCGGGCGAGCCGTTTCGGCGAGTACGTCGAGCTGCTCGGCCTCATGCTGTCCCAAGACGTGACCAGCTTCGAGGGCGAGTACTACAGCGCGAATCAGGCGGTGATGAACCCGTCTTCGGTCCAATCACCCCGCCTTCCCGTCGTGGCCGCCGCCCTGGGTCCGGTCATGATGCGCCACACCGCCCGGTTCGCCGATGGCTGGAACACGATGAGCTTCTCCCCCGATTTCGACGAGCAGCTCGACGAGTTGTCTGAGCGCAACGCCCGAATGGACCAGCTGTGTGACGACCTCGGACGCGATCGGAGCAGTCTCCGTCGCAGCGTCAACCTGTTCGACGCCGAGGCTCGTGCGGCCGGTGGGCGGCTCCGCGTGTATGACGACGAGGCACTGCTCGTCCGCATGATCACCGGTCTCCGGGATGCCGGATACCGGGAGTTCGGGCTCTACTACCCGAGCGATCCGACGCAGATCGAGGGGTTCGAACACATCGCCCGCGACGTCATTCCCGCGCTTCGCTGAGCTGCCCGTCGAGGTCCTTTCGGAGCACGTGCTCCACATAGCTCGAGCCGTTGGGGAGTTCCTCCCGCACGGTTGCATCCGTCACCTGCCACCCACAGGACTCGTAGAGTCCGATCGCTGTTGCGTTGCCGACGATGGTGTGGAGTTCGGCCTCGCGAAAGCCGTCGGCGGCGATCATCGCCTCACCGTGAGCGAGGAGTCGCCTCCCCTGGCCCCGACCATGGTGGTCCGGGTCGATGAACAGGTGAACGATCTCGTTCCCGGCGACCATCACATGTCCGATGGCGCGGTCCTTCTCGTCCACCGCCACCACCGTGGTGAACTCGCCGCCGGGTCGTGCTCGATCAGTCAATGCCCGGATCCGTGGCTCGCGAGGACGAGCGTTCACGAAGGCCATCACCTCTTCCGACACCAATGGAGCGAAGGCAACATGCCAGCATCGATCGTGGTGGTCGGTGACCGTGGCGGCATCGCCCGCCCGCATGGGCCGCAGCGGCGATGACATCAGGCCCGCACGGCGACCGCGGCCACCGCGATCACCAGGATGCCGAAGGTCATCTGCTGGAGTCCGATCACCACCGCCTGTTTCACGGCACCACGAACCGCAGCGACGTTGAACGTGGCGATCATGGCCACCGCAACGACAGGGGCGAACGGAATTCCATCCCATACCCACGCGGCCACCACGGCAGCGACGGCGAGCAGCTGGGCGACGTCACTGTGCCAGAGCGTGACCGGCCGGTCGTGAGCCCGGAACACCTGCGTCCGTGCGTACGGAATCGCGGCGGCGGCCCGGGCCGACACCAGAACCCACAGTCCCACCGCGAGGTCTCGAGACTCGCCGCCTGTCAGGACGATCGCAGCGACGATCGATCCGACGCCGATGGTGCCGGCGAGTTCGGGGATCAGGCACCGACTCCGCGAACGCATGCCGAACCACATGTCCACCACCGTCAGCGGCGCGGCGATCGCCAGCGGCACCCACGCTCGGCTGTCCTCCGCGTTCGTGAGCGCCAAGGCACCAAGCACCACGAGAACGACGATCTCCACCGCCCCGATCACCAGGGCGAGCTTCGTGCGTTCGAGCCAACGGTGCCGCCACAGGTCGACGAGCACGACCTTGACCGGAGTTCGCGCCACGAACGCGAGCATCGCCGCCACCCCCAGAGCCAGGCCGGGAGTCGACCATGCGACGAGGAGGCCCAGGATGGCCGGCTCTGCCGTCAGGCTCCAGCCACCGTGCTCGGAGGGCAGCGCCACTTGGCGCCACGGCGACGCCGGGCTCGGTGTGGTCTGATCGGTTCGACGCCCGGATTGTGATCCCACGTGGTGAACGTACTCCTCCCGCGAGCCGACAGTCGATGCCGGCCACATCGCAGCGATGCCGCCCCTGGCGCCGCTCTAGCTGCCGGAGCCCACGCCGAACATCTGGTGGAGCGCCAGCAACGCATCGTCGACGATCGCTTCGTCGGTCAGCTCGATCAGCTCGTCGGCCGCACTGCCGCCGTGGAACGCGACGAGGACGGGATCGCCGGTGATCGGTGCCATGTTCATCCACCATGGGAACCGATCGCTGTCGGACCCGAGCAAGCCGAAGAACTGGATCTCGGGCTCCCACCAGACCTCCGGGAACTGCAGGTAGACCTTCTGGAGATGGCCCATACCGAGCCGCTCGATCGCTCCCCGATGCGTGTCGGGAAGCGGTGGCACGAAGGTGATGACGTCTTCTTTGAGCACCCCCAGGGGAACCGTGACGATCACGGCATCCGCCGCATGTTCCCCAGAATCCGCGATGACGATTGGTCCGCCGGCACCGAGTTGCACCTCGGTCACCTTGTCCGACAAGCTGATGTCGAGCCCGTCCGCGAGGTGATCGACGACCTGGTCGTACCCGTCGGGGAAAACCACATCGCGCCCCAACAGACTGGCTCCTTCGTCGTCGAAGCCGGGCTCGAGGTCGCGCAGGTCCGCCGCATACTCCAACACGACGTCGGCAGCGATCTCGTAGCGCTCGGGGATCTCGGGGCCGGGGATGTACTCGCCTGTGTCGCTCCGAACGACGAGGTCGTTGTAGTTGGTGGCAACGCGTTCGATCCCGGCGTTGTTGCACAGATCGGTTATGACGTTGCTGTCAGGGCCCTGGATCCACGACGCCCCGAGATCGAGCGCCACGCCGAGTGAGCGATCCGTGTGGATGCGACCACCCGTCCGATTGCGGGCCTCGATGATGCGCACCTCGATGCCCTCGTCGGTCAGGAAGCGGGCGGCGGAGAGTCCGGCGATGCCCGCCCCGACAACGAGCACGCGCCTCGCGTCGGTGGTCGCCACCTGCTGAGCGGCTTTCCGTCCTGACGAGAATGCGCCGTGGACCGTGGCCGGATTCCAACTGTCGACGGCCTCACCGGCGATCCAGAGCCGGTCGTCGATCGAAGTGGCGAGAGCTCTGCGATCATCCGGGCTCGAACCCCGAGCGAGATACGAGTACGCGCCGCGCGCGAACTCGTCGTGGGGCCATCGTGTGATGACGTGACCGATGGGATCAGGGATCGAGCTCGGCGAAACGAGATCCGGGACTGTGGGGGTGTAGGCCGGGGCATCGGATCCGCCGCATCCGACGACGAATACGGCGATGGCTCCCCCGCCAAGGGTGCGGAGCACGGCACGACGGTCGACGGTGTCTGCGAGTCGCATGGAAACATCATGCGTCACGAGAGCGGGCGGCAATGCCTTTGACGCGGGAATGTCTCGGTGACAGCCTCCGGCATGGCCGAAATCCGCGATCTCGACGATCTGCTCGCCCGCTACGGACGATCATCGGAGGGGGCGATCGCCAAGGAGCAGTCGCTGATCGGCGAGCACTATCGATCACTGATCGAGGCATCGCCGTTCTGCGCACTGGCCACCATCGGTCCTGAGGGCCTCGACTGCACCCCACGCGGTGATGCCCCGGGCTTCGTGCGCGTCATCGACGAGACAACACTCGAGATGCCCGACCGAAAGGGCAACAACCGCCTCGACAGCCTCCGCAACATCGTCGCGAACCCGTTCGTGGCGCTGTTGTTCCTGATCCCGGGACGCAACGAGACGATGCGGGTGAACGGGCAGGCGGTGATCATCGACGATCCCGAGGCGCGAGAGGCTCATGCCGTCGACGGCAAGACACCGACGACCGTCATTCGTGTTCATGTCGACACTGCGTACTTCCAGTGCGGCAAGGCAATGATGCGGTCGAACCTGTGGGCACCTGAGCGCTGGGCGGAAATCAGCAACCTCCCGACCACCGGCGAAATGTCCGCTTCATTCCGCGACGGCGTCGACGCGGCCGAGTACGACGCGAACGCGGAGCGCCACCTCCGCGACACCATGTATTGAGGCCGGCCGACTACTGATCGGTGACGAAGACCGACGCGGCCAGATCGGAGCGACTCAGCGAGGTGTTGGCGACGATGACGTCGGCGAGCGTGCGCCGGTGGTCGACCCCGTAGAGCTCGAGGATCAAGGCGAGCGCGGGATCGTTCTCGTGAAAGAAGCGGTCGCCGTCACGAAGCGTCCGGAACTGTTCGGTCCAGATGGCCAGCTGGAGCTCACCGAACTCGGTGCCCTCGACGTGCTGCTCCGCCACCATCCCGGTGAAGGCGTCTACGTCGTCCACGCTGTCGAAGATCGCTGCCAGTCGAGCGGCGAGCGTCGTCCGGCGT
Source organism: Acidimicrobiaceae bacterium (assembly GCA_016845585.1). GTDB lineage: Bacteria > Actinomycetota > Acidimicrobiia > Acidimicrobiales > Aldehydirespiratoraceae > JAACCU01. The sequence continues at coordinate 7,036 of JAERSO010000038.1, read as the reverse complement.
TCCGCCCGGACCGGCAGTGCTTGATCGCCCGATCCGCCCGGTGTCACGACATTGCCACTTGCGTCATGGAGCGAGACGACCTCGAGGATCTCCGGATCGTCGATCGTGAGCCCCTCTGGCAACCGGAAGGTGTCCTCGCCGGTCATGTCCGTGAACGAGGCGACTCGCTCCAGGCCATAGGCCTCGCGCAGATCGTTGTACGACGCGATGCCGTGGTCGTAGGAGCGATAGACGTCGAGTCCACCCAGGTCGATCACCTTCAGGAAGCACGCATCGATGTTTCCCTCGCTGAAACACTCGGACGGGTCGTCGACGTTCGGGTCGGGAATCTGGAACAGGATCGTGCGCAGCTGATCGTCGATCGCCTCATCGTTGGCCTGTTGCGTCTCTCGGGCGAGCCCCGCCACGAGATTGCCGAGGCCGATCTCAGACACCAGTTCAGGGTTCGCGAAGGCGACATGGTGCGGCACGACGACTCGGAGCGCCGTACCCATGTCGTCAACCAGGACACCGTCGCGGGCCAGCCGCTCGAGCAGCCGGCTGGTGACCTGGTCGGTCGGGATCTCCGCCTCGATCGTGTCCGGGATCTGGCTGTGGGCCCGGAATCCGACGGTGGCGAACTCATTGCTGATGCTCGCATCAACCGTCGGGTCGTACCCCGAGTAGTCACCGAGTTCGACGCCCATCGCAGGGAGGAACTCCTCGTAGGTGATGTACTGCTCCGTCGCTGCGATCACCCGTCGGGCGATGGCGAACTTGGTCGCCTCGTCGAGCGTGTCGGGCAGACTCTCGACGATCCGGTTGTGCTCTCGCACGAAGAGCGTGTGCACCGCCGTCAGGGCGATGTTCTCGTTCGCCCGTTCATCGCCGGCGACGACGGCCGGGCCGGCGTCGTAGCGGAGCCGGCCCGGAAGGTCCATGTGAGGGATCTCGACTCCGGGCCGCGCAGCGGCCGTGGGGAGATACCCATCCTCGGTGAGCAGTATGGCCGAGTTGTTCGCGAGGTCACCGTCGGCCGGACCCTCGCGCAGCCAGTCGAGGCGCTCGGCTGAGCCGCCATAGACGTTGAACGCGTCGATGTAGGAGTTCAGCTTGTTGATCTGTTCCGCCGGCTGCCCGGTTCCCTCGCCAGTCCCCTCGACGACGGAAGATCTGAACGTGTGGCCGATTCCCTGGGCGTTCGGCGATCCCTCCAGTGGGTCCTCGGCATCCCATCGCATGGTGATGATGCCAGGCAGGCCGAAGTCGTTGATCGGGTTGTCGTCACCATCACCACCGGACTCGCTGAGGCTCACGGTGTGGTCGATGAACTGGCCCCAGACGAACCCCCAATGACTGATCCCGTTTTCGGAGAAGAGGTCCACGTCGGTGTCACTGAAGACACGATTCGAGAGGTACCGCTCGGCGGGACGGCCGGCGTCGATCTCGCTTATGCCATCGAGGTAGCCCACGCCGGCGACCCGGGCGAAGGGCTGAAACGCCATCCCGCGTTCGGGGTCCTCGACATTGTTCCCGGACCCGTCGAGGGCGCGGTCATCCTCCAGGAGCTCGAGCAGCATGGCTTCGGCTTCGGGTGCGCCATCGTCTGAGCGCGCCATGACCAGACCACCCACCGCGGCCACGGTGACAGCCGCGCCCACCAGGAGCCAGGGGCCGGAGCGGATCGAGAACTCTGGCCTTCGCATCGCCGCGCCAGGGTAGACGGGGCTCCACCCACATGCGGCCTCGGCCGTTCAGCGAACGGGTCCCCGCACCAGCACGACGGAAGGGTCGTAGAAGCCGAGACCACCGTCACCACGGTGCTGATTCTCCTCTTGGCCCCTACTTGACATTACTGCAGACTTCAGTACATTCATATTACTGCAGATTGCAGCAGTCGTCGGAGGAGTGAAGCGATGAAGGTGAAGGAAGCAATGGACGTCACGGGCTACATCGGATTCGTGGCCGCGGAAGGTGACCGGTTCGCCACTGCAGCAGCGCAGGGCATTCTCGATGTGGATGTCACCCACTGCGACGACTGGGACATGCGCGGCCTCGTCCGTCACCTCGGGCTGATCCATCTCTGGGCTGCGGGAAATGTCGCGTTCCCCCAGGATGACTGGTTCGACGCCGACGACATCCCGGACATGGCCCGCTACTGGCCCGAGCTCGGCGCGGCCTGGCCCGACGACGATGATCTGGTCTCGTGGTACCGGGCCACCAAGGACAACCTCGTCCATGTGCTCGAATCCGCACCCGCCGACCATCAGTGCTTCAGTTGGATCCCCGCCGCCAGGCCAGCGAGATCGCGATCCATCGCTTCGACGCCGAGCATGCTCGCGGAATCGAGTCGCACTTCGAGCCGGAGTTCGCCGCCGACATGCTCGACGAACTCCTTTCGGGGTTCGCTCCCCGACCCGGTCTCGAGGCTCTCGACATCTCGACCGAGCGTGTGCTCCACGTCCATGCGAACGACGTCGACGAGCACTGGTACCTCACGATCGGCCGGGACGGCATCACGACCGCCCGAACCGGTGACCACGTCGATCTGACTGCCAGCGGCACCGCCGCCGAGCTCTACCTGCTCTTCTGGAACCGAGCCGAGGACTCCAGCGTCTCCATGGATGGCGAGAAGGACCTGATGGATCTCTGGCGCCAGATCTGCCAGGTCCGCTGGTCCGGCGGCGAGTAGCCGCTCTGATGAGCACCGAGCACCGTGTGGCTCGCATCTGGCGAGGCTGGACCACGGTCGACAACGCCGATGCCTACCAGGCGATCGCGGAGAACGAGGTCTTCCCCGCCATCATCGAACGGCAGATTCCAGGACTCATCAGCGCCCAGGTCATGCGAGCCGATGATGTCGTCGACGATGAGGTCGAGTTCACCACGATCATCTGGTTCGAGAACCTCGGCAGCGTCAAGGCCTTCATGGGCGAGGACTACCGTCGGGCCCACATGCCCGACAACGCCCGCGCCGTGCTGAAGCGGTTCGAACCGCAGGCCAACCATCTCCACCTGACTCGCACTTTCAGCTGAGCGACCCACGACCGCCTGGTGAAGGTCGATTCGGGGACAGCACACGCCCGGCCGTTCTGAGACGATGGGTGGATGACGTCCCACGCCCCGCCGCTCGATGGCCTCGCCGTTCTCGACCTGACCCATGTTCTGGCGGGCCCCTACTGCACGTATCAGCTGGCCCTCCTCGGCGCAGAGGTGGTGAAGGTCGAGTCGCCACGCGGCGACATGGTGCGGCATTGGGGCGGATCGGACGAGCAACTCGCCGTGGGCCTCGGCAGCGGTTTCGTGGCGCAGAACTCGGCGAAACGGAGCCTGGCGGTCGATCTCTCGACACAAGCGGGGGCCGCGATCGTGTCGCAGCTGGCCGCTGACGCCGACATCGTCGTCGAGAACTACCGACCGAGCACGATGGCGGGCTTCGGGATCGGACACCAGGCCGTCGCCGAGATCAACCCGCGCGTCATCTACTGCTCGATCTCGGCCTTCGGGCAGTCGGGCCCCCAGGGTGGCCGGCCGGGATTCGACGACGTCGTCCAGGCCACCTCCGGCTACATGAGTCAGAACGTGCGCGGCGATGGTCCGATCCGAACCGGCGGACCGGTGCTCGACTACGCCACCGGGATGCATGCCGCGTCCGCGATCCTCGCCGCCGTGCTCATGCGGGAACGCACCGGGACCGGCCATCACATCGACATCGCCATGCAGGACGTTGCCATGCTGTTGCTCAACCGCAACACCCACATAGCGGCCGCGACCGGATCAGCGCCACCCCCGGCCGGTAACCGCGACGGGCTGCTGCTGGGCCGCTACCAGAGTGCGGACGGCTACGTCATGCTGGCCGGTTACCTTCCTCGGCATTGGCGAGCGATCTGTCGGGCGATCGGCCTCGAACACTTTGCGGATCTCCCGACCCGGGAATTCGTGCAACGCGGCGCGGAGATCGACGAGGCGGTCGCCGAGACACTGCGAACACGATCGAGCGCCGATTGGGACACCGTCTTTCACGACGCCGGTGTCGTCGGCGGCGGTGTACAGGACCTCGAGAAGGTGATCGACACCGGCCAACCCGCGGCCCGGTCGCTCTTCTCGGATGTGGAGAGCAAAACGGGGACGACGCGGGTCACGAACGCCGGCTATCTCATCGACGGCGAGCCGTTCGTCCCGGCATTCGGGCCGCCGCTACTCGGGCAGGACACCGAATCTGTCCTCGCCGACCTCGGCTACTCCGCAGAGGAGATCAAACGGCTGGTCGACGACGGGGTGGTGCGCTCCCCGACAGATTGATCCTGGCCCGATCTCGGGAACACCGCTTTCGCCGCGGAAACCTAGCTTGTGCTCCATGGATGCACTTGGATCAGACGCCTTCGATTTCTGAATCGGCGAGTGGGACTGCGACTTCGAGGGTGGTCACGCGGTCAACACGATCACCCGCGAGTACGGCGGGAGGGTTCTCATCGAACGTTTCGTCGCCGACTCCCCGCAATCGTTCGAGGGCTTGAGCCTCTCCGTCCACGACGAACATCTCGGCGGCTGGCGCCAGACGTGGGTCGACGAGGGCGGAAGCTACTGGGCCTTCGAAGGGGTCCTCGTCGACGGCGACCCGGCGTTCGCCACACCGGTACCCGTCGACGCCGATCAGGTCTACAAGCGAATGGCCTTCTCCGACATCAGCCCGGACGCGTTCGCGTGGCGCTGGGAGTCGTCACCTGACGGTCCTGCGGTCGAAGGAGCGCAGTGGACCGTCAACTGGGAGATCGCGTACACCCGCCGTTGATGCTTGGGTCCCCCTTTTCACACCCTCGTCGCGCTCACTTCTCGACTGGGTGCGTGCCGCTTAGGATCTGCGCGGTGGCTGACGAGACCGATGCCGACGAACTGCGGACGAAAGCTTGAGTATTCCGGTCATCGACGCCTCGGCACTCCTGACGGGCGACGTGGGCGCGCGCGAGACGCTCGTGCGCGAGTTCGGCGAGGCGTACCGGACGGTCGGGTTCAGCTACATCGTTGATCACGGCGTGGATGAGGATCTGATCTCCGACCTGTTCGCGGCATCACGACGCTTCCATGCGCTGTCCAGGACCGAGAAGATGGCGATCGAACTGAACGCGGCCAACCGTGGGTTTCTCCCGATCAACTCGTCGATGGACGTGAACACGACACTCGCCGAGGTCACCGCGCCGAACCAGTCGGAGTCGTTCATCGCGATGTGCGAGCATTCCGCGGACTCCCCGGAGGTGACCGCAGGCGACTACCTCGCCGGCCCGAATCAATGGCCTGATCTTGATGGCTTTCGCAGTGCGGTGATGGAGTACCACGACGCGATGTGTCGCCTCGGCCGCCAGATGATGGGCGTCGCGGCAGAGGCCCTGGGGGCTGATCCGAGCCGGATCGTCGAACACTTCGCGAGTCCGCTCGCGTCGGCGAGGCTTCTCCGCTATCCGCCCCAGCCCGCCGATGCCCCTCCAGGAGTGTTCGGATCCGCGCCACACGTCGATTTCGGATGTCTGACGTTCCTCGCTCAGGACGACACGGGTGGCCTTGCCGTCGGCACACCGTCGGGAGAATGGGTTCAGGTCCCTCCCCTGAAGGGCGCGTTCGTGGTCAACGTCGGCGAACTCCTGCACCGCTGGAGCAATGGCGAGTTTCTCGCAACACCGCACCGAGTGATCAACAACTCGGGTCGCGCCCGGTATTCATGCCCCTTCTTCTTCGATCCACACGAGTCCACGGTCATCGCCCCGCTCTCGAGTTGTGTGGGACCCGACCACCCCGCCGCGTTCGGGCCGGTCCGGGCCGGCGACCACCTCCGCAGTGAGCTCGAGGCCGGGTTCGACCATCACAGGAAGCTCGCGGCATCGCCTCGTCCCGACCTCCCCTGACCTGCTCCGCCCGAGGCACAACCGCAGGCCGATGGACTCAGTCCCACAGAGTCGGTGTATAGGTCACTGGTTTCGGAGCCGGTCGTCCATGAGGCACCGGGCCGCACAAAGTCTCCAACAGATCGGGCCAATCGAACGACTCGCTGATTTCTGACGCCTTCAACTCGACGAGACGATCGGGGTCGACGTACTGCGGGATGATGAGATCGAGGATCTTCTCGATGTCGTTTCGGAACCGCTCGTTGGTACTGCGAACACCGTCGGCTCGAAGCGGGATGTCAGGACGCAGCCGCACGAACATGTCATAGGTCTTGGACCATCGAGCCACGAGGGGTTTGACATCGAACGGATCCTCGCCGCCCGTCGCCCTCAGAAAGTACGCGAAGTTGTCGACCACTGCCCTGTCGAGCACCAGCACGTCGGCGCGGTTCCGAAGCTCCAGCTCTTCTCGGATCTGGGCCATGATCACCCAGAGTTGTGCCTCGGGTGTCGCTCCCTCGTTGAGCCCCAACGGGCTGAAACGGACCATCTCGCGGCCCACCTCAACGCTGCGGCCGCTACGCCCCACCGCCCCCGCGAATGAATGGACAGCGTTCGTCTTGCGCACCGAATGCGAGCCGATGAAGGCAATCTTGTGACCGATCGACATCACGCCGGAACCTAGCGCGGCCGCGGTGTGTGAGCCCGAGCGGGGTTCGTCACTCGACCGCTGAGATCGCCGCGGGAAGTGTCGTGCTCTCCATGCTCCCCGACCATCCGAGGATCAGTGGATCTTCTCGCTGGTCGGCGACATCGAGGCTCATCACGATCCCCGAGCCGCGGCTGCCCGGCACAACGAGCGCCGCCGGCCTCAAGGCGCGGGTGCTCAAGGACATCATCGACGGTGCTCGCACGATCGCCGAGATCTCGCCCGAATCGGCGTTCGAGCAGCTGTCGCACATGAAGGGTGGCCCGTCGATCGAGGCGCTGCAGAGCTACGCAAACGCGGAGTTCTTCACCGACCTGCCCGACATCGAAGAGCCCCGATGACCGACGTGATCCACAAGGTCCTCAACGACATCACCGTCGACGACTGGGCGATCATCATCGGCGGCGATTCACACACCCGCATGTCGAAGGGCGTGGCGTTCGGCGCCGACTCCGGCACGGTCGCCCTGGCG
>JAERSO010000037.1 GCA_016845585.1 Acidimicrobiaceae bacterium | reverse complement strand
CGTCGTTGTCGAGCAGTAGTTCTGCTTCGAGTTCTTGTCGTCCTAGTCGGGTGCCTTCGTACCGTTGCTGCATCTCATCGAGGAACGCCGGGGCAAGGTTGGCGGCGTTGTCGTACGTCGAGCCTCGGGTGACGGCGCAGTCGGGTCGGTCAGCAAGGTTTCGGATCAGACGAGTCGGTCTCGGCGTAGTCGTTGCGACGGCTCGGGGACGGTCGCCGATGCGAAGCCCGAACATAAGCTGATCCCATGCTTCGGGGTAGCGCCAGGCGGCAACCTCGTCGGCCCATGCGGCGTCGTGGTTCGGGCCGCGCAGCCGATCAGGTTCGTCCGCTGAGTACGTCGTAGCGATCGCACCGTTGTGGAATGTGACCCGACGTTTCGAGGGTTCGTATCGAGGACGGGTCTCGTCGGGAAAGATCCGAAGCAGCCCGGACTCGCCTTCGATCATCGTGTCACGGACGTCAGCAGCAGTTGCGCCGACAAGCGCGATGCGTTGGCTGTAGCCTCGCTCGACTTGTTGGCGAACCCACTCAGCACCCGAGCGGGTCTTGCCGAAGCCTCGACCAGCCAGGATCAACCAGATGCGCCAGTCACCGTCGGGAGCAAGCTGGGCAGGGCGTGCCCAACACGACCAGTCGTACAGGATCGACCGGATGAAGTGCGGATCGTAGTCCTCGGCCCAGTCGGTACCTTCGGCGGCTCGAAGCCGCTGAACAACCGAACGCTCGTCGGTCACGTTTCGAGCTGTCGCAGCCGTTCGCGCAGAATCTCGCCGACGTCCGTTCGCAGCGCACCACCATTCTGACCTGAGATCTCAACCTGTCTCGGCGCGTCCAAACCGAACAGTTGACGGCGCGCTCCTGAGATTCGTACTGCCGAGTTTGTAAGCGTTGCGAGTTGGTTCGCATCTGCTTCCGGTCCGAGCTGTGCGATCGCTGCTGAGATGCGTCGCCAAAGCTGGTCAATACGTTCGCCTTCTGATTGTCGCAGGTCGTCAACAGCTTGGGTGCCCCAGCGTCGTAATGCTGCGTCGTAAGCTGCTTTGGCACCTGACCGATCCGCGTAGCCGACGTGTTCTGCGATCTCGTCAAAAGTCCAGCCAGCACGGCGCAGATCGACGACCTGTCGGTACCGGTCTGCTTCTTCCGGTGTCAGTTCTACGGTGCCGCCGTGTTTAGGTGCGGGGTGTCCTGCTTTTCGTGCCATGTTGAGAGTGTAGTGATGAGAGTGGGCTGGTGTCTCAGCGTGGCTTCTTGTACGACTTTGGAACGAACTCGGGTGCGACTCTGTTATAGGTCACTCGGTGATGAATGCGAGGGTTCTTGTTGCGGTCTGAGAGGTGTGAGACCTTGACGCCGCTGGGGCAGCGCATCACGGACGTGAACGACTTCTGATAGGTGCCTTCCTGTTCGTACATCTCGGTCATGCCGCCCGACTGTGTCTGTGTTGATGACTGGTCGAAGATGACTTGGAAAGTGCTGAAGAAAGCGATGCCGCGTCGTTGGAGCTCGGTGTAGCAGTTGACGTCCTCGTTGCGTCGTCCGGGGAACAGAAACGGGCGTTCGGTGTCGCAGATGAACGTGTTCATGGCTTTTCGCTTGGCGTGGATGTATTGCAGGTAGGCGTTCGTGCTGCCGCCGAGAAAGTCACCGCCTTGGCCGAAAGCGAGCGAGTGAACTTCGGGCGGGGTCGCAGCGAGCCACTTGACGAACGCGGTGAAGATCTTGTTCAGGTCACGGATCTCGAAGCTGTTCGCTGAGACGGGTCTGCAGTCTGCGTTGAAGCGGTAGCGGAACGTGATGTAGTCGTCATCGAGCTGAGTGAAGTATCGGTGGCCGTGTTCGCGGGCGATGTCCCAGATGGCGTTGCGCGGCACGACGGAGCCGGAGCCGCCGAAGTTGTCGCCGATGTCGAACAAGTCGATCGTGGCTTGTTTCGGGAAGACGACGACCTGATCGCCGTACTCTTCGATGTATTCGGGAAGTGTCGGGTCCTCATCGTCGACGACGAGATACACCGGACCCGTGTAGCCGCAGCGTTCGATGGCGCGCAGCGTGCGCTGTTCTCTGCGTGCTGGTCGCCGGTGCGTCAGGATGTAAGCGGCGAAGTCGCGGGGCGGTTGAGACGGCACTAGCTCTCGCCTGGGTAGTCCGCTGCGAAGATTCCAGCGATCGTCTTCGAGAGCTGCACGAACCCGTTCTCGACTGCTTTGTCGAAGTCGATGATGACGAGCGCCGAATCTTCCATTAGCTGCTGGAGCTCGGCGTCAGCGTGGCAGTAGAACTCGGCGATGTGATCGTAGCGGAACGTCGTATGTCGTTCTGCTGCTGATCGTAGGAACGTGGCGATCTCGTCTGGCAGATCAGTCCGTTTGTTGATCGCAGTCAGCAGTTCGTCTCGCTTCGACGTGTCGTAGCAGTCGTGGACCGGTGGGCAGTCGCCAGTCGCTTTGTAGATCGGGGCTACGATCTTGCCGCTGTACAGGTTCGGGTCGCCTTCCCCCTTGTACTCGGCTTCAAGATCTGCGAGAAGGTCATCGAGGTCGTCTCCGTCGTAGCCGGTGCCGTCGAGGTGGCCGGTCTTGCCCATCTCGACGAGGAGGTCAGCGAGTGCGTGGTCGTCGTAGGTGGCGAGATCGGCGGTGCGGTTGTCGGCGAGGAGGATGCGGTGGGCTGTCTCGTCATCGACGTCGACCCAGTGAACGGGGACCCGGTCGATGCCGCAGTGG